>NZ_JBIAMM010000001.1:0-978051 GCF_042874095.1 Streptomyces sp. NPDC004266
GCGGGACGATTGCCCACACGGGGCGGGTACCGCCCCGGCGGGTGCGGGCCCCACACGGCGGGTACCGGGGGGCACCGCCCCGCGGGGCGCACCCGTCAGCGGGTGTACGACAAGCCGTGGCCCACCGGATACAGCACCCGCCCCGGCTCCTCCGCGCTCTGGACGGGGACCGGCAGGCGGCCGAGGGGGCGGGCCCGTCCGGCCAGGACCCGCGCGGCGGCCCGGAGTTCGACGTCCGTCCAGGAGTAGGCCGCGAGAGACGCCCGCTGTCCACCGAGCCGCGCGACGTCGTACGGGTTGCGGATCGCGACCGTCACGACGGGCACCCCGGTGGCGACGAGCCGCGCGACGAGCGTCCGCTGCGGGCTGGTGGCGCCGACGTTGTACGTGCCCACCACGACCACGTCCCTGCCGGCCGCCGCCGCCACCGCCTCCTCGATCTTCGCGGCCGTCGGCGTGATCCCGGTCGACAGGGCCGTCGCGGTGAAGCCCAGCTCCGAGAGCGCCGTCGCGAGCGTGGTGGTCGGCGGGCCCGTAGTGCCGGACGGCGAGGCCGGATCGGCGCCGACGACGAGGACCGAGCGGTGGGTGGCCGGGCTCAGCGGCAGGAAGCCGTCCTCGTTGAGCAGCAGGGTCGTGGTCGCCTCGGCGATGCGGTCGGCGTGGGCGAGGTGCTCCTCGCTGCCGACCACGCGCTCGACGCCCGCCCGGGTCGCGTACGCCTGCCGGAAGAGGCCGAGCTTCGCCTTGAGCCGCAGGATTCGCAGGATCGATTCGTCGAGCCGGGCCTCCGTCAGTTCCCCCGCCCTGACCGCCGCCAGGACCGCCTTCCAGGCGACGTCCAGCTTCGGCGGGTTGAGCAGCTGGTCGACCCCCGCCTTCAGGGCGAGGACCGGGACGCGTTCGTCGCCGTACTTGGTGCGGACGCCCTCCATGCCGAGGGAGTCGGTGACCACCACGCCGTCGTAGCCGAGCCGTTCGCGCAGGATGCCGGTGAGGATGGGCCGGGAGAGGGTCGCCGGGTCCTCGCTGGGGTCGAGCGCGGGGACCACGATGTGCGCGGTCATGATCGAGTCGATGCCGGCCTCGATCGCCGCCCGGAACGGCGGTGCGTCGAGCTCGGCCCACTGCTCCTGGGTGTGGGTGATCGTCGGCAGTCCGTAGTGGCTGTCGACGGCGGTGTCGCCGTGGCCGGGGAAGTGCTTGGAGGTGGCCGCGACCCCGGCCCGCTGGTACCCCTTGACCTGCGCGGCGACGAGGCCGGCGACCGCCTGCGGGTCCGAGCCGAAGGAGCGGACGCCGATGACGGGGTTGGCCGGGTTGACGTTCACGTCGGCGACGGGGGCGTAGTTCTGCCGGATGCCGAGGGCGGCGAGCTCCTCGCCCGCGATCTGGGCGGCCTTGCGGGCGTCCGCGTGCGAGCCGCCGGCGCCGAGGGCCATCGCTCCGGGCAGCAGGGTGGCCGGCTTGCCGACCCGGCAGACGATGCCGTGCTCCTGGTCGGTGGAGACGAGCACTGGGATCGGGGTGGGCTGGGCGAGCGCGGCCTGCTGGATGCCGTTGGAGAGCTCCGCGATCTGCTGGGGGTCGCGGGTGTTGTGGGCCCAGGCGAAGTAGATGATCCCGCCGACGTGGTAGCGCTCGACCAGTTCGGCGGCGGTGCGGACGCCGATCTCGGCGAGGTTGGCGTCGATGTCGGCCTGGTCGGGGGCGGTGGCGGAGTGGCCGTAGACCCGCATCACGAAGAGCTGGCCGACCTTCTCCTCCAGCGACATCCGGTCGATGATCCGCCGGAGCCCGCGGTCGTTCGTCTCGGCGTGGGCGGCGGGGGAGAGGGTGCCGGTGACGGCCGCCGCGGCGGCTGCGGCGGTCACCGTGAGGAGGGTGCGTCGGGAGGGGGCGGGGGCGCGGTGGTGCACTGATGCTCCTTCCGGCCGTGCAAGGTTGAAGGAAACTTCCAAGGTGTCACGGATAGCCCGAAAGTAACTGCCAGGTCAAGGACCCGCGCAGGAATCGGAGGCCCCGGCCCCCGATCACCCCGCGGAGGCGATCGAGGGCCAGAGCTCCTGGAGCGTACGGACCGTCTCCCGGATCGCCGGGCGCCGCGCCGCGCCCGTCCGCCACATGGCGTGCAGCCGGCGCGTCGGCGTCGGATCGAGCCGCACCGGCGTCACCTCCGGCGGCAGCGCCCCGCGCCCCAGGCGCGGGACCAGGGCGATCCCCAGGCCGGCCGCCACCAGCGCCACC
This sequence comes from Streptomyces sp. NPDC004266, assembly GCF_042874095.1. NCBI lineage: Bacteria > Bacillati > Actinomycetota > Actinomycetes > Kitasatosporales > Streptomycetaceae > Streptomyces > Streptomyces sp. NPDC004266. The sequence goes on from NZ_JBIAMM010000001.1 coordinate 2,248, forward strand.
TGCGTGTGGTTCTCCTCCGCCTGATGGACGATCAGCGGCTCGTACCCCGTGGCCCGCAGCGTCCGCGTGAGCCAGTCGTGGCAGACCGTCCCCGGCGGCTGCGAGATCCACCGCTCCGCCGCCAGTTCCTCCCGGCGCACCGACTCCCGCGCCGCCAGCGGATGGTCCCGGTGGACGAGGATGTCGCACCGGTCGTCGCCGATGACCACCTGCTCGACGCCCGGCGGCGTCGGCAGCGGCGCGATGTCCCAGTCGTGCGCCACCGCCAGGTCGACCACCCCCCGCGCCACCAGGTCGATCGAGAGGTGCGGGTCCACCTCCGAGAGGCGGGCGTCGAGCTCGGGGTGGAGCCGGGCCAGCTCGGCCAGGGCCAGGGGCATCAGACCGCGCGCCGCGCTCGCGAAGCAGGCGATCGCGAGCCGCCCGGCGGGCCGGCCCCGCCGCTCTTCGAGCCGTACCTCCGCCTCCTCGACGAGCGCCAGCAACTGCCGCGCGGTGATGGCGAGTTGATGGGCGTCGTCGGTGAGCCGGATGCCGCGCCCGCTGCGTTCGAGCAGGGTCGTGCGGGTCTCCCGTTCCAGCTTCGCGATCTGCTGGGAGACCGCGGACGGGGTGTAGCCGAGGGCGGTGGCGGCGGCGCCGACACTGCCGTGGACGGCGACGGCGTGCAGGGCGCGAAGGCGGCCGAGATCCAGCACGGGCAGCTCCTGGACGGAGGATCGATGTAGGAACGCTTCATCTCACCATGAAGGAACCCGTGCTGGTGCTACACGGTCGGCGGCGGCCATGCTCGATCGCATGCACCCCGCACGCACCGCTCCGGCCGGTTCCGGCCCGGGCCGACTCGCCCCTGCCCACATCGCCCTCGCCGCCCTGGTCACCGCCGTCTGGGGGGTCAACTTCGTCGTCATCGAGATCGGCCTCGACCACTTCCCGCCGCTGCTCTTCTCCGCCCTCCGCTTCCTCGTCGCCGCCCTGCCGGCGGTCTTCCTCGTCGGCCGCCCGAAGGTCGCCTGGAAGTGGATCGTGGGCGTCGGCCTCGCGCTCGGCGTGGCCAAGTTCGGGCTGCTCTTCACCGGCATGGACCTCGGCGCCCCGGCCGGGCTCTCCTCCCTCGTCCTCCAGGTCCAGGCCGTCTTCACCGCCCTCTTCGCCTTCGCCGCCCTCGGCGAACGCCCCGGGCGCCGCAAGCTCGCCGGCATGGCCGTCGCCCTCGCCGGCATCGGCGTCGCCGCCGTCGACGAGGGCGCGGCGGGCTCCGTGACCGGCTTCGCCCTGGTGATCGCCGCGGCGGCCTGCTGGGGCCTCTCCAACGTCCTGACCCGCAAGGCCGCCCCGCCCGACGCGCTCAACTTCATGGTCTGGGTCAGCACCGTGCCCGTCCTGCCGCTCCTCGCCCTCTCCCTCCTCCTGGAGGGCCCCGAGCGGGACCTCGCGGCCCTGCGCGGGCTCGACTGGACCGGCGTCGGCGTCATCGTCTACGTCGCCTGGATCACGACCGTCTTCGGCTTCGGCGCCTGGGGCTGGCTCCTCCGCCGCCACCCCGCCTCCTCCGTCGCCCCCTTCTCCCTCCTCGTCCCCGTCTTCGGCATGTCCTCGGCCGCGCTGTTCCTGGGGGAGGGCGTGAGCCCCCTCCGCTGGTGCGCGGCCGCGCTGCTGGTGGGGGGAGTGGCGCTGACGTCCTTCGCGCCGCGGCGGGGCGCGGGAGGGGGCCCGGGCCGGAAACCCGTGGCGTCCGACGCGCCCGTGGCCGTATCGTTCCCGCGTCCCGCCTCCGAGGAAAGGCCCGTATGACCTTCGAGAACGTCACCGTCGACAGCGCCGCACCCGCCCCCGGCACCGTCCTGCTGGTGGGCATCCCCGGGAGCGGGAAGAGCACCGTCGCGGCGGCCCTCGCGGCCCGTTTCGCCCGGGCCGCGCACATCGAGGTCGACCACCTCCAGGAGCTGATCGTCCGGGGCGGCCACTGGCCGAGCCCGGACGGCGACCCGGAGGCGGACCGGCAGATCCTGCTGCGCGCCCGCAACGGCTGTCTCCTCGCGGACAGCTTCGCCGCGGCGGGCTTCCTGCCGGTCCTCGACGACGTGGTCGTACGCCGCTCCCACCTGGACTTCTACCGCGCCCACGCGAAGGCGGCCCCGCTCCACGTGGTCGTCCTGGCCCCCGGCCCGGACAAGGCCTGGGAGCGCAACAACGCCCGTCACAAGAAGCTGACCACGAACTGGGCCTTCCTGGACGAGGCCATGCGCGCCGAACTCTCCGGCGAGGGCGTCTGGATCGACAACGCGCAGCAGACGGTCGAGGAGACGGTCGACGCGGTCCTCGCGGCGACGGGCCTGACCGCCCGCGCCGACGCCGAGCCGGACGGCCCGGCCGGCTCGTAGCGGTCGGCGGCCCCGGGGGCGTCCGGCAGGGGCGGTTCGCCGCCGAGGCCCTCGTCCGCGTGAAAGGGCGCGGCGCCCTCGGCCCCGGAGCGGGGGAAGCCGTCGGTCTTCACCGCGACGGCGGCCGCCTACCCCCGCGGCGCCGCGGTCGACCCCCTGACCACCAGCTCCCCCGGGACCGTCTCCACGCCGCCCGCCGGGGGTTCCTGCGCCGACATGGCCAGGCGGCCCGCACGGGCGCCCGCCTCGTGGAGCGGGAGGCGGACGGTCGTGAGGGCGGGGACCGCGTCCACCGAGAAGGGCAGGTCGTCGAAGCCCGCGACCGACACGTCCCCGGGGACGGAGAGCCCCCGCTCCCGCAGGGCCGCGCAGACGCCCAGCGCCACCGTGTCGTTGGCCGCGACGACGGCCGTGAGGCGCGGGTCGCGGACGAGGAGTGCGGCCGTGGCCCCGTGGCCGGAGCGGCGGTCGTACGGCCCGTGGACCGTCGGCCCCTCGGCGACGCCCGCGGCCGCGAGCGCCTCCCGGTGGCCCTCCAGGCGGTGCCGGGTGGTGGTGCGGTCGGCCGGGCCCGCCACGTAACCGATCCGCCGGTGCCCGAGGCCGAGCAGGTGCTCGGTGAGGAGGCGCGCGCCGGTGCGGTTGTCGAAGACGAGGGCCGCCGCGCTCGCGTCGCCGGTCACCGGCGGCCGCCCGCACAGCACGACCCGGGTCCCCGCCTCCGCCAGCTTCGTCAGCTTGCCGGCCGTCGCCGCGAGGTGCTCGGGGTCCTCCAGGGCGCCGCCCATGAGGATCACGGCCGCGGCCCGCTGCCGCTGGAGCAGGGTGAGGTAGGTCAGCTCCCGCTCGGGGGAGCCGCCGGTGTTGCAGACGACGGCGAGCTTCTCGCCCCCGCCGCGCCCCGTGGCGCTCTCCCCGATCGCGCTCTGCGCCGCGCTCGCCATGATCCCGAAGAAGGGGTCGGCGATGTCGTTGACCAGGACGCCGACCAGGTCGGAGGTGGCGGCGGCGAGGGCGCTCGCGGGGCCGTTGAGGACGTAGTCGAGCTCGTCCACGGCCTTCAGCACCCGCTCCCGGGTCGAGGCGGCGACCGGGTAGTTGCCGTTCAGGACGCGGGAGACGGTGGCGGGGGAGACCCGTGCGCGGGCGGCCACGTCCGCCAGGGTGACGGTCATCGCGTGCGTACCTCCAGGGCCTTGTCGGCGGTGATGTCGGCAGGCTAGCGTCATCCGTGACAGAAAGCGCTTTCTATCATCGTGCCGGAAGCGCTTTCTGTCATGCCTCCGCGCATTGACCGCGGTCGAACGAGGGCGCACGCCCGCCGGGGAGAGGAACATTCCGTGACACGCAGGACAGTCCGCATCGCCATGAACGGCGTCACCGGGCGCATGGGGCACCGCCAGCACCTCGTCCGCTCGATCCTCGCCCTGCGCGAACAGGGTGGCCTCGACCTCGGCAACGGCGAGACCCTCTGGCCCGAGCCCGTCCTCGTCGGCCGCCGCGAGCACGCCCTGCGCGCCCTCGCCGAGCGCCACGGCCTCACCGAGTGGTCCACCGACCTCGACGCCGTCCTCGCCGACGACGGCGTCGACGTCTACTTCGACGCCCAGGTCACCTCCGCCCGCGTCGACGCCCTCACCAAGGCCATCGCCGCCGGCAAGCACGTCTACACCGAGAAGCCCACCGCCACCGACCTCGCCGGCGCCCTCGAACTCGCCCGCCTCGCCGAGGCGAAGGGCGTCAAGCACGGCGTCGTCCAGGACAAGCTGTTCCTCCCCGGCCTGCTCAAGCTCAAGCGCCTCGTCGACGGCGGCTTCTTCGGCGAGATCCTGTCCGTGCGCGGCGAGTTCGGCTACTGGGTCTTCGAGGGCGACTGGCAGGACGCCCAGCGCCCGAGCTGGAACTACCGCGCGGAGGACGGCGGCGGCATCGTCGTCGACATGTTCCCGCACTGGGAGTACGTGCTCCACGAGCTCTTCGGCCGGGTCACCTCCGTCACCGCCCAGGTCGCCACCCACGTCCCGCGCCGCTGGGACGAGCACGGCAAGCCCTACGAGGCCACCGCCGACGACGCCGCGTACGGCATCTTCCAGCTGGAGGGCGGCGCCGTCGCCCAGATCAACTCCTCCTGGACGGTCCGCGTCAACCGCGACGAACTGGTCGAGTTCCAGGTCGACGGCACCCACGGCTCGGCCGTCGCGGGTCTGCGCGGCTGCCGTGTCCAGCACCGGAGCCTGACCCCCAAGCCGGTCTGGGACCCCGACGTCCCCGCGACCCACTCCTTCCGCGACCAGTGGCAGGAGGTCCCCGACAACACCGAGTTCGACAACGGCTTCAAGGCCCAGTGGGAGCTGTTCCTCCGGCACGTCGTGCTCGACGAGCCGTACCACTGGGACCTCCTCGCCGGCGCCCGCGGCGTCCAACTCGCCGAGCTGGGCCTGAGGTCCGCCGCCGAGGGCCGCCGCCTGGAGGTCCCGGAGGTGACCCTGTGACCCTCCGCCTGCCGCTCCCGGACGGCTCCACGCGCGCGTACACCCCCCGCCCCGAACCGCTGGCGCTCTCCCCGGCCGGCCCGCCGACCTCCCGTACGGTCTTCTCCGCCGCGCACGTCGTCGCCGATCCGTACGCCGACACCACCCCCGACTCCCCGGCCGCCGTCGACTGGGACGCCACCCTCGCCTTCCGCCGCCACCTCTGGTCCCACGGCCTCGGGGTCGCCGAGGCCATGGACACCGCCCAGCGCGGGATGGGCCTCGACTGGGCGGGCGCGGCCGAGCTGATCCGCCGGTCCGCCGCCGAGGCCAGGGCGGTCGGCGGCCGGATCGCCTGCGGCGTCGGCACCGACCAGATCACGGGCGGCACCCTGCCGGAGGTCCGCGCGGCGTACGAGGAACAGCTCGCGGTCGTCGAGGAGTCGGGCGCGCAGGCCGTTCTCATGGCCTCCCGGGCCCTCGCGGCCGCCGCGAAAGGCCCCGAGGACTACCTCGACCTCTACGGCCACCTCCTCCGCCAGGCGAGCGAACCGGTGATCCTGCACTGGCTGGGCCCCATGTTCGACCCGGCGCTCGACGGCTACTGGGGCTCGGCGGACCTCGACACGGCCACGGAGACCTTCCTCGACGTGATCGCGGCCCACCCCGACAAGGTCGACGGCATCAAGGTCTCCCTCCTCGACGCCCGGCGCGAGGTCGGACTGCGCCGCCGCCTCCCGGAGGGCGTCCGCTGCTACACGGGCGACGACTTCCACTACCCGGAGCTGATCGCGGGCGACGAGCAGGGCTTCAGCCACGCCCTCCTCGGCATCTTCGACCCGCTGGGCCCGCTGGCGGCCGAGGCGGTGAGGATCCTGGACACGGGTGACGCGGCGGCCTTCCGCAAGGCGCTCGACCCCACGGTCGACCTCTCCCGGCACCTCTTCCGGCCGCCCACCCGCTTCTACAAGACGGGCGTGGTGTTCCTCGCCTGGCTGGCCGGCCACCAGGACCACTTCACGATGGTCGGCGGCCTGCAGTCCGCCCGCTCGCTCCCGCACCTGGCCCGCGCCTACGAACTCGCCGACGGGCTGGGCCTGTTCCCGGACCCGGCCCGCGCCGGGTCCCGGATGCGCTCGCTCCTCACCGTGCACGGAGTCCCCCAGTGAACCAGGACGTCTTCAGCGTCAACCAGATGACGGTGAAACAGCTGACCCTGCCCCGGCTGGTGGCGGAGTGCGTCCGCCTCGGCATCCGGGGCGCGGGTCTGTGGCGCGAGCCGGTCCGGGCGTACGGAGTGGAGGCCGCGGCCGCCCTCGTACGGGACGCGGGGCTCGCCGTCACCACCCTCTGCCGGGGCGGCTTCTTCACCTCGGACGGCTGGGAGGCGGAGAACCGCGCGGCGATCGACGAGGCGGTGACCCTCGGCACCGACACCCTCGTCCTGGTCTCCGGCGGCCTCACCCCGGCGTACCCGGACCTGCCGTCGGCCCGCGCCCGCATCACCGAGGCGATCGACGCCCTGGCTCCGTACGCGGGCGAACGCGGAATCCGCCTGGCGATCGAGCCCCTCCACCCCATGTACGCCTCCGACCGGTGCGCGGTCTCGACCCTGGACCAGGCCCTGGAGATCGCCGAGCGCTTCCCGGCCGAGCAGGTGGGCGTCACGGTCGACACGTACCACCTGTGGTGGGACGACCGCGCGCCGGCGGCGGTGGAACGCGCGGGCGCGACGGGCCGCATCCACTCCTTCCAGCTCGCCGACTGGACGACCCCCCTTCCGGCGGGCGTCCTCAACGGCCGCGGCCAACTGGGGACGGGCGCGATCGATCTCCGCGCCTGGGCGGATCTGGTGGAGAGGGCGGGCTACACGGGCCCGGTGGAGGTGGAACTCTTCAACGACGATCTGTGGGCGAGGGACGGCGTGGAGGTCCTGGAGGAGACGCTGGAGGCGTTCCTGGACGTATGACGACGGCCATCTGTCCGGATGCCGCACGTCCTGTTGCTCGCCCCCCTGAGGACGCGGGCGACCGTGGCGAAGTCGTCGTCCCGGTGCAGGACGGTCCACCCGTGGGTGAGGTCCTCGTCGATCGTGTCCTTCTCCGTGGTCGTGCCGAGCAGGTCCGGGGCCTCGGCGAGCACGTCGTCGTCCACGTCCACGTTGGTCACGCCCAGGGCCGGCCTCCACGCACATCGGGTGGGAAGAAGGCCCACCCTTCTCGCACGGTAGCTCGGGCCGGTTCCCCGGGCGGGAGTCCTCCACGGTCCCGCACCGGTTGTCGGTGGGTTTCGCTACGGTCGAGGCATGTCCAACGAAGGTCGCGGGCCGGCAGTGGTCGAAGGTGTCCTGGAGCGGATCACCTACGCCAACGAGGAGAGCGGGTACACGGTCGCCCGGGTCGACACCGGGCGGGGTGCCGGGGACCTGCTCACGGTGGTGGGGGCGCTGCTCGGCGCGCAGCCGGGGGAGTCGCTGCGGATGGAGGGCCGCTGGGGGTCGCATCCGCAGTACGGCAAGCAGTTCACCGTCGACAACTACACGACCGTCCTGCCCGCCACCATCCAGGGCATCCGGCGCTATCTCGGCTCCGGGCTGGTCAAGGGCATCGGCCCCGTCTTCGCCGACCGCATCACGCAGCACTTCGGGCTCGACACCCTCGACATCCTCGAAGAGGCCCCCGCGCGGCTGATCGAGGTCCCGGGGCTGGGGCCGAAGCGGACGAAGAACATCACCGCGGCCTGGGAGGAGCAGAAGGCGATCAAGGAGGTGATGGTCTTCCTCCAGGGCGTCGGCGTCTCGACCTCCATCGCCGTGCGGATCTACAAGAAGTACGGGGACGCGTCGATCTCGGTCGTGCGGAACCAGCCCTATCGGCTCGCCGCCGACGTGTGGGGCATCGGTTTCCTCACCGCCGACAAGATCGCCCAGTCCGTCGGCATCCCGCACGACAGCCCCGACCGGGTGAAGGCCGGCCTGCAGTACGCGCTGTCGCAGTCCAGCGACCAGGGGCACTGCTTCCTGCCCGAGGAGCGGCTCATCGCGGACGCCGTGAAGCTGTTGCAGGTCGACACCGGGCTCGTCATCGAGTGCCTCGGCGAGCTCGCCGAGGACCCCGAGGGAGTCGTGCGGGAGGTCGTGCCCGGACCCGAGGGGACGCCCGTCACGGCCGTGTACCTGATCCCCTTCCACCGGGCCGAGCTGTCGCTCGCGGGGCAGCTCCGGCGGCTGCTGCGGACCGAGGAGGACCGGATGCCGGCCTTCCGGGACGTGGCCTGGGACAAGGCGCTGGCCTGGCTCGCGGACCGTACGGGGGCCTCCCTCGCGCCCGAGCAGGAGGAGGCCGTGCGGCTCGCCCTCACCCGGAAGGTCGCCGTGCTCACCGGCGGCCCGGGCTGCGGCAAGTCCTTCACGGTCCGCTCGATCGTGGAGCTGGCCCGCGTCAAGAAGGCCAAGGTCGTGCTCGCCGCCCCCACCGGGCGGGCCGCCAAGCGGCTCGCCGAGCTGACCGGCGCCGAGGCCTCCACCGTGCACCGGCTCCTGGAGCTGAAGCCGGGCGGGGACGCGGCCTACGACCGGGACCGGCCGCTCGACGCCGATCTGATCGTCGTCGACGAGGCCTCCATGCTGGACCTGCTCCTCGCGAACAAGCTGGTCAAGGCCGTGGCACCGGGTGCCCACCTGCTGCTGGTGGGGGACGTCGACCAGCTGCCGTCGGTCGGCGCGGGCGAGGTCCTCGGCGATCTGCTCTCCCCCGGCAGCCCCGTGCCGGCGGTGCGGCTGACCCGGATCTTCCGGCAGGCCCAGCAGTCCGGGGTGGTCACCAACGCGCACCGGATCAACGCCGGCACGCCGCCCCTCACCCAGGGCCTGCCGGACTTCTTCCTCTTCGTCGAGGAGGAGACGGAGGACGCCGCCCGGGTCACCGTGGACGTCGCGGCCCGGCGCATTCCGGCCAAGTTCGGTCTCGACCCGCGCCGGGACGTCCAGGTCCTCGCCCCCATGCACCGGGGCCCGGCGGGCGCGGGCTCGCTGAACGGGCTGCTCCAGCAGGCGATCACCCCCGCCCGCCCGGACCTGCCGGAGAAGCGGTTCGGCGGCCGGGTCTTCCGGGTGGGTGACAAGGTGACCCAGATTCGGAACAACTATGAGAAGGGGGCCAACGGGGTCTTCAACGGTACGGTCGGCGTCGTCACGGCGTTGGACACCGTCGAGCAGCGGCTGACCGTGCGGACGGACGAGGACGAGGAGGTGCCGTACGACTTCGACGAGTTGGACGAACTCGCCCACGCGTACGCGGTCACCATCCACCGCTCGCAGGGCAGCGAGTATCCGGCGGTGGTGATTCCGGTCACCATGAGCGCCTGGATGATGCTCCAGCGGAACCTGCTCTACACGGCCGTGACCCGGGCCCGGAAGCTGGTCGTCCTGGTCGGCTCCCGCCGGGCGATCGCCCAGGCGGTCCGCACGGTCTCGGCGGGCAGGCGCTTTACCGCACTCGCCCATCGGCTCACAGGGGACACCCTCGTGTGAAAGATCACGGAGGGCTACCGGAACCGGGGCGAAGGGGGCAGGATATGAAGGTTGGCGGCACTGAGTGCCGCCGAATGGCCCAATGAGCGACCCCGAGTGCACTCTCCTGAGCCAAATGGGGGATGGTAGAGACAGTCAGGGCACCTCGAAGAAGAGGCACTACGTCGGTGAGGGATGACGTGAGCGACAACTCTGTAGTACTGCGGTACGCGGACGGTGAATACACCTACCCGGTGGTCGAGAGCACCGTCGGCGACAAGGGCTTCGACATCGGCAAACTCCGAGCCCAGACCGGACTGGTCACCCTGGACAGCGGATACGGCAACACCGCCGCCTATAAATCCGCCATCACCTACCTCGACGGTGAGCAGGGCATTCTGCGGTACCGCGGCTACCCCATCGAGCAGCTGGCCGAGCGCTCCACCTTCCTTGAGGTGGCGTACCTGCTGATCAACGGTGAGCTGCCCAAGGTCGACGAGCTGTCGACCTTCAAGAACGAGATCACGCAGCACACGCTGGTCCACGAGGACGTCAAGAACTTCTTCCGCGGCTTCCCGCGGGACGCCCACCCGATGGCCATGCTGTCCTCGGTGGTCTCCGCGCTGTCCACCTTCTACCAGGACAGCCACAACCCGTTCGACGAGCAGCAGCGCCACCTCTCCACGATCCGGCTGCTCGCCAAGCTTCCGACGATCGCGGCGTACGCGTACAAGAAGTCGATCGGCCACCCGTTCGTCTACCCGCGCAACGACCTCGGCTACGTCGAGAACTTCCTGCGCATGACCTTCTCGGTCCCCGCGCAGGAGTACGACCTCGACCCGGTCGTCGTCTCCGCGCTCGACAAGCTGCTGATCCTGCACGCGGACCACGAGCAGAACTGCTCGACCTCCACCGTGCGTCTGGTCGGCTCCTCGCAGGCGAACATGTTCGCCTCGATCTCCGCCGGCATCTCGGCCCTGTGGGGCCCCCTGCACGGCGGCGCCAACCAGTCGGTCCTGGAGATGCTGGAGGGCATCCAGGCCAACGGCGGCGACGTCGACTCCTTCATCCGCAAGGTGAAGAACAAGGAGGACGGCGTCCGCCTGATGGGCTTCGGCCACCGGGTGTACAAGTCCTTCGACCCGCGCGCCAAGATCATCAAGGCGGCGGCGCACGATGTCCTCTCGGCCCTCGGCAAGTCCGACGAGCTGCTCGACATCGCGCTCAAGCTGGAGGAGCACGCGCTCTCCGACGAGTACTTCGTCTCGCGCAACCTCTACCCGAACGTGGACTTCTACACGGGCCTCATCTACCGCGCGATGGGCTTCCCGACCGAGATGTTCACCGTGCTCTTCGCGCTCGGCCGGCTCCCCGGCTGGATCGCCCAGTGGCACGAGATGATCAAGGAGCCGGGCTCCCGCATCGGCCGCCCGCGCCAGATCTACACGGGCGAGGTCCACCGCGACTTCGTCCCGGTCGAGGCCCGCTGAACCCCGGCTGACGCGCCCCTTCGGCTCACCGAGCCCTGAGGAGAGTGCGAAAAGCGCCCCGCCGCCGATCCCCCCACGGGTCGGCGAGCGGGGCGCTTTCCATATCCCGGTGCGGATTCCCCCCACGGGATCCGGGCCGGGCGTCCGACGCGCGGTCTGCCGGGGTACGTACGGGAGGGCCGCTCAAAGCTCCCCGTGCACGTGCCCCGGCCGCGCTTGCCTGGGACGTCCCCCAAGACATCCCATGAACGTCCCCCAAGACGTTCTTGGCATCGCCCACTTAGACTCGCGAACAGCCCAGATGGTTACCCCCCAATATCTGTGATCTAGATCTCTTTGTGAAGGTCCTGTGCCTCATACGTAAGCGAATTCACTTGAACCGGCGCAGTCGCAGGCTGTTGGAAACGACGAACACGGACGAAAAGGCCATGGCCAGGCCCGCGATCATCGGGTTGAGGAGCCCGGCCGCCGCCAGGGGGAGCGCGGCGAGGTTGTAGCCGAAGGCCCAGCCCAGGTTTCCCCGGATCGTCGCCAGGGTCCGCCGGGCCAGCCGGATGGCGTCCGCCGCGACCCGCAGGTCGCCCCGGACCAGCGTCAGGTCGCTCGCCTCGATGGCCGCGTCGGTGCCCGTCCCCATCGCGAGCCCGAGGTCGGCGCCGGCGAGCGCGGCGGCGTCGTTCACCCCGTCGCCCACCATCGCGACCGTACGGCCCTCCGCCCGGAGCCGCCGGACCACCTCGGCCTTCTCCTCGGGCAGCACCTCCGCGATCACCTCGTCGATGCCCACCTCGGCCGCCACCGCCTCCGCGACCGTCCGGTGGTCCCCGGTGAGCAGCACCGGCCGCAGCCCCAGGGCCCGCAGCCGGGCGACCGCCTCGGCGCTGGTGTCCTTGACGGTGTCGGCGACGGTCAGGGTGCCCCGGGCCACCCCGTCCCAGGCGACGTGGACGGCGCCGGGCTCCGTCGTCGCGGGCGCCTCGACGCCCTCGGCCGCGAGCAGGGCGGCGCGCCCGACGAGGACGAGCCGGCCGTCGACGGAGCCGCGCACGCCGAGGCCGGGCACGTTCTCGAAGGCCTTCGGCGTGGGGAGCTCCCCGCAGCGCTCGGCGGCGCCGGCCGCGATCGCGCGGGCGACCGGATGCTCGGAGGAGTGCTCCAGGGCGCCGGCGAGCCGCAGCAGCTCGGTCTCGTCGGCGGAGTCGGTGCCGTACCGCCCGCCGTGCACGTGCACGCCGGTCAGCCGCATGCGGCCGGTGGTGACCGTGCCGGTCTTGTCGAGGACGACCGTGTCGACGCGGCGGGTGGACTCCAGGACCTCGGGGCCCTTGATGAGGATGCCGAGCTGGGCGCCGCGGCCGGTGCCGACCATGAGGGCGGTCGGGGTGGCCAGGCCCAGGGCGCAGGGGCAGGCGATGATCAGGACGGCCACGGCGGCGGTGAAGGCGGCGGTGACGTCGTCGGTGGCGAGGAGCCAGACCACGAGGGTGGCGAGGGCGATGAGGAGGACCACCGGGACGAAGACGGCGGAGATCCGGTCGGCGAGCCGCTGCACCTCGGCCTTGCCGCTCTGGGCCTCCTCGACGAGCTTCGCGATCCGGGCGAGCCGGGTGTCGGCGCCGATCCGGGTGGCCTCGACGACGAGACGGCCCGAGACGTTGACGCAGCCGCCGGTGACGGCGGAGCCGGGGGCGACGTCCAGGGGCAGCGACTCACCGGTGAGCAGGGAGGCGTCGACGGCGGAGGCGCCCTCGGCGACCGTGCCGTCGGTGGCGATCTTCTCCCCGGGGCGCACGACGAAGAGGTCGCCGGTGCGGAGCTCGTCGACCGGGATCCGCACCTCCGCGCCCGCGCGCAGCACCGCCACGTCCTTGGCGCCGAGCTCCATCAGGGCCCGCAGCGCGGAGCCGGCCTTCCGCTTGGCGCGGGCCTCCAGGTACCGGCCGAGGAGGATGAAGGTGACGACCCCGGCGGCGACCTCCAGGTAGATCGCGGAGGAGGCGTGGGCGCGGTCGGCGGTGAGGTCGAAGCCGTGCCGCATGCCGGGCATGCCGGCGTCGCCGAGGAAGAGGGCCCAGAGGGACCAGCCGTACGCGGCGAGGGTGCCGACCGAGACGAGGGTGTCCATGGTGGCGGCGCCGTGCCGGAGGTTGGTCCAGGCGGCCCGGTGGAAGGGCAGTCCGCCCCAGACGACGACGGGGGAGGCGAGGGTGAGCGAGAGCCACTGCCAGTCGTCGAACTGGAGCGAGGGGACCATGGCGAGCAGGACCACGGGCGCCGCGAGGAGCGCGGAGACGGTGAGCCGCTGCCGGAGGGAGGCGAGCTCGGGGTCCTCCGGCTCGTCCGGCTCCTCCGCCGGCGGGGCGGGTTCCTCGGCGGTGTAGCCCGTCCTCACGACGGTGGCGATCAGCTCGTCGACGCCGACGTCCGGCGCGTGCTCGACGTGCGCCTTCTCGGTGGCGTAGTTGACGGTGGCGGTGACGCCGTCCATCCGGTTGAGCTTCTTCTCGACGCGGGCGGCGCAGGAGGCGCAGGTCATCCCGCCGATCGTCAGCTCGGTGACGGTGATGCTTGGCATGTGCGGGTTCCAAAGGGGAGCAGGGCCGTACCAGGTAACGGTACGGCCCTGCGGCGCCTGTTCGGCGGGGGGTCTCAGACCAGCTCGTAGCCGGCCTCGTCCACGGCGGCGGCGACGGCCTCGCGGTCGAGGGGGGCCTCGGAGACGACGGTGACCTCGCCGGTCTTGGCGACGGCGGTGACGGAGGAGACGCCGGGGATCGCGGAGATCTCGCCGGAGACCGCGCCCTCGCAGTGGCCGCAGGTCATGCCCTTGACCTGGTAGACGGTGGTGAGTTCGGTCTTCGTCTCTGCGGACATGGCGCTCTCCTCCTGGGGATCCAGTGTCTTACGGTCACGAGCCTATACCCCTAGGGGGTATAAATTCCACTCCGGGGTGCCGAAGGCGGGCAGGGCGGCCGGATCCTGGCCCGGGCCCATGGTAAATACCCGACATGTCGCATTCGGGGAGCACGCTCATCCTGATCATGGCGATCGCCGTCCTGGCGCCGCTGCTGGCCTACGCGGTGGGGCGCAGGCTCCCCGTCCCCCTCGTCATCTTCGAGATCCTGCTCGGCATCCTCATCGGCCCCGACGTCCTCGACTGGGCCCGGCCCGACGCGCTGATCGACGGACTCTCCCAGCTCGGCCTCGCCATGCTGATCTTCCTCGCCGGGTACGAGATCGAGTTCGGCAAGGTCCGCGGCGACACCCTCCGGCGTTCCGTGTGGGCCTGGGTGATCGCCCTCGGCCTCGGGCTCGCCACGGGCGTCCTGCTCGGCGGCGGCTACACCAAGGGCGTCTTCATCGGCGTCGCCCTGACCAGCACCGCGCTCGGCACCGTCCTGCCGGTGCTGCGGGATACCGGCGACCTCCACGGGCGGTTCGGCTCGGTCGTCATGGCCTTCGGGGCGGTCGGCGAGTTCGGCCCGATCATCGCCATGTCGCTGCTGCTCAGCGGGCGGGGCGCCGCCGAGTCCACCGCCGTCCTCGCCGTCTTCGCCGCGCTCACGGCGGGGGCCGTGCTCTGGGCGCTGCGGCCCCGCCCGCCGTGGTTCTCGAAGGTCATCGCCAGGACGCTGCACAGCAGCGGCCAGTTCGCGGTCCGCTTCGTCTTCCTGCTGCTCGCCCTGATGCTCGGGGCCTCGACGGCCCTCGGGCTCGACGTGCTGCTCGGCGCCTTCGCGGCAGGACTCATCACCCGGCTCGTGCTGACCGGGGCGGCACCCGAGTCCGGGCCGCAGATCCTGGAGAAGGTCGAGGGCGTCGGCTTCGGCTTCCTCGTCCCCGTCTTCTTCGTCGTCACCGGGATCGAGTTCGACCTCGACTCGCTCCTGGGCGGGGGCCGGACCCTGCTCCTGCTGCCGGTCTTCCTGGTGCTCTTCCTGGTGGTGCGCGGCGGGCCGATCCGGCTCCTCGCCCCGCGCGACCTCGACCGCGAGGAGCGGCGCGGCCTCGTCCTGTACGGCTCCACGGCGCTGCCGCTCGTCGTCGCCATCACCACCATCGGCGTGGAGGACAAGGAGATGGCGGCCGGCGAGGCGGCGGCGCTCGTCGGGGCCGCCATGCTCTCCGTCCTCGTCTTCCCGCTGCTCGCGATGAAGTCGCGGGCGCGGAAGGGGGCGGGGGCGGCTCCCGGCGAGGGGGTGCGGCCCCCGGAGTCGGTCAGCGGGGCGGAGACGTGGTGACCGGGGTCTCGACCAGGGGGGAGAGGTAGCGCAGGAGGACGGTCTTCAGCTCGGCGATCGTCGCGTCCCGCTCGGGGCCCTCGGGCGCGGCCAGGACGAGCCCCAGTCCGCCCTTGAAGATCGCGAAGGTCATGCCGGCGATCCGGGCGCGCTCGGCGGCGGAGAGCGCCGGGGCGTAGTGCCCGATCACCCCCTGCACCGAGGCCAGCAGGCCGGCGTGCAGGGCGTCGTGCTCCTCGGCGATCCGGCCGGGCACCTCGGAGCCGTGCATCAGGGCGAGGAAGACCGGGTTCTCGCAGTTGAAGGCGATCAGCGGGTCGACGACGACGTCCAGCATCTCGGGCAGCGGCAGCGCGAGGTTCTCCGGGGTGAACGCCTGGCCGTGTGCCTCCCGCATCTCGTTCAGGAGGCGCTCGCCGAGCTCTATCGCGATGGCCTCCTTGTTCGGGAAGTACTGGTAGAGCGTGCCGGGCGACACGCTCGCCTCCCGGGCGATCGCGTTGGTGCTGGTCGCCGTGTACCCGGACGCGCAGAAGACCTTCGCGGCGGCCTGGAGGAGCTGCGCGATACGGCGTTCGCCGCGGGCCTGGCGGCGGCGCGGCTTCGGTTCTTCGGACACGTCTCCGGACATGGCTGTCCCCAGCTCTCCTCGGCACGTTTGACAAACACGAGAGGTCGCTCGCATTCTTGAGAAACGCGAGTGATCACTCGTGTTTGCCAGTCTATGGCAATGGGCGGCCCCTGCGACCTGCCGGGAAGCGCGTGCAGGGGCCACGGTGAAGGGGACACCGCGTCATGTCCGAAGTCAAGAAATCAGCGCACGGGGGCGGGCGCGGCGGCGGATGGACGCGGTTCGTCACCGCCCGGCCGCGCCTCACCCTCCTGGTGGCCCTCGTGCTCACCGCCCTCGCCGTCCTGGCGGGCGGCGGCGTCGCCGACCGCATGGGCAGCGGCGGCTGGGAGGACCCGGCCGCCGAGTCCACGTACGCCACCGAGGCCCTGGAGCGGCAGTTCCCCGGCTCCCAGCCGAACGTGCTCCTCCTCGTCGACGCGGCCGGGGCCCGGACCGCGGGGGGAGCCGCCGCCGTCGACGCCCCCGCCGTCGTCGCCGAGGCCCGGAGGCTCGCCGAGCGGCTCGACGCCGAACCGGGCGTCGAGGGCGTCGGCTCCTACTGGTCCACCGGCTCGCCCGCCCTCCGCTCCGAGGACGGCCACCAGGCCGTGATCGCCGCCCGGATACCCGGCGAGGAGAAGGACGCCGCCGCCGTCCTCGACCGGATCGCCCCGACCTACCGGGGCACCCACGGCCCCGTCGAGGTCTCCCTCGGCGGCGGACTCGCCGTCCGCCACGAGATGCAGAACGTCATCCAGGAGGACCTGCTGCGGGCCGAGCTCATCGCCCTGCCCGTCACCCTCGTCCTGCTCGTCATGGTCTTCGGCAGCGCCGTCGCCGCCCTCCTGCCGCTCGGCGTCGGCATCGTCGCCATCCTCGGCACCAACGCCGTCCTGCGCGGCCTCACCGAGTTCACCGACGTCTCCGTCTTCGCGCAGAACCTGACGACCGCCCTCGGGCTCGGACTCGCCATCGACTACGCCCTGTTCGTGGTCCGCCGCTACCGCGAGGAGCTCGCCGCGGGCGCCGACACCCACACCGCCGTCCGCACCACCCTGCGCACGGCCGGACGGACCGTGCTCTTCTCCGCCCTGACCGTCGCCGTCTCGCTGGCCGCGATGCTGGTCTTCCCGCAGTACTTCCTGCGCTCCTTCGCGTACGCCGGGATCGCCGTCGTCCTGCTCGCCGCCACCGCCGCGCTCACCCTGCTCCCGGCCGCCCTCGTGCTGCTCGGCGACCGGGTCAACGCCCTCGACCTGCGGCGCCTCCTCCGGCGCGGCCGGGCACCGAAGGAGGCCGGCGACGGCGCGGGCTGGGGGCGGGCCGCCGCCCTGGTGATGCGCCGGGCGCCCGTCTTCGCCGTCGTCACCACCGCCGGACTCGTCCTGCTCGGACTGCCCTTCCTGGGCGTGAAGTTCGGCACCGCCGACGACCGCCAGCTCCCCGTCACCGCCTCCTCCCGGGTCGTCCAGGACGAGCTGCGGGACGGCTTCCCCGGCAACCCGGGCGGCGGCATCACCGTCCTCGCCGAAGGGGCCGCGACCCCCGCGCAGTACGCCGACTACCGCGAGCGGATCTCCGCCCTCGACGGCGTCGCCCGGGCCGAGGGGCCCGTCACCGACGGCGGCGGCGCCGCCTACTTCACCGTGGTGCCCGACGGCGAGACCGTCGGCGCGGGCGCCCAGCGGGTCGTCGGGGAACTGCGCACGGCCGAGGCGCCGTTCGCCACCTCCGTCACCGGACCGGCCGCCGTCCTCGTCGACTCCAAGGACGCGATAGCCGAGCGGCTGCCCTGGGCGGCCGGGATCATCGTCCTCGTCACCCTGCTCCTCGTCTTCCTGCTCACCGGCAGCCTCGTCATCCCGGTCCAGGCCGTCCTCCTCAACGCCCTCAGCCTCACGGCGATGTTCGGCGCCGTCGTCTGGGTCTTCCAGGAGGGGCACCTCGCCGGCCTCCTCGGCTTCACCTCCACCGGCGACATCGAGACCACCCTGCCCGTCCTCATGTTCTGCGTGGCCTTCGGACTCTCCATGGACTACGGGGTGTTCCTGCTCTCCCGCATCAAGGAGGAGTACGACGCCACCGGCGACCACGAGCACTCCGTCCGCTTCGGACTGCGCCACACCGGCGGCCTCATCACCGCCGCCGCCGTGATCCTCGCCGTCGTCATGGTCGCCATCGGCACCTCCCGCGTCACCAACACCAAGATGCTCGGACTCGGCGTCGCGCTCGCCGTCCTCATGGACGCGATGGTCGTCCGCAGCCTCCTCGTCCCCTCCGTGATGAAGCTGACCGGCCGTCTCACCTGGTGGGCGCCGGCACCGCTGCGCCGCTTCCACGACCGCTTCGGGATCAGCGAGACGGACTCGTACAACCCTGAGCAGACCCCGGGTGTCGAAGAAGTGTCCGAGAAGCGGCGGGAGGCGACGCCCCTCCGCTCATGACCCGCGAACAGATGGGCACTTCGTGGCACGCACGCGCAAGACTCTGATCCTGGCGACGGCCCTGGCCGTCGGCTTCGCGCCGACGGTGCTCGGGGGAGCGGCGGCCTCCGCCGCTCCCGTCCGGGCGGCGGCGGAGGCGGCCTCGACGGGGACGGTGGTCCAGGCGGGCGGCCGTCCCACCTTCCGCGTCGGGAGCGGCGCCCCCGTGAGCAGCCGGTTCGACGTGAGCCTGCCGGCCGAGGTGACCGGCCAGGTGCGGGCCCGGCTCGTCCTTCCCCTGGAGAACCCTCCGATGGACAGCGGCCCGGAGAACGTGGCCAGCTCCGTGCACTCCACGGTCTCCGCGAACGGCGCCCCGGCGGTGCCGGTCTCCTGGGAGGTGCCGACCCACCCCGACGTCACCGAACTGGCCCTCGTGCTCGACCTTCCGGCCGTCGCCGCTGCCGGAACGCTCACGTACGACGTCACGTTCGCCGTGGAGGACTGGATCGCCCCCTACCTGGCGCCCTCCCTCGACGGCCGCTTCGAGGTCGTGGACGCCTCCGCCGCCACGGTGGCGAGCGGCGCGGCCGGGTTCGTCATCGACCGCGGCACCCCGGACCGGAGCATGCGGGGCGCCTTCCACGCACGGGACAGGAACGGCGTCCTGTGGCGGTACGAGTCCCTGGGCAAGGACGTTCCGACCCTGACGGGCCGCACGCGGGTGGGGGGAGGCTGGAACACGTACTCGCTGGTCACCCGGCTCACGCCGACCTACGCGGACGGCAGGGGCGATGTGCTCGGCCGTGACAGGGCCGGCGTCCTCTGGTTCCACGAGGGCTCGGGGAACCCCGCGGCGCCGTTCAAGCCGCGCGTCCGGCTCGGCGCCGGCTGGAACATCTACACCGCGATCACCGGCTACGGGGACGGCATGCTCGCCAGGGACACCGCCGGCGTCCTGTGGAACTTCCGGCACAGGAGCGGTGAGCCGTCCACGTCCTTCTGGCCCCGGGAGCGGGTCGGCGCCGGCTGGAACATCTACACGGCCTGGACGGGCACGGGGGACGGGGTGCTGACCCGCGACGCGAGCGGTGTGCTGTGGAAGCACACCGTCAGCGCCGACTGGGAGGCCTCGGTCAAGCCCTTCCGCCCGAGGGTGCGGGTCGGCGGCGGCTGGAACACCTACAGCGCGATCACGTCCACCCCCGACCTGGGCCGCTGGACGGAGGACGACGTCGTCGCGCGGGACAGGAACGGTGACGTCTGGGCGTACGACACGACGTACTCCGTCGCGGCCGAGGGCGCCGTGCCCGGTCCGGTCCGGCAGCGGATCGGCTGGGGCTGGAACGTCTACGACGCGCTCGTCTGACGGTCGCGGCGGCCGGGGCGCAGGGGCCCGGGGTCCACGGCCCTCCGGGCTTCCGCCCCCCTCCGCCCCCCCCCCGCGCGTACGGCGCCGGACCCGGAGCTCCCCGGGTCCGGCGCCGTACGCGCGGGGCGGCGTCAGTCGCGGCGGGCCCGGTTGCCGGGGCGGCTCGCGACCCAGGCGTGGATCGTGGCCGCGTACCAGTAGGGCTTGCCCGACTCCACGTGGTCCGGTGCCGGAAGAAGCCCGTGCTTCCGGTAGGAGCGGACCGTGTCGGGCTGCACCTTGATGTGTGCGGCGATGTCCTTGTACGACCAGAGCCTTCTGTCCGTCATGCCCGGTACCTCCCTGCGCGCCGCGCAGCGGCGGCGGGGGTGCCGTTCGGGGGCGCTGCGGGCGTGCGGTTGCGATCAAGCGATCAACCAGCCTGTGCCCCGTGCAACGCCCCTCCCGACAGGAGGGGAGCGGCTGTCGAACGCCTGTGACGCAAAGCCCGCGTAACCGGGACATGCGTGACGGCGGAGGGACCCGTGTGACGGAAGCGGCACACACGCCCACCGGTGTGTCCGCGTGCGTCACCCCTGGTCAGAGCGGTATGCGCCGGGCCGTGCCCCCGTCATACGCCGCAGGAGCGGAGGAAGCGCCGGGTCCGCAGGGCGATCGGGTACGGCACGTCCGGGTCGCACGGGTACATGTCCTGCTCGACGATCGCGAACAGGTCAACGTCCAGCGCCGACGCGGCGGCGAGCACCGGTTCGAGCGCGGGCACCCCGGACGGCGGCTCGCACATCACGCCCCGCGCCACGGCCGGGCCGAACGGCACCCCCTCGGCCACCACCCCGGCCAGCACCTCCGGGTCGACCTGCTTGAGGTGGAGGTAGCCGATCCGCTCCCCGTACGTCTCGATCAGCCTGACGCTGTCCCCGCCGGCGTACGCGTAGTGCCCGGTGTCCAGGCAGAGCGCGACCGCGTCCGGGTCGGTGGCGTCGAGGAAGCGCGTCACGCTCTCCTCGCCGTCGATGTGGGTGTCGGCGTGCGGATGGACCACGATCCGCAGCCCGTACCGCTCGCGCACCTCCCGCCCCAGACGCTCCGTCAGCCGGGTCAGGTCCCGCCACTGCCCGGCGGTGAGCGTCGGCTCCTCCAGGACCTCCCCGGTCCTGTCGTCCCGCCAGAACGACGGGATGACCACCAGGTGGCCCGCCCCCATCGCCTGCGCGAGGGCGGCGTTCTCCGCGACGTGTGCCCAGGTCCGGTCCCAGACGTCCGGGCCGTGGTGCAGTCCGGTGAAGACGGTCCCCGCCGAGACCCGCAGCCCGCGCCGCGCGGTCTCCTCCGCGAGGACGGCCGGATCGGTGGGCAGATAGCCGTACGGACCCAGCTCGATCCACGTGTAGCCGGCGCCCGACACCTCGTCGAGGAACCGCTGCCACGGCACCTGCCGGGGATCGTCGGGGAACCACACCCCCCACGAGTCGGGGGCCGATCCGACACGGATCCGGGACGGTGGCGACGGCTGCGGCGACGGCTTCGTCATGAGTGCCACCTTGACGGCGCCCCGAGAGCACCGTCAAGCGGTCCGGTCCGGTCGTCCGAATGTCCGGACATATCGTTGACACGCCTCCCGGTGGACGGTTAGACCTGGATGCGGAGCCGACGGCGGCCCGACCGAGAGGTGGCGCGTGGAGACGGAGCCGTACGACCTGATCGCCATGGGACGCCTCGGCGTGGACCTCTACCCGCTCCAGACCGGCGTCGGACTCGACCGGGTCGAGACCTTCCGCAAGTTCCTCGGCGGCTCCGCGGCCAACGTCGCCGTCGCCGCCGCCCGCCTCGGCCGCCGCACCGCGCTCGTCTCCCGCACCGGCGCCGACCCCTTCGGCACCTACCTGCGCCGCGAGCTCAAGGGCTTCGACGTGGACGACCGCTGGGTGACCGAGGTCCCCGAGCACCCCACCCCCGTGACCTTCTGCGCGCTCTTCCCGCCCGACGACTTCCCGCTGTACTTCTACCGCCGCCCCCGCGCCCCCGACCTGGAGATCCGGCCCCACGAGCTGGACCTCGACGCGATCCGCGCCGCCCGCGTCTTCTGGGCGACCGGCACCGGACTGTGCGCCGAACCCAGCCGCACCGCGACCCTGGAGGCGCTGCGGGCCAGGTCCGGCCGGGGGACGACGGTCCTCGACCTGGACTGGCGGCCGATGTTCTGGACGGACCCGGCGGCGGCCCGCCCGTACTACACCGAGGCGCTGCGGCACGCGACCGTCGCCGTCGGCAACCTCGACGAGTGCGAGGTCGCCACCGGGGAACGGGAGCCGGAGGCCGCCGCCCGCGCCCTCCTCGCGACCGGCGCGGTCCGGCTCGCCGTCGTCAAACAGGGCCCCGCGGGCGTCCTCGCGCTCGCCGCCGACGGCACCCGCGCCGAGGTGCCGCCGCTGCCGGTCGAGGTCGTCAACGGGCTCGGCGCGGGCGACGCCTTCGGCGGGGCGCTCGTCCACGGGCTGCTCGCCGGCCGGGACCTCGGCACGGTCCTGCGCCACGCGAACGCCGCCGGCGCGATCGTCGCGGGCCGCCTCGCCTGCTCCTCCGCCATGCCGGACGCCACGGAGATCGCCGAAGCCCTCGCGGCGGGCACGGGAACGCTCCCGGAGAAGGGGTAGGGATCAGCGCATGAACCCCGCTCCCGCTTCCCTCCACCTCCCCGCCGGGGCCGCCGCCCGGGGGCCGTACGCCGTCGACATCGACCCCGGACGGGCCGGATGGGCGTACTCCGCACTGCGGGTCCTCGTCCTCGGACCGGGGGAGATCCACTCCTTCGAGAGCGGGGATTCCGAATGGGCCGTGCTTCCCCTCTCCGGTGCCTGTAGCGTGCGCGTCGACGGCGAGACCATCGAACTCCTGGGCCGCGCGAGCGTGTTCGACGGGGTGAGCGACTTCGCCTACGTGCCCCGCGACGCCCACGCCCAGATCGCCTCCGGCGCGGGAGGCCGCTTCGCTTTGGCAGGAGCGAAGTGCGAGCGACGACTCCCCGCCCGCTACGGCCCCGCGCCGGAGGTTCCCGTCGAGACCCGGGGCAGCGGCAACCGCGCCCGCCGCGTGCGGAACTTCGCCTCGGCGGACGCCTTCGCCTGCGACCGGCTCATCGCCGTCGAGGTCGTCACGCCCGGCGGGAACTGGTCCTCCTACCCGCCGCACAAGCACGACGAGCACCGCCCGGGCGCCGAGTCCGTCCTGGAGGAGATCTACTACTACGAGATCGCCGGCCCGGGCGGCCTCGCCTACCAGCGGATCTCGCCCTCCCGGCCCGGCGGCGCCGAGCTCCTCGCCGAGGTCCGGGGCGGCGACGCGGTCCTCGTCCCCGACGGCTGGCACGGGCCCTCCATCGCCCAGCCGGGGCACGACCTCTACTACCTCAACGTCATGGCGGGCCCCGGCCCCGAACGGGAGTGGAAGATCTGCTTCCACCCCGACCACACGGAGGGATACGCATGAGGCTCACCGTCGCGCAGGCCCTCGTCCGCTTCCTCGCCGCCCAGTACACCGAGCGCGACGGCGTCCGGCAGCGGCTCGTCGCCGCCACCTGGGGGATCTTCGGCCACGGGAACGTCGCCGGGATCGGCCAGGCGCTGGTCGAGGAGGAGCACATGCCCTTCCACCAGGGCCGCAACGAACAGGCCATGGTCCACGCCGCCGTCGGCCACGCCCGCCGGACGAACCGGCTCTCCGCGCACGCCGTCACCACCTCCATCGGCCCCGGCGCCACCAACCTCGTCACCGGCGCCGCCCTCGCCACGATCAACCACCTCCCGGTCCTGCTGCTGCCCGGCGACACCTTCGCCGGCCGCCCCGCCGACCCCGTCCTCCAGCAGCTCCAACTCCCGTACGCGGGCGACGTCTCCGTCAACGACTGCCTCCGCCCCGTCTCCCGGTACTTCGACCGGGTCACCCGCCCCGAGGCCCTGGTCCCGGCCGCCCTCGCCGCCGTCCGGGTCCTCGCCGACCCCGCCGAGACCGGCGCCGTGACCCTCGCCCTGCCCCAGGACGTCCAGGCGGAGGCGTACGACTGGCCGGAGAAGTTCTTCGCCGAGCGGGTCTGGCGGGTCCGCCGCCCCTCCCCGGACGAGGACGAACTGGACGCGGCGGCCGCGGCGATCGCCCGCGCCACCCGTCCGCTCATCGTCGCCGGCGGCGGCGTCCGCCACAGCGCGGCCGAGGAGGCCCTCTCCGACCTCGCCGCCCGGACCGGCATCCCGGTCGCCTCCACCCAGGCCGGCAAGGGATCGCTGCCGCACGACCACCCCCAGGACGTCGGCGGCATCGGCCACACCGGCACCGCCGTCGCCGACCACCTGGCCCGCACCGCCGACCTGGTCCTCGGCGTCGGCACCCGCTGGACCGACTTCACCACCGCCTCCGGCACCCTCTTCGGCCACCCCGGCGTACGGTTCGTCAACCTCAACATCACTGCCTTCGACTCCCACAAGATGGCGGCGCTCCCGCTCGTCGCCGACGCCCGCGAGGGCCTGGAACAGCTCCACGCGCTCCTGGAGCAGCACCACGTCACCGCGCACTACGTCCACGAGTACGCCGAGGAGAAGCTCCGCTGGGAGGCCCGCGTCGACGCCGCGTACGCCGCCCCCGACGAGGACGCCCGGCCCACCCAGACCCAGGTCCTCGGCGTACTCGACACTCTGGTCGACGCCAGCGACATCCTGATCAACGCCGCCGGCTCGCTCCCCGGCGACCTCCACAGGCTGTGGCGGACCCGCTCCCCGGAGCAGTACCACGTCGAGTACGGCTACTCCTGCATGGGCTACGAGATCCCCGCCGCCGTCGGCACCCTCCTCGCCGCCCCCGGCCGGCCCGTCTGGGCGCTCGTCGGAGACGGCACGTACCTGATGAATCCCACCGAGATCGTCACCGCCGTGCAGGAACGGCTCCCGCTGAAACTGGTGATCCTCCAGAACCACGGGTACGCCTCCATCGGAGGTCTCTCCGAGGCCGTCGGCGCCGAGCGGTACGGCACCGACTACCGCCTGCGGGCCGACGACGGAGGTTTCACCGGCCCCCCGCTCCCCATCGACCTCGGGGCCAACGCGGCCTCCCTCGGGATGCGCGTACTACGCCCCCGCACCATCCGTGACCTGCGGGAAGCCCTCGCGGACGCCCGGGCGGCCACGGATCCCACATGTGTCTACGTCGAGACCGAAACGGCAGACAGTGTGTCGGGCCCGCCCCCGGCCCAGGCGTGGTGGGATGTGCCCGTGGCCGAGATCTCGACCCGCCCGTCGGCGGTCAAGGCCCGCGAGGAGTACGACCGGCACGTCACCGCCCGACGCCGCCATCTCTGAAGGAGTAACTCGTCATGACGAAGAGCGTCCACCACTGGATCGGTGGCAAGACCGTCGAGGGCACGTCGGGCAACTGGGGCCCGGTCACCGACCCGGCCACCGGTGCCGTCACCATGCGGGTCGCCCTCGCCTCGGTGGAGGAGGTCGACGCGGCCGTCGCCGCCGCGAAGGACGCCTTCGCCACCTGGGGCACCTCCTCGCTCGCCCAGCGCACCACGATCCTCTTCAAGTTCCGCGCGCTGCTCGACGCCAACCGCGACGCGATCGCCGAGCTGATCGTCGCCGAGCACGGCAAGGTCCACTCGGACGCGCTCGGCGAGGTCGCCCGCGGCCTGGAGATCGTCGACCTGGCCTGCGGCATCACCACCCAGCTCAAGGGCGAGCTCTCCACCCAGGTGTCGAACCGCGTGGACGTGGCGTCCATCCGCCAGCCCGTCGGCGTCGTCGCCGGCATCACGCCCTTCAACTTCCCGGCCATGGTGCCGATGTGGATGTTCCCGATCGCCATCGCGACCGGCAACACCTTCATCCTCAAGCCCAGCGAGAAGGACCCGTCGCCCTCCCTGAAGATCGCCGAGCTGCTCGCCGAGGCGGGCCTCCCGGACGGCGTCTTCAACGTCGTCCACGGCGACAAGGTGGCCGTCGACCGCCTCCTGGAGCACCCGGACGTCTCCGCGATCTCCTTCGTCGGCTCGACCCCGATCGCCAGGTACATCCACACCACCGCCTCCGCCAACGGCAAGCGCGTCCAGGCGCTCGGCGGCGCCAAGAACCACATGCTGGTCCTCCCCGACGCCGACCTCGACGCCGCCGCCGACGCGGCCGTCTCCGCGGCGTACGGCTCCGCCGGCGAGCGCTGCATGGCGATCTCCGCGGTCGTCGCCGTCGGCTCCATCGGCGACGAGCTCGTCCAGAAGATCCGCGAGCGCGCCGAGAAGATCAAGATCGGCCCCGGCAACGACCCCACCTCCGAGATGGGCCCGCTCATCACGGCCGTCCACCGCGACAAGGTCGCCTCGTACGTGAAGGGCGCGGCGGACGAGGGCTGCGAGGTCGTCCTCGACGGCACCGGCTACACCGTCGACGGCCACGAGAACGGCCACTGGATCGGCCTCTCCCTCCTGGACCACGTGCCGACCACGGCCAAGGCCTACCAGGACGAGATCTTCGGCCCGGTCCTCTGCGTGCTGCGCACCGAGACGTACGAGGAGGGCCTCGCCCTCATCAACGCCTCGCCGTTCGGCAACGGCACCGCGATCTTCACCCGCGACGGCGGCGCCGCCCGCCGCTTCCAGCTGGAGGTCCAGGCCGGCATGGTCGGCGTGAACGTGCCGATCCCGGTGCCGGTGGGCTACCACTCCTTCGGCGGCTGGAAGGACTCGCTCTTCGGCGACCACCACATCTACGGCAACGACGGCGTGCACTTCTACACCCGCGGCAAGGTCGTCACCACCCGCTGGCCGGACCCGTCCGAGGCCCCGGCGGGCGTCGACCTGGGCTTCCCGCGCAACCACTGACGGGCCCCGTCCCGAGAACGGCCCCCGGGGTGCGGGACAGCACACCCCGGGGGCCTTCCCCGTGTCCGCGTACAGCGGGCGCGGTACGCGGACCGTGCCGCGTACGACCTGAGAAGGCCGTCGATCTCCCTCCTCGGACAGCCGCGTCCCCCGGCGGCAGCCCCTAGGCTCGACGCCATGCGACTCCGACTTCCCCGGTGGGCCGCGGTCACCGCCGTCCTCGCCGTCCTCGCCGGCGCCGGCACCTGGACCGCCGTCGCCACGGACGAGGCGCCGCCCGTGCGGCGCGCGGACCGGGCCCTCGACATCGACGGGGTGCGCGTCGACACCTCGTACTTCACCGACGGCTCCGGCGGCCGGCGCCCCGCCGTCCTCCTCGGCCACGGCTTCGGCGGCTCCAAGGAAGACGTCCGCGCCCAGGCCGAGGGCCTCGCCCGCGACGGCTACGCCGTCCTCACCTGGTCCGCCCGCGGCTTCGGCGCCTCCACCGGCGAGATCGGCCTCAACGACCCCCGCCACGAGGTCGAGGACGTCCGGAAGCTGATCGACTGGCTCGCCGCCCGCCCCGAGGTCCTCCTCGACGAGCCCGGCGACCCGCGCGTCGGCGTCACCGGCGCCTCCTACGGCGGCGCGATCTCCCTGCTCGCCGCCGGCCACGACCCGCGCGTCGACGCGATCGCCCCCCAGATCACCTACTGGAACCTCGCCGACGCCCTCTTCCCGAACGGCGTCTTCAAGAAGCTGTGGGCCGGGATCTTCTTCTCCACGGGCGAGTCGCCCGCGGCCGGCCGGGCCGACCGGACCGCCGGGGCCCGGCCTGCGGGGCGGCCCGGGGCCGCGCAGGCCGCCTCCTGCGGCCGGTTCACCACCGAACTCTGCTCCCTCTACCAGCGCGTCGCCGTCTCCGGGAAGCCCGACCCCGCCGCCCGCGCCCTCCTCGAAGCCCGCAGCCCCTCGGCCGTCGGCTCCCGGATCAAGGTGCCCGCGCTCCTCGTCCAGGGCCGGTCCGACTCGCTCTTCACCCTCGCCCAGTCCGACGCCATGGCCCGCACCCTCACGGCCAACGGCGCCCCCGTCGCCGTCGACTGGATCGCCGGCGGCCACGACGGCGGCGACCGCGAGACCGAGCGCGTCGAACGCCGGATCACCACCTGGTTCGACCGCTGGCTGAAGCGCGACACCAGCGTCGACACCGGCCCCGCCTTCCGCGTCAGCCGCACCGGCGGCGTCGACTCCACGGACGGGCAGGCCACCCTCCGCGCCGCGACCGCCGACCGCTACCCGGGGCTCACCTCCGGCACCACGGACCTCGCCCTCGGCGGGCCGCCGCAGACCTTCGCCAACCCGCCGGGCGCCGCACCGCCCGCCGTGTCGGCCGTCCCCGGCCTCGGCGGCGGACTCTCCGGACTCTCCTCCCTCGGCGTCGGCCTCTCCCTTGACTTCCCCGGCCAGCACGCCCGCTTCGACGCCGCGCCGCAGACCGAGTCCCTGCGGATCACCGGCACCCCGACCGTCCGCGTCAAGGTCACCTCCACCGCGGCCGACGGCTCCGCCGTCCTCTTCGCCAAGGTGTACGACGTCGGGCCCGACGGCCGGCAGCAGGTGCTGCCCGCCCAGCTGGTCACCCCCGTCCGCGTCGAGGGCGCCAAGGCGGGGAAGGGCGTCACGCTGACCCTGCCCGCGATCGACCACGAGGTGGAGGCCGGGCACCGGCTGCGGCTCGTCGTCGCCGCCACCGACCTCGGCTACGCCTCCCCGGCCGTCCCCGCCGGCTACACCGTCGCCGTCGAGGGCCCGCTCACCGTCCCCACCGCGCCCGGCCTCTCCACCCAGGCCGCCGCTCTGCCCTGGTGGGTGTGGGGCCTGCCGCTCCTCGGCCTGGCCGGGGCCGCCGCCCTGCTGCTCACCGCCCGCCGCAGGGCGTCCGTCCCCGCCCCCGACCCCGAACTCGCCGCCGTGCCCCTCCAGATCACCGGCCTGTCGAAGAAGTACAGGGGCGGCGACCGGTACAGCGTCCGGGACCTCTCCTTCCGCGTCGAGCAGGGCCAGGTCCTCGGCCTCCTCGGCCCGAACGGGGCGGGCAAGACGACCACCCTGCGCATGCTGATGGGCCTCATCACCCCCGACGAGGGCGAGATCCGGGTCTTCGGCCAGGCCATCGGGCCGGGCGCCCCGGTGCTCTCCCGGGTCGGCGCCTTCGTCGAGGGCGCCGGCTTCCTGCCGCACCTGTCGGGCCGGGAGAACCTGGACCTGTACTGGAAGGCCACCGGCCGCCCCGCCGAGGACGCCCACGTCGACGAGGCCCTGCGGATCGCGAACCTCGGCGGCGCCCTCGAACGCGCCGTCCGCACCTACTCGCAGGGCATGCGGCAGCGCCTCGCCCTCGCCCAGGCCATGCTCGGCCTGCCCGACCTGCTGATCCTCGACGAGCCGACCAACGGGCTCGACCCGCCGCAGATCCGCGAGATGCGCGAGGTGATGATCCGGTACGCGGCCGGGGGCCGGACCGTCATCGTCTCCAGCCACCTCCTCGCCGAGGTCGAGCAGTCCTGCACCCATCTGGTCGTCATGGACCGGGGGCAGCTGGTGCAGGCCGGACCGGTCGCCGAGATCACCGGCTCCGGCGACACCCTCCTCGTGAGCCTGGCCGAGGAGATCGACGACGCCCTCGTCGCGAAGATCGACGCCCTGACCGGCATCGGCGCGGCCACCCGCGCCGACGGGGGGCTCCTGGTCCGCCTCGACGGCACCGACCCGACCGCCCTCATCGGCGAACTCGTCCGCCTGGACGTGCCGCTGACCGGCGTCGGCCCCCACCGGCGTCTGGAAGACGCGTTCCTGACCCTGATCGGAGGAGCCGCGTGACCGCCACGGCCACCACGTCGACGAGTGCCCCCGGCTACCGGCCCGGGCGCACCCTGCCCCTGCGCGTCGAGGCCCTCCGCCAGTGGAAGCGCCGCCGCACCCTCGTCATGGGCGGCATCCTCGTCGCCCTGCCGTTCGTGCTGATCGCGGCCTTCGCGATCGGCGGCTCCGAGGGCGGCGGCCGCGACGGCCGCATCACCCTGATGGACACGGCGACGGCCTCCGGCGCCAACTTCGCCGCGACCTGCCTCTTCGTCTCGGCCGGTTTCCTCCTCGTCATTCCGGTGGCGCTGTTCTGCGGGGACACGGTCGCCTCCGAGGCGAGCTGGTCCTCCCTGCGGTACCTGCTCGCCGCGCCCGTCCCGCGCTCCCGGCTCCTCGCCTCCAAGCTGGCGGTCGCCCTCGGCTACAGCGCGGCCGCGATGGTCCTCCTCCCGCTCGTGGCCCTGGTCGCGGGCACGGTCGCCTACGGCTGGGGCCCGCTCCGGCTGCCCACCGGAGGCGCGGTCCCCGCCGGGGACGCCCTGCTGCGGATCGGGATCGCCGTCGTCTTCGTCTTCGCCTCCCAACTGGTCACCGCGGGACTCGCCTTCTGGCTGTCCACCCGCACCGACGCCCCGCTCGGCGCGGTGGGCGGCGCCGTCGGCCTGACCATCGTCGGCAACGTCCTGGACGCCGTCACGGCGCTCGGCGACTGGCGGGACTTCCTGCCCGCGCACTGGCAGTTCGCCTGGATCGACGCGCTCCAGCCCCAGTGGGAGTGGGGCGGCATGGTGAAGGGCACGGCGATCTCCGTGACGTACGCCCTGGTGCTGTTCGCGCTCGCCTTCCGCGGCTTCGCCCGCAAGGACATCGTGTCGTAGCCCCCGGGGCCCTACGGTCTCCTCACACCCACCCCCTTCGAGCCGCTTCCGCGCCCGCGCGGAAGCGGCTCGTCGTGCCGAGGGCGGCCATCAGCTCGCCCACCCTGCGGCTGTACGTCCGCGCGGACATGCCGAGCCGGGCGGCCGCCGTCTCGTCCGTGACCCCCGACAGGAGGGCGTCGAGCACCGGGCGCAGCTGAGAGGGCAGTTCGCACGGGGGCGGCGGGGGCGCCGCCGCGCGGCCCGGCTCCTCGGCCGCCGCCCAGGAGACGTGATGGGTCCGGACGAGGGCCTGCACCACCACCGGGTCCCGGATCAGCAGCAGGCCGTTGTACAGCAGCTCCAGATCGAGCGGGATCGCGGCCACCGTCCGGTCGACGACGATCATCTTGAACGGGATGGTCTCCACGAGGCGGGCCCGGCCGGGGAACCGGAGCCCCCCTTCGAGCCGGGGCAGGGCATGCCTCGGGACGATCCGTCTGACCTCCTCGGCCCGCTCCACCGCGGCCCGCATGCACGCTCCCGCCAGCTCCAGGAACGGCTCGGGGATCGCGAAGCCCGCGGACGCGACCGGGTCGTCGAAGGTCAGCAGCTCGTGCCGGGCGGAGGCGGCCAGCCCGGCGAGTGCGGCACTGATCCGCCGCGCACCCCGGACCGGCCGCCCGGCGGGCCGCTGTCCCTCGGTCACGGCCCGGTTCATCGCCGAACGGGCGAGCATCACGGAGCCCGCGCTCTCTGCCACCGCTGACCACCCCCGCCCGATCGATGTCCACTCCATGTACGCATGTGACTGCACACGGTGACAACCCCTGTTGAAAAGGATGGCGAATCCATGCCACGCCGCTTCACCCGTGTCGCCGTTGCCGCATCGAGATCCATCCGCAACTCCTTCGACTGCTCCCCGCGGGCCTCCCGTTCGTCACATTCACAAGTGGCCCACGACAAGGGGGAGATGAGATGGAACGACAGAACGAGGGCCGGAGCCGGCGTCGCGGAACCCGGTTCCCGGCCGCCGTCGCGGCCCTGCTCGCGGCCGGACTCGCCGTCGGCGGATGCGGCGCGGGCACCGAACGCGCCGGCGACGAAGGGGGACCCAAGGGCGGCCGGCCCGCCCCCGCGGCCCCCGACGGCGCGCGCACCGGGACGGCCGCGCCCCGGGACGGCGAGCGGCGTTCCCCGACGCCCGCCCCCGACTACCTGTCCACCTTCGCGCTGGACGTGGACACCGCCTCGTACGGCTACGCCCGCCGCACCCTCGCCGAGGGGCGGCTGCCCGACCCCGCGACCGTGCGCCCCGAGGAGTTCGTCAACAGCTTCCGGCCCGACTACCCGCGCCCGGAGGACAACGGATTCAGCGTGACCCTCGACGGGGCCCGCACCGGCGCCGACGGCTGGTCCCTGCTCCGGGTCGGGCTCGCCACCCGGGGCGCGGACCGGAACGCCGAACGCCCGCCCGCCGCCCTCACCTTCGTCGTCGACGTCTCCGGCTCGATGGACGAGCCGGGCCGGCTCGACCTGGTCAAGGAGTCCCTCGGGCTGCTCGCCGACCAGTTGCGCGACGACGACTCGATCGCGCTCGTCACCTTCAGCTCCGAGGCCGAGACCCGGCTGCCCATGACCCGCGTCGGGGGCGCCCGCGACCGGATCCGCGAGGTCGTCGGCTCGCTCGCGACGAGCTCGTCCACCAACGTGGGGGCGGGCGTCCGCACCGGCTACGACGTCGCCGTCGAGGGCCACCGGAAGGGCGCCACCAACCGGGTGGTGCTGCTCTCCGACGCGCTCGCCAACACCGGCGACACCGAGGCCGATCCGATCCTCGCGCGCATCGACGAGGAGCGCAGGGAGTACGGCATCACGCTCTTCGGCGTCGGGGTCGGCAGCGAGTACGGCGACGAGTTCATGGAGCGGCTCGCGGACAAGGGCGACGGGCAGACCACGTACGTCTCCACCCCGGCGCAGGCCCGGAAGGTCTTCGTCGACCAGCTGCCCTCCCACGTGGAGCTGCGCGCCCGGGACGCCAAGGCGCAGGTCGCCTTCGACCGGCGGACCGTCGAGAAGTTCCGGCTCATCGGGTACGAGAACAGGGCGGTCGCCGACGACGACTTCCGGAACGACCGGGTGGACGGCGGCGAGGTCGGCGCCGGCCACACGGTCACCGCGCTGTACGCGGTCAAGACCCGTCCCGGAGCCGCCGGTCCGCTCGCCACCGCGACGGTCCGCTGGCTCGACCCGGCCACCCGGGCCCCGCACGAGCGCTCCGGCACCCTCGGGACCGCCGCGCTGACCGGGGACGTCTGGGGCGACGGCCACGACAGCCTGCAGCTGACCGCGATCGCCGCCTACTTCGCGGACGCCCTGCGCGGCGGAGACCTGCCGGGCGCCCCGGGGCTTCCGGCCCTCGCGAAGCGCGCCGGGGCGATCGCCGACCGGTCGGGTTCGGCGGTGGTCACCGAGCTGGCCGACGCCCTCCGGCGGGCCTCCGGACTGCTCGGCCCCGGGCGGGGCGAAGCCCCCGGCGGGGAAGGCGAGTTGAAGTCCGGAGATCCCTACAGCTGACGCACGGGGCGGGTGGCGGGACAGAATGGCCGCATGGCCACCCCGCTGCTCGCCCTCGCCGTCGGAAGCACCGGCCTCTACGCCGGTTTCCTGCTGATCTTCCAGACCGGGATCATGCCCGCGCTCGCCCGTCTGACGGACCCGGAGTTCGTCACGGTGATGCGCCGGATCAACGAATACGTGCCGAGGCCGGTGTTCCTCACGGTCTTCCTCGGAGCGGTCGCCTTCCCCGCCGCCGCGTTCCTCGTCCCCGTCGACGGCCGGACGGACGCGCAGAAGTGGCTGGTCCTCGCGGGTCTCGTGGCGGCGGTCCTCAACCACGCGGTGACCGTCGGCGGGAACATCCCGCTCAACACGGCCCTCGCGGCGTCGGAGCAGGCCCCGGCGGGCGATCCGGCGGGCGATCCGTCCGCGGTCCGGGCCGCCTTCGAGAGGCGCTGGAACGGTTTCCACCGCGTTCGTACGGCTCTGATCACCCTCGCGTTCGGGCTGCTCACCGCCGCCGCGGTGCTCTAGGCAAACCGTACCCCGCTGCCGGTTTCTGGCGTGAACTCGTGGGTGAAGGCCACCTCCGCATCCGCGGGGACCCCTCGAAAGCGTACCCCCGAGTCCGGAAACCGTCTTTCGGCATGCACAAGATCTGCGCCAGTGACGAAAACCCCACTCCTAGATAACCGGACAAAGAGGGTGAATCACCACGATATCCAAGAGTGTCATTCCGTACCCTCCGGTTTCTTATTGACATGACTACGGGGGTCTTTTCTAATCATCGAGAGTCATCCGCGCGCAGACACCGCACAGGCACTGAGGGGGCAAGGTGGACGTCCGGATTCTGGGGGGACTGTCGGTACGTGAGAACGGGGTGTCGATCACCCCGACGGCGGCCGCGCCCCGGCAGCTGCTCGCCCTGCTCACGGCCAGCGCCGACCAGGTCGTCCCCGTGACGGTCCTGACCGAGGAGCTCTGGCCGTCCGGCGCGCCCCGCGGCGCCCGCGCCGAACTGCAGGCGCACATAGCGGAGCTGCGGACCCTCATCGCGGGCGCCCTGCGCGGCGCCGACCCGGCGGAGCCGCGCCCCGGCTGGTCGGACCGGCGCAGCGCCGACGCGATCCTCGTCTCCCAGCCCGGCGGCTACCGCCTCGACACCGGCGGTGGCCCCAACGACGCCTGGCAGTTCGAGCGCGCGGCCGGCGCCGGCTACCGGGCCATGGAGGCCGGCGACCTGTCCCGGGCCGCCCTCCGCCTCGGCGAGGCACTCGCCCTGTGGCGCGGCGAACCCTACGCGGGCGTGGCCGCGGGACCCCGCCTCCGCCGGGAGATCGAGCGACTGGAGACGTCCCGGCTCAGCGTCCTCGACCAGTGGCTGGAAGCGCAGCTGGGCCTCGGCCGGCACGCCGAACTCCTCTCCGAACTCACCGGACTCGTCGCCCGCTACCGCACCAACGAGCCCCTCCACGCCCACCTCATGGTCGCCCTGCTGCGCTGCGGCCAGCACGACGAGGCCCTCCTCGTGTACGAGCGGCTGCGCGCGGCCCTCAAGAGCGAGAGCGGCATGGAGCCCTCGGCGCGGCTCCGCCGGCTCCAGCGCTCGGTCCTGGCCGTGCGGGACACGGCCGGCCGCCCCGCGTACGGCCCCCGGATCCCCACGCAGTACATCCCCAGCCGGCACGTCCCGGCCCCGTACGTCCCCGCCCAGTACGGCACGGCGCAGTACGGCCCCGCGCGCCCCCGGCTCGTCCCGGCGGGCTCCGTCGGCTGAGCGGCGGCGGCGGTGCGCCCGCCGCCCGGCGGCGTGACCGCCCGTCAGCGGGAATGAAGTGCGGCAACTCACCGTTGACCGACTCCCGAAGCCGAATTATTTTCGGCGAGCAGTACGGGTTTCCTCCCAGGTGCCCGATTTCGCTCGACCACGGGGGCAGGGGCCATGACAGTGCACGGCGCGGACGGAGCCGGTGGTGCCGACGCGCTGCTCACGGTCCTCGAACTGCTCGCCCGGCAGGCCCCGCCCGCCCAGTTCGACACCCTCCTCGACGAGGCCCGGCGGACCGGGCTGGACGGCGAGGAACTCCACCGCCTGGAGCGGGCCGTGGACCTCGCCGGCGCGGTCCACACCGGACGCGCGCGCGACGCCCGCCGCGAGGCCGGACTCGCCGCCCTCACGGACACCGCCCGCGACCTCACCCTCTCGTACGACCTCGACAGCCTGCTGCGCGTCGTCATCCGCCGCGCCCGCCGGCTCCTCGGCCTCGACCTCGCCTACGTGACCCTGCGCGGACCGCACGGCGCCAGCTACGTCCACACCTCCGAGGGCTCCCGCCCCGCGACCGGCCCCGGCGCGCGCCTCACCCCCGGGCTCCGGATCGCCGAGGGGTACGGACTCGGCGGCGCCGTCCAGCTCCAGGGCGGCCCCGTCTGGACCGCCGACTACCTCGCCGACGAGCGCTTCGCCCCCTCCGGCTCCCTCGACGCCGGCGTCCACGCCCCCGCCTTCGACGAGGCCGCCGAATCCGCCCTGCGCGCCGAGGGCGTCCACGCGATCGTGGCCGCCCCGCTGCGCAGCGGGGACACCGTCGTCGGCGCCCTCTACGGAGCGGACCGGCGGGTCCGGCACCACACCCCGGAGGAGATCGGCCTCCTCGCGGGCCTCGCCGACCTCGCCGCCCTCGCCGTCGAGAAGGCCGGCCTCCTCGACCGCACCCGCGCCGAGGTCTCCGAACTGGAGCGC
This sequence comes from Streptomyces sp. NPDC004266, assembly GCF_042874095.1. NCBI lineage: Bacteria > Bacillati > Actinomycetota > Actinomycetes > Kitasatosporales > Streptomycetaceae > Streptomyces > Streptomyces sp. NPDC004266. The sequence continues at coordinate 37,623 of NZ_JBIAMM010000001.1, forward strand.
GACAGCTCCCGGGTGCGCACCAGCCTCGCCCGGATGCGGCACGTCAGCGAGGCCCACGGCCGCATCATGAGCCTCGTCCTCGCCGGCGGCGACCTGTGCAACGTGGCCAAGGCCGCCGCCGACGCCCTCGACGCGACCGTGCTGATCCGCGACCCCGGCGGCCGGCCCCTGGCCTCCGCCGGAGACATCCCCGGCCTGGACGAGGAGGCCGTCGCCAAGGCCTCCCTCGACGCCCACGCCCGGCGCCGCCCGGTCCTCACCGACGGCGACACGTGGGTCGCGCCGGTCATCGCGGGCTCCGAGGACCTCGGCGGCCTCGTCATCCGCGCCGCCGGCGGACTCACCGGCGAGGACGAACGCCTCCTCGAACTGGCCGCCCAGTGCGTCGCCTTCCTCCTCCTGATGCGCCGCTCCACCGCCGTCGCCGAAGGACCCGTCCGCGACGAACTCCTCGACGACCTCATCGCCGACCCGCCGCACGCCCCGCAGCAGATCGCCCAGCGGGCCCGCCGCCTCGGCGTCGACCTGCGCCGGCCGCACGTCCTCGTGCTCGCCCGGCCCGAGGGCGGCGAGCAGGGCCGGGCGGTGGTCTGGGCGTCCTCGTACGCGTACCGCCTCTCCGGCCTCAAGACCGTGCAGGGCGGCTGCATCGTGCTGCTGCTCCCCGGCATCGACGCCTCGGCCGCCGCCAAGGCCGTCGCCGCCGAACTGTCCCCGCTGCTCGGGCACCCCGTCTCCGTCGCCGCGGCGGGACCCGCCCAGAGCCCGGACGGCGTCGGGCGGATACACCAGGAGGCCCACCGCTGCCTGGACGCGATGAGCGCGCTCGGCGGGACCGGCTCGGCCGCCTCCGTGCAGGACCTCGGCTTCCTGGGGCTGCTGCTCTCCGACGACAACGACGTGGACGGCTTCGTCGAGTCGGCGATCGGGCCCGTGCTGGACTACGACGCCGAGCGGTTCACCGACCTCACCCACACCCTGGAGGCGTACTTCGCCTCCGGCGGCAGCCCCTCGATCGCGGCCGAGGCGCTCCACGTCCACCCCAACACGGTCTCCCGCCGCCTGGAACGGATCGGCGAACTCCTCGGCCCCGAGTGGCAGAAGCCCGGGCAGGTCCTGGAGGTCCAGCTGGCGCTGCGCCTCCAGCGCACCCGGGAGGTCCTGGCCCGCGGACGCCCGACGGCGGACCCGGGCCGACAGCCGGGCCCGCCGGAGCGCGGCGCGTGACGCGGAGGGACCGCGCCCCTCAGCTCGCCGAGCGCCCGGAGCCGTAGCCCGTCTCGTACGCCGCGTCCCAGCCGCCGGCCATGACCGTCACCGCGTGGGCGGCCGACGCCAGCGTGATGTGACGGTGCCAGCCGCGGAACGAACGGCCCACGAAGTCCCGCAGCCCCGCCCCCTCGCCGACCTCCGCGAAGTCCCGCTCCACCCGGCGGCCGAGCTTCGTGATCCGCACCAGCGAACCGACCGGGGAGTTCGTCAGATCGCTGATCCACACCCGGGCCGGGGCCCGGCGCGGGTCGTCCCACTCGCCGAGCAGCACCAGCGGACGCATCCGCTCCCCGCCGGGCGCGGGCAGCGCGACCCGGACGGCCGTCGCGAGCGAGGTCCGCGAGGTCCGCGCGCCCGCCACCGTGTCCACCCAGCTCACCGGCCGGCGCAGCCCCTTGAGCGACTCCAGGATCTGGACGGCGGACAGCGGGCCCGCGCCGAAGCCCGGCAGCGAGCGGTCGGCGATCGCGAGCCGCGAGCCCGGGTTGATCCGGGCCACCACCGGCACGCCCGCCCCGGCGAGCCGCGCCAGGGCGGCCCGCCCCGCACCGCCCCGTATGTCGAGCAGCACCGGCTTGCGGGTGACGTCGGACCAGCGGGCCGTGTCGAGCGCCGCGGCGACCGCGCACTCCTCCATGGTCTCCTCGCCGGCCTCCTGGGGGACCTCCGCGCGGTCGCGCCGCGTGCGGTCGTTCACCCAGGGATCCGGCAGGAAGAGCCGCCAGTTGACCGGCACGCTCAGCTCGTCGCTCGCGAACCACACGCCGAACGCCTGCTGCCCGTGGAAGACCTGCCCGCGCTCCGGGTCGAAGCGCCGGTCCACGCCCACCGAGTGCTCCCCGGCCTTCGGGATCGGCATCGGCCGCACCACCCAGGCCTGCGGGCAGCTGTGCCGCTCCAGGTACCGGGCGAGCGCGGCCCGCATGGGCTGCCAGTCCCAGGTGGAGCTGGAGACGAAGTGGTGCAGGCTCTGCTCGGCCGCCGGCCCGCCGATCTGGGCGGCGATGTTGCGGATCGACTTGCGGCCCTGCGCGGTGAGCAGGCCGTGCAGGTACTGCTCGGCCTTCAGACGCTGGTCGCGGCGCGGGAAGCCGGAGAACAGCGCGGCACACAGCTCGGCGTAGACGTCCCCGCGCGAGTCGGCCGCGCCGGCGGAGGACCTGACGACGCCCAGGGGCACGGCCGGGGCGACGGCTCCGGTGGCGGCCCTGCGCTTGGTTGCGACGGATGTACTCACGACACTCCTGCCCTCAGGTTGCGCAGCTCCCTCCCGCTGCTCCACCACCCTCGCCCGGACCCGCCCCCGGGGACGAGGTGTACCCGGCACCCGAATCGGCCGCCGGATGGTGACCCGGCCACCTCTCGCCGTGTCACCGCAGGTCAGAAGCGGCGCACCCACCCCGTCGCGGACCCCTGTCCCGGCGATCCGGAATACCCCGCGGGGGGATCTGACAGATTCGGCGGCCGGGCTTTGACCCGTCGCAGGGCGTGGCCGGACCATCGCAGAGCGAGGCTGCACGGGCCGGATCCCGGTTAATGCCCCAGGCCGGGATCCGCGCCCGTGCGCCTCGCCTTCACCCGGCGCCGAGGCCGTCCCCCGGCGTCGCGGTCCTCCCCGGCGCCGTGGCCGTCCCCCGGCGTCGTGGTGGTCGTGGCCGTGGCCGTCGCCCGGTCCCTCGCGGCCGACCGTGCGCCCCGCTCTCGTAACCTTGGGCGCATGGGGCTGCGCAAGGAACTGCCGGTCGTCGCGGTGGTCGCCGCCGGCGGCGCCCTCGGCGCGGTCGCGCGTTACGGAGCCACGCTCGCCCGGCCCACCCCCGCCGGCGCCTTCCCCTGGACGATCCTCACGGTCAACGTCACCGGCTGCCTGCTGCTCGGCGTCCTCATGGTCCTGCTCACCGAGACCACGACCGCCCCGCACCGGCTGCTCCGGCCCTTCCTCGGCACGGGCTTCTGCGGGGGGTACACCACCTTCTCGACGTACGGCCTCGACACCCAGCGCCTGTTGAGCGGGGGCGACCCGGCGCGCGGCCTGCTCTACCTGGGCGGGACCCTGCTCGCGGCCCTCGCCGCCGTCGGGGCGGGCGTCACCCTCGCCCGGGCGGTCGTACGGAGCCGGGGGAGGCGCGCGTGAACTGGCTGCTCGTCGTGGCGGGCGCCGCCGTCGGCGCGCCCCTGCGCTACCTCACCGACCGCGCGGTCCAGGCGCGCCACGACTCGGTCTTCCCGTGGGGCACCTTCACCGTCAACGTCGTGGGCTCGTTCGTCCTGGGGCTCCTGACCGGCGTCGCCTCGGCGCAGGCGCAGCTGCTGCTCGGCACGGGCCTGTGCGGGGCGCTGACGACGTACTCCACCTTCTCGTACGAGACGTTCCGGCTGTACGAGAACGGGGCGAAGGGCTACGCGGTGCTGAACGCGACGGGGAGCCTGGCCGCCGGACTCGGAGCCGTATGGCTGGGAGTGGAGACGGCGGCCGGGCTCCGCTGATCCCTACGCGGTGATCCAGTCGCTGGTCGCGATCACCGGCTGGACGCCCTGGCGGTGGACGGTGCCCTCGATCAGGCCGTACATCCGGTCGGCCGCGAAGTACACCTCGTTGTCGTTCTTCAGCCCGAACGGCTCCAGGTCCACCAGGAAGTGGTGCTTGTTCGGCAGGTTGAGCCGGACCTCGTTGACCGTGGAGACGTGGTCCAGGACCCGGTCCGCCATCGCGTGCAGGGTCTGCTGGAGCGAGTAGCTGTACGTCTCCGCGAACGCCTCCAGCATGTGGCGCCGCACCTTCGCGTACGAGGCGTCCCAGTCGTGCCCGGCGTCCCCGGCGGCCGAGGCCGAGTTCGCCCAGCGGGCGGTGACCTTGGTGGCCAGGATGCGGTCGTACGCCTCCTTGAGCGTCGTGTACTCGTCCTTGATGAAGCCGTGGAACTCGGAGTTGGTCGAGTTCATCACCGTCAGCTCCTTCAGGCCCGACAGGACCTGGAGGCCGGTGGTCTCCGAGTACGTGATCTGCGCGGTGCGGACCTCCTGCCCCTTGCGGGCGAAGGAGTGCTGCTCCTTGCGGCTCGGCACCGAGATCCGCTCCCAGGCGTACTCCTCGACCCGGATCTGCGCCTCGTGGATCACGGGCTGCGAGGACACGAAGTGCTGGGCGAGGAGGATGCCGAAGGCCTCGGGGGAGTCGACGCCGTGCTCCTTGGCGAAGGCGTAGACCGTGTTCTTCGTGGTGTCGGTCGGCAGGCAGTTGCCGTTGTCGCCGGTCAGGTGGACGTCGCGGTACTCGCCGCGCAGCGCCACCGACACGTTCAGGTCGCGGATCTCGTGCCACGCGCCGTCGCCGCCCTTGCGGGTGACGGTGACGATGCGGTTCTCGGCCTTGCCGTACTGGTTCTGGGCGAGGACGTGCTTGCTCATGTGCTGCTCAGCTCCTGCGGGTACGTGGATACGGATATCCCGTACGCCCGGCGTCCAGCGCCCTCCGTCGTCCTGGAGTCCGCTCCCCGCCGTCCGGCCCGTGAACGGCGGACCGCCCCGGGACTGACGAGCATCCCGGTCCGTAGGTGTCGGCTCGAAGATAGGTGCGTTCCGGGCGGCTGGCAATGGGTGAGGGGGAGCGTCAGCGGGGCAGGACCCGGGTCTCGACCGACGGCAGGCCCTTCGCCCACCAGTGGTCGTACCGCCCGTACACCCGCGGATCGCGGTCGGCGAGCAGCGCCCCGAGGGACGCCGCCTCGGCCGCGAGCCCCTCCCAGTCGCCGGCCGTCAGCGGGTGGAAGGCGCTCGCCTCGATCCCGCCGTCGACCGGCCGCCACACCCCGGCCACGTACCCGTCGACGAGGAGCGTCGGGAGCGTGTCGCCGTTCACGCGGATGACGTGCTTGCGGTACGCGGGCGGGATGACCCGGCTGCGGTCCGCGTAGGCCAGCAGGACGCTGTCCCACATCGCCATCAGCCGGGGCGGCGCCGGGACGTCCCCGCCGGGCCGCACCGCCCCCGGCACGTCGTACAGCACCGTCCCGTCGGCCCCCTCCAGGCGGTCCAGCTCCCCCTCCAGGGACCGCACCGCCTCCCGCACCAGGCGGCGCGGGGCCGTCGTGAACTGCGCCATGTCCGGTACGGACGCGGGCCCGAAGCCCTCCAGATAGCGCCGGACCAGGGCGGCGAGGCCGGCGGCGGAGGCCTCCGGGTCGGCGAGGACCGGCAGTTCGGCCGCCGTGACGAAGGACTGCGCGGTGCCGAACGACCACGGCGGACCCGTCGGCGCGTGCCACAGCGGCGCGTACTGCCGCACCATCCGCCAGACGACGGCCTCCACCGGCCCGCCCCGGCCCTCCTCGATGTGCCGCCGCAGCTCGGCCCCGGTCCGCGCGCTCCCGGCGTACGCCAGGAGGCCGGGCAGCAGCGCGTCGGCGTCGGCGGCCGTGAACCCCGCCTTCGTGAACCGCGGATCGTGCAGCCGCGAACCGCGCAGCGTCGGCTCCATGCCCTCCCGGAACGCCCGGTAGTCCTCGGCGTGCACCAGGTGCAGCGTGAGCCGCATCAGCGTCGACCTGACCAACTCGAATCCGTCCACGGCCCCGTCGAGACGCCCGGGGTCGAAGTCCGCGACCCGGTTCCACAGGGCCACGTAGGGCGAGCCGGGATGCTGCGCCTGGAGGCACACCACCCGCCGGACGGCGTCCGCGACACCGAGCGGCGCGCGCTCCAGGAGCAACTGCCGCCGGAGGGTGGAGCGGTTGAGGGCGCGCGCGGAGATCACCATGACGCGATTCTCCCTTCCGGCACTGACAACGACGCAACGTCATGTCGTGGCCCTGGGGAGCGCGGTGTCGTACACGGAGACCGGTCCGCCGGACGAGGACACCGTCCGTCTGCCGGGGCCACGGGGCCACGGGGCCCGGCCGACAGCCGGCCGGGGACGAGGAGGGGGACAGGCACCGGAGCGTCGCCCTCACCGCCCTCCGCCTCCTCGTCTGCACGGGCCTCGGCCCGCAGTCCTGGACGGCCCTGCGGGCCACCGGCTTCGGCCTCGGCATCTTCGACCAGGCCGTGCGGGCCTCCGCGCGCGGCGAGCTCCCCAGGTCGCCGATCAAGAACGTCCACCACGAGTTCCCGCCCGGCCTCTCGCTCCTCGGCGACCACTTCACCCCCGCGCTCGCCCTCCTCGCCCCGCTCCACCTGCTGTGGGACGACCCGCGGACGCTGATCCTCGCCCAGGCCGCGCCGTTCACCCTCCTCATGCTGGAGCGCGGGCTCGCCCACCGGTGCGCCGCCGCCTTCTGGGCGGCCCTGCCGTGCGTGCACCGCCAAGGAGGACATGGGCCCCGTCGTCGGCGCGCACCGCCCGGGCCCGGACGGCACCCCGGTCCGGGAGGCGGTCCCGGAGGACGTGGGCGCGAACCTGCTGCTGCGGTAGGGGGCGTCTGCTTCTCGGCTCGGACAGGGGCGTGGACACCACCCTCGTACGGGTCAGGCCGGACCGCCCCGTCCGCTGAGCTCCCGACGGGAGGGCGGGCGCAGCGGATTGGCCGTCGGCACGTAGCGGGCGTCGGCGCCGTCCACGTCGAGCCAGCGCAGCAGGAGGTTGGTCTTCGCGGGCACGTGTGGCGAGTCGAGCAGCGCGGAGACCTCCGCCGGGCCGCCGTGCTCCGCCGCGTACCCGGCGAACACCGACCGGGCCAGGGGCCACAGTTCGCCGGCCAGCTCGGGGTGGCGGTCGGTGAGGGCGCCGGCGATCTCGGAGAGGTTGTTCGTCACCAGGCAGTACGCCAGCCGCTCCCAGCCGTGCGCCGCGTCCAGGGCCGGGGCGGGCCCCCGCGGCCCGTGCCGGTCCAGGAGCCCGCGGTGCCGCTCGGCGACGATCCGTACGCCCTCGTGGTCGCGGAAGAGCACCCGCGCGGGCAGGCCGGTGGCGTCCACGCCCACGAGGACGTTCTGCAGATGGCACTCCAGGACCAGGCCGTGGGCCCGCCAGGCGTGCAGCACCGGCGGCACGAGCAGGTCGAGGTAGCGCCGCCACCACGCGAGCGCCCTCTCCGGCGTCAGCCCGTCGACCGGATTGCCGGGGAAGCCCTCGCCGATGCCCGCCGCGAGCAGCGGCGTCACCCCCGGCGGCAGATGCGGCCGCAGGCCCTCGCGGGCGATCACCGCGAAGCCCTCGTAGGCGTGCTGCCCGCCGAGGTCGGCGGTGCGGTAGCCCCGGTCGGCGAGGAACGTCGCCGTGGGGAGGGGATCGAAGACGGGCGCGAGGAGCTCCGCGATCGTCCGCAGCCACAGCAGGTCGCGCAGCTCCAGGCGGCGGTTCCCGTTGGTGATCCGCACGTCCAGGCTGAACTTGCAGAAGAGGTCGGCCTCCGGCAGGTACACCGTCCGCACGGAGGACGTCGGCACGGCCAGGCCCGCCCGTGGCGCGCCGGCGCCGAGCCGCAGCAGCCGCCCGTCGCGGAACGCGGGCAGCTCGCCGAGCAGGTCCAGCTCCCAGGGGTGGACGGGAAGGGCGACGTAGCCGTCGGGCGCCTCCGTGCCCAGGACGTCCAGGAGCGACAGGTCGCCGTCCTCCGCGACCACGTCGGCCCGGACGCCGAGGAGCTCCAGCGGGAACCGGGCGTACGCCTCCGGCGCGTACGGCAGCCAGCTCTCCGGGGCGCCCGCCCCGCGCGACTTCGGCGCCGGGTGGTAGCGGTGTCCCGCGAGCAGCGCCTGCTCCGACCGCAGGTACGGGTCCTCCGGCGGGCACGCGGACGCGCGGGCGTCCCGCAGCACCGCGACGACGTCCCTGCTGTCGGTCATCTCGCCGACGACGGTCCTGTTGGTGACGCCGGTGCGCCGGCCCAGCTCGTCGGCGGTCAGCGCCACGAGGGCCTCGAAGGTCAGCGGGAGCCAGCCGCCGTCGGTGCGGACGCAGGGTTCGGTCGGCCGCCGGCCGGCCCGTACCCGCAGCAGCCGGCCGGTCGCCGGGAGCCGGTGCACGGCGTGGTCCGGATCCGTGCGCGGACCGGTCTCGGCCACCTCGCGGATCAGGCAGTTGAGCAGGGCGGTGGCGGAGAGGGCGTCGGCCTCGCCCCTGGCTTCACTCACGACAGCGCCTTCCACCCGGACCCCGGCGGGTCGTCCACCGGTAGGGACATCCTGTGCAGGGTAGTGAGCCTTCATGCACTCCGCTCCGGATCACGATACGGGCGCACGACACGCGCCGCGCGCTCCCGAGGCGGCCGTCGCCGCCGAGCTGGCGGACGCGGCCCCCCGGCTCCTCCCCGCCTACCGGCGGGAGCTGGCCCCGGCCCGGGCCGCGGTCCTCGCCCGGCTGTGGCGCGCGCTGCTGCACGAGCCGCTGCCGGGGGTGGCGGAGCGCGACGGGGACGCCGGCCGGGTGCGGCTCGCCGACGGGCGCGTCCTGAGCGGCCCGCCCCGGCTCCCGTACGACCTGGCCGTTCCCGGCGAGGACACGACCGTACGGCTCGACGGCCGCGCCCACGACCACCCGGCCGCCCTCCTCGCCGCCCTCGACCTCCCGGGCGCCGCCCCCCTGGTCGCGGACCTGGACCACGGAGTCGCCTCCCTGGCGCTGTCCCGGGCGGGGGCGGCGGCGGCCTCCGGGCCGGGCGGCGTCGGCTCGGCCGCGCACGCGGCGGGCGCGGCCTCCGGGCCGGGCGGCGGCGACCGGCTCGGAGCGGCGGGCGCGTTCCCCGGCCGGGAGGGCCTCGGCCCGTCCCCGTACGCGGCGGGCACCGTCCCCGGATCCGGCGGCGGCGACCCGCTCGCGTACGTCGAGCAGAGCATCGTCGACGGGCACCCGTACCACCCCTCCTGCCGCAGCCGCCCCGGGCTCTCCGTGGCCGAGCAGCTCGCGTACGCCCCCGAGCACCGTCCGGTCGTCGGCCTCGACCTGGTGGCGGTCCCCGCCGACCGGTGCCGGGTCGCGGGCGCGTGGCCGGAGCGGCTGCGGGACGGCGACCGGCTGCTGCTGCCCGTGCACCCCTGGCAGAGCGAGCACGTCCTGCCGGGGCTCGGACACCGGCCGTTCGCCACCGGAGCGATCCCCGCCCGGCCGCTGATGAGCGTGCGGACCCTCGCGCCGCTCGACGGCGGACCGCACCTGAAGACGGCGCTGTCCACGCGGATGACCAGTGCGATCCGTGACATCTCGGCGAGCGGGGTCGAGAACAGCGCGCCGCTCTCGGAACTGCTGGCGCACGTCGTGGCCGACCTGGCCGACACGCTGCGCATCACCCGCAACCTCGCCGGCGTCTCCGCGCTCGTGCGCGGCGAGCCCAGCGGCGACCTCGCCGTGCTGCTCCGCGAGTCCCCGTCCGCCGCCGCGGGCCTGCGGGCGGGGGAGGCGGTCGTGCCGGCGGCGGCGCTCGCCGCCCGCCCCGCCGGCGACGGGCCGCCCCTGATCCGGACGCTCCTGGCGTCCGCCGGCGCCCCGGACGCGGGCGCCGACTGGCTGGCCGCCTTCGCGGCCCTCGCGGTCCCGCCGCTCGTCCGCCTCCTGAGCCGCGGCGTCGCCCCCGCCGCCCACGGGCAGAACCTCCTGGTCGTGCTCGACGCGCACGCCCGGCCCCGCCGGGTCGTGTACCGCGACCTCGCCGACGTCCGGCTGAGCCCTGCCCGCCTCGCCCGACACGGTTTCGACGCCGCGCCGGTCGGCGGCCGGGTGATCGACGACGACCCGGCGGTGCTCCGCACGATGCTTTTCGGCCACCTCTTCGGGACCACCTTCGGGACCCTGGTCTCCGCCCTCGCCGACCGCGACCGGACCGCCGGGGCCCGGCTCTGGGCGGTCGTCGCCGCCGCGGCCGACCGCGCCTACGACGACCTGCCGGCGACCCCCGAGAACCGCGCCGACCGGGCCGCCCTCTTCGCCCCGGAGCTCCGGGTCAAGGCCCTCACCCTGATGCGCCTGCGAGGCGTGGACCGGGACGAGTGGACCCCCCTGCGCAACCCCCTCGCGGACCGGCCTCAGAGGAAGTGCACGTCGTAGCGGTCCTGCGCGGACCGGAGCGCCTCGAAGCTTTCCAGGCCGTGCTGGACGCGGCCGAGCGTCCGGAAGTAGCCGAAGCGGTCGACGCCGGGGGTCAGGACCACCAGCAGCTCCGCGGTCGAGCCGGGGGCCGCGCCGAAGGAGTGCGGCGTCCCGGGCGGCACGGAGACCAGCCCGCCGGCGGCCACGGTCTCCGTACGGCCGTCCAGGACGAACCGCATCACCCCGTCCAGCACGTGGAACAGCTCGGTCGACCGCGCGTGGAAGTGCGGCGGGGCCCCCGCCGCGCCCTCGCCGAGGGAGAGACGGTTGGCGCCGAGCGCGCCGCCGGTGTCGCGCGCGTCGGCGAGGAGGCGGAAACCGCCGCCGTGGGGGAGGTCGATCCGCTCGGCCTCCTCGGCGTGCACCACCAGCGCCTTCTGGGTCTCGGACATCGTGTACGGCTCCTTCCTGGGACGTCGGCCTCCATTCGATCCGGGGAAGAGAGGCCGCACCACAGGCGGTTGCAGACGGCGGGGATCACCGTTCGTGATGAATCCGGGGAGGGGCGGCGGTGGAGCTGCGACAGCTGCGGTACTTCGTGACCGTGGCGGAGGAGGGCGGTTTCGGCAGGGCCGCCGAGCGTCTCGGCATCGTCCAGTCGGCGGTCAGCCAGCAGATCCGGCGGCTCGAACGGGCCTGGGGCGTGGAGCTCTTCGAGCGCACCACCCGGCGCGTGCGGCTCTCCGCCGCGGGCGAGCGGCTGCTGCCCGAGGCGCGCGCCGTGCTCGCGGCCGCCGACCGCACCGCGCGCGTGGCCGCCGACATCGCGGCGGGCGACGACGGGATCCTGCGCCTGGGCGGCATCCACGGCCCGGGGGACCGGATCAACCGCGTCCTGGGCGAACTCGCCGTCGGGGCGCCCCGGTTGCAGGTGCGCCTGCACCGGCTGCCCGTCGCCCGCCGCCTGGCGGCCGTACGCGACGGAGAGCTGGACGCGGCCCTCGTACGGGCGCTGCCGGACGAGCCGGGCGCGGCACCCGGCCTGACGCCGCTCCCCCTGTGGAGCGATCCGCTGTACGCCGCCCTGCCCGAGGGGCACCCGCTCGCGGCCGAACCGGAACCGCGCCTGGACCAGCTGGCCGGCCTTCCGCTGCGGCTCGCTCCCCGGGAGGACAATCCGCCCTTCCACTCGCTGGTCACCGGCGCGTTCGGGGCGGCCGGGCTCCAGCCGGTCCCGGGGCCGCCGTTCAGCGACCTCCAGGCCACGCTCACGGCGATCGGCACGGCCCGGGAGCCGTCGTGGACCCTCTTCTACGAGGTGCGGGGACTGCCGAGGGTCCCCAGGGTCGCGGTGCGCCCGCTCGCCGGCCTCACCGTCACCACCTCGCTGGCCGTCCGGCCGGGCCCGCCGGGACCGGCCCTGCGGCACCTGCTGAGGGCCCTGCGCGCCGTCGGCTGAGACCGGCGCCGGTTCACGGGGCGGCGGGGAACGGCTCGGCCCAGGGCTCCTCCTCCAGCAGGAGCCCGTTGGCCAGGTAGCTGACGGTCCGGTACCAGCCGGCCAGGACGAGGAACTCGATCAGCTGGGCGTCCTCGTAGTGGGCGCGGAGGGCGTCCCAGGCCGGCTCGGAGAGGCGCGCGGTGTCGTGCAGCTCGTCGACGGCGGCGAGGAGGGCGGCTTGACGCCGGGTCAGAGGGGCGGGGGCCGTGCCCGGGGCGGGGTCCGTGCCCGTGCCCGTGCCCGTGCCCGGGGCCGTACTCGTGTCCGTGGTCGCGCGGAGCTGTTCGGGGCCGAGCCCCGCCCGCGGGGCGAGGGTCGCGGCGTGGACGCCCCACTCGTAGGCGCAGCCGCTGCGCGCGGTCACCCGGGCGATGACGAACTCGCGGTCGGCGGCGGGGAGGAGCCCGTGGCCGAGGAGCCCGGCGCCCAGGGCGAACATGCGGGAGGCCAGCTCGGGGTTGCGGTGCAGGACCCGGAAGAGCCGGAGCGGTTCGTGGGGGACGCCGGGCGGCATCCAGCGGCGCAGGGCCCGGTCGACGGCGGGGGAGTACGGGGGGACGAGCGGTTCGATGCGGGACATCCGCTGCACCTCCTGCTTCGTTTTCAGAAGCGCCACTATGATGCTTCGGAAAGCGAAGCGCAAGGAGGAGGGGCGACGTGGGAGAGACCGGAGCGGGGCCGCCACGGGCCGGACGGCCCGCACCCGGACGGCCCGCGCGGGGGCGGCCCGTCCCCGGACGGCCCGTGAGGGGATCCGCGTCCGGCCGGCCGGTCATGGCCGCGCTCGACCTGCTCGGACGCCGCTGGGCCCTGCGCGTCCTGTGGGAACTGAGCCAGGCCCCGGCCGGCTTCCGCGAGCTCCAGCGCCGCTGCGAGCGCATGTCCTCCAGCGTGCTCAGCACCCGCCTCGAGGAACTGGCCGAGGCCCGGCTGCTGACCCGCGCGGACGACGAGTACCGGCTCACTCCCCTGGGCGTGGAACTCGTCGGGGCGCTGGCCCCGTTGGAGGCCTGGAGCGGCCGATGGGCGAGGGAGGCCGGGGGGCCTACGGACGGTGACCCGGGCGCCTGACGAGGACGCCGCCGCCCAGCCGCACCACCGGACCGGACGGGCCGGCCTCGACCGTGGCGCCGATGGTGGCGGGACTGCCGAGGGAGTCCCCCATGTCCACCGAGACGCGGTCGACGCCGCGGCCGGCGAGGTGGGCGGCGAGGCAGGCCGTGCCGTTGGCGTTGGCGATGTCCTCGGGGACGCCGATCGACGGGGCGAACATCCGGGCCGCGAGCCGCCCCGAGGGCGTGGGCGCCGAGTGCACGTAACAGCCCAGGAGGCCGAGGCGGTCGCAGGCGGCGCGGAGCCGCTCCATGTCCGGGGCGAGGGCGGCGAGCGCGGACCGGGAGGCCACCGGGACCAGCAGGCGCGGCCGCCCGACGGAGGCGACCCGGAGCCCCGGCCCGAGCGCGTCCGGGGCCAGGCCGAGGGCCGGCAGCACGAGCGCGGACTCGGTCCCGGCCGGCTCGCGGAGCTCCACGGGGCCGTGGACGAAGCCGACCTCGGCGTACGGCCCCTTCCGTACGGCCCGGCCGGCGAACGTACGGCCTCCGACGCGGAGGGACACCTCGTACGTGTCGGTGCCGGCCCGCGCGGCGAGGAGGCCGAGGGCGGCGATCGTGCCGTGTCCGCAGGAGGGCAGCTCCCCCTCGGAGGTGAAGAACCGGAGGGAGAAGGCGGGGTGCCCGTCCCGCTCGCCCTCGCGCGTGACGAAGACGGCGTGCGAGGCTCCCGCCGCCCCGGGAACCCGCCGCCGCTCGCCCTCGCCGAACGGCCCGTCGTCCAGCACGGCCGTGGGGCTGCCGCCCCGTCCCTCCGGCCCGCCCCGTACGCACGCCTGGACGACGGTCACGGCCGACTCCCCGAAGAACACCACCCTCCACCCGTACCCCACCGACACCCCCGGTGACGCCTCCCGTGACGTCTCGGCTCAGCCGGGGAGGGACTCGGGACCGAAGCGCCTCCACGCCACGAACCCGGCCAGGACGACGTACGCGACGTCCACCAGCACGAACCCGAGCCCGTGACGCCGGAGCCGGCGCGGGCGAGATCAGCCCAAGCCCGGCGCCCCGGGCCCGGCCGACGTCACCGTCGGCTCCGGCGGGGCGCAGCAGGTGGGCTCGCCGCCGCAGGCGCCGGGGGCCGTGCCGTCCTTCTCCAGGGTGTCGGCGTCGGCCTTGACGACGTACACCTCCCAGGGCTCCCTGCCGGGACCGGTGACCCAGACCTTGTCCTGGAGGGCGTAGCAGCAGGAGGTGTCGTTCTCCTCGAAGGTCGCGAGGCCTGCGTCCCGGAGGCGTTCGGTGGCGGCGGTGACGTCCGCCGTGGTGGCGACCTCGACGCCGAGGTGGTCGAGGCGGGTGTCCTCGCCGGGCTCGCCCTCGATGAGGACGAGCTTGAGCGGGGGTTCGGTGACGGCGAAGTTGGCGTAGCCGGGGCGGCGCTTGGTGGGGTCGGTGCCGAAGAGCCGGGAGTAGAAGGCGACGGAGCCTTCGAGATCGGCGACGCGCAGGGCGAGCTGGACGCGGGACATGGTGGTCTCCTTCGACGGGCGGCTTGTATCGACAGCTGTCGATACAGTCGACGTTGCCACCGGTATCGACAGCTGTCAATATTGAGGAATGTCGAAACGGGATGTGCTGCTGTTGCCGCCGGCCGGGCAGGACGGCGCCGGAACGGCGGCGTGCTGTGCGCCGATGGTCCGCGAGCCGCTGGGCGAGGACGCCGCGGTGGGGCTGTCGCGGATGTTCAAGGCCCTCGGGGACCCGGTCCGCCTGAGGCTGCTGTCGCTGATCGCCTCGCACGAGGGCGGCGAGGCGTGCGTCTGCGACCTGACCGGCCCCTTCGACGTCTCCCAGCCGACGATCTCCCACCACCTCAAGGTGCTCCGCGAGGCGGGCCTCGTCGACTCCGAGCGGCGCGGGACCTGGGTCTACTACTGGGTGCTCCCCGACGCCCTGGCCCAGCTGTCCGCCCTGCTGCAGATCCCCGCCGCCCCCGCGAGGACGTCGTCGTGAGCGGACCCGCACCCCTGATCCGGCGGGCCGCGGCCGAGGGGATCGGTACGGCGGCGCTGGTCGCCGTGGTGGTCGGCTCCGGCATCCAGGCCACCGAACTCACCCGGGACGTCGGTCTCCAGCTCCTCGCGAACGGCTTGGCGACCGTGTTCGGCCTGGGCGTGCTGATCGCCCTGCTCGGCCCGGTGTCGGGCGCGCACTTCAACCCGGCGGTGACGCTCGCGGCCCGGTACGACGGCGGCGGGCTGTCCCTCCGCGAGGTGGCCGCCTACGTGCCCGCCCAGATCGCCGGGGCGATCGGCGGAGCGGTGCTCGCGGACGCGATGTTCGGCCGGCCCCTGGTGGAGTGGTCCACCCACGACCGCTCCGCCGGCCATCTGTGGCTGGCCGAGGTCGTGGCCACCGCCGGACTGGTCTGGCTGGTCTTCGGACTGACCCGCGCCGGCCGCGCCCACCTCGCCCCGCTCCTCGTCGCCGCGTACATCGGCGCGGCCTACTGGTTCACCTCCTCCACCAGCTTCGCCAACCCCGCCGTGACGATCGGCCGCGCCTTCACCGACACCTTCGCCGGGATCGCCCCCGCCTCCGTCGCCCCCTTCGTGGTCTCCCAGCTCCTCGGGGCGGCCGTCGGCCTCGGCCTGGTCGCGGTCACCTTCGGCCGCCGCCGCCCGGCCCCCGCCCGTACCCCCGTCGTCACGGAAGGCGTCCTGACCCCATGAGCACCCCCACCCCGTCGGTCCTGTTCGTCTGCGTCCACAACGCCGGCCGCTCCCAGATGGCCGCCGCCTTCCTCGCCCACCTCGGCGGCGACCGCGTCCACGTCCGCTCGGCGGGCTCCGCCCCGGCCGAGGCCGTCAACCCGGCCGTGGTCGAGGCCATGCGCGAGTCCGGCGTCGACATCGCCGCCGAGACCCCGAAGATCCTCACGGCGGAGGCGGTCCAGGCGTCCGACGTCGTCATCACCATGGGCTGCGGCGACGCCTGCCCGGTCTTCCCCGGCAGGCGCTACCTCGACTGGAAGCTGGACGACCCCGCCGGGCAGGGCGTCGGAGCCGTGCGTCCCATCCGGGACGAGATCGAGCGCCGCGTCCGCGGCCTGCTCGCCGAACTCGGCGTCGAGGCCCGCGCATGACCGCCCCGCCGCCCGGCGCCCGCGTGGTGCCCATGGGGCCGGAGCACGCCGAGCAGGTCCTCGCGATCTACCGGTCGGGCATCGACGAGGGGGACGCCACGTTCGAGACCGCCGCCCCGACGTGGGAGGCGTTCGACGCGGCCAGGCTGCCCGCCCACCGCCTGGTCGCCGTCGACGACACCGGCCGGGTGCTCGGCTGGGCCGCCGTGTCACCGGTCTCCGACCGGTGCGCGTACGCCGGTGTCGTCGAGCACTCCGTCTACGTCCACCCCGACGCCCGGGGCCGCAGCGTGGGCCTGACCCTGCTGACCGCCCTCCTCGCCTCCACGGAGTCGGCCGGCATCTGGACGGTCCAGTCCGGCATCTTCCCCGAGAACACCGCCAGCCTCGCCCTCCACCGGCGGGCCGGCTTCCGCGTCGTCGGAACCCGCGAACGCGTCGGACGCCACCACGGCGTCTGGCGCGACGTGCTCCTCCTCGAACGCCGCAGCCCACGGATCACCTGAGAGGGGAGCGGTCGAAGGCGCCCTCCGCCTCCCCCCTGTGGACACGGGCGGCGAGCGGCCGGAGAGCGGCCTGAGGAGGCGGCGAGTGCGGAGAAAATACAGAACCCGTGCAGCCTCCTCCGCGACGCTGGTCCTTCGACCCCGCACCCCGGGGCCCGGTGGGAGGAGCGAGCATGGGGACAGCACGGGACGCCGTACTCGACTACGCCGAGGGCACCTTACGGCTGCTGCCCGGCCAGGCGGCGGTGACCTCCGCCGTGCTCCAGGGGCCGCCCGCCGCCCTCCTGGAGCGGATCCCGCAGCTGGTGCGCGGTTTCGCGGGCGAACGGACCGATGGCGGGGCCCTGTTCCGCGCGGCGGCCGGACTGCCCGGCGAGACGGCCGCCCCGGGCCCGGCCGCCGAGGCGGACGACGGGCGCGGCTGCGCCCTGGTGCAGTCCCTGCCCGCGCTGAGCCGGGAGTCGGAGGGGAGCGCGATGGCCTCCCGAGCGGACCGGCTCACCGAGGCCGCCGACCGGCTGCACTGGGAACTGGCCGAGCACGACGGCCCCCCCGAGGGGTCCGCCGCCGGTCGCCTCGCCGCCCGCTACGCGCTCTGCTACGCCGGGGCCGCCCTCCTCTGGCTGTGGCGGGCGGGCGGGGAGAACCGCCCGGAGTGGACGTACGAGGCCGTGGACGCCGTCCTGGCGGCACTGGAAGACCCCGTCCCCGTGCCGGACGTCCCGGCCGCGCTCGCCCTGCTTCTCGCCTGAGGACCGCCGACGGCGCGGTTCAGGCGGCGAGTTCACCCGCCAGGACCTGCTGGAAGGTGCGGGTGAGCAGAGGGCCGGGGCCGACGCCCAGCCGGTCGGCGAGCAGTTCCCGGCCGGAGTGGAACTGGAGCAGGGCCGCCGCGGGCTGGCCCGCACGGCACTGGGCGGTCATCAGCAGGCAGCGGAACCGCTCCCGCAGTGGGTGCCGGACCACCAGTCCCGTCAGTTCGGCGACGAGTCCGTGCGGCAGGCCGGTGGCGAGCTCCGCCTCGATCCGGTCCTCCAGGGCCGTCAGCCGGGCCTCCTCCAGCCATGGGCGCTCCTCCTGCGCCAGCCGCTCGGTGGTGTCGGCCAGGGCCTCGCCCTGCCAGAGGTCGAGCGCCGAACGCAGGACGGCGGCGGCCCGTCGCGCCTCCCCCTGTCGCAGCAGCGTGCCGCCGAGCGCGGTGCGCTCCACGAACAGGCGGTGGTCGCAGGCCAGTCGCCCCGGGACGGCCGACAGGCGGTAACCGCGTCCCACCCGCTCCAGCCGGGCGGCCCCGGCGAGCGGGGCGCGCAGCCGGGAGGCGTAGGTGTGCAGCTGGGCGACGGAGCGGGCCGGGGGGCGCTCGCCCCACAGGGCGCGGATCAGCCGGCCGTCCGGGACGACCCGTCCCTCGGCGAGCAGCAGTGCGGCGAGGACCGTGCGGGGCTTCGCGCCCCCCAGGGCGTTCTCCGCGTCCCCCGACGTGGCCCGGATGCGGACCGGTCCGAGCAGTGCTGTCTCCAGGAAGGGCGTCATGGGGAGCGACCGTAGGCGGACGGCTCATCCTCCCGGTATCGGCCGCTTATCGGTGGTCCGGACCGCCCGCCCGGCCGGGGTCCGTCGCCCCTGTCGAACCCGTGTTCCAGACATTATGATCATGACAACTTTCAGGGAGGGGGGCCCGGGTTGGCGTCGATACGGTTCGGTCTGCTCGGGACGCTCCGGCTGACCTGCGAGGACAGGGAGATCCGGCCCGGCGGCGCCCGTCAGCGTGCGGTGCTGGCCCTGCTCCTGCTGCGGCACGGCCGCACGGTCTCGGTGGACGAGCTCGCCGAGACCGTCTGGGACGGTTCGCCGCCGCCCACCGCCCGGACCCAGATCTCCATCTGCGTCGCCCAGCTGCGCAAGCTGTTCCGGGAGGCGGGCGTCGACGGCGAGGCCATCGTCACCTCCCACCCCGGGTACCGGCTCGACATCGAGGGCCACCGACTCGACCTCGTCGACTTCCTCTCGCTCACCGGGCAGGCCTCCGCGCTGGCGGGCTCCGGCCGTTCGGCGGAGGCCGCCGACGCCTACCGGCGGGCCCTCGCCCTGTGGCGGGGCCCCGCCCTGGACGGCCTGACCGGTTACGCGCTGGAGCAGGAGGCCTGCTGGCTTGAGGAGCAGCGGCTGACCGCGCTGGACGGCCACGCCGAACTGCGGCTCGCCCTGGGCCGCCACCAGGAGCTCACCGCCGAACTGGCCGCCCTGGTCAGGGAGCACCCGCTGCGGGAGCGCACCCGGCACTCGCTGATGCTCGCCCAGTACCGCTCCGGCCGCCGCGCCGACGCCCTGGAGACCTTCCGCGTCGGGCACCAGCTGAGCATCGACGAGCTGGGGCTCGAACCCGGCACCGCACTGCGGGAGCTGCACCACGCGGTCCTCTGCGAGGACCCGGCCATCGCGGCCCCGCCGACCGTCCCCGAGCCCGTCGCACCTGCCGTGCCCGTCGCACCCGTCACGGCCGAGGAGCCGGAAGAGCGGCCGGAAGAGCAGCCGGAGACCTCGCTCGCGGACTCCCCGGGCGAAGCCCCCGCCCCCGCCGACCGCCGCCCCGCCCCGCCCGGCGCTCCGCCCCTCGCTCCGTCCGACCTTCCCCCGAACATCCCCTCCTTCACCGGCCGCACCGCCGAGACCGAGGTCCTCGACACCCTGCTCGACGGCCGCCCCGACGGCGAGCCGCCCCGGGTCGCCCTGGTCACCGGGGTGGCCGGGATCGGCAAGACCGCGCTGGCCGTGCACTGGTCGCACCGCGCCGCCGCCTCCTTTCCGGACGGCTGCCTCCATGTGGACCTGGGCTCCGCCCCGGCCGCCCCCGGCGAGGTTCTGGGCCGTCTCCTGCGCTCGCTCGGCGCGCCCGGCGACCGGCTGCCCGACGACGAGGCGTCCCGGATCTCGCTCTACCGCAGGCTGCTGCGCGGCCGCCGGGTCCTCGTCGTCCTGGACGACGCCTCCTCGTTCGCGCAGGTCGCCCCGCTGCTGCCGGCCAATGGCGGCTGCTGTGTGGTCGTCACCAGCCGGGAGAGCATGGAGGAGCTGGTGCTGCGGCACGGTGCCGTCCGGGTGCCGCTCGGGGTGCTGGACCAGGCCGACTCCACCGCCCTGCTCGACCGGATCGTCACCGGCGGCCGTACCGCCGCCTCCCGCGCGCAGACGGCGCGGCTGGCCGAACTCTGCGACGGGCTGCCGCTCGCCCTCTGCATCGCCGCCGCCCGGCTGGCCACCCGCCCGCATTGGACCGTGCGCCGCCTCGCCGATCGGCTCGCCGACGAGCACCGCCGCCTGGACGAGCTCAGCCTCGGCGGCAGCCGGGTACGGGCCAGCTTCGAGCTGAGCCACGGCTGCCTGTCGCCGGGCCTCGCCTCCGTGTACCGGCGGCTCTCCCTGCTGGACGTCCCCGACGTGCCGGCCTGGGCCGTCGCCGCGCTCCTGGACTGCTCGGTGGAGACGGCCGAGCAGTACCTGGACGAACTCACCGACGCCCATCTCCTGGAGGTCTCCGGCCCGGACGCCACCGGCCAGTACCGTTACCGCTTCCAGAGCCTGCTCCGCCTCTACGCGCGCGAACGCGCCCAGGAGGACCCCGACCGCCCGGCCGCGGAGGCGGCCCGGGACCGGGCTCTGCACAGCTGGCTGACCGTCGCCGAGGCCGCCCACCGCCGCGAGTACGGCGGTGACCACTCCGTGGTGCACGGCCCGGCCCCCCGCCCGCACGTCGACCGGGACCTCCTGGACGACCTGCTGGCCCGCCCGCTGGACTGGTTCGACTCCGAACGCCACTGCCTGGTGGCGGCCGTCACCCAGTCCGCCCGGCTGGGACTCGCCGCGCTCGCCTGGGACCTGGCCGCCTCCACCGTCGGCTTCTGCGAGATCCGCAGCAACACCGACGACTGGCGGCGCCTCTGCGAGGAGGGCCTGGCGGCCTCCCGGGCCGCCGGGGACCGGCAGGGTGAGGGCGTGATGCTCGGTGAGCTGGGCGCCGCCCTGCTCTACCGGGGCGAGTCGGAGGCCTCGGTCCGGCTCCTGGAGGAGGCGGACGGCGTCCTGCGGGCCGGCGGCGAGGTCTACGGGGCCGCGCTGAACGCCTGCAAGCTGGCCGTCGTGGTCCGCCAGCGGGGCGACGCGGGCGCGGCACGCGCACTCCTGGACGGGGCGCTGCCCGCGCTGCGGGCCGCCGGGGACCTCTCCGCGCAGGCCCACGCGCTCAACAACCTCGCCCAGATCGCCCTGGACGCGGGGGACCTGGAGGAGGCCGTACGCCTCGGCCGGGAGGCGGTCGCGGTGGCCCGGGGGCTGGGCGCGACCCGGGGCGCGGCCCAGGCCTTCCACCGGCTGGGGCGGGCCCTGCTGGCGGCCGGGCGGCTGCCGGAGGCGGAGGAGGCCCTGACCGAGGCGGCCGGGATCGTCCGCGCCAAGCGCGACCGGCTGGGCATGGCCTACGTCCTGCTGGGCCTGGCCGAGGCCCGTCTGCGGGCCGGCCGCGCCGACCGGGCCGACGAGGACCTCACCGCGGCCCTCGCCCTCGCCGAGGAGACCGGCAGCACCGTCCTCATGGGCCGCCTGCGCCTGCTCCGGGTCGAGCTCGAGGAGGCGCGGGCGCCGGGCGCGGCGCTCCCGCAGGAGGCCTGACCCGGGCCGCCGCTCAGTCCCAGGGCTCGGTCTGCACGACCGTCGTCGTCCCGCCCGCCGCAGCCGTCACCGTCGTCCCACCGGCCACCGCGGTACCGGCTGCCAGCGCGACACCCGTGATGACCGCCGCGACCGCCACAACCGCCTTGACCAGACGTCCGTTCTCCATGTCCCCGCTCCCTCTCACCCCTCGCCCACCGGACCCCGGCCCCTTGCCGGTCCGTTCCCCGGGCGACTCGCTCTGACATCGACAGACGTTAGGAGAACGGGACTTCGAGTCCTTATCGGCCCGTTATCCCTTTCCCTTCTCCCCCCTCCGACCTGCGGAAAAGGGCGCGGCCCCCGGCGGGGGAAGCCGGGGGCCGCGCATTCGGGAGCGGTTCGGAGCGGTCCGGAGCGGTCCGGGCAGGACGGGTCAGAACTTCAGGGTCCAGTGGTCGAGCGTCCCGGAGGAGCCGGCCGAGATGTCCTCAACCCGGAGCCTCCACACCCCGCTCGCCGGGGAGGCGGAGGCGTCCACCGTGTAGACCTGCTGGATCACGCCGTTGCCCTCTTCCTCCACCGAGTCCTTGACCAGGTACACCTTGCCGTCCGGGGCGACCAGGTGGACGTCCAGGTCACCGCGCCAGGTGTGGGTGGCGTGCAGGTACACCTGGAGGTTCTTCGGCGCGTTGCCCGCGATGCCGGTGACGGTGACCGGGACCTCGACGGTGCCCGGGTCCGGGACCGCGTGCGGGGTCTGCACCTCGTACGCGGGGAACGTCATCGACCAGGCGTTGAGAGTGCCGACGGAGCCGGTGTACGGGTCGGAGACCTTCAGCGTCCACTTGCCGTCCGCCGGGGAGGCGGAGGCATCCACCCGGTAGGTCTCGCGGAGCACCCCGCCGTTCTCGGTGGCGGCGGTGGAGGTCGTACGCAGCGGGTAGGTCCGGCCGTCGGGGGAGAGCAGGTCGATCCGGACGTCGCCGCGCCACTCGTGGGTGATGTCCACCGCGACCTGGAGGGCGGCCGGGGCCTTGCCGCCGATGCCGTCCACCGTGAGGTCGGAGGTGACCGAACCGCCGTCCGGGACACTGAGGTTGCCGGTCATGGCGAAGGGGGTGGGGAAGTTCAGCGACCAGCCGAGGAGGGTGCCCTTGCCGCCGGCGGAGGCGTCCGTGATCTGCAGCTTCCAGGTGCCGGAGGCCGGGGAGGCGGAGGCGTCGACGGTGAAGCCGCCGAGCGCGCCGCCCGTCTCCGTGCCGGAGGTGGACTTCAGGCGGTACAGCCGCCCGTCGGGGGCCACCAGGTCGATCTTGAGGTCGCCGCGCCAGTCGTGGCGGCCCTCCAGCTCGACCCGGAGCGCCTTGGGAGCGTTGCCCGGAACCCCGGTGACGGTCAGCGGGGCCTCCAGGGTGCCCGGGTCCGGGATGGTCCGGTCGGTGTCGTCGAAGACCTGGGAAGGACGCGGCCGGGCGGCCGGCGCCGGCTCCGGGGCGACCGTCCCGACGACTGCCTTGCCGACGTCGATCCGGGGGGTGACGGCCCCGGTGTACGTGATCGGCGTGCCGGTGGTGCCCAGCTTCGCCACCAGGTTCGCGATGCCCTCCGTCGGGTACTTCTGGCGCAGCAGCGCCAGGGCGCCCGTCACGTGCGGGGCCGCCATCGAGGTGCCGTTCTTCGCCGCGTAGCCGCCGCCCGGGACCGAGGACACCACGGACGTGCCGGGGGCCATCAGGTCCAGCAGCGGGCCGCGGTTGCTGAACGAGGCCACCTGGTCGTCGTCGGTCGTGGCGCCGACCGTCACCGCCGACGGGACGCAGCCGGGGGCGTTGACCGCGTCGCCGTACCCGTTGTTGCCGGCGGCGACGACCGTCGCCACGCCCACCGAGTACAGGCTGTCGATCACGGACTTGCGGGGGTCGGTGTCGCAGGCCGTGGTCCAACGGCCCGCGCCCAGCGACATGTTCGCCGCGACGATGTCCATGCCGGACTGCTTCAGCGCGTACACCTTCTCCAGCGCCTTGATCTGCGAGCTGGTGAAGCTCAGCACGCAGGGGCTGTTGCCCGCGCCGCAGTAGTCGTCGGAGTCGAAGCGGGAGAACACCTGCATCGCCACGATGTTCGCGCCCGGGGCCACGCCGCGCTTGGGGGCGCCGCTCAGACCGGTTCCGTTGCCGGCGGCTATGCCCGCCACGTGGGTGCCGTGCGAGCAGGCCGCGCCCAGTTCCGCGCAGCTGCCGGCGTCGGCATCGGCGCTGCCGGCGCCCTCCTGGGAGGCCTCGCCGTTCGGACAGAGGCTGGTCGCGCCGTAACTCTCGTCGTTCACCGAGAAGCAGGCCTCGGCCGTCACCCGGCCGCCCAGGAAGGGGTGGTTCTTCGCGACACCGGTGTCGATCACCGCGACCGCCGTGCCCGCCCCGGTGGCACCGGCGGCGAAGGCCTTGTCGGCGCCGATGCGGACCGTCGACTCGTCCAGCATCGGGGCGACCGGGACGTCCTCCGTCACGCTCACCACGTCAGGGTTGGAGCGGAGGGCGGTCAGTCCCGCCTGGTCCACCGTCAGGGTGACCATCGGCAGCCGCTCGTACGACACTTCGGTCTCGCCCGCCGCGGCGGCCGTGGCCACGTCGGAGCGGGTCTGGGTCACCACGTTCACCCGGACCGTGCCGCCGCCCGCGGTCCCGGTCTCCAGCGCCGGATCCACCGGGACCTCGTCGGCGGCGGCCGGGGCCACCCCGACCAGGGGCACCAGGCCCGCCGGCAGTGCGCCGAGCAGCAGGCCCGAGGCCATCGCGACGGCCACAGCAGATCTCTTCACGACAGGCTCCAGGGAGTAGGCACCGAGCGGGCGGTGCCGCGGCGGTAAAAGGGGGAGGGGGAGGGGGGTGACTCGCTTCTGGGGCCCGCGGGTCCAGGGCCGGAAGTTCAAGGGGGCGGGGGCCGTGTGAGCAGGCCCCGCGGCGGGGACCGGACAGCGGCCGGCGGTCGCTCAGCTGTCCGGTTCCCCTGCGAACGCGTTCCCTGTCAGGTGGCGTTGGCGCCGTTCTTCGGGCTGCCGAAGTAGAAGACGCCGAGGTAGTACGAGTACGCGGTGGAGCGGCAGGCGCTCTTCCAGAAGTACGCCGGGCAGGTGTTGTAGTAGAGCATGTTGTAGAACGCGACGTCGGTCGCGATGCCCTTGTTGCGGTCCAGGTAGTACCGGTAGCCCTTGTAGCTGTTGCCGATGGTGCCGTAGCCGTAGTCGTGCGAGTCACAGGCGGTACGGAAGTCCCAGCCGCCGGGCTTGTCGGAGGAGTCGGTGCAGTGGTCCTCGAAGATGCCCATCACCCAGGCGCCGGTCGGGGTCTTCTTCCAGCTCGGGTTGTGCCAGCCGTAGTGGGCGACCTTGGTCGCGCAGCCGCTGTACTGGTACCACATCCACGTCTCGGGCCGGGAGCAGTAGCTCGGGTAGGCCTGGGCGGAGGTGATCTCACCGCCGGCGAAGTCCTCGGAGGCCGGGGCGACGCCCTCCGCCTGGGCCAGGCTGGGGGCGCCCTGGACGGTGCCGCCGGCCTCGGGGCGGATGCCGGTGGTCTCCACCGCCTGCGGGGCGGCCGCGTCACCGGAGTAGGTCAGCTGCCAGGACGCGCCGTCCTCGGCGGAGGCGGCGACCACCCGGTCCGAGGCGTCGTAGCTGTAGGCGTTGAGCTGGCTGCCCGCCGCCGGGTCGACGACCTTGCGGAGCAGGCCGGAACCGTCGTACGAGTAGCGGGCGAGGGTCTGCACGGTCTGGCCGACGGTGACGGTGATGTCCTTGACCTGGCCCGCGACGTCGCCGAGGGTCTGGCCGGAGGCCGTGGTGGCGCTCGCGTAGTTGACCTTCACCGTCTGCGCGGGGACGTAGGCACGCGCCGGGTCCTTGACGGTGGAGACGCGGCCGGCGCTGTCGTAGGTGACCGTCGTCTGCTTGTAGGCGGTGTTGCCGACCGCCGTCACCCGCCAGTTGTCGCCGCTGCCGCCGACCTGCTTCCAGGTGTAGGACGGCTTGAGCGAGGCGGCGGGGATCGGGTTGCCGACGGAGTCCACCGGCACGTCGTCACCGGAGGCGACCTGGGTCAGGTCGACGTTGAGCGTCTCCGTGACCGTGGTCTTCAGCACGCCCGCGAGGTCGTCCCACTGCACGTTCTCCACCAGCGTGGAACCGTCGGACGCCTTGTAGGTGTTGATGCTGCCGCCGTTGGCGCCGGCCACCGAGTCGGTCAGGTCGTAGCGGACGGACTCGGCGGTGTCCAGGTCGGTGGTGGTGATCGAACCGGAGCCGAGGACCAGCTTGCGGTTCAGCTGGCCGCCGACGAACTCGGCCTCCCAGCTGGGACCGAACACCCCGAGGTCGGCGCGGGTGGCCGGGGCGTCCTGGGCCTGGGCGACGCCCGGCCCGGTTCCGTCCACCGTGTGGGTACGGCTCATCAGACCGTACGCCACGTCGTTCTCGGATATCTGGAAGCTGTCGTCGGACGACTGGTACATGCCCGGGCCGATCAGCTGGGTCTCACCGGTGTCCAGCGCCGGGGAGGGGAGGTCCTCGGCGACGGCCGACTGTGGGAGCAGCAGTGCCAGTGACACTGCCGCCACTGCGGGAAGCGCGATTCTGCGCACGTTCGGTTCCTTCGGGTCACCGGCGGCATGCGGTCCGGGCCCCTGAGGCCGGCCCCTGTCTCGCCTGTTCGAACCGGTCGTTCTCGGCCGGCGACGAGAAACCTAGGAACCCGCCCCTTCGATCCGTTATGCCTCCGCCATCGCCCCGGCTGATGCCGCTCCGATGGCACCCGGTTGCCCGTACGGTGACGCCCGCGGACGCCCCTCGCACGGTGCCCTGCCGCCCCGCGCCGACCCGCTGCACGGCCCTGCGCTCGTACGGCCGGTCAAGCCGAGCCGGCGGTCACCGAGCGCGACCTCCAGGCGTGAACGGGCCGGTCGCGGGGGCCACGCACTTGTCGACGACGGTCGCCTCGCCGGCTGCCGAGCCCTCCAGGCAGAGCCGCCCGCCCTTCTCGCGCAGGTCGAGGAAGAACCGCGTGGTCGCACCGGACTGCTTCAGGTCGTGGATGCGCTCGTCCGCGTAGCCGAGGTCGTTCAGGATCGTCCTGACCTTCGCGGGGGTGGGGGCCGTCAGCTTCCAGAGAGCTCCGGCGATGCGCTCCTCGTGAAGGTTGCTCGCGCACCAGTCACGCCCGTTCAGCTCCACTTCCGGTCCCGCCGTGGGCGCGATCGGTGCGACCGCGTCGACCGGCGGCTCCGCGCCGGGCGGTGCCGCCGACGGGCTCGGCGGCGCCACGGGCGGGGCGCCCGGAGGGGGGCACGACTGCTCGATGTGCTCCTGGACCTCCGCGAGGGTCGGAGCAGACGGCCGGCTTCCCACGGCCTCCGCGCGCACGGCCTGCTCTCCGCCGACGGTCGTCTTCACGGTGCCGCACGCACCGAGCGCCAGCACGGCGAGAGCCGTCATGGCCAGGGTGAGCCGAGGCCGGTGCGAGGAACGGGCGAACGTGCTGGTCGAGGAAAGGATTCGTCTCATGTGCACAGCCTCTGATCAAGCCGCCCCTTGCGCGTGAGTACGCGTACTCACACGGGCGGGGGCAGGCACTCAACCCGATGAGAAACGACCGGACTTCAGCGAACCACGCGAGGAACAGCGCCCGTGGGTCCACACCCCCGCCGACGTCCACGCCCAGGCCGTCACGGCGTTCCCCTCGCCGTCCGCCCCCTGGCCTTCCCCCACGCACGGCTGCCGACCGCGTGCCCCGCACCTTCGGGGAGACGCTCGAGCTCGGCCCGAACGTACGGGCTGTTCCTGGGCGGAGGGCGGAGGGCGGAGGGCGGTGACGAGTGACTGCCGGCCGGTTTCATCCGGGCACGTCGGTCCTCCTGGCATCCCGGCTCCTCGCACGAAGCTCCTCGCACGAAGCGAGGGTCACTCCACGTCGACGCCGTATCCGCGCACGAGGGTCTCCAGGCCGTGGTCGTAGCCCTGGCCGACGGCGCGGAAGCGCCACAGCGGGCCCCGGCGGTAGATCTCGGCGAGGAGCAGGGTGCGTTCGCTGGTGGCGGCGTCCAGCGTGGCCTGGGCCGTGGCCGGAGCGTCGACACCCGGTGCGAGGGCGATCCGGACGGCCCCGATGTCGCCGAAGGCGGCGGATCCGTCGACGGCGGCGGCGATCACGATCCTGTGGGCGGCGGGAGGCAGTGCCGCGAGGTCGACGGCGATGGTCTGCTCGGTCGGGCCGTCGCAGAGGAGACGGGTCGATCCGTCGGGACTTTCCGGCGCGCCGTAGAAGACGAAGTCCCCGTCGCAGGAGACCTGCTCGTCCTCGTCGAGGACGAAGGCGACGACGTCGATCTCGCAGTTCGTCTGCTGTGCCCAGGAGGCACTCACATGCCAGTGACCGGCGAGGGGGAGCGCGGGGAGATCGATGACTCCGCCGCGGGGCAGGACCTCGGTGGTCGCGCCCTCCCGGGCGGGGACGTCGGCCGGCTCGGGCGTCCCGGGCGTGGGGGCTCCGAGCCAGGTGGGGGCGTGGATCGGAAGTCCCAAGGCGGTGACGCGGGTCATGCGGCGGTCGAGTTCCCCTCCGGGGAGGAGGACGATGTCGGTGACGCTCGCCGAGAGGTTGATCGCGGCGGCCCCGCCCAGTTCGACGACCCTGGCCCGGGCTGCGGACGCCTCCTCGTGGGTGCCGCCCAGAACGAGGACTCGCCGGCGGCTGAACGGCCCGGCGGGACGCGTGGACCCGGGCCGCCCGGGCGCCGGCCCGTCCGGGACGGCCGTGGTCGGGGTGGGGGACGGCGTCGGCGTCGTGGGCGGAGCGGCAGGGGGCGTCGCTTCCGGGGCCTTCTTCGGGGCCTGGTTCTCGTGCGGCGTTCCGGGGCGCACCTCTCCCAGCAGCTTGAGGAAGGTGTGCTCGTCGACGACCGGGACCCCTTCCGCGATCGCGCGCCGCGCCTTGGCCGAGCCCGAAGCCGCGTCGTCGGTGACAAGGACGCTGGTGTGCCGGCTGACCGACGACATGATGTTCAGGCCGGCGGCGACGGCTCGGGCCACCAGCTCGGCCCGGGGAGTCGCGGTCTCGCCCGTGAAGGCGATCTTCATGCCCTGGACGAGCGGACCACCGGGCGCCGGACGGCCCGGGTTCCGATAGGCGCACGGGGTCTTCGGCGGATTCGGCGCGAACCGCGGATCCTGTCGGGGAGGGCAGGGCACCAGCGGCAGCGGGATGTCCAGCCGGGCGGCCTCGGAGAGGGAGGAACGGAAGATCCCCGCGAGGACGCGCGTGTCGTCCAGCGCGTCATGCGCACTGGTCTGCGGCACGCCGTAGTGAGCGGCCAGCGACGCCAGGCTGAGGTCGGTGACGGGCGGTTCCACGCGCCGGTTCAGGGCGAGGGTGCACAGGCGCTGGGTGACGGGGAGGTGGAGCCGGGCGCGCGCGAACTCATGGGCCAGGAAGTCGTAGTCGAACTGCGCGTTGTGGGCCACCATGACGCGGTCCTGCAGGAGTGCCCCGATCCGCCCGGCCACCTGCTCGAAGGCCGGGGCGCCGCTCAGCCGTTCCGCGGTCAGGCCGTGGATGTGCACGGGCCCGGGGTCGCAGCCCGGGTTCAGCAGGGTGGAGTACTCGCCGGTCAGGGCTCCGTCCGGGCCGAAGGTCAGCACGGCGATCGAGAGGATCCGGTCGCGTCGCGCGATCAGCCCCGAGGTCTCGACGTCGACCAGAGCCCAGTCGTACGCGTAGTCGGGCAGGTGCGACACGTCGAGCGCGGAGGCGTGGGACATGGCAGCAAGGATGATCCGGACGCGAATGCGGCTTCAACCCGAATGCCGATTTGTCCCCCTCGGCCCCACCGGGAGACCGTGCCGGAATTCCGGGCCTTTTTCGGGCGGAACGGCCGCCGGAGGTGCCACGGCCGGTTTCAGCCGGTTCCGGCCGGACGGATCAAGCCGTCCAGGGGCTTCTCCCGGGCACCCCGGCGCCCGACCGAAAACCACCCCTGACCAGCAGAAAGGACCCTCCCGAAGGAGGGTCCCGATCTTGCGCCCCCGGCAGGACTCGAACCTGCGGCCAAGTGCTTAGAAGGCACCTGCTCTATCCACTGAGCTACGGGGGCCGGGTGGTGACCGTGTGGCCAGGAGCCCCTGGTGGGTGGGGTGTGCCTGCCGGGACAAGGATAGGGCTCCGATCGCCTTGGCCCGGTTGCTTCACCTGCGTGGCACGATGTGGAGGTTCGGTGAAGCGAACCGATAATCGCAGGCAGGTGCGATTCGCGCAGCGCTTTTCACGTCGCTGGGAGCGGGTGTTGTGCACTCGTTATGCCCGGCCTCCCGGTCGCCACCCTTCATCTTCGGCGCGCAGGGTCCTCATACGCTTCAAAAACACTCATAAATTGGGCATTCTTCGCATGTGGTGACCTTGGACGAACGGCCTCAGCTGATCGACGCACTCTCCGCCCTGCGCGACCGAGTCGCCGCCGTGCGTCTCCCACTGCCCCTCCCCGACACGCCCCGCGCCCGCCAGACCCGGACCGAGCTGCTCGCCCAGCTCGACGACTACCTGGTGCCCCGCCTGAAGGACCCCGACGCCCCGCTCCTCGCGGTCGTCGGGGGATCCACCGGAGCCGGCAAGTCCACCCTCGTCAACTCCCTTGTCGGGCGCCGCGTCAGCGAGGCGGGAGTGCTCAGACCCACCACCCGCACACCCGTCCTCGTCTGCCACCCCGAGGACCACCACTGGTTCGCCGGCATGCGGGTCCTCCCGCAGCTGACCCGCGTCTGGCTGCCCCAGGCCGACGAGGACCACCCCGTCGACGAACCCGCCCCCGAGGAGAACGCGCTGCGCGTCGAGACGGCCGCCTCGGTGCCCCGGGGGCTCGCCCTGCTCGACGCGCCCGACATCGACTCCCTCGTCGTCGAGAACCGGCTCCTCGCCGCCGAGTTGATCTGCGCCGCCGACGTCTGGGTCATGGTCACCACCGCCTCGCGGTACGCCGACGCCGTGCCCTGGCACCTGCTCCGCACCGCCAAGGAGTACGACGCCACCCTCGTCACCGTCCTCGACCGCGTCCCCCACCAGGTCATCGGCGAGGTCTCCCGGCAGTACGGGGCGCTGCTCACCAAGGCCGGCCTCGGCCACGTGCCCCGGTTCACCATCCCCGAGCTGCCCGAGTCCGCGTGCGGCGGCAGCGGGCTGCTGCCCGAGAGCGCCGTCGCCGAGCTGCGCGGCTGGCTCGCCCACCGCGCCCAGGACCCGGCCGCCCGCCAGCAGGCCGCCGACCGGACCGCCTCCGGTGTCATCGACTCCCTCGACACCCGGCTGCCCGAGCTGGCCGGAGCGGTCGCCGCCCAGTACGCCGCCGCCGTCCGCCTCGGCGGCGTCGTCGAGGCCGCGTACCGCGAGCAGGGCAAGCGGGTGCGCAAGGAGCTCGGCCGCGGCGCCGTCCTCGCCGGCGACGCCCGCACCCGCTGGCGCGCCTACCCCCGCGACAGCACCTCAGAGGAGCTCCTGGACGCCCTCACCGAGTCCCTCGCCGCCCTCCTCCACTGCGCGGTCTCCGCGGCCGAGGAGCACGTCCGGGACACCTGGCGCCGCGAACCCGCCTCCCAGCCCCTCGGCCCGCCGCGGGGCGGCGCGGACCGGGAGGCGGCCGAGCGGATCGGCGTGGAGGCGCGCCGCTGGCGCCGCGAGCTAGAGGAGCTGGCCGAGGAGGAGGTGCGGGGCGTCGACCGCCCCTCGGGCGCCCGCCTCTCCGGCTCCCGCTCCTCCGGCACCGTCCCCGAACCCGACACCGTCGCCGCGCTCCTCGCCGCCTCCCTCCTCGGCGGCCGCCGCGCCCGCGCCGCCGGCGACCGCCTCGCCGAACTCCTCGGCGCCCAGACCGCCCTGCGGCTGCGCGACAAGGGCGGCGAACTCGTCCTCTCGTACGTCGACCGCGTCCTGCACGCCGAGCGCGACCGCCGCCTCGCCCCCCTCGACGCGCTCGACGTGACCCCCGAGCCGCAGGCGGAGCTGATCGCCGCGCTCTCCGTACTGCAGAAGGAGAAGTGACGTGGTGGACGACGACCGGGAGCGCGGCCGTGCGCGCTGGGACGACGGGCTGATCGCGCGGCGCGCCGCCGAGAAGGCCGCTGTCGCGGAGGAGAGGGTGCCGGCGAAGCCGCAGGAGGAGGACGCCCTGCCGCCCCTCGGCGGCAGCTACGGCGGGCCGCTGCGCCGCCGTCTCGACGCCCTCCACGAGCTCGTCGGCCTCTCCCGCACCCGGGTCGACAGCGAGGCCCTCGCCGAGGCCGGCCGCGTCCTCGACGAGGCCGCCGCCCGCCAGCGGCTCTCCTCCCGGCACACCGTGATCGCCGTCGCCGGGGCCACCGGCAGCGGGAAGTCCACGCTCTTCAACGCCCTCGCCGGCGTGCCCGTCTCCGAGACCGGACTGCGCCGCCCCACCACCTCCGCGCCCATCGCGCTCAGCTGGTCCGAGGGCTCCGCCGGACTCCTCGACCGGCTCGCGGTCCCCAGCAGGCTGCGCCGCCGCCCCCTCGCGGGCGGCGCCGGCGACACCGAGCTCCAGGGGCTCGTCCTCGTCGACCTGCCCGACCACGACTCCGCCGTCACCGCCCACCGCGACCAGGTCGACCGGGTCCTCGGCCTCGTCGACGCCGTGATCTGGGTCGTCGACCCGGAGAAGTACGCCGACGCGGCCCTCCACGAGCGCTACCTGCGGCCCCTCGCCGGGCACGCGGAGGTCACCTTCGTCGTCCTCAACCAGATCGACCGGCTCGGCACCGAGGCGGCCGACCTCGTCCTCGACGACCTGCGCCGCCTCCTCGACGAGGACGGCGTGGCGCTCGGCGAGCACGGGGAACCCGGCGCGACCGTCCTCGCCGTCTCCGCCCTGACCGGCGAGGGCGTCCCCGAACTGCGCGAGGCCGTCGCCCGGTTCGTCCAGGAACGCACCGCTCCCGAGCGTCGCATCGCCGCCGACATCGACGCCGCCGCGGCCCGGCTGCGCCAGGCGTACGTCGCCGAAGGGCGGGCCGGCCTCGACGAACGGGCCCGGGACGCCTTCACGGACCGGCTCGCCGTCGCCGTCGGCGCCCAGGCCGCGGGCGAGGCCGCCGAGCGGGTCTGGCGCCGGGGCGCCATCCGCGCCTGCGGCACCCCCTGGCTGCGGCTCTACCGCTGGTACGAGCGGATGCGCGCGCACGGCTCCACCGACCCCCGCCTCGAAGTCCCCGTCGAGGACGAGCTGACGGCCCGCCAGCGCGTCGAGCAGGCCGTACGGATCGTCGCGGACGAGGCCTCGCGGGGCCTCCCGGTGCCCTGGGCCCAGGCGGTGCGCGAGGCGGCGGTGCGCGGCGCCGAGGGGCTGCCGGAGGCCCTGGACGAGCTGACGGTCTCCATGGGGGACCCGGCCGCCCGGCCGCCCCGGCCCGCCTGGTGGCCCGCGGCCGTCCTCGCCCAGGCGGTGATGACGCTCCTGCAGATCTTCGGCGCGCTGTGGCTGGTGGGGCAGATCGTGGGCGTCGTCGAGCCGGGCCTGCTGCCGCCGGTCCTCGTGATGCTCGGCGGGATCATCGGCGGCCCGCTCGTCGAATGGGCCTGCGAGGGCGCCGTGAAGGGCCCGGCCCGCCGGTACGGGCAGGAGGCCGAACGCCGCCTGCGGGAGGCGGCGGCCGCCTGCGGCCGGGCCCGGGTCCTCGACCCGGTGGCGGCGGAGCTGATGCGCTACCGGGAGGTGCGTGAGCAGTACGCGTCGGTGGTGGGCTCGCGGCCGCCGGCGTCCCGGATCGTCGTCGGCGGCGGGCGCTCCGGCCCGAGCCGGCTGGGCGCCACGAGGGCGGGGGCGCGGGTGAGGTAGGCCCTCGGCGGCGCGGGCGAGGTGGGCGGCCGGTGGGGCGGTTCCCCCTCCCGGGTGAGGGGATCTTCCCCAGGCGCGTGGTCGTCCACAGGCCCGAGCGGGGCGCGCCCGGCCGCCCCAGCATGGTGCCCACGGGGTGTCCACGCAGCAGGGCACCGGGAGAGTGGGGGGCGGAACCATGAACGACACGACCGTGACGCTCGTCGGGAACGTGGCGACGGCGGTGGAGTACCGGGACACGGTGGCGGGCGGAGTGGCCCGCTTCCGGTTCGCGGTGACCGCGCGCCGCTGGGACCGGGAGCGGGGGCTCTGGTCCGACGGGAACACCAGCTTCTACACGGTGTCGGCCTGGCGCTCGCTCGGCGCCAACCTCGCCGCCTCGGTCTCCGTGGGAGAACCGCTCGTCGTGCACGGGCGGTTGAAGGTCCGTGAGGAGGAGCGCGACGGACAGCGCAAGACCTTCGTGGACGTGGAGGCGGTGGCCGTGGGGCACGACCTGAGCAGGGGGACGGCCGCCTTCCGGCGCGCCGCCCGTGCGGAGCCCAAACCGCAGCCGGAGCAGGACCCGTGGACGGTGGCCGCGGAGGAGGGGGCGGCCGTGACACCCCCATTGGTAACCGCGTCCTGACCTTGTGTTGTGGGGATTTGTCGACCAACTTGCGTTGCTGATAACGATTCCGAGTCGGAATGGTTATCTGACCGTACGACAGGGCACCGGGGGGTTTCGCGTCCCTAGGATTCCCGGATACTCATGTGGCACGTGAGCCCATCGAGTCTGTGAGTCTTGCTGGCGTGCGCTCCCCCCACGCGAATCGACCAAGTTCGCGGAGCGTCTCGCCCGGAGGGGAATCCAATGTTTTCAGTTCGTGGGCGTGGCGTTGCCCGCCTCGCCGCCACGATCCTGGTGTCCGGCCTCGTCGCGACCGGCGCGATAGCGACCGCCGGTCCGGCCCTGGCCGATGACAACGCCCCGGGCGTCGGTGGCGCCATGGCGAAGTTCGGCGGCATGACGGAGGACGCGGGCGCCGTCGAGATCACCGAGAAGAACGGCACCAAGTGGTCCGTCAACGGTGGTCTCTTCAAGATGGAGGTGGACGGCGGGGGAAGCCTCTTCACCTACTGCATCGACCTCCGCACCCCGGCCAAGCGCGACTTCAACTACAAGGAAGTCGGCTGGGACGAGTCCTCCCTGCACAACAACGGCAACGCGGGCAAGATCCTCTGGATCCTGGAGCACGCCTACCCGAAGCTGTCCGCCGAGACCCTCGGCGGCAACGTGGGGGTCGACCTCTCCAAGCAGGAGGCCGCGGCCGGTACGCAGGCCGCCATCTGGACCCTCTCTGACAACGTCGTCGCCACGCCCAAGGACGAGGACGCGGAGAAGCTGAAGGAGTACCTGCTCGAGAAGGCGGTCGAGCTCGACGAGCCGACGGCCTCCCTGAGCCTCTCCCCGGCCACCGTGGCGGGCAAGGCCGGCGAGAAGCTCGGCCCGATCACCGTCACCACCAACGCCACCGCCAAGCTCGCGGCCGCCCCGGGCGCCGCCGCCGGCATCAAGGTCGTCGACAAGGACGGCAAGCCGGTCGCCGAGGCCAAGAACGGCGACCAGATCTACTTCGACGTCCCGGCCGGCACCGCCGACGGCACCGCCGAGCTGACCGCCGAGGCCACCACCAAGGTCTCGCTCGGCCGCGCCTTCGTCTCCGTCGACGGCCCGTCGCAGACCCTGATCCTGGCCGGCTCCAGCGACTCCACCGTCACCGCCAAGGCCTCCGCCACGTGGGCCAAGAAGGGTGCCGTCC
Organism: Streptomyces sp. NPDC004266; assembly: GCF_042874095.1. Classification (NCBI taxonomy): domain Bacteria; kingdom Bacillati; phylum Actinomycetota; class Actinomycetes; order Kitasatosporales; family Streptomycetaceae; genus Streptomyces; species Streptomyces sp. NPDC004266. The sequence goes on from NZ_JBIAMM010000001.1 coordinate 72,390, forward strand.
CGTCCGTCACGGTCGCCAAGGACTGCGTCAAGGGCGGCCTGGAGATCATCGCCGGCAACAAGGGCGACGAGGCCTGGACCTTCGACCTGAAGGGCACCTCGTACACCGTCGGCGCCGGTGAGACGAAGACCGTCACGGTCCCGCTCGCCGAGGACGAGGCGTACAAGTTCACGATCACCGGCCCGAACGGCTTCGAGGAGACCTTCGAGGGCGTCCTGGACTGCAAGACGGCCACCCCCGGCCCGAAGCCGTCGGAGACCCCCTCCACCACCCCCTCGGCCACGCCTTCCACCCCGTCGACCACGGGCGGCACGACCGGTGACACCACCGGCACCACCGGCACCACCACGACCGGTGGCGGCGACCTCGCCGAGACCGGCAGCTCCAGCGCCACCCCGATGATCGCCGGCATCGCCGCCGCGCTCGTCGTGGTCGGCGGCGGCGCGGTGTTCTTCCTCCGCAAGAAGAAGACCGCCGGCCAGTGAGCCCAGGCCCCGGTGCCGGGCCCACGCCCGGCACCGGGCCGAAGCCCGGCCCCGCGGAGCGGATCCGCCGGCCTGCGGAGCGATCCGCCGGCCCCACGGGGTGAGGCGCTGACGCCGCGGAGTGATCCGTCGGCTCCGCGGAGCGATCCGCGCCGCGCGCACCCCGCCCCGTGACCCCCGCACGACCCCGGCCGCACCCGCGTCCGGGGTCGTCGCACGTCCGAGGCACGCCTGATCGCCGCCGGTTTCGTGAGCAGGGTGCGCGCAACGGCCTCTTCGACACCGCCGCCGTCCTCTCCTTCACCCTCGTGGTGCGCCTCCCCGCCACCCGGGCGGGGCTGGGCCTCACGACCGCCGCCCGGGCCGAGCGGACCCGCCCCCCCGGGAACCGGTCCCGGAGGCTCCCGCGCCGGGCCTGCGGGGATCGCCGCGCGGCTGACCCGGAGAGGCGCCGGCCAGGAGGCCCCCGAGGCGCCGGTCAGGAGGCCCCGGGGCACGGACCAGGAGGCCTCCGGGGCGCGGGGCGGGGGGCTCCCCACCTACTGGTTCGCACCCAGGGGTGGCGGTCAGGCAAGATGGGGTGTATCTGCCCACTCACTCTTTGCCGGACGGTTTCTCTTGGCTGAGTACATCTACACGATGCGCAAGGCGCGCAAGGCGCACGGCGACAAGGTCATCCTGGATGACGTGACGCTGAGCTTCCTGCCGGGTGCGAAGATCGGTGTGGTCGGCCCGAACGGTGCCGGTAAGTCCACCGTTCTGAAGATCATGGCCGGCCTTGAGCAGCCGTCCAACGGTGACGCGTTCCTGTCGCCCGGCTTCTCCGTCGGCATCCTCATGCAGGAGCCCAAGCTCGACGAGTCCAAGACCGTCCTGGAGAACGTCGAGGACGGCGTCGCCGAGATCAAGGGCAAGCTCAACCGGTTCAACGCGATCGCCGAGGAGATGGCGACGAACTACACCGACGAGCTCATGGAGGAGATGGGCAAGCTCCAGGACGACCTGGACCACTCCAACGCCTGGGACCTCGACGCCCAGCTGGAGCAGGCCATGGACGCCCTCGGCTGCCCGCCCGGCGACTGGCCGGTGAACAACCTCTCCGGTGGCGAGAAGCGCCGCGTGGCGCTCTGCAAGCTCCTCCTGGAGGCCCCCGACCTGCTGCTCCTCGACGAGCCCACCAACCACCTCGACGCCGAGTCGGTGAACTGGCTGGAGCAGCACCTCGCCCAGTACAAGGGCACCGTCGTGGCCATCACCCACGACCGGTACTTCCTCGACAACGTCGCCGAGTGGATCCTGGAGCTCGACCGCGGTCGCGCCCACCCCTACGAGGGCAACTACTCGACCTACCTGACGAAGAAGTCCGAGCGCCTCAAGGTCGAGGGCCAGAAGGACGCCAAGCGGGCCAAGCGCCTCAAGGAAGAGCTCGAGTGGGTGCGGTCGAACGCCAAGGGGCGTCAGGCCAAGTCCAAGGCCCGTCTCGCGCGCTACGAGGAGATGGCGGCCGAGGCCGACAAGATGCGGAAGCTGGACTTCGAGGAGATCCAGATCCCGCCGGGCCCGCGTCTGGGCTCCATCGTCGTCGAGGTCGAGAACCTCTCGAAGGCCTTCGGCGACAAGGTCCTCATCGACGACCTCTCCTTCACCCTGCCCCGCAACGGCATCGTCGGCGTCATCGGCCCGAACGGCGCCGGCAAGACCACGCTCTTCAAGATGCTCCAGGGTCTGGAGACCCCGGACTCCGGCTCCGTCAAGGTCGGCGAGACCGTCAAGATCTCGTACGTCGACCAGAGCCGCGAGAACATCGACCCGAAGAAGACGCTGTGGGCCGTCGTCTCCGACGAGCTCGACTACATCAACGTCGGCCACGTCGAGATGCCCTCCCGCGCCTACGTCTCCGCGTTCGGCTTCAAGGGCCCGGACCAGCAGAAGCCGGCCGGCGTGCTCTCCGGCGGTGAGCGCAACCGCCTGAACCTCGCGCTCACCCTCAAGCAGGGCGGCAACCTGCTGCTCCTCGACGAGCCGACCAACGACCTCGACGTCGAGACGCTGTCCTCGCTGGAGAACGCCCTCCTGGAGTTCCCCGGTGCGGCCGTGGTCATCTCCCACGACCGCTGGTTCCTGGACCGAGTGGCCACGCACATCCTCGCGTACGAGGGCGACTCGAAGTGGTTCTGGTTCGAGGGCAACTTCGAGTCGTACGAGAAGAACAAGATCGAGCGCCTCGGCCCGGACGCGGCCCGTCCGCACCGCGCCACGTACAAGAAGCTGACCCGAGGCTGATCACTTCATGGCTCGGCACATCTACAGCTGTCCCCTGCGCTGGTCGGACATGGACGCCTTCGGGCACGTCAACAACGTCGTCTTCCTGCGGTACCTGGAAGAGGCGCGGATCGACTTCATGTTCCGGCTGGCGCCGGGGGACGGTTCCCCCTCGTTCTCCGGCGGGTCCGTCGTGGCCCGGCACGAGATCGACTACGTACGGCCGCTGGTCCACCGGCACGAGCCGGTGACCATCGAGTCGTGGGTCACGAAGATAGGCGCGGCGTCGCTGACGATCGCGTACGAGATCAAGGATCCGGACGTCACGTACGTACGGGCCTCGACGGTCGTCGTGCCCTTCGACCTGGAGGCGCAGCGGCCGCGCCGGATCTCCGCCGAGGAGCGCGAGTTCCTCCAGGAGTACGTCGACGACGGGATGTCGTCGGCCGCATGACCGTGCTCGCTCCGCTGCACTTCGCCGACGCCCGGGAGGCGGCGGCCCTCGCCGCCTTCCTCACCCGGCTCGTCCACTACGACCGGGCCGCCGCCGTCCGCCTCCGGGCCGGCGGCGGGGCGCTGGCCGTCTTCGGACGGCCGCCGTCCTTCGAGGTGCTCGCGATCCGCACGGCCCGCCTCGTCGACGCCGTGGACCTGGACGTCACCGTCTCCGCGGGTGAACTCCTCGACGGCATCGAGGAGTCGGCCGGCAAGGCGGTCGTCCCGGACTCCGTGACCGGCCCGCCGTGGACCGGGGTCCTCCCGCCGCGCGGCGGCTGGGAGCCCGTCCCCGGCCTCCCCGACGTCGCCGGGCTGCGGGGCGCCGTCGCGGCAGCCGTCGCCGAGTTCCGCACGCGGGACGAGGAGCTGCCCGAGGAGCGGCGCACCCGGGCCGAGCGCGACGCCATCGGCCGCGAGATCTGGTCCCGGACCCTCGGCACCACCGGGCTGCCGCTGCGCGCCGTGCACGCCGCGCAGTCGCTGGGCTTCCTGCCGCCGGGGGAGGCGCCGACGGCCCTGTTCGCCTCCGGACCGTGGCTGCGGCTGCGCACCCCGTACGGCTCGGTCGCGCTGCGCACCGTGCCGATCGCGATGGGGCTCACCCCCCGGTGACCGACATCCAGGTCGACGGTCCTCTCGGCGGGGACGAGCTCAACGCCCTCTTCCACGCCGCCTGGCCCGGGCACCGGGACACCGACTTCGGCCCCGTCCTCGCCCGCAGCCTGCTCCGGGTCACCGCCCGCCGCGCCGGGCGGCTCGTCGGATACGTGAACGTCGTCGGCGACGGCGGCGTCCACGCCTTCCTCCTCGACACCACGGTCCACCCCGACGAGCGCCGCCGGGGCCTCGGCGTCACCCTCGTACGGGCCGCCGCCGGGGCCGCCCGCGAGCGCGGCGCGCACTGGCTGCACGTGGACTACGAGCCGCACCTCGCCTCCTTCCACGAGCGGTGCGGCTTCCGGCCCACCGCCGCGGGACTGATGGACCTCACGGGCTGAGTCCCTCCCCACGTCCCTCCCGCGCGATCGCGAGCACCGACAGCGCCGCCGAGAGCACCAGCAGGGACGCCGGGATCACCGGGGAGCCGTGGGGCTCGTTGTCGCGGGCGAGGACCGGGTCCATGCGGTGGTCGGGGTCGTACGCGATCCGGACCCGACCGCCCGGCTCGGCGATCCGCTCCTCGGCCGAGAACTCGGTGGGACGGCCGCCGACGCAGTCCAGCGTGTGGTGGTACAGGGTCTTGGCGGGCGGCGCGCCCTCGCCGAAGGTCGGGTGGTGGGTCACCCGGACCTCGCCCACCACCACGCAGTCGGCGACCGCCCCGCGGACCGCGGAGTCCCGCGCCTCCACCCAGACCGCCGTCAGGCCCGCCAGGATCAGGACGGCCGCGGCGACGCCGCCGCCCTCGCGGAAGAGCGCGTTGTGCGCCAGGAGCGCGGCGGCGGTCAGCAGGAGGCCGCCTCCCAGGGCGAGCACGGCGGGCAGGCCGTGCGGGCTCCGCAGGCTCCGGTCCGCCCACCACCACAGGAGCGTCCCGGCGACGGCGGGCACCAGCAGCGCCCCGGCGTACGACACGGCCTTGCGCATGGGGCACCCCCGTGAACGGATTCGGCGGTCGGATCCGTTCACGGGGACGCCCCTGCGGGAGGTGCCGGTTTCGTCAGCGCTCCGCGTCGTCCGGCCACACCCCGATGTGGTCCCGCTCCAGCTCCAGGGCCACCCGGTGCTCCATGCCGAGGGCCTGGGTGTACTCCGCCGGGAGCTGGAGGCGGCCCGCGCGGTCGAGCATCGCGTACTCCCGTGCCACCAGCGACTCCTGGCCCTGCTCGTCGACCTCCGTGCGGCGCAGCACCTCCGAGGAGGTGCGGCCGTCGCGGATGGCGACCGTGCGGCGCACCTCGGAGGCGACCGCCTGGTCGTGGGTGACGATCACGATCGTCGTGCCCAGCTCCTCGTTGGCGCGGCGGAAGGCCGCGAAGACCTGCTCTCCGGTGGCCGAGTCCAGCTCGCCGGTGGGCTCGTCGGCGAGGAGCACGGCCGGGTTGTTGGCCAGCGCGACCGCGATCGCGACCCGCTGCTGCTGGCCGCCGGAGAGCTGGTGCGGCCGGCGGTCGCGGATCTCCGAGATGCCCAGCATGGCGAGGAGCTCCTCGGCCCGCTCCGCCTTCTGCTTCGAGCGGCCCCGCAACTGCATGGGCAGCGCCACGTTCTGGGCGGCCGTCAGATACGGCAGGAGGTTCCGGGCGGTCTGCTGCCAGACGAAGCCGACGACCTCGCGGCGGTAGCGCAGCCGCGCCCTGCCGTCCATCCCGAGCAGGTCGCAGCCGGCGACCCGGGCCGCGCCGGCGGTCGGCACGTCCAGGCCCGCCAGGATGTTCATCAGCGTCGACTTGCCGGAACCCGAGGCGCCGACCAGGGCCATCAGCTCGCCCTCCTTCACGAGGAGGTCGAGCCCCTGGAGCGCCTGCACCTCCACCCCGTCCGTGGTGAAGATGCGGACCAGCCGGTCGCAGGCGATGAGCGCGTCATGACCGTACGAGGGCCGGTCGCGGTGCGCGGTGGCCCGCCGCTCCAGCTCCTCCAGGGTCGTGCCGGACGGGGCCGTGTCGGTCTTCGTCATCGTGCGTCTCCTGCCCTGAGTTCCTTGATCGAGCTCCTGCGCCCCGCCCACCAGGCCTGTCCGACCGCGGCGAGCCCCGTCAGGACGACGACGGCGAGGGCGGGCAGCACCAGCGACCACGGGTCCGCCCGCAGCGGGGCGCTGTCCAGCGGGGCGAAGCCCGGTGCCGCCGCGAGCGCCAGGCGGAACAGGTCGATGCCCGGGGCCAGCAGCGGCACCGTCGCCCAGCCGACGAGGATGCCGCCGAGCGCCGCGAGGACGGCCTGCGGCAGCGCCTCCAGGCCGAGCAGCCGTCGCGCCTGCCCGCGGGTGAGGCCCATGGTCCGCAGCCGGGCGAGGAGCGTGTTCCGCTCCGGCGCGTTCTGCAGCAGCGAGAGGACCACGGCGACCACGGCGAAGGCGGCGCCCGCGCCGATCGCGCCGAGGTAGATCCGCTCGGCGCCCGACTGGAGCGGCGAGTCCACGTACGTGGCCCGCTCCTCGGTCCGCAGCTTCACGGCGAGGGAGTCCGACGTCGCCTTCACGGCGGCGCGCAGCGCGGCGCCGTCCACCGGACCGGTGACGAGCAGCTGGGTGTCCGAGCGGTGGGTGAGGTCGGCGCCGTTGACGAGGAGGAAGTCGGCGTCGTCGAGGGCCGGGGTGGTCGCCCGGACGGCGACCACCTTCACCCGGAAGGCACCGGCCGCCGCGATGATGTCCATCGGCTCCTTGCCGAGCCGTTCGGCGACCGCGGGCGAGGCGATGGCGGGCAGCACCCGCTCGGTGTCGGCGACGGCGTCCTCGCCGCCCCTGCCCGTCGAGGCGAGCAGCCCGGCGGGGAAGGGCCCGAAGCCGGTCCGGTCCGCGAGCCGGGTGTACGAGCCGGGCTCGACGCCCACGATCGGCGCGCTCATCGGCTGCGCGGCGGTCCCCTGGTAGGACGGCAGGGATACCCCGTACTCGATCTGCACCGGCGCCACGTCCCGTACGCCCTTCAGACCGCGCACCGACTCGGTGAGCCCGGCGGGCAGCGGGGTCCATTCGACGGAGCCGCCGATCCGGGCGTCCGCACCGGTGGCCAGGAGCGCCGCGCGGTCGCGGGCGTCGGCGACGCCCGCGAGGACGGAGCCGCCGAAGGCCGCCGTGGTCAGCGCGAGGACGAGGGCCAGCAGCGGGAGGGCGCCGGAGGACGGGGCGCGTCCGGCCCGGGCCAGGGCGAGCGGTCCGACGGCCCCGCGCAGCCGGCGGGCGGGACGGGTCAGCCACCGCAGCGGCAGCGGGTAGACGCGTACGAGGACCATGGCGGCGATCAGGCCGACGAGCACCGGGGCGGCGCTCACCAGATGGTCGCCGGAGTCGCCGGTGCCGCGCAGCCGCAGCGAGGCGACGGCGCCCACGGCGAGGACGAGCAGGGTGAGTTCGAGGACCGTGCGGCGCCGGGAGGGGCGGGCGGTGAGCAGGTCGTCGCGGCCGCCGTGCAGGCGCGGGCGGCGGTGCAGGACGACCGCGCGCACGGGCAGGACGAGGATCGCGATCAGGGCGACGAGCGCGGTGGCGAGGACGGAGGGGGCGAGGGGGATCCCGCCGGAGCCGCCGCCGGGCGCCCGGACGGTCGCCACCGCGAGGCCGAGGGCGAGCGCGGCGGCCGGTACGGCGACGGCCGAGGTCTCGCCGAGCAGCCGCAGGCCGATGCCGGTGAGGGAGGCGCCGCGGGAGCGGAGCAGCGAGAGTTCGCCGTCGCGGCGGGCGACGAAGAGGCCGCCGGTCATCGCGAGGACGACCGCGGCGACCGCGCCGATCCCGAAGACGGCGACGGCGACGACCGGGTCGATGGCCGCGCGCATCGAGCGGTACGAGTCGACGATCGCGTCGAGCTGGGTGGTGAGGTTGGCGTTGCCCTTGACGGCCTTGCGCATCCTGACCAGGTCGGGGCCGCCGGTCGCCGAGTCGAGCGCGGCGTCGAGCCGGTCGGTGTCCCGCCCGGTGAGGTGGCCGGCCTCCGGCATGAACCGGAAGAAGACCTCCACGTCGTTCGTGGTGGAGAGCGCGGCGGGCGCGGAGGCGGGGGAGAGGAGCAGCGCCGCCTGCCAGTAGTACTTCACCTCGTCGCCGACCAGCGGGGCGAGCGCCGGGGTGCGGAGCAGCGGCTCGACCGCCCAGTAGGGGGATTCGGGGGCGCGGGGCTCGACGATGCCGGTGATCGTCACGGCGACCGGTGCCGTGCCGAGCTCGTCCGGCACGTGGACGACGGAGCCGGGCTTCAGGCGCAGGGACGCGGCGGTCTTCGCGGTGACGGCGGCCTCGGGGGCGGCGGCCGTGCCCGCGGGCAGACGGCCCTGCCGCAGCGTCGCGTGCTCGGTGAGGCCGGACGGGGAGGAGAGCACGAACTCGGGGGGAATCCCGTCGGGCTTCGGCAGCCACGGGTCGGAGCCCGGCACCCGCTTGACCGTGCGGACCCCGTGGACGGTCTGCTCGGGGTCGATGAGGATCGGCGCGGGGAACAGGCCCCGCACCTCGTCGCTCTGCCCCTGGAGGACGTCCGGGGCGAGGCCCGGGCCGCGCTCCTCGACGGGGATCGGCGAGGTCAGTTCGAGGACGGAGTTGCGGGGGGCGGCGGTCCGGATGTCGTGCCGGAGGCCCTCCGTCTCGTACCGGTCGACGGCACGCGGCAGGGCGGCCGCGAGGTAGCCGGTGACCAGGACGAGCAGGGCGAGGGCGGTGGCGGCCCAGGGCGCGGTCCGCAGCCGGGTCCGCACCCAGGGCGCCACCGGGCGGGCGGGCTTGTCGGACCGGGACGACCGGGACCGGGGCATGTCGGGGGCCTTCCTGCGTACGGCGGGCGTGTCGGGGGCCTGGCCCCGGCCGGGCGTGTGGGTGCCGTCCCTGTCCTCGTCGGGGCCCTGGCCCCGGCCGGGCAGGCCGGTGCGGGCGCTGTCGTGGCGCTCGTCGCCGCGGTCCCCGTGCGGATCGGTCGGCGCCATCAGTTCTCCCCCTGGTGGCGCAGGGTCACGACCGGGTCGGTGCGGCGCAGGGCGATCGCGGCGACGATGGCCAGCGGCAGCGCGGCGACGCCGGCGAGCAGCAGGGCCACCTGGCCGAGGGGCAGTTCGACGAGGACCGGCGGGACGGGCCGGGCGGCCTGGCCGGTGAGGACGACGAGCGGGACGACGGTCCGGGCGAGGACGGTGCCGAGCCCGATGCCGACGAGCAGGCCGATGCCGATGAGCAGCCCCTGTTCGGCGGCGATCAGCCGGGCGAGCTTGCGCTGCGGCGCGCCGAGCGCCCGCAGCACGCCGAATTCGGCGGACCGTTCCCGCATCGCGCCGGCCGAGCCGACGCCGAAGCCGACGGCGGCGAGGGCGGCGGCGGCCGCGGCGACCGCCATCAGGGCGGCGTTGGGGCCCGCGCCGAGCGGGTCGCCGAGGAGTTCGGCGGCGACCTCGTCGCGCACGAGGACCTGGGCGGGGTCCGCGTCGGCGCGGGCGCGCAGGGCCTTGGCGACCGCGTCCGCGCGGCCGGGGGCGACGGTCAGCCACCATTCGTCGGGCGGCAGGGTGACGGTCCCGCCGGTGGAGGCCGCGAGGTACTGGTTGACCTCGGCCAGGTCGAGGAGGACCGCGCCGCCGTCCTCGGGGGTGGCGACGCCGCCGGCGGCCGAGCCGGTCCGGGCGCCGGGGCCGGTGGTGGGCAGTTCCTCGACCACCCGGTCGACGGTGGCGTCGATCTGCCGGCCGTCGAAGTCGACCTCGACGAGGTCGCCGGGCTCGGCGCCGCTCGCCGCCATGAAGCCCTCGGTGGCCACGGCCGAGAGGTGGTCCGGGGCCTTCGGGGCGGGGGCGTCCAGCCGCAGGGTGAACTCCATGGGCCCGGAGCGGGAGTTCTCGACGGTCGTACCGGTGACCGGGAACGAGACGGCGTACGGAGCCGGGCCTCCGGCGGGTCCGGCGGCGCCGGCCCGTCCGCTCGCGACGCCCTCGGTCGTCCCGTGGTTGCCGTCGGCCAGCTCGAAGGCGGAGGCCCAGGGGGCGAGGACCTGCGCGGGGGCGTGGGCCCTCGTGCCGCCGTCGGCCCCGGTGGTGGTGAAGCGTTCGACGTGCAGGACCTGCGTCTGGTCCGCGCCGTCGGCGACGGGGCCGGTGAGCTCCAGGCCGACGAGGGTGAGGCGGCCGCCGGAGCCGCGGGCGCCGTCGGTGCCGGGCGCGGCGGTCAGCGCGCCCAGGTCGAGGCTCAGCCGGTGGGTGCGGTCGTCGGAGGGCAGCGGGCCCACGGCCTGCCGGTACGGGACGCCGCTCGGGTCCTCCAGGACGGCCGTGACCCGTGCTTCGGGCGTGCCGGAGGGCGCGGAGGTCCGCAGGTCGAGGGCGAGCGTGCGGGTCCCGGCGGGCAGCGGGAGACCGCGGTCGCCGACGGGCTTCGGGGTCAGCGGGGCCAGCAGGGACGGGACGGGCACGTCGGAGAGGTCGGGGCGCAGCAGCAGCCCGCCGGCGTTGCGGGTGTCGACGGCGAGGACGGTGGCGTTCCTCCCGGACACGTCCATGGAGGCGCGGTGCACCGGGGCCACGGCCTCGACGCCCGGGACGGCGGCGAGCCGCTCGGTCTGCGTCGGCTCGCCGGGGCCCGCGCTCAGCACCCGGATGTCCGTGCCGACGCGGAAGTCGGCCTGGTCGCGCTGCGAGCGCTCCCACGAGCCGCTCTGCCCGATGGCCAGCATGCCCATCGCCACGGCGAGGACGAGGAGGAGGACGGGGCCCGCGCCGCGCAGCGGCCGGCGGCTGAACTGCCAGCCGGCGAGGGCGGCGGAGAGCCCGCGGCCGCCGGCCGCGCGCCGCTCGGCCAGCTTGGCGGCGGGCGGCAGCAGACGCAGCGTCAGGACGGTGCCGGCGAGCAGGGCGAGGGCGGGCGCGGCGACGAGCACCGGGTCGACGGAGCCGCCGCCGGTCCCGTCCGCGCCGAGGGTGCCGCCCGCGGCGGCCGGCCGCTGGAGCTGCCAGTACGCGACGGCGGCGACGGCGAGGAGGCCGAGGTCCGCCCCGGCGCGCACCGGGCCGGGCAGCGCGGCCGAGCGGGCCTTGCGCAGGGAGACGACGGAGCCGTCCCCGGCGGCGAGCGCGGGGGCCACGACGGCCGCGGCGCAGCACAGGGCGACCAGGGCGGCGACCAGCCACACCTGGAGCGAGGGCGAGGTGTCGAGGTGCACGCCGAGGGAGGAGAGCTCCGACCGCTCGGCGAAGACCCGGGTCAGCGGGCCGGCCAGGAGGGGCGCGGCGAGCGCCGCGGGCAGGGCGAGCAGCAGGGCCTCGGCGGCGGCGAGCCCGGCGATCCGGCGCCGCGAACCGCCGCGGGCCCGCAGCAGGGCCGTCTCGCCGGAGCGCTCGGTGCTGAGCAGCCGGGCGACGAGCAGCAGCGCGTACGCGGCGAGCAGCACCAGCTGCACGGCGACGATCAGGAGGGTGGAGCGGGAGACGAGCAGGGCCCGCCGGGTCTGGTCCAGGACGGTCGGGAGCGCGGTCGACGCGGAGACCGTCGTGCCGAACGCGTCTGTGGCGGCGGCCAGCGCCTTCGGGCCCTCGGTCGCCGTGGTGCGCAGGGCGTCCATCCGGTCCGTGGTGAAGCCGGTGAAGTCGGCCGAGCCGAGCCAGGAGGTGTCGCCGGAGCTCAGCGTCCCGGAGCGGAGGAGGGCAGGGTCGGCGAGCAGCGGACCGTACGTGGTGAAGGCGACGGTCCGCACGCCGCGGCCGCCCGCCGGGTCCAGCTGCCAGTACAGGTCGGCGGTGTCGACGGGCCGGTAGAGGCCGGTGATCCGGGCCCTCACCTTCCGGTCCTGGAGACGGTCGGTGAGGTCGAGCACGGTGCCGGGGCCGATCCTGAGCCGCCGGGCGGCCTCTTCGGGAAGCGCCGTCTCGACGACGCCGCCGGCCCGGGCGGACGAGGGCCAGGAGCCCTTGACGAGTGAGAGCCGGGAGCGGTCGAGCGCGGCGAAGTCCGTCAGGTCGGGGTCGCCCTCGCGGGCGGCGGGCGGCTGGAGGGAGCGGGGCAGCGCGTACGACCCCGAGCGTTCGAGCCGTCGCACGGTCACCGGGAGCCCGTCGAAGGTCTTCCGCATCCCGTCCTCGACGGCGGCCTCGGCACTGGCCCGTTTCGCGTCCGGCACCTGCCCCCTCACGAGCAGCGAGGCGGCGGCGGCGGACCGGCCGCGCAGCCCGGCCTGGAGCGCGGCGTCCCCGATCGCACCGGAGAAGGCGGAGAGGGTGGCGAGCACCGAGGTCGTCAGGAGCACGGCGAGCAGTGCGGCGGTGAGCAGCAGTCGGTGCGCCCTGACGCGCAGAAATACGAACCCCGTCACCCATCCCCCTGGACCCGCTGAAGTTTCCTCGGATGCTTTCAGAGGGCACGCGTCACTGGTAACCGCTTCCACGCGGACCTTGATGGGATCGTGACCGTTATTCGGCGTTGCGTGTCCGGAACGTTTCAGTCCGTGCGTCGGCTTCTAGGGCATGATCCGAAAGACAGGCCCTAGCCGGCGGCGTTCACCATCGAGGCCGCCGCGTACGTCAGGTACCGCCACAGCTCGCTCTCGTGCTCCGGGGCGAGGCCGAGCGAGTCCAGGGCGTCGCGCATGTGCCGCAGCCAGGCGTCGTGGGCGGCCTGGTCCACGGTGAACGGCGCGTGACGCATGCGGAGGCGGGGGTGGCCGCGGTGGTCGCTGTAGGTGCGGGGACCGCCCCAGTACTGCATCAGGAAGAGGGCGAGACGCTCCTCGGCCGGGCCGAGGTCCTCCTCGGGGTACATCGGGCGCAGCAGCGGGTCGGCCGCGACCCCCTCGTAGAAGCGGCGGACCAGGCGGCGGAACGTCTCCTCGCCCCCGACCTGCTCGTAGAAGGTCTGCTCCTGCACCGTTTCCCCGGGAATCTCGTTCACCGTTCCATCGTCTCAGATGCCCCGGCCGAGGACCGGAGCCCTAGGACCGCTCGTACGGGCGCTCGCCCCGGGCCCCGGAGGGCGGGAGAGTGGACCCATGGACGAGTTCGCCGGGGCCGGCGCGCGGGAGCGGCGCGCGCTCGTGCGGGAGATCGAGGCGGACGGCCTGCTGACCGACCCCGCCTGGCGGGCGGCCTTCGCCGAGGTGCCGCGCCACCGCTTCGTCCCGTACTACTACGTCTCCGCGCCCGGGGGCTACGAGCGCCTCTGGGCCGGCGACCCCCGGCCGGAGCGCCGGGACCGCTGGCTGCGCGGGGCGTACGCGGACACCGCGATCGCCACCCGGGTACGGGACGGGGAGCTGGTCTCCTCCGCCAGCCAGCCCTCCCTGATGGCCCTGATGCTCGACGCCCTGGACGTGCGCGACGGTGACGACGTCCTGGAGATCGGCGCCGGGAGCGGCTACCACGCGGCCCTGCTCTGCCACCGCCTCGGCGAGGAGCACGTCACCACCGTCGACCTCGACGAGGAGATCGCCGAGTCCGCCCGGACCCACCTCGCCGCCGTCGGGTACCGGCCCGCCGTGCTCGCCGCCGACGGCGCCCGCGGCTGCCCCGAGCACGCCCCGTACGACCGGATCGTGGCGACCTGCGCGGTGCCCTCCGTCCCGTACCCCTGGCTCGCCCAGTGCCGGCCCGGCGCGCTCGTCCTCGCCCCGCTCTCCACCGGGCTGATCCTGCTGAGGGTGCGCGACGCCGCGCACGCGGAGGGGCGGTTCCTCGCGACCTCCGCGTACTTCGTGGCGCTCCGGGGCGTCGCCGCCGGGGCCCCGGAGCACGACAACCCGCGCCCCGGCCCGGGCGGGGACGAGCGCTTCCTCTTCCTGTGGGGCCTGGTCGGCGGGACCCTCGACAGGCGCGAAGCGCTCTCGCTCTGGCTGCGCGAGCGGCGGCCGGGGCGGGAGCGCTTCGGGGTGACGGTCAGCGGCGACCGGCAGTGGGCCTGGCTGGACGACCCCGGAGGGCCGTACGCCTGGCCCCTGCGCTGAGGCCGCCGCTCAGCCGAGCCGGATCGTGATCGTGGTCCAGGCGCCGACGTGCACCCGGTCGCCGTCCTGGAGCTGGACGGGGACGTAGGGCTGGATCGGCTCCTCGCCGCCGTTGACCGTGGTGCCGTTGGTGGAGTTCTGGTCCACCACCGCCCACGAGCCGTCCGGCTGCTGCACCAGCACGGCGTGCTGGTGCGAGACGCCCGGGTCCTCCGGCGGTACCGACAGGTCGATGTCGGGGGACTCGCCGGTGGAGTGCCGGCGGCGGCCGATGGAGACCTGGTTGCCCCGGAGCGGCACGTGCTTGTCCGGCGAGTACGCGGGCAGGTTCAGGCCCGTCGCCTCCGGACCGCTGCGCTGCATCATCGCCATGAAGTACTCACGGTCGGGACCGATGACCGCCGTCCAGTTCAAGGGCTGCTGCTGCCTCGGCGGCTGGAACTGCTGCGGAGGCTGCTGCTGCCCCTGGTGCTGCGGCGGGGGTCCCTGCTGCGGCGGGGGCTGCGGGGGCTGGTGCTGCTGCGGAGGCGGCGGTGCCTGGTGCGGCGGTGCCTGGTGCGGCGGTGCCTGGTGCTGAGGCGGTGCCTGCGGTGCCTGGTGCTGCGGCGGGGCCGGCGGAGCCTGGGGCGGCTGGTGCTGCGACGGCGGCGACAGGACCCAGTCGTCGTCCGCGCGCGGCTGCGGCGGCGCGGGCGGGGCCGGGGCCTGGGCCGGGGCCTGGAGGTACGCGGGCGGGGCGGGCGGCTGCTGCTGCGCCGGCGGGCGCTGCGGCGGGGCCTGGTGGTGCGTGGGCTCGGCGCCCAGCGGCTCGGCCGGCCGGTTCACCTGCGAGGGCCGCGAGCCCTGGTAGCCGAACGGGTCCGACTGCTGCTGCTGCGGCGGGGGCGGCGGGGACTGGAAACCCGGCGGCAGGTTCAGACCGGGCGGCGGCCCGGGCTGCTGCGGCGGGGCGCCGTGGGGCGCGTTGTGCGGGGCCAGCGGCGTGTACGAGGTCGCCGTGTTCGTGAGGAAGTTCCAGCGGCACTCCTCGCAGAACGGCGCCATGTGCTCGCGCGGCGTACGGCACTGCGGGCACAGCTCCGCCTGGGCCGTCGCGTTCGGGTCGCCACCGGGACCGAAGCCGCCGGGGGCCGCGGGGGCGCCGGGACCGAAGCCGCCGGGAGCACCGTGGCCACCCTGGGGAGCACCGTGGCCGCCGGGAGCGCCCGGCGGCGGGCCCATCGGGGCCGGGCCGGGACCGGGCGGGCCGGGGTTCGCGGGGCCGGGGTATCCGTACGCGGGCGGCGGCGGCGGGGGAGGCGGCGGTACGGCACCCGTCGGCGCACCCGCCCCGGCCATGCGATGGCCGCAGACCTCGCACCAGTCGTCGGAGACCGACTGGTGTCCGTTCGGGCAGGTCGGCATGTCGGTGCTTCCCCCTCTCGTCGTCCGGCCCGGTGGCCGGGCTACCTCTTGACGCGAACGGTCTTGGTGGAGCGGGTTTCGAGTGTCATCTCGTCCGCTTCCGCGACCTTCGCCTTCAAACGCACAGTACCGGTCGCCGCGTCGACCACGTCGACCACCTTCGAAAGCAGTTTCGCGGTGTCCGCGTTGCCGGAGACCGCGGCGAGCTGCACGGCACGGCCCAGCTTGGCCGTCGCGCCGTCCCGATCGCCCGATTTGCGGGCATCCAGGCCCTGCTGGATGGCGTCCGCGAGCTCGGCCTGACCCGTGTAGTGCGCGACCTGCGGGTTGATCGACGTCGACATCGCGAGGTCGTCCGTCCACACCGCCCGTACCAGTCCTTGAGACAGCGGGCGCGGATCGCCGCCCGCCGGGTCCGGGACGATCAGGGAGACCCGGGCGGCGAGCATCTCCTGGCCGACCGCCGCCTGCGGGACCCGCACGCTCACGTGGTAGTCGCGGGACTCGTCGCCCCACGAGCCGGTCGGGTAGTCCCCGGCGCGCGGCCCGGCCTCGGTGCGCCGGCCCGTCAGGTCCTCGACCGACGGCGCCACCTGCTTCACGAACATGATCTCGACCCCCACCGGGGTCCACAGGCGCAGCGCGACGTCCGCCACGCCCTTGCCCATCGCGTGCCCCATCATCGTCGTGAAGTCGTCGGCGAGCCCGGCCGGGTCGGCGACGATGTCGGCCGTGCCGAGGAGCGCCGAGGCGATCCCGGTGACCTCCTTGACCTCCCAGTCCGTGCCGACCCCGCGCGCGTCGCAGGTGAACCGGCCCGCGCAGGCGTCGAGCGCGGCCCGCAGCTCCTCCGGCGACTCGTGCTCGTTGCGGCCGTCGGTGAGCAGGATGCCGTGCCGGATGGTGAGCTCGGCGGAGGAGAGCAGCCGGTCCGCGAGGCGCAGCCAGGTGCCGATCGCCGTGCCGCCGCCCGCGGAGAGCCGGCGCAGCGACTCCTTGGCCTCGGCGCGGGTCCGGGCGTCGGCGACCGCGAGGCCGCCGTTCCCCGGGTAGACCTCCTTCGCGACGTGCGTCCCGGCGACGACGGCGAAGTGCGTGCCGTCGCGCAGGGTGTCGACGGCGGCGGCGGTGGCCTCCCGCGCGCCGCGCATCTTGGTCGCCGGGTAGTCCATCGAGCCGGAGCAGTCGACCATGATCACGACACCGGCCGTGCCCGCGGAGCCCGCGTGCGCGCCGCTGGTGCCGCCCCCGGTCGAGGTGACCGTGACGATCGCGCTGACGTCCCGGCCGCCCTCCGGCAGGAATTCGTTCTGGTAGACGTCCACCGAGAACTGGGGCACGGTCGACTTGGAGAAGTTCGCCATCTGATTCGGCTCCTCGGGCAACAACGGTGAAGGGGACGGGGATCGGCGACCGCTCAGGCGGATCCTGCCCCTGTGGCGACGGCGGTGAACGGGACGAGCGCGACCGTGATGTTGTCGTGGCCTCCGCCGTCCAGGGCGTGGCCGACGAGGACCTGGGCGGCGCCCAGCGGGCGGTCCGCGGCGTCCGCCGGGACGACCCGCGCCATGTCCTCCGCCGCCTCCGCGTAGTTCCACAGTCCGTCCGTGCAGACCACCACCACGCCGGAACGATCCGGCTTGAACGCGGCGGTGTGCGGGTCCAGTTCGTACGAGTCGGCGCCGAGCCAGCCGGTGATCGCGTGGGCGCGCTCGTCCGCGTACGCCTCGGCCTCGTTCATCAGGCCCGCCGCGACCATCTGCGCGGCCCACGAGTCGTCCTCGGTGAGCCGGGCGGGCGGGGTGCTGCGGTCGTCCGGCACCCAGTAGGCCCGGCTGTCGCCGACCCAGCCCACGACGAGCAGGCCGGAGGCGACGACCGAGCCGACGATGGTGCAGGCCGGAGCGTTGCGGTGGCGGTGCGGATCGTGCTCCGCGCCGTCCTGGCCGGGCTCCTCCGCGAGGGAGTTGACGGCCTCGGCGGCGGCCACGATCGCCTCGTGCATCGCCTGCTGCGGGTGCGTGCCCCGGGGCAGCGCGGCGAGCAGCGAGGCGCCGGCCGCCTCGGCGGCGGCGGCGGAGGCCTCGTCGGGCCGGGTCGCCGAGGAGACGCCGTCGCAGACGATCGCGAGGGTGGCGGGGGAGCCGTCGGGCAGGGTGGTCGACGAGACGGCGAACGCGTCCTCGTTGCGGTGGTGGCGCAGCCCTCGGTCGCTGACGGCGGCGACGCCGGCGAGCTCCCGCTCCATGTGGTCGCGCTCGCGGGGCTGGGCGTGCCCGCAGTTCTCGCAGTACCCGTCGGCGTCCACCCGCCCGGCCCGGCAGGCCACGCAGATCGCGGCGGCGGCAGCGGGGGCGGGGGGAGCCGCGGGTGCCGGAGCGGCGGCGGGCGCCGCGGCGGCCGGGGCCGGCTCCGCCCGCACGGCGGCCCGGGGGTCGGGCGCGGCCAGCTCGAAGTCTCCGTCGGACGTGGGGGATCCGAGGGAACGGGACGCGGCCGCCGGGGGCTCCCAGGGCGCGGGCGCGGGCGCGGGGGGCGCGGGGGGCACGGGCGCCGGTGCACCGCCGGGTGCCGGTGCGCCGCCGGGTGCCGCGGCACCGGTGGCCACCCCACCGTGCGCGGCGGCCCCCCGGGCCTCGTCGTCCGGCGCGGTCGCGCCGTCCGCCGGGACCGGGCCGTCCGTGCGGACCTCCATCGTCGGGAGGTCGCGGCCGCCGGAGTCGGTGCCCGGCAGGTCGCCCGGGTGCTGGGTCATGGTCGAGAGCGAACCGGGCTCGCGTGGCGGGGCGTCGGGCCAGGCCACGGGGGTGCCGATCGCCACGGTCGGGCGGTCGGCACCGGCCTCGGCGGACGGCACGGCCGACAGGTCGTAGCCGCACGCCCCGCAGAACCGGTCACCCGACTCCAGCGGCTCCGCGCAGCCCGGGCAGGCGGCGAGTCCGTGCGACGGCTTCGGCTTCTGGGACATCCTCACACCCACGTCCTGGGGCGGAAGCGGTTGGCCCGCTCCACCAGTTCGATCCTCTCCTCGCCCCGCTGGGCGAGCCGGGCCAGCACCCGGTACGAGCGTTCGAGGCCGAAGCGCAGTCCGCGCTCGTCCAGTTCACTTCCGAGCAGCAGCGCGCCGCCGCCCGGTGCCGCACCGGGACTCCCGGAGAGTACCCAGTCGAGGGCCGTCCCGAGGACCTCCGTCGACAACCGCTCCCGGCGCACCGCGTCCAGACCGAAGCCCTGGAGCGCGGAGACCTGTGCCGCGGCCGCCGTGAGATCGGCGCCGAGCGGCTCGTGCGCCGGGCGCCGTCGCAGCCGCGCCCGCACGGCCGCGACCCGCGCCGCCGTGTAGTGGATCGACGCCTCCGGTACGGACTCCAGGGCCTGTACGGCTCCGCCGCGGTCGCCCGCCGCGAGCCGCACCCGGGCGAGCCCGAAGGCCGCGCTGACGAAACCGGGGTCCGTGGCCCACACCAGGCGGTAGTACTCGGCGGCGTTGTCGAGCTGGCCGAGGACCTCGGCGCAGATCCCGAGGGCCAGCTTCGGCGCCGGCTCGCCCGGGAAGGCGTCGTAGACCGCGTCGAAGGCCAGCGCCGCGTGCTCGCGGTCGCCGGTCACCAGGGAGGCGACGCCCCGGTACCAGACGACCCGCCAGTCGTCCGGGTCCCGCTCCTCCAGGGCGGCGAGGGTCCGCGCGGCGGCGGGCAGGTCGCCCAGCTCCAACTGGGCGCGCAGGGTGCGCAGTCGCAGCTCGGTGGAGGGGGCGGGCGCGCCCTGGAGCGCCCCGAGCAGCTCGCCCGGGGCGGCGGCCGCGAGGCCGGCGAGGAAACCGGCGTTGGGGTCGCCCGGGTCGACGCGCGGCACGGGCAGCGCGAGCGCGGTGGCGGGCGCGTCGAGCGGCGCGAGCAGCCCTCCGGGCCCGGCCGCCCGCGGAACCGCCGTCGCCGGGGGGAGCGCGGCCCGCTTCCGCCCCGTCTTCCGCGCGCCCAGCAGCGACACGTCCTCGGTCTGTTCGGCGAACAGCGTGGTGTCCGTGACCCGCACCTCCGTGCCGAAGAGCGTCGAGAGCGCCGGCCGCGGCCGCCCCGACTGGAGCGCCACGACCTCGCGCAGCACGCCCGTCAGCTGCTCCGCCATCTCCTGCGCGGAGGCGAACCGGCGGGCCGGGTCCGGGTCGGTGGCGCGCACCAGGAAGCGGTAGTACGACTCGTACGTCCGGAAGACCTCGATGTGCTCCGGGTCGGGCAGCGAGTCCACGAAGACGTTGGTGTAGCCCTGGAAGTCGAAGGTCATCACGGCGAGCGTGCGCGCCACCGTGTACAGGTCGCTCGCCACCGACGGGCCGACCTCGGCCACCTCCGGCGCCTGGTAGCCGACCGTGCCGTAGATCGCGGACTCGTCGTCGTCCATCCGCCGGACCGCGCCCATGTCGATGAGCTTCAGCTGGTCCTCGGACTGGATCGCGTTGTCGACCTTGAAGTCGCAGTACAGCAGGTTCCTGCTGTGCAGGTGCCCGAGCGCCTCCAGGGCCTCGATGCCGTACGCGCAGGCCTGCTCCACCGGCAGCGGATCGCGCCGGCCGTCGGGGGTGCGCCGGTCGTTGGCGATCTCCTTGAGCGACTTCCCGCCGACGTACTCCATGACGATGTAGCCGTCCATGGAGCCGGTGCGCGGGTCGAGGTGCTCGACGAAGTTGTAGATGCGGACGATGTTGGAGTGCTCGATCTCGGCGAGGAAGCGGCGCTCGGAGATCGCCGCGGCCATGGCGTCCTGGTCGCCGGTGTCGAGCAGGCCCTTGAGGACCACCCACCGGTCGGAGACGGCCCGGTCGACGGCGAGGTAGATCCAGCCGAGCCCGCCGTGCGCGAGGCAGCCCGCGACCTCGTACTGGCCGTGGACGATGTCGCCGGCGCGCAGCTTCGGCACGAAGGAGTACGGGTGCCCGCACTTGGTGCAGAAGCCCTCCGTGCGGCCCGGCCGGTCGCCCCGCGCGCGGCCCACCGGGGCCCCGCAGTCCGAACGGGAGCAGAAACGCTTCCGCTCGGGGACCTCGGCGTTCTCCATCACCGCCGCCCGCGGGTCGGGGCGCGGCACCTCGGGGATCGTCACCAGGCCCGCTCCCAGCCGGTTCCGGGCGGACTGCCCGGTCGACGAGCCCGAGCTGCGCACCGACACCGAGCGGCCCGTGGAGGCGCTGGAGCCCCCGGAGAGCGAGCGCGAGAGCCGGCCGGAGACCGACCGGCGCGAGGTCGAGGACCGGGACGAGGCGCGCGAGGAGGCCCGCGAACCGCTCCGCGAGGAGCCGGAGTCCGGCCCGCCGACACCGCCCGCCCCCTTGCCGGGCACGGCCATCCCGGTCGGCGTCGACCCGATCAGCCCCCCGGGCGCGACGACCGGGGCGAGCCCGCAGGTGTCGCAGTACAGCTCGCCGCCCCCCATGTCCTCGTACGAACCCTCGCACGAAGGACGCTGACAGCTCCCCACACCCGTCTCCCCGCTCACCACTGTCGTCCTCCCGCGTCTCCCGCGTCCCTCGGCCCGGACAGCACGTCCGCCGCCGCCCGCTGGTAGCGCAGCACCGCCTGCTCCGCGACCCGGAGGTCGCAGGGCGCGCTCCACAGCATCCGGCGCGCCGCGTCGTACCGCTCGACCAGCAGCGGATCCTCCGCCGCGCCGAGCCGCGCCACCTTCGCCTTGTACGCGTCGAGCCGGCCGCGCAGCTCGGCCCGGACCGCCAGCGGCGCCGTGACCGCCGTCAACTGCTCCCGGGCCCGCATCAGTTCGTCCTCCGCCTCGCGCTCCAGGGACTCCAGGAGCGGGGAGAGCCGGTGCCACTGGGCGCGCCGGCGGTACTCGGCGGCGGCCGCGAGCCGCTCCTGGAGCACGATCGGCGGCCCGCTGACGGCCGGCACCTCGGAGGCGGCGATCTTCGCGAGGACCTCGCCGCGCGCCGACCGCGCCTCGGTGAGCGTCCGGTCCGCCCGCGAGAGCACGTCCCGCAGCCGGAGCAGCCGGTCCTCGGAGTCCTGCCGGACCGCGAGGACCGCCTCGATCTCGCGCCGGACGTCCTCCAGGGCCAGGGCGGCCCGGTCGTACCGCTCCGTGTCGGGCCGCCCGCCGCCCGGCGCCGAACTCCCCGCCGCCGGGCGCCAGAACGCCAGCGGATCGGTCACGACCTGGGAGCGCAGCGCGGTCAGCTCGGCCGTGATCGCCTCCAGCTCGTCCCCCGCCGGGTGCTCCCCGGGCCGCACGCCGACCGAGTGGGCCAGCGAACGCGTCCGGCCCAGCTCGGCGGCGAGCAGGTCTATCCGGGCGGGCAGCGCCGACCAGACGGCGTCGGCGGTGACGACCAGGTCGAGCGAGGAGGCGTACAGCTCGTTCATCCGCCGGACCAGCCCCTCCAGGCTGAACCGCTCGGTGAGCAGGGCGCCCTCGGCGGCCCCGCCCGGGACGAGCACGGTGTCGCCGCGCAGCCGGTCGGTCAGCTCCACGAGCTCCTCCCGGCCGGGCCAGCGGCGCCGCGCGCGCACCTCACGGGCGTCCCGCAGGGCGCCGGTGTAGACGTCGAAGCAGGTCCAGAGCAGGGTGATGGTCCGCTCGGCGGCCGCCCACCGGTCCCGGGTCGTGCCGGTCAGCTCGGCCCCTTCGAGGAGCCTGCGGCCCGCGTGGTCCTGGAGCGCGAGGAGCGAGTCCTCGATCGCCTTGTGCTCGGCGCCGAGCCGCGCCAGCGCACGGTCCACCTCGTCCCGGTCCATCACCGGCCCGGGGGGTCCCGTGACGCCCATCGGTCACCTCTTCCGCTTCGTGTACGGGGTTGCTCGTCGGGGAGCGGACAGGGCCGCTACTTGTACAACGGAGCGGGCGGCCCCGATATCCCGGGGAGGTCCTTCTCCAGCCACTCCTTGTACGCCGCCTGCCAGGGGCCCTGCCGGTAGCCCACCAGGACCTGGTTGACCCGGCGCACCAGGTCGTCGTTGCCCAGCTTGGCCGCCACCCCGTAGTACTCCTCGGTGAACGGCCGGCCCTTGAGCTCGACCGCCGGGTCCTGCGCGGCCTGGCCGGCCGCGAGGGCGTTGTCGGTGACGACGGCGTCGACCTCGCCCATCTGGAGCCGGGCCAGGCAGTCCAGCTGGTTGGGGACGGTCAGCAGGTCCTTGTCGTCCTTGGTGCCGTCGGCCTCGTCCTTGAAGACCGCGCCGAAGGAGTTCTCCACCAGGGCGTCGTAGGCCGTGGAACCCTCGGCGGTGCAGACCCGCTTGCCGCGCAGCGAGGAGTCGTAGCCCGTGATGCCCTTGTCGCGCTTGGGCGCCAGGACCTGCTGGCCGGCCTGGAAGTAGGCGGTGGAGAAGGCGACCTGCTCGATCCGCTTGCAGTTGATCGTCATGGTGCGCACGACGAGGTCGACCTTGCCGCTGTTCAGCGCGGCGATCCGCTGGTTGGTCGGGATCGCGCGGAAGATGACCGCCTGCGGGTCGCCGAGGAGGTCCTTGGCGATGGCCCGCGCCAGATCGATGTCGAAGCCCTCCAGGACGCCCTTCTCCGGGTTCCGGTAGCCCCAGCGGTAGCTGGACTGGTCGACGCCGACGATCAGCTTCCCGCGGTCCTTGATCGCCCGGACCGACGGGCCGTCCGCCGACGAGGGCGCGAGGGAGGCCTCGGGGTGCTCGCAGGTGTCCGCCTTGACCTGGACGCCGGTGCCCACGCCGGGGCCGGGCGTCCGGGGCACGGCCGCCGCGCCGCTCCCGTCGTGTGCGAGGGGCAGCAGGGTCAGCGAGGCGGTGAGCCCGCAGGCCAGGGCCATGGAGGCCACCCCGCCCCAGCCCCGCAGCCGCCTGGCGACCCGCCGCACCAGCGGGTCCGTCCCGTTCGGCATCCCGCCCCCTCTCACCGGTACTCCGACAGTCTGCGGTTGATGCCGAGCACGGCGCCCGCCGCACCCAGGATCCCGAGGGCCGCCGCGCCCAGCGGCAGCGCGGTCAGCGCGTCCCTGGCGGCCCCGGCGGAGCGGGTGAACTCGGCCTGCTCGTGCGCGAGGGCCCGCTCCAGGGCCGCGTCGACCTGGTCGAAGGACCGGCCGGTGGAGTCCTCGGCGCCGACGACCCGGACGAGGGCGCCCTCGTAGTCGCCGGCCTCGTCCTTCGCGCGGGCGTCCTTGTGGCGCTCGCGCCAGTCGGCCGCGCGCGCGACGGAGTCGTCCACCGGGCCGCGCCCGGCGTCGTCGTCGGCGAGCTCGCGCGCCGCGGCGAGCGCCGTCGTCAGGGCGCCCATGCTCGCCGTGTAGTCCGCCTCGTACTTGTCGTTCTTGCCGTCCTCGGTGAGGACGGCGCCCCGGGCGACCAGGGTCAGGTTCTCGTTGGCGCGGGCGGTGAGCGAGCTGATCCGGGCCGTGTTGAGGACCTGGAGGGACTCCTGCCCGTGCGCCCGCGCCGTGTTCAGCTCGGTCCGCGTCACGGTGTGCGCGGCGAGGAGCCACAGCAGGACGACCACGGTGGCGGCGGTGGCGGCGAGCAGCCCGTGGTTGAAGACCCGGTTGGTGCGGAGGTAGGTGCGGCGCTGGGCCCAGAGGAGGACGCCGAGGGCGAGCAGACCGAGCGCGAGGGACAGGAACGGCCAGGCGCGGGCCGAGTCGTCGTCCCGGTGCAGCCGTGCCGTCTCCGCCGCGTACAGCCGCTCGGCGGCCGGCAGCAGCGCGCTGGTCATCTGCTGGTTGGCGTACCGCAGATAGGCGCCGCCGAGCGGCAGGCCCTGCCGGTTGGCGGCCCGGGCGCGCTCGACCAGGCCCGTGTAGCGGGGGAGCTGCTCGTTGAGCGTGGCGATCTCGCGGGCCGACGCGGACGAACCGTCCGTGTTCGCCGCGGCCTTGACGAGCAGCCGGGAGGCGGTGGTGATGTCCCGGCTGTAGCGCGCGCGGGACTCCGCGGGCTCCAGGGTGCCCGCCAGGAACCCGCTCGCGGCGGTGGTGTCGGCGTCGGCGAGGGAGCGGTAGATGGCGGCCGCGTCGGCGCTCAGGGGCTGGCTGCGGCTGACGACGTCGTCGGCGGCGGAGGTCCGGTCGGTGACCTCCAGGGCGGTGACGGCCCCGAACGCGACGACGAGCAGCGCCAGTACGGCCCCGAGGATCTGGAGGCGGCCGGGCTCGGTGGTCGCGGCCTCCCGCAGCCGCTCCCGTCCCACGGCCCAGGCGCCGCGTCCCGCGGGCGGGGCGGCGACGGGCGCGGGCGACGGCTGCGCGGGCAGGACGGCGGGGCGCGCGGGCGCCTGAGCCGTGCCCCGCGTCGCCGAGGCGGCGGGCGCGTTCGGCGGGTGTGTCACTTGACCTCCCCCTCGGTCGCTGACGTCGGCCCCTCCGGCCGGCCGGTGAGTCCGGTTCCGGTGGTGGACCACCCGGCCAGCAGTATGGCCTCAGGGGGCCGTCCGCACACCGGGATTGACTGGATCTTGTACCTATCGTGCCCCACGGCTCCCACGCATCCGCGGGCGAACCCCCCACTCCGAACACGTCACCCGGCGCGGATCGGTTCCCCGTCGGCCATCGCTCGAACAGGTGAACATGCGTGCGGGGCGCCCCGTCGCACCCGACGAGACGCCCCGCACCCACCGCGCTCAGCCCTCGTACCGCTCCCGCAGCCGGGCCTTCGCCTCCGGGCCCGCGGCCACCGCGTCCAGGGCGAGCAGACCCGCCCCGAGGACCGGCGGCGCGGTCACGAAGCCGACCACCGCCTTCGGCGCCCGCGCCGCCAGGAGCTCGCGGATCCGCCCCTCCAACTGCGGGTGCCGGGCGGCGAGCACGCTGCCGCCCAGCAGCACCGGGGCCTCCTCGTGGTGCAGCCCGAGCCGGCGCAGCGCGACCGTCGACAGGGCGACGACCTCCTCGGCCTGCCGGTGCACGATCGACAGCGCCGTCGGATCGCCCCCGGCCGCGACCGCGAACAGCACCGGCGTCAGCTCGTGCCGCCGCGCCATCGGGATCTCGCCCAGGTGCAGCGCCTCGATCAGCGCGTACATCGACTCCAGGCCGAAGTGCGCGGGCAGCGCGTCGGCGAGGGCGGTGGGCAGCCCCCGCCCGTCCTCGGCGCGCGCCGCGGACCACAGCGCCTCGTCCGCCAGTCCGCCGCCCCCGCCCCAGTCCCCGGAGATCTTCCCGATCGCGGGGAAGCGCGCGGTCCGCCCGTCCGGCGTCATCCCCACGCAGTTGATCCCGGCCCCGCACACCACGGCCACGCCCCGCGGCTCGTCGACCCCGGCCCGCAGGATGGCGAAGGTGTCGTTGTGCACCCGGACGGAGCGGCCCAGGTGCCGCGCGTACAGGGCCTTTTCGAGATTCAGCTCCTCCACCGGCAGATCGGCGTTGGCGAGACAGGCCGCCACGTGCGCGAACGCCGGAGGGAGCCCGGCGCCGCCGGCCTCCTCCCACGCCCTCCCGACGATCTCCACGAGCCCGTCGACCGCCGTCTCCACCCCCACCACGGGGGGCTGGAACCCGCCGCCGCGCGCCGACCCCAGGACGTTCCCGCCCGGGGCGACCACCGCGACGTCGGTCTTGCTGTTCCCCGCGTCGATCGCGAGGAGCATCCCCTCCAGGTTCACGCCCACGCCAGGTGCTCCCGGTTGTGCGCGATCAGCCGGTCGGCGAGCCCGTCGGCGTACGCGTACTGCCCCACCAGCGGGTGCGCGAGCAGCGCCTTGAACACCCGGTCGCGACCGCCGAGGAGCGCCGCCTCCAGGGCCAGGTCCTCGTAGGCCGTGACGTTCGCGATCAGACCGGCGTACAGCGGGTCCACCGGCGCGACCGGCAGCGGGGTGGCGCCGTGCGCGCCGACCGCCGCCTGCGTCTCGATGACGGCGTCGTCCGGCAGGAACGGCAGCGTGCCGTTGTTGTACGTGTTCACCACCTGGTACGGCGAACCCCCTCCGCCCAGCAGGGAGGCCGCCAGGTCCACGGCCGCCTCCGAGTAGAAGGCACCGCCCCGCTCGGCGAGCAGCGCCGGCTTCTCGTCGAGCGCCGGGTCCCCGTACATCTCCAGGAGCTCCCGCTCCATCGCCGCGACCTCGGCGGCCCGCGAGGGCTTGGTGCCGAGCTCCCGCACCACCTCGTCGTGCGCGTAGAAGTACCGCAGGTAGTACGAGGGGACGACGCCGAGCCGGTCCAGGACCGGGCGCGGCAGGCGCAGGTCCCCGGCGATCGCGTCGCCGTGCCCGGCGAGCAGCCGGGGCAGCACGTCCTCGCCCTCGGGTCCCCCGAGCCGTACGGCCCGCTCCCAGGTCAGGTGGTTGAGCCCGACGTGGTCGAGGTGGACCTCGGACGGCGTCACGCCGAGGAGCTTCGCGAACTTCCGCTGGAAGCCGATGGCCACGTTGCACAGGCCGACGGCCTTGTGCCCGGCCCGGAGCAGCGCGCGCGTGACGATGCCGACGGGGTTGGTGAAGTCGATGATCCAGGCGTCCGGGTTGGCGCGTCGCACCCGCTCGGCGATGTCCAGGACGACCGGGACCGTGCGCAGCGCCTTGGCGAGGCCGCCGGCGCCGGTGGTCTCCTGACCGACGCAGCCGCACTCCAGCGGCCAGGTCTCGTCCTGCTCGCGGGCGGCCTGCCCGCCGACCCGCAGCTGGAGCAGGACGGCGTCGGCGCCCTCGACCCCGGCGTCGAGGTCGCTCGTGGTGACGACCTCGCCGTCGTGGTCCTGCTTGGCGAAGATCCGCCGGGCCAGGCCGCCGACGAGCTCCAGGCGCTCGGCGGCGGGGTCGACGAGGACGAGTTCGGTGAGGGGCAGGGTGTCGCGCAGGCGCGCGAATCCGTCGATCAGTTCGGGGGTGTAGGTGGAACCGCCCCCCACGACAGCGAGCTTCATCTCGTATCAGCCCTTCACTCCGGTCAGTGTGACTCCCTCGACGAACGCCTTCTGCGCGAAGAAGAACACGAGGATCACGGGGGCCATGACCAGGACGGTCGCGGCCATGGTCAGATTCCAGTCGGTGTGGTGCGCGCCCTTGAAGGACTCCAGGCCGTAACTGAGCGTCCACGCGGCCGGGTTCTCGGAGGCGTAGATCTGCGGCCCGAAGTAGTCGTTCCAGCAGTAGAAGAACTGGAAGAGGGCGACGGCGGCGATGCCGGGCTTCGCCATCGGGAGCACCACCCGCACCAGGGTGCGCAGTTCGCCGCAGCCGTCGATCCGGGCGGCCTCGACGTACTCGTTCGGGATGGTCAGCAGGAACTGGCGCAGCAGGAAGACGGCGAAGGCGTCGCCGAACGCCATCGGGACGATCAGCGGCCACAGCGTGCCGGAGAGGTCCATCTGCTTCGCCCAGAAGAGGTACATGGGGATGATCACGACCTGCGGCGGCAGCATCATCATGGCGATGACGAGCAGCAGCGACAGGTGCCGGCCCCGGAAGCGGAACTTCGCGAGCGCGTACGCCACGGGGATCGAGGACGCCACCACGAGGACGGTGCCGAGCCCCGCGTACAGCAGGGAGTTCTTCCACCAGGTCAGGAAGCCCTCCGTCCGGAAGACCCGCACGTAGTTGTCCCAGTGCCAGGAGTCCGGCGTCAGGTCCCGGGTGAGCGCCTGCTCGTCGCTCATCAGGGAGGTCAGGAAGACGAAGACGAACGGGAGGACGAAGAACAGGGCGGCGGCGATGCCGAGCGAGTGCACGGCGATCCAGTGCAGCAGCGACCTGCGGCGGGCCCGCTTCTCGGCGGGGCTCGCCCCGGACCGTACGGGAGAGGGGGCGGGCGAGGGGGCGGTGGCGGTTGCGGTCGTCATGGTTCAGTCACCCGAGCCGATCAGGCCGCCGCGCCGGCGCATCAGCAGCGCGGTGAAGGCCATGGAGAAGGCGAAGAGCACGAGCGCCACCACACAGGCCGCGCCGTAGTTGAACTGGCTGAAGCCGAGGCTGTAGATCAGCTGCGGGAGGGTCAGCGTGGAGTCGTCCGGGTAGCCGGGCTGGAAGGTGGTGCCGGAGCCGCCCATCACCCCCGAGGCGACCTTGGCGGCCACGATCGGCTGGGTGTAGTACTGCATCGCGCCGATGACCCCGGTCACGACCGCGAAGAGCACGATCGGCGAGATGTTCGGCAGCGTGATGTACCGGAACCGCTGCCACGGGGACGCGCCGTCCAGCTCGGCGGCCTCGTACTGCTCCTTCGGCACGTCGAGCAGGGCGGCCATGAAGATGACCATGAGGTCGCCCACGCCCCACACGGCGAGGACCGTGAGGGCCGGCTTGGCCCAGTCCGCGTCGTTGAACCAGGAGGGGGCGGGGATGCCGACCGCCTCCAGGAACGAGTTGACCGGGCCGGTGCCGGGGTTGAGCAGGAAGACGAAGGCGAGCGTGGCGGCCACCGGCGGTGCCAGGTACGGCAGGTAGAAGAGGGTGCGGTAGATCCCGGCACCCTGCTTGATCTTGGTGATCAGCATGCCGACGCCGAGGCCGAAGACGACCCGGCAGGTCACCATGACGACCGCCAGCCAGAGGGTGTTCTGCATCGCCGGCCAGAACTTCGGCAGGTCGGAGAAGACGTACGTCCAGTTCTCCAGGCCGCGCCAGGTCGGCGGGTTGAGGCCGTCGTAGCGCATGAACGAGAAGTACACCGTGGAGACCAGCGGATAGGCGAAGAAGAAGCCGAACCCGATCAGCCAGGGCGACATGAACAGTGCGGTGCGCAGCGCGTTGCGCCGTCGCTTCGCGCGGAGCGTGTACGTGGTCATGGCGGGTTACTTCGCGGCGGCGATGTCGCGGTCGATCTGGGCGGCGGCGTCGGCGAGGCCCTTCTTGAGGTCCGTGATCTTTCCGCTCTCGTACTTGTGGGCGAGGCTGGAGAGGGTCTCCTGGTAGGCGGGGCCGTTCACGGCGCCGTCCGGGGTGGTGGACTCCGGGTGGCGGGCGATGTCCAGGAAGACCTTGAAGCGGTCGTCGAACTTCAGGTTCGGGGACTTCAGCGCCTCGAAGGTGGAGGGCACGTTCCCGATGGCGTTCGCGAAGCCCACCACGGCGTCGGTGTCCGTGGTCATGTACTTGACCAGCTCCCAGGCCGCGTTCTGCTTCTTGCTCTGCGGCGCGATGCCCATGATCGTGCCGGAGAGGTAGCCCTTGCCGTACTCGGCGATCTCGTCGTCCGCGACGGGCAGCGGCGCGACGCCGACGTCGAACTTCACCTTGGCGTCCTTGATGAAGTTCAGCCGCCACTCGCCGTCCAGCTGCATGGCGACCTGTCCGGTCTGGAAGGGGTGCTTGGCGCCCCACTCGTCACCGAAGGTGGTGCGGTACCTGTCGAGCTTCTCGAAGCCGCCGAGGGAGTCCACCAGCGACTTCTGGTACGTCATCATCTCGGCGAAGGCCGGGTCCTTGGCGACGTTCGACCTGCCGTCCCCGTCGAAGTACGCGTGGTCCCACTGCGACATGTAGTGCTCGACGACGGTCTCGTAGCCGAGGTAGTTCGGCATGAAGCCGAGCTGCTCGTAGGAGTCGCCCTTGGACTTGGTGAGCGCCTTGGCGACCTCGGCGAACTGGGACCAGGTCTTCGGCGGGGCCTCGGGGTCGAGACCGGCCTTCCTGAAGGCGTCCTTGTTGTAGTAGAGGCCGTACGCGTCGGAGAGCAGCGGCATCGAGCACCGCCTGCCCTCGAACTGGGTGTACTCCTGGAGGACCTTCGGGAAGGTCTTGTCCAGGTCCAGCTTCGACTTCGCTATGAAGGGCCCCAGGTCGGCGAGCGCGCCCGAGGAGCAGAACTTGCCGACGTTGGAGGTGGTGAACGAGGACACGACGTCCGGTCCGTTCGAGCCGCCCGCGCGCAGCGCCTGGCCGAGCTTCTCGTCGTTGATGTTGCCGACGAGCTTCACCTTGATGTTCGGGTGGGCCTTCTCGAAGCGGGCGACGTTCTCCTCGATCGCCTTGACCTCGGCGGGCGCCGACCAGCCGTGCCAGAACGTGATCGTCGTCTGCGCGTTCGGGTCGTCGGTGGCCGCGTTGTTCGCGGAGCCGGTACAGGCGGAGGCGAAGAGGGCGATCGAGGCGGTGGCGGCGAGCGCGGCGGCGGCTCTGCGCGGACGTACGGGCATGGCGGGTCTCCCTGAGGGACGGGTTCCGGGCTGGACGGAGGGACGGGGACGGGCGGCGCGGAGGGGCGGGGACGGTCAGCGCGAGGTGTCGAAGACCTCGTCGCGCGTGGTGGCGAGGGCGCTTTCGAGGGCGCCGCGCAGCACGGGGCTCCGGCGCACGGCGGAGAGGACGAGCCGGGGCCGGGAAGGGGCGAGGTCGGCGAGTTCGGACTGCACGCGCGCGCGGAGGGGTTCGCCGCCGGAGACGAGGGCGGCCCCGGAGAGCACGATCAGTTCGGGGTCGAGGACGGCGACGAGGGAGGCGAGTCCGGTGGCGAGGCGCTCGGCGTAGCGGTCGAGCAGCTCCGCGTACCGCGGGTCGTCCCCGTGGGTGTCGGCGGCCCGGGACAGCAGCCCGGTCACCACCGGCACGAAGGGGTGGTCGGGCGTCTCGATCCCGGCGGCGCGGGCGATCCGGGGCACGGCCTGGATGCCCGCGAGCTCCTGGAAGCCGCCGGAGTTGGCCTTGGTGACCTGCCGGACGAGCGGGGTGCCGGGCACGGGCATGAAGCCGAGCTCGCCGGCGCCCCCGGTGAAGCCCCGGTGCAGCCGCCCGCCGAGGACGAGGGCGGCGCCGAGCCCGCCCTCGTTCCACAGCAGGGCGAAGTCGGCGTGGCCCCGGGCGGCGCCGAGGCGCTGCTCGGCGACGGCGACGAGGTTGACGTCGTTCTCGTACTCGAACGGCATGGGGAGGGCGGCGGCCAGCTCCTCCAGGAGGGTGGGGGAGTGCCAGCCGGGCAGGTGGGAGGCGTAGCGCAGGCGCCCGGTGGCCGGGTCGAAGGCACCGGGGGTGCCGATGACCAGGCGCCGCACGTCCTCGCGGGCGATGCCCGCCGCCCCGACGGCGCCGGCGAGGGCGTCGGTGACCTGGCGGACCACTCCGGAGGCGGAGCGGCCTGGGGTGCGGAGCTCGTACTCGCCGACGATCTCACCCGTGACGTCGGCGACGGCGGCGTGGATGCGGTGCTGGTCGACGTCGAGTCCGGCGGCGTACGCGGCCCGCGCGTTGACCGCGTAGAGCTGGGCGTTCGGCCCGGGCCGGCCCTCGGTGGTGCCGGTGGCGACGACGAGACCGGCCGCTTCGAGGCGGGCGAGCAGCTGGGAGGCGGTCGGCTTGGACAGTCCGGTGAGCTTGCCGATCCGGGTCCGCGAGAGGGGGCCGTGCTCCAGCAGCAGGTCCAGGGCGGCGCGGTCGTTCATGGCCCGCAGGACGCGCGGGGTGCCGGGGGTTCCCGGGATGGTACCGGCCATGAACTCGCACCTGCCCTCATCGGTGACACACACTGTTAGGAAAGTTTCCTGTTTTGTTGGGAGGAAGGTAAGGCGGCCGTCACGGAGGCGTCAATACCCGGGGACGCGACACGCCCCCGAAGGCGGCCGAAGCGTCGCCTGCGGGGGCGCGGGCCCCTGAAGGGGCCGGAGGGGCGGGACGGACTACTTGGAGAGGTCCTTCGGCAGCGGGGTCGCCGCCGTCGACTGCGGCGAGGTCGTCGAGGCGAACACCGACGGGGCCGCCATGCCGGCCGTCGGGTCGGCGGGCTTCTCCTCGGCCTGCGGCGGAATCCCGCCCACGATCCGGATGCCGGCCTCGTCCAGGCCCCGCTTGATGCGCCAGCGCAGCTCGCGCTCCACGCCCAGCTTCTTGCCCGGCATCGTCTTCACCGACACCCGGACCGTCATCGAGTCGAGCAGCACCTCGCTCAGACCGAGCACCTCCACCGGGCCCCACAGGCGCTCGTTCCAGGGCTCCTCCTTCGCCATGGCGTCGCCCGCCTCGGCGATCACGGCCCGCACCTTCTCCAGGTCCTCCGTCGGCCGGACGGTGACGTCCACACCGGCCGTCGCCCAGCCCTGGCTGAGGTTCCCTATCCGCTTGATCTCGCCGTTGCGCACGTACCAGATCTCGCCGTCCACCCCGCGCAGCTTGGTCACCCGCAGGCCCACCTCGACGACCTCGCCGGAGGCCACGCCCGCGTCGACCGAGTCCCCGACGCCGTACTGGTCCTCCAGGATCATGAAGACGCCGGACAGGAAGTCCGTCACCAGGTTCCGCGCGCCGAAACCGATCGCCACACCGGCCACACCCGCCGAGGCGAGCAGCGGCGCCAGGTCGATCTTGAAGGCGCCGAGGATCATCAGCGCGGCCGTGCCCAGGATCAGGAAGGACGCCACCGAGCGGAGCACCGACCCGATCGCCTCCGAGCGCTGCCGCCGCCGCTCGGTGTTGACCAGGAGACCGCCGAGCGTCGTCCCCTCCACCGCCTGCGCCGAGCGGTTCATCCGCTCGATCAGCTTCGTCAGGGCCCGCCGGACGGCCATCCGGAGCAGCAGCGCGACGACCAGGATCAGCAGGATGCGCAGCCCGGTGTTCAGCCAGGTGGACCAGTTCTCCTCCACCCAGCTGGCCGCGTTCGTGGCCCGCTCCGCGGCCTCGTCCAGGGTCACCGGCATCGGTTCGGGTTCGGTGGCAGCCGCCAGGGCGGACCAGGACACGGGACAACCTCCAGGCATCGCGTACGCAGGCCATCCACAGTAACGGGGCGTCGGAGGTGGTCCCGTAGCCCTGTTCGAGGGAGAGACCGACCTCACCTGGGCACATAGCAGGGAGAGATGCCGATGTGGTCGAGAACACCCCGGGGCCGCCACCCCGATTCCGATACGTGGTGGCGCCGCGACCAGGCATGAGGAGAGACTGAGAGCAGTTCGTCCCGGCGCGAGCCACGCGCCGCCGGCGTCATAGGAGGCATCCGTGCCGCACGTCCTGGTCCTCAACGCGTCGTACGAGCCGCTCGGCGTCGTACCGCTCCGCCGCGCACTCGTCCTCGTACTGGAGAACAAGGCTCTCTGTCTCGAGGAGTCCGGCGCCTTCCTGCACAGCGAGTCCCAAGTCCTCCCCGCCCCCAGTGTGGTGCGACTGAAGCGCTTCGTGCGGGTCCCCTACCGGGGGCCCGTTCCCTTGACCCGCCGGGCGCTCTTCGCGCGCGACGGCGGGCGCTGCGCGTACTGCGGGGCCGTCGCCACCAGCGTCGACCACGTCATCCCGCGCAGCCGAGGGGGCACGCACGCCTGGGAGAACGTGGTGGCGGCCTGCCGCCGCTGCAACCACGTCAAGGCCGACCGGCACCTGCGCGAGCTGGGCTGGCGGCTGCGGCACCAACCCGCCCCGCCGACCGGCCTGGCCTGGCGGATCATCGGGACCGGCCACCGGGACCCCCGCTGGCTGCCGTACCTGGAACCGTACGGCGCCGTGGACGTGATGGCCCGGATCGACTCCGTCGCAGACACCCCCGCGAGGGCGCTGACGACGGGTTGAACCGGGCCTTTCGCGTACGCGGGGGCTTTGCCGGTACGGAACGGAGCGGCGCGCGCCTCAGGGTGCGGGCCGCTCCTCCGGCGTGTCCTCGGACGGCGTCTCCGGCGTCTTCGGTGCCTCCGGCGCCGTGGGCGCCTTCGGCTCCTGCCGCGGGGCCACCGCGTACGTCTCCACCGACCAGAGCGAGTAGCCGAAACGGGTCGCCCGCGTCTCCCCCTGGACCCGCAGGAAACGGGTGTCCGCCGCGTCCATCCGGACCGACTCCCGGCCGCCCCTGCCGTCCGCGACGGTCGCCGCCGTCCGCCAGATCCGCCCGTCGGCGGAGACCTGGACCCGGTAGCGGGAGGCGTACGCGTCCTGCCAGTGCAGCACCACCTGCCCTATCCGGGCCGGCTCGGGCAGCTCCAGCTGCCACCAGGCGCCGTCCTCCGCCGGCGAGGACCAGCGGGTCGCCGGGTCGCCGTCCACCGCCGAGGAGGCCGGGAAGTCCGGGGTCTCGTCGCCCGAGGAGGAGGCCGTCGCCCCCCGCGCCAGGTCCGGGCCCGCCGTCCGGGGGAAGGCCCGCACCGTCAGGACCCGTTCCTCGCCCGCGAAGGACACCGGCACCCGGTACGAACCGGCCGGCACGCCCGCCGCCACCGACACCTCCAGCGGCACGCCGGTCCGCGCGCCGCGCTCCACGACGGCCTGCGCCGGCAGCCGCACCACGATCCCCTTCGGGGCCTTCGCCGTCAGCGCCCCGCGCACCTCGCCCGCGCGTCGGCCCGTCAACTCCACGTCCACCCGCTGCGCCGGACCGCCGATCTCCGCGTCCGTCTCGGTCCTGGCGAGTTCGAGACCGGCCCGCGGCCCGTCCGCGAACCACGGCACCAGCGAGCGCACCCCCGGCCCCGGCCCGTCACCGCTCCACACGACCCGCAGCGCGTCCGCCGTCAGCCCCTTCAGCTCGGTCTGCGTCCACCCGGACGCCGACAGCGGGCCGAGCGGCCGCCAGCCCTCGCCCGGGACGTACGCCTCCACGCGCGCGTCCCCCCGCCCGCCGGCCCCGCCCGGCTCGGCCATGACCGTCAGGGCCTCCACGGGCCGCGCCCGGTCGAGCCGCACGGTGTACGAGCCGGGGGCGCGGTCGGCCCGGGCCGCCGGGGCCCGGTCGGCGCCGGTCCAGGCGGCGGACTCCGCCACCGCGCGCGTGAGGAACGGATCGAGGACCCCCGAACCGACCGTCACCCGGCTCGCCTTCAGCTCCTTCCGCCGCCCTTCCAGCTCCAGCTGTGCCCGCCAGGCCGCCGCGCCGTCGCCGCGCGCCTGGGCGAGGAGCATGTCGACCGCCGCCTCGCCCGCCCGGCCGTACCGGGAGAGCTGCTCCAGCCAAGGGCCCGTCTCGTCGTCGAGGGCGCCGCCGGCCGTGGCCGTGAGCCCTTCGGGGGCGCGGCGCATCACCGTGAACGCGGCCCGCAGCTCGCGCGCCGCCTTCTCCCGCGCGGCCGTGCCGGTGCTCGTGCGGGACGCCCAGAACGCCGCCAGGAGCGGCTTCAGATAGGCCGACTCGCCCGACGGGTCGAGGATCGACGAGGAGCCGTTCCCGGCGAGCGCGCGCAGCGCCTCGCGGGCGGCGGGGTCCGGTCCCGCGAGGTCGTCCACCGCGGCCCGCCAGGACTCCCGGGGCCGGTAGCCCCTCGGGTTCCAGGCGTAGTCGGCGGTGGTGAAGAGCGGGACGCGGGAGGCCGCGGCCTGCTCCATGGCGTGCGCGAGGAAGGCGGCGGACCCGGCGGCCACGGCGGGCTCGCGGCCCGTGGCGGGACCGAGGAAGAGCCGGTCCTGGGCGTAGTCGTTGACCGGGTAGTTGTCCATGGTGACCAGCGGGTGCTCGCCCAGCGCCTCGCGCGCCCCCGCCAGTTCCCGGCCGGTGATCGTGCGCGGGACGACGCCGACGCCCGTCCACGCCACCCGCACGTCCGCGTCGAGCGCCTCGGCGAGCCTCGTCCGGTACGCGCTCGCGCCGTCCTGGTAGTACTCCGTCGGCATCACGGTGAGCGGCTCGGCGTCCGGGTGCCGCTCGGCGAGCCGCCGGGCGACGGCGTTCGCCACGCGCGCGTGGGCGGTGGCCGCGGCCTCGGGGCCGCGCCCGAAGGCGTCGGCGTCCCGGTCGCAGTGCCACTCGTCGTAGGAGGCGTCCTGGAACTGGAGCTGGAAGGAGCGCACTCCGAGCTCCCACATCGCCTCCAGCTTCCGCGTCAGCGCCGTCACGTCGCCGTCCGAGGCCAGGCACATGGACTGGGCGGGCGCCACGGCCCAGCCGAGCGTCACGTGGTTCGCGCGGGCCCGCTCGGCGAGCGCGCGGAACTCGCCCTGCTGCGCGGCCGGGTAGGGCTCGCGCCACTGCGCCTGGCGGTACGGGTCGTCCCCGGGCGCGTACAGATAGCGGTTCTGTTTGGTGCGGCCCAGGAAGTCCAGCTGGGCGAGCCGCTGTTCCAGGGTCCAGGGACGGCCGTAGAAGCCTTCGGTGATGCCGCGCTCGGCCGTGCCGGGCCAGTCGCGGACGACGACGCCGGGGACCTCCCGGCCGGTGCCGAGGAGCTGACGCAGCGTCTGCACGGCGTGGAACAGGCCGTCCTCGCCGACGCCGTCCAGGACGACGGTGTCCCGCCCCTGGAAGCGGCCCGTCGCGAGCCGGTAGCCACCGCGCGGGAGATCGAGCCGCTCGGGGACGCGCAGGGCGGTCAGGGCCTCCTCGGCGCCCTCGCCGGAGGGGCCCGCGGCCCGCAGGACCGGGCCCCGGCCCGGCAGGCCGGTGTGGACGGTCCGCACCCCGGCGGCCCGCAGCAGTTCGCGCAGGGCGGCGAGGGCGTACGGATCGGCGTCGGCGTCCGCCAGCAGCGTCACCTCGTCCCCGAGGCGTACGGAGGACCCGGTGGCGGTCAGGGACTGCGGCCGGGGCCAGACGGCGGGCGGGGCCGACCCGGTGGCTGCGGCCGGGGGCGGGGCGGGAGCGGTGGGAGTCGGGGGAGCGGCGGGGGAGCCCGGGGCCGCCGGTGCCGTCGGGAGCACCGGCGCCGTCGGGGTCGCGGGGGCCGTCGGGGTCGCCTGCGCCGAGCCCGGCACCGCGCCGCCGAGGAGGCCGCCGATGACGGCGGCGGCGACGGCCGTCGCGGTGCGCTTCCTGCGCCCGAGGTGCACGGACGGTCTCCCTTCGGCCGGGTCCGGCAGCTTCGCCGGTTGGTCACGAGTGGGTCACGAGCCCACCACCCGTCGCACAGGGGTGTCAATGCGCGTGGCCGATGTGTCGGCTTTGCCCGGCGAGCCGTCGGCGAGGTGACGTCATTTCGCCACGATCCGCCGGTAAAACGAGGTGCGCTGGGTAGGGCTCTGTCATTGCCCAGGTCAAACCTGTCGAGACGAACCGGGAGACCCCCGTGACCACGACCGCCCGCGATCTCGGACGCATACGCGTTCCCCAGCAGTCGGCGCAGACCGGTGAACCGCTGACCAGCGAGCCGCCCCTGCCCGACGCCTCCCCCCTCACCAGCGAGCCGCCGCTGGCCGTGGCGGCACCCCTGACCAGCGAACCCACCGCCCCCGGCAGCGCGGGCGGCCCGGAGTCCCCCGGAGTGTGAAGTGACCCTGGCCCGTCTCGCCGCCCGTCACGGCGTCGCCACCGTCCACAGCCCGTCAGAAGGCGTCACCGTGCCCGTGCCGGACGCCACCGTGGTGGCCGTCCTCGCCGCCCTGGGCGTCGACGCGGCCACCCCCGAGGCGGTCGCCGCCGCCCTGGACGCGGCGGAGCGGGCCGACCGCGAGCGCCTGTTGCCGCCCACCCTGGTGCGCCACCGCGGCGACGGCCCGGCCCGCCCGCCGGAGGGCCTGCCGACCGGCACCCGCCTGCGCGTCACCACCGAGGACGGAGCCGTCGTCACCGGCCGGGACTGGTCCGGGCTGCCGCTGGGCGTCCACACGGTGGAGGCGCAGGCCCCCGACGGACGCGCGGCCACCGGCACCCTGATCGTGAGCCCCGCGCGCGTGCCCGGCCCCGGACGCCGCGCCTACGGACTGCTCGTCCAGCTGTACTCGCTGCTCTCCACCCGCTCCTGGGGCATGGGCGACCTCGGCGACCTGCGGGAGCTCGCCACCTGGGCGGGCCGCGCGCACGGCGCGGGGTTCGTCCAGGTCAACCCGCTCCACGCGGGCGTGCCCGGGGCGCCGAGCGACCCCTCCCCGTACCGGCCGTCCTCGCGGCGCTTCCCGGACCCCGTCCATCTGCGGATCGAGGAGATCCCCGAGTACGCCCTCGTGGGGCCCGAGCGCCGCGAGGAGCTCGACCGGATCCTCGCCGAGGCGGCCGAACTGCGCGGCCAGGTCCTCGACAAGGGCGCCCTGATCGACCGGGACGCCGTCTGGGAGGTCAAGCGGCGGGCCCTGGAGCTGGTGCTCGGCACCGTGGAGCCCGGTCCCGGCCGCCGCGCCGACTTCCACGACTTCCTCGCCGAGCGCGGCCGGGCCCTGGAGGACCACGCCACCTACCAGGCCCTCGCCGAGCGGCACGGCCCCCGCTGGCGGACCTGGCCCGAGGAGCTGCGCGCGCCGCGCACCGCGGAGGCCGCCGTGCGCGCCGACCCCGAGCTGGCCGCCCGGGTCGACTTCCACTGCCGGCTGGCCTGGCTGACGGACCGGCAGCTCGCCGACGCCGCCGCGGCCGCCCGCGAGGCCGGCATGGAGATCGGGATCGTCCACGACCTGGCGGTCGGCGTCCACCCCGAGGGCTCGGACGCCTGGGCCCAGCAGGAGGCCTTCGCGGCCGGCATGTCGGTCGGAGCCCCGCCCGACGCCTTCAACTCCCGGGGCCAGGACTGGGGCCTGCCGCCCTGGCGGCCCGACGCCCTCGCCGCCGCCGGCTACGCCCCGTACCGGGGGCTCCTCCGTGAGCTCCTCCGCCACGCGGGCGCGCTGCGCATCGACCACGTGATGGGCCTGTTCCGGCTGTGGTGGGTGCCCGAGGACCGCGAGCCCACCGAGGGCACGTACGTCCGGTACGACGCCGAGGCGATGCTCGCGGTCCTCGTCCTGGAGGCGCACCGCGCCGGCGCCCTCGTCATCGGCGAGGACCTCGGCACGGTCGAGCCCGGAGTGCGGGAGGAGCTGGCGCGGCGCGGGGTGTTCGGGACCTCCGTGCTCTGGTTCGAGCGGGACTGGGAGGGCACCGGCCGGCCGCTGCCCGCGGGGGAGTGGCGCGCGGAGTGCGTCGCCACCGCCACCACCCACGACCTGCCCTCCACCGCCGCCCGGCTCTCCGGCGAGCACATCGGCCTGCGGCACCGGCTCGGGCTGCTCGCCGGCGACCTGGAGCGCGAGCGGGCGGCGGACGCGGCGGAGACCGCCGAGTGGCTGGACGTCTTCGAGCGGAAGGGGCTGCTGCCGGAGGGCCCGGGGGACGAGGAGGCCGAGATCAGGGCCGTCCACCGGTTCCTGCTCGCCACCCCGGCCCGGATGGTCGGCGTCTGGCTGCCGGACGCGGTGGGGGACCGCAGGCCGCAGAACCTGCCGGGCACCTGGGACCAGTACCCCAACTGGCGGCTGCCGCTCGCGGGTCCGGACGGCCAGCCGCTCACCCTGGAGCAGCTCGCCGCCTCGCCCCGGGCCCACGGCCTGCTGCGCGAGCTCCGGACCGGGACGGAGGCCCCGGACGCCGGCGCGGCGCCGCCGGGGGGCCGCGGGGTGCCTTCGGACGCCCGTACGGCACCCCCGGACGCGCGGCGCGTTTAGGTGTTCGCTACGTTTGCACCGTGGACAAGAAGAACGCTCTGCGCGCCGGCTCGCTCGCGGCCGGTACGACGCTGATGATGCTGCTCATGTCGTCCCCCGCGCTCGCGAACACCCGCGACGACGGCGACGACCCGGCCCCCAAGCTGAGTGTCGTCGAGACCCTCGGCCTGTACGTGGCGGCGCCGCTCGTGCTGTTCCTGGTGATCGCCGGCCTGGTGATGGTGCTCGACAAGTCCAAGAAGAAGGCGTAACCGCCTCAGAGGTCTCGGCCGAGGGCGCCGCGCGGTACGAGGTACCGCGCGGCGCCCTCGCATGCGTCCGGGGCCCCCGCCTGGCCGTGGGGCCTCGCGAGGAGGCCCCTCCCGCCGCCCCGCCGTGTCACACGGTGGTCGCGAGCAGCTTGCGCAGCAGCCCCGTCAGCTGGTCCCTCTCCTCCTCCGTGAGCGCGGCCTCCAGGGCCGCCCGCTGCTCCGCGAGGCCGGCCTCGACGGCCTGGTCCACCAGTTCCCTGCCGCGCTCGCTGAGGGTGACGCGCAGCCCGCGCCGGTCGTTCGGGTCGGGGCTGCGGGTGAGCAGCCCGGCCTTCTCCAGCTTGTCCAGCCGGCCGGTCATCCCGCCGGTGGTGATCATCAGCGTGGCGGACAGCTGGCGCGGCGAGAGCGTGTAGGGCGCTCCGGACCTGCGCAGCGTCGCGAGCACGTCGAACTCCCCGAGCGCCATGCCGTAGGGCGCGTACGCCTTGTCCACCTTGCCGCGCATCGCGTCCGAGAGCCGGTAGATCCGCCCGAAGACCGCCATGGGGACGGTGTCCAGGTCGGGGCGGACGGCCGCCCACTGGTCGGCGATGGCATCGACGGCGTCATGGCCGGGGGTGTGCGTCTTCATGTCCTCAGGTTCCCTTCTCCGCTCCTCGATCGCAAGAAAGTCACTTACGAAAAAGCCTCTTGCGAGAAAGTAGCTTAGTGGTAAGTTAATCACCACGAAGCCAGTCCGGCGCCCGCCGCTCCGGCACTCCACCGCAGGGGGAACCGTCATGTCCCGCAAGGCAGCAGTCACCGCGCTCACCGCCCTCGCCCCGATCTCCTGGGGCTCCACCTACTTCGTCACCACCGAGTTCCTGCCGCCCGACCGGCCGCTCTTCACCGGCCTCATGCGCGCCCTGCCTGCCGGCCTCGCCCTCCTCGCCCTCACCCGCAAGCTCCCGCAGGGCGCCTGGTGGTGGAAGTCCGCGGTCCTGGGGGCCCTCAACATCGGCGCCTTCTTCCCGCTGCTCTTCCTCGCCGCCTACCGGCTGCCCGGTGGGGTCGCCGCGGTCGTCGGCTCCGTCGGCCCGCTCTTCGTCGTCGGTCTCGCGGCCCTCTTCCTCGGCGAGAGGCCCACGGTGAAGTCCCTGCTCACCGCCGTCGCCGCCGCCTTCGGCGTCAGCCTCGTGGTCCTCAAGGCCGGAGCCGCGTTCGACCTGATCGGGGTGGGCGCCGGACTGCTCTCCTCCCTCTCGATGTCCGCCGGCATCGTCTTCACCAAGCGCTGGGGCCGCCCCGAGGGAGTCGGCGCCCTCGCGGTCACCGGCTGGCAGCTCACCGCCGGCGGCCTGGTCATCCTGCCCATCGCCTTCCTGGTCGAGGGCGCCCCGCCGGCCCTGACCGGCACCAACCTGGCCGGCTACGCCTACCTCGCCTTCGGCAACACCGCGATCTCGTACTTCCTCTGGTTCCGCGGCATCGAGCGGCTCAGCGCCTCCTCGGCCACCCTCCTCGGTCCCCTCTCGCCGATCACCGCGGCCGTCATCGGCTGGGCGGCGCTCGGTCAGGCCCTCGGCCCGGTGCAGGTCCTCGGCATGGCGATCGCCTTCGGCGCCACCCTGGTCGGCCAGTTGAACCCCCGCGCCACCGAGACCCCCCGGGCTCCCGAGGCTCCCGAGGTCGAATCGTTCAGTGCAACTGAAAAGAACGGTCAGGAAGTTTCGATGGACCTGGAGGGTTCGGGGGCGCGACGGTAGCGGGCATGAGCCTGATCACCGCCCGCAACCCGACCACCGCCACCGACAGCACCACCGCACCCACCGAGAGGCCGGCACCCGCCAAGGGCGCCGGCCTCGGCGTGCTCCTCGCCCTCCTCGCCACCGTCGTCTGGTCCGGCAGCTTCGTCGTCGCCCGCGCCCTCCACGACACGGTCCCCCCGGTCCAGGCCGCCTTCTGGCGCTGGATCGTGGCCCTCGTCGCCGTCGCCCCGCTCGCCGCCCGCGAGACCTGGCGCCAGCGCCACCTGATCCGGCGTCACCTCCGCTTCCTCGCCCTCGCCTCGCTGCTCGGCATCACCGTCTACAACACCCTGGTCAACCAGGCCGGGACCGCCACCTCCGCCGGCAACATGGGCATGATCATGGCCGCGTCCCCGGTCCTCATGGCGGTCTTC
Source organism: Streptomyces sp. NPDC004266 (assembly GCF_042874095.1). Lineage (NCBI taxonomy): Bacteria > Bacillati > Actinomycetota > Actinomycetes > Kitasatosporales > Streptomycetaceae > Streptomyces > Streptomyces sp. NPDC004266. The sequence goes on from NZ_JBIAMM010000001.1 coordinate 114,178, forward strand.
GCCCGCCTCGGCGGCAACCGCCTCGGCCCGCGCCGCACCACCGGCATGCTCATCGCCTGCGCCGGCGTCCTGCTCCTCGTCAGCAAGGGCTCGCTCAGCCCGGACCTCGCCACCGGCGACCTCTGGGTCACGGCCGCGGCCCTCTGCTTCGCCTCCTACAGCGCCCTCCTCAAGCGCCGCCCCGCCGAACTCGGCGGCCTCGCCTTCCTCTTCACCACCTTCTCCCTCGGCGCCCTCATGCTCCTCCCGGCGTACGGGATGAGCCTCGCCGTCCAGGGCGGCTTCGAGCCCACCACCGGCACCGTCGGCCCCCTCGTCTACGTCGGCGTCCTCTCCTCCGCCGTCGCCTTCTTCGCCTGGAACAAGGCCGTCACCCTGATCGGCGCCGCCCGCGCCGGGATCGTCTACTACCTCCAGCCGGTCTGCGTCGCCCTCCTCTCGTACGTCCTCCTCGGCGAACGGCTCGGCCTCCTCGGCGGCGCGAGCATGGTCCTCATCCTCGGCGGAGTGGCCCTGAGCTCCGCCCCCTAGGGCCTGTCTTTCGGATCAGGCCGGGCGGAGGCACCCGGGCGGACAGGGCCCGCTATGTTGCGCCCCATGACCGAGTGGGACATCAAGAAGCTCCAGATCCTCCGCACCCTCCGCGACCGCGGCACCGTCACCGCGACCGCGGAGGCGCTGCTCATGACCCCCTCGGCCGTCTCCCAGCAGCTCACCAACCTCGCCAAGCAGCTCGGCGTGCGGCTCCTGGAGGCCCAGGGCCGCCGGGTCCGCCTCACCGACGCCGCCCATCTGGTGCTGCGCCACGCGGAGGTGGTCTTCGCCCAGCTGGAGCGCGCCGACGCCGAACTCGACGGCTACCTGCGGGGCGAGGCCGGCCAGGTGCGGGTCGCGGCCTTCCCGACGTCCGTGCCCGCGCTCCTCGTCCCCGCCGTGCGCCAGCTGCGGGCCGCCCACCCCGGGCTCGACGTCCGGATCCGGGAGGCCGAGGCCGCGGAGGCGTACGAGCTGCTCACGGCCGGCGAGGTCGACCTCGCGCTCTCGCTCGCCGCGCACGCGCCCTCCGCGCGCGACCCCAAGTACAGCCGCTTCCCGCTGCTCGCCGACCCCCTCGACGTCGCGCTGCCCGCCGACCACCCGCTCGCCGACGCCCCCGGCCTGCGGCTCGCCGACCTCGCCGCCGAGCCCTGGATCTTCGGCGGCTCGGGACCCTGGTCCGAGATCACCACCGCCGCCTGCGAGGCCGCCGGCTTCGTGCCCGAGCAGGCCCACAGCGCCTCCGGCTGGACCGCGATCCTCGCCATGGTCGAGGCCGGGATGGGGATCGCGCTCGTGCCGCGGATGGCCTCCGCGGACCGCCGGAGCGGGACCGGGGTCGTCATGCGGGTCCTCTCCGCCGACCAGCCGCGCCGCCACGTGGTCGCGGCGGTGCGGAGCGGGGCGGAGGAGGGCCCGGCGGTGGCCCGGGTCCTCGCCGCGCTCCGACAGGCGGCGGCGGCCCGCGAGACCGTGCAGTAGAACCGCCCCCGCGACCGCCCAGCGGAGCCGCCCCTGCAATCGTTCAGCGAAACTGAAATACATCGTCGAAAACATTCGATGGACCGGAGGGCGGGCCGCGCGGGAGAGTCGAAGCCATGAGCAGCCTCGACGCGAACCAGGACCCGCACGCCAACGACGCCGCCCCCTACTCCGGCGGGGACCCCTACGCCGACTACCGCGCCGGTGACTTCCCCTTCACCGAGCTCGTCGACCTCGCCGACCGCCGCCTCGGCGCCGGCGTCGTCGCCGCCAACGACGAGTTCTTCGCCGAGCGGGAGAACCTCCTCGTCCGCGAGCGCGCCGTCTTCGACCCGGAGCACTTCGGCCACAAGGGCAAGATCATGGACGGCTGGGAGACCCGCCGCCGCCGTGGTGCCGACGCCGAGAACGTCTTCCCGGCCCCCGAGGACCACGACTGGGCGATCGTCCGTCTCGGCGCCCCCGGCGTCATCCGCGGGATCATCGTCGACACCGCCCACTTCCGCGGCAACTACCCGCAGAAGGTCAGCATCCAGGCCGCCGCCGTCGAGGGTTCGCCCAGCCCCGCCGAGCTGCTCGACGCGAAGTGGGAGGAGCTCGTCCCGCCCACCCCCGTCCGCGGCCACGCCGCCAACGGCTTCACCATCGACGCCGAGCGCCGCTTCACCCACGTACGGCTCTGCCAGCACCCCGACGGGGGCGTCGCCCGGCTCCGCGTCCACGGCGAGGTCGTGCCCGACCCCGAGTGGCTGGAGCTCCTCGGCACCCTCGACCTGATCGCCGTGCTCAACGGCGGCTCCTACGAGGACGCCTCGGACAGGTTCTACTCCTCGCCGACCCAGATCATCCTGCCCGGCACCTCCCGCAAGATGGACGACGGCTGGGAGAACCGCCGCCGCCGGGTCCGCGGCACCAACGACTGGGTCCGCTTCAAGCTCGTCGCCCAGGGCGCCGTCCGCGCCGTCGAGATCGACACCGCCTACCTCAAGGGCAACTCGGCCGGCTGGATCGCGCTCCAGGGCCGCAACGGCGAGCCGGGCGAGTGGTTCGAGATCATCCCGCGCACCCGCCTCCAGCCCGACACCCTGCACCGCTTCAAGCTGCCCGCGCAGGCCGTCGTCACCCACGTCCGCCTCGACGCCTTCCCCGACGGCGGCGTCGCCCGGATGCGGCTCCACGGGGCGCTCACGGAGCAGGGCGCGGCCGACCTGCGCGCCCGGTACGCGGCGCTCGGCGGCTGAGCGGCGAGCCCACACGCTTCCGCCCGGCGGCGCGGCCGCGCGCCGACGCCCGTCCGCCGGGCGGACTCCAAGCACGGCGAAGGGGCGCCTCCGTGGGGGAGGGCGCCCCTTCGTCGTTCGAACGGTGCGGACTACTTCGCGGCCGCCGCGTCGGCCGCCCGCGCCCTCAGCGCGCGCTCGACGCCCGCGCGGGACTCCGTCACCATGCGCCGCAGCGCCGGGACCGGGTCGTTCGCGGCGATCCACGCGTCCGTCGCGTCCAGCGTCTCCTGCGAGACCTGGAGCGTCGGGTAGAGGCCGACCACGATCTGCTGGATCATCTCGTGGCTGCGGGTCTCCGAGACGTGCTTGATCGACGCGAAGTACTTCTCCGCGTACGGGGCGAGCAGCTCGCGCTGGTCGGCCTGGACGAAGCCGCCGATGACGGCCTCCTGCACGGCGTTCGCCAGCTTCTCGGACTCGACGACCGAGGCCCAGGCCTCCGCCTTCGCCGCCTCCGTCGGACGGGCCGCGCGCGCGGTCGCCGCGTGCCGCTCGCCCGCCGCCGTGGGGTCGCGCTCCAGCTCGGCCGCGATCTCCGGCTCGTCGTAGACGCCGGTGGCCGCGAGGCGCTGCACGAACGCCCAGCGCAGCTCGGTGTCCACCGCCAGGCCCTCGATCGACTCGCGTCCCTCCAGGAGGGCCGCCAGCAGGTCCAGCTGCTGCGGGGTGCGGGCGGTCGCCGCGAAGGCGCGCGCCCACGCCAGCTGGTGGTCGCCGGCGGGCTCGGCCGCGCGCAGGTGCGTGAGCGTCGCGTCCGTCCAGAGGGCCAGGCCGGCCTCGCGCCACTCCGGCGCCGCGTACAGGTCGAGCGCGGCCTTCACCTGGCCGTGGAGCGACTGCACCACGCCGATGTCGGACTCCTTGGTGATGTTCGAGAGCACCAGGTCCAGGTAGTCGCGGGTGGCCAGCTCGCCGTCGCGGGTCATGTCCCAGATCGAGGCCCAGCAGAGGGCGCGCGGCAGGGACTCGGCGATGTCGCCGAGGTGCGCGGTGACGTTCGCCAGGGACTCCGCGTCGAAGCGGACCTTGGCGTACGACAGGTCGTCGTCGTTGAGGAGGACGACCGCCGGGCGGGCCTTGCCGACCAGCTGCTCCACGGCGGTCAGCTCGGCCGCCGCGATGTCCAGCTCCAGGCGGTCGGTGCGGACCAGCTTGCCGGACCCGTCCAGGTCGTAGAAGCCGATCGCGATGCGGTGCGGGCGGAGCACGGCCTCGCCCTTGGCACCGGCGGGCAGCGCGGGGGCCTCCTGGCGGACGGCGAAGGCGGTGATGGCGCCGTTCCCGTCGGTCTCGATCTCCGGGCGGAGGACGTTGATGCCGGCCGTCTCCAGCCACGCCTTCGACCAGGTCTTCAGGTCACGGCCGGAGGTCTCCTCCAGGGCGCCGAGGAGGTCGGACAGGCGGGTGTTGCCGAAGGCGTGCGCCTGGAAGTAGGCCTGCACGCCCTTGAAGAACTCGTCCTGGCCGACGTAGGCCACGAGCTGCTTCAGGACCGAGGCGCCCTTGGCGTACGTGATGCCGTCGAAGTTGACGAGCACGTCCTCCAGGTCGTTGATCTCGGCCATGATCGGGTGCGTCGACGGCAGCTGGTCCTGGCGGTAGGCCCAGGTCTTCTCCGCGTTGGCGAAGGTGGTCCAGGCGTGCGGCCAGCGGGTGCCCGGCACCGCGGCCTGGCAGGCGACCGAGGTGTAGGTGGCGAACGACTCGTTCAGCCACAGGTCGTTCCACCACTCCATGGTGACGAGGTCGCCGAACCACATGTGGGCGAGCTCGTGCAGGATGGTCTCGGCGCGCCGCTCGTACGCCGCGTCCGTCACCTTCGAGCGGAAGACGTACTGGTCGCGGATGGTGACCGCGCCGGCGTTCTCCATCGCGCCCGCGTTGAACTCCGGCACGAACAGCTGGTCGTACTTGGCGAAGGGGTAGTCGTACGCGAACTTCTCCTGGAACCAGTCGAAGCCCTGGCGGGTCACGTCGAAGATGTGGTCCGCGTCGAGGAACTCGGCCAGCGAGGGACGGCAGTAGATGCCCAGCGGGACGACCTGTCCGTCCTTCTCGTACGTCGAGTGCACCGAGTGGTACGGGCCGACGATCAGGGCCGTGATGTACGTGGAGATGCGCGGGGTCGGCTCGAAGCGCCATACGGTCGAATCGGGGCCCTCGGGCTTCGGCGTCGGCGAGTTCGAGATCACCGACCAGCCGCTCGGCGCCTTCACGGTGAACTGGAAGGTCGCCTTCAGGTCGGGCTGCTCGAACGAGGCGAAGACCCGCCGCGCGTCCGGCACCTCGAACTGGGTGTACAGATAGGCCTGGTCGTCGACCGGGTCGACGAAGCGGTGCAGGCCCTCACCGGTGTTGGTGTACGCGCAGTCGGCGACGACCTTCAGCTCGTTGCGGCCCAGGGCGAGGCGGTCGAGCGCGATCCGCGAGTCGCGGAAGACGGCGGCGACGTCGAGCGCGCGGCCGTTGAGCACGACCTCGTGGACGGCGGGGGCGACGAGGTCGATGAAGGTCTCGGCGCCGTCCTCGGCGGAATCGAAGCGGACGGTGGTGACGGACCGGTAGGTGCCGCCCTCCTGCGCACCGGTGAGGTCGAGTTCGACCTCGTACGCGTCCACGGTCAGCAGCGCCGCCCGCTGCTGAGCCTCTTCACGGGTCAGGTTGGTCCCAGGCACCCGGTCAACTCCTCGGTTTCGTGACGTTTGGGCCATCCTTCCACGCGCCGGCTCAGCGGCGCACGGAACATTTCCACGGCCCGTCACCGCTGATCCGCAGCAGCCCCGGCCCCGGCACCGGGGCGCTCACCCGGACCTCGCCGATCTCGTTCACCAGCAGGTCCTGCTCCTCGTCGTCGTAGAGCGGGTCCAGCGGCGGGGTGTGCTGGTGGACCGTGAAGTCGGACTCCCCGTGGTGCGCGAAGTCGAGCACCCCGGCCGGCCCCTCGTAGATCACCAGATCGTGTGCGAGGCCCTCCACCCGGCTGTCGAAACGGCGGGCGTGGGAGAGCGGCAGCACCCGCAGCGTCCACGGTGTGTCGGCCTCCACCCGCAGGGACAGCGGGCGGGCGCGCGGGACGAGGGCGACGGTACGCGCGCGTACGTCGTCCTCGTACGCCGTGAGCAGGTACTCCTCGGCCCGCCCGTACGCGTCGCAGGACTCGATCGTGGTGGACAGCGAGTGGTACGACTCGATCTCCAGGAGCACCCAGTGCCCCGCCGGGAGGCCCGGGTCGCAGTGCACGGTCTTCTTGCCGCGTCCCTGGTACACGGAGGGCCGGAACTCCCCGCCGTACGGATCGGCCACCGGCACGGGCGGGGCGGCGGGCGCCGGGGGAGGGGGCGGCGGGACGTAGCCGGGGCCCGGGATCGGCGGCGGCGGGTGCTCCACCACGATGCCGAAGTCCGTCGCGAGCCCGGCGAGCCCCGAGGCGTACCCCTGACCGACCGCGCGGAACCGCCAGCCGCCGTCCCGCCGGTAGAACTCGCCGAAGACGAAGGCGGTCTCCGTCGTCGCGTCCCCGATCGCGCAGTACGCCACGGGGTTCCCGGCCCCGTCGGTGACCCGCACGTCGAGGCCGGGCACCTCCCCGAAGGAGCCCCCGTCGGCGGAGGCGGCGATCACCAGGCGCCCCACGTCGGGCTCCACGCGCGCGAGGTCCAGCCACAGCCAGTCCGCGGCCGGGCTGCCGGGAGCGCCCGGGGCCGACTTCCCCAGGTGCCGGACGGCCCCCGAGGGGTGCTCGGCGTGGTTGTAGAAGACCAGATCGGCGTCGCCCCGCACCCGCTCCCCGGCGCCGAGGAGCAGCGCGGAGACGTCCACGTCGGGCACCCCGTGCCCGGTGCGCCAGCTGACCGCGACGTGAAGGGCCTGCGGGGGCACCGGGAGGTCGGCCCCCTTGGGTATCTGGGTCATGGGGGAACTCTGGCACGGGCGGGCACGCCGGAGGGGCGGCTCCCCGCAACGGGAAGCCGCCCCTCCGGTCGGGGGCCGACCGGTGTCAGCCCTTGAGCTCGGCCGCGACGAGCTCCGCGATCTGCACGGCGTTCAGCGCCGCGCCCTTGCGCAGGTTGTCGTTGGAGAGGAAGAGCGCCAGGCCGTTCTCGACGGTCTCGTCCACGCGGATGCGGCCCACGTAGGAGGCGTCCTTGCCGGCCGCCTGGAGCGGGGTGGGGATCTCGGAGAGCTCGACGCCCTCGGCGTCCTCGAGCAGCTCGTAGGCGCGCTCGACGCTGATCGGACGCTCGAAGCGCGCGTTCACCTGGAGGGAGTGACCGGAGAAGACCGGGACGCGGACACAGGTGCCCGAGACCTTGAGCTCCGGGATCTCCAGGATCTTGCGGGACTCGTTGCGGAGCTTCTGCTCCTCGTCGGTCTCGAAGGAGCCGTCGTCGACGATCGAGCCGGCGAGCGGGAGCACGTTGAAGGCGATCGGGCGCTTGTAGACGCCGGGTTCCGGGTACTCCACGGCCTCGCCGTCGTGGGTCAGCTCGGTGGCGCGCTCGGCGACGGCCTTGACCTGCCCGTCCAGCTCCGCGACACCGGCCACGCCCGAGCCGGAGACGGCCTGGTAGGTGGTGGCGACGAGCGCGGTGAGGCCGGCCTCCTGGTGGAGCGGCTTGAGGACCGGCATGGCGGCCATCGTGGTGCAGTTCGGGTTGGCGATGATGCCCTTGGGGCGGTCCTTGATCGCGTGCGGGTTGACCTCGGAGACCACCAGGGGCACCTCGGGGTCGCGGCGCCAGGCGGAGGAGTTGTCGATCACGACGGCGCCCTGCGAGGCGACCTTCTCGGCGAGGGCCTTGGAGGTGGCGCCGCCGGCGGAGAAGAGCACGATGTCCAGGCCGGTGTAGTCGGCGGTGGAGGCGTCCTCGACCGTGATGCCGTCGACGACCGTGCCGGCGGAGCGGGCGGACGCGAAGAGCCGCAGCTCGTCGACCGGGAAGTTCCGCTCGGCCAGGATCTTCCGCATGACTGTGCCGACCTGACCGGTGGCTCCGACGATTCCGACCTTCACGGGGACTCCTCCGTACGCGTGTGCAGGGTGCTGCCGGTCCATGATGCGTATGTCCCCGCCCGCCTTGTCCAATCCATTGTCCAAGGGGCGGGACGCGTCGTGGACGACGATCTTCCGGACGCGGAAGGGGCGGGCACCGGTTCCGGTGCCCGCCCCTCGCTCCGGCGCTGTTACGGGGTGACCGCGCCGATCAGGACGCTGCCGGTGCCCGCGACGGTGCCGCGCGCGTTGAGCAGCTGGACCTCGCCGAAGAACTGGCGTCCCTCGGGGGCCGCGCCGGCGACGACGACCTCGGCCGCCACCGGGGCGGTGGCGCCGTTGGCCAGGGTGACCGGCTTCGACTCGTCGACCTTCACGGTGCCGAGCGCGGACGAGTAGTACACGTCCTTGTAGTCGTACGTGGTGCCGCCCGCGGCCTGGACCGAGTAACCGTCGATGACGACGGTGTACGTGCCCGCGGCCGGCTTCAGGAGGGAGACGGACTCCTCCGAGTCGCCGTCCGCCGACTGGCCGACGGTCTTGCCGTTCAGCGTGACCGTGAGGTCGAGGTCGGCGGCCTTGTCGGACGTGTTGCCGATGGCGATGTCGAGCCGCTCCACGCCCTCACCGATGGTGACGGTCTTCGTGTGCTTCTCGTGGTGCTGGATGGTCGGCGTCTCGCTCTTCTGCGAGCCGAGCGAGCCGCCCTTGAGCGTGCCCGCGATGCCCGCGAAGCGGTTGGTGACCGTCCACTGGACCGCGGCCGGGGTGCCGATCTTCGCCTCGGCGACCGTCTGCACGGCCGGGTCGAAGTCGACGCCGAGGGCGGTGACGTTCAGTGTGTACGGGTTGTCCAGGTCCGGCGACGTGCGGCGGGACTCGACCTCGATCTCCCAGACGCCCGGCGTCGGGTCCTGGTAGGACCGCAGGTCCGGGCGGCAGGTGTTGGCCGGGTTGTAGTGCGGGTAGCACTGCGTGGTGGCGCTGTCCTCGATGCCCACGCCGACCGGGTGGATCGAGATGAACCGGGTCTGGCTCTTCTCCTTCAGACCGCCCAGCGCGACCTCCAGCGTCTTGGCGCCCTCGGGCACGGTGACGAAGTAGGACTTGCTGCTGTTGCGCTGCACCGAGCCGGTGGCGGAGAAGCCGTAGCCCGGGGCGACCAGGTCGTTCGCGACGACCGTGGTGGCGAGGATCTGCTTGTCGACGCCCTCGGTGAAGAAGTCGTCGGCCTCCAGGATGACGCTGTGCGCGCCCGCGGTGGTCGGGCGGGCCTGGAGCTTGACGGTGACCGGCTTGTTCAGCGGCAGCGCGACGAGGTCGTCGCCGAGGATGCGGAAGGTGCCGTCGTTGTACTTCAGGCTCAGCTCGTGCCAGACCGGCCGGTTCGGGCCGCTGGTACGGGTGATCGTGACGTCGTAGACCTTCTTCTGGCCGACCTTGAGGCCGCCCTCGCGGTCGTACACACCGGTGCCGGTGTGCGGGGCCGGGAAGATCACGGTGTCGACCGGGGCCTGGACCTTGTAGTCGTGGGCGGTGGCGCCGTCCTTGATCGACTCCCAGGCCTCGCCGATGTCGATGAGGCCCGAGCCCTGCTCGTGCGCGGCGACACCGGGGATGCGCTTCGCGGTGGAGGTCAGCGCGGTCCGCAGGGTGAGCGGGGAGAGCGCGATGCCCTTCTGCTTCGCGGCGGAGATCAGCAGCGCGCTCGCGCCCGCCGCCTGCGGCGAGGACATCGAGGTGCCGTTGAGCATGCCGTAGCCGGCGGGCAGGGTGTAGCCCGACTCGGCGACGCCGGCGCCCGGCTGCCAGGTCGGGATGGTGTTCACGGCCGAGCCGGGGGCGGTGATGGTCGGGGTGAAGCCGCCGTCCTCACGCGGGCCGCGCGAGGAGAAGGGGAACATGGCGTACTTCTTCTCGACGGCCGAGCCGTAGTTGGCGGCCCAGGTCGTCTGGGAGACGGCCGCGCCGACCGAGAGGACCTTGTCGGCCAGGCCGGGGTCGCCGATCGTGTTGATGCCGGGGCCCTCGTTGCCGGCCGAGATGACCAGCTGGACGCCGTACTGGTCGATCAGGCGGGTGTAGAGGCGCGAGCGGACGTTGTCGCCGTCGTTCTGCTGCGGCAGGCCGCCGATCGACATGTTGACGATGTCGACGCCGCGGTTGACGACGAGGTCCGTCATGCCCTCGGTGAGGGCGGTGTTGGTGCAGCCGCCGGACCAGGTGCACGCGCGCGAGGAGACGATCTTCGCGCCGGGCGCGGCGCCGTTCATCTTCCCGCCGAAGAGGCTGTGGGCGGCGGTGATGCCGGCGACGTGGGTGCCGTGCGAGGACTCGACGAGACCGATGTTGACGAAGTCGCGCTTCTGGCCGACCCAGGTCCCGCCCAGCGGGTCCATCGGGACGTCCTTGCGGATCTCGACGACGAACGGGGTGCGCTCGGCGACCTCGGTGGCCGGGTTGTCGGTACCGAAGTATCCGATCTGGTACCCGTCCTTGTACGGCTTCATCGGCGCGTTGTCCGTGAAGTCGTTGTTCTGGTCGGTGTCCACGCGGACGGTTCCGGCGGCCGGGTCGTACAGCATGCCGAAGACGTCGGTGGTGTCGCCGTCCCGGTTGATGTCGCCCTTCGGGTCGCCGCCCGCGGTGGCCGCCTCGGAGAAGCGGCTGAACTGGTAGGAGCCCGCCGGGGCCGTCCAGCTCTGCGTGGCGGCGGTGAAGACCGGGCCGGTGACCGGGGTGACCTGGGCGCGCCAGGTGGCGTCGCCCTCGGTCAGAGGGTCGGTGGCGGTCACCCAGTCGACGATCTTGCGCTCGCCGGTGGTGGTCGTCTGCAGGGCCGGGTGGCCGAGGTCGACGCCGGAGTCCAGGATGCCGATGGTCACGCCGCGGCCGTCGGCCCTGGGGTGCTCCTTGACGAAGTCGACCGCGCCCGTCTCGTACGAGGGGTTGTACGGGTTCTTCGCCGGGGTGTCCTTGCCCGGGGCGGGGTACGTCGTGGTGACGGTGGTGCCGGAGACGGCACCCGTCGCGGCACCCGCGTCCGGCGTCGGGTCGTCCAGCGCGATCTCGGCCTGGAGGTCGACGGACTGGACGGAGGACAGCTGGGTGGCGGCCTTGATGGCGGCCGCGGCCTTGGCGGTCGGCAGGGTCGCGCGGACGTAGCCGAGCGCGTCCTGCTGCTTGCCGACCGAGGCGCCGGAGACGGCGTCGAGCTGGGCGGCGACCTGCTCGGTGGCGCCGGGGACGGTGGCGACGAGGACGGTGACGTTCTTCTCGCCGCTCGCCTGGGCCTCGGTGAGCCGCTGGGCGTCGATGGCGCCGAGCTTGTCGGCGGGGTCCGAGGACTTGACCGGGGGAGTGGTGGCCGGGTCTTCGGCGGCGAGCACGGGCGCGGCGCCGGTCGCGACGAGCGCGGCGACGAGTCCGGCGGCGGCCGCGATGCGGGCCACGCGTCTGGGCCCGTGCGTCGAGCTTCCGGGTATGGAGCTCTGGGTTTCGGGGGTGGTCATTTACATCCCTGTTGGTGAAAGGAGGGCGTCCGGATTCCGATACCGGATGACCGCTCAGCCTTTCGCAAGAGACAGGGTTTTGGGGAGAGTTGCCCCGCGCCGGATTGCCGCCGCGGCACAAACCCGCCAGCGCCGTGGACGCGCCACGCGGGACGAACTCGCCCGTACGGGGGCGAGTCGCCTCGGCGCGGCGGTCAGCCCTCCTTGGTCCGGGCGTAGTGGCGGGAGGCCTTGGCGCGGTTGCCGCAGACCGCCATCGAGCACCAGCGGCGGGTGCCGTTCCGCGAGGTGTCGAAGAAGTGCAGGACGCAGGCCTCGTGGGCGCAGGCCCGGATCCGGTCGGGCGCCGTGCGCAGCAGGTCGAGGTAGTCGCGGGCGGCGGTCCAGCCGGGCCCCCAGGCGGGGTCCGCGAACTCCGCCTCCTCGCCGGGGCCCTCGGCGGTGAGCGTGGCCCGGATGCGGCCGTGGTCGAGGACGGCGTCGACCCGCGCGGTGGCGGCGGGGTCGCCCGGGCGGTCGACGAGCGCGGCGAGCGCGTCCCGGGCGGCGAGGGTGTGCCGCAGGGTGGTCGCGTCGGCGGCGAACCGCTCGGCCAGGCCGTTGGCCGCGAGCCAGACGGCGAGGCCCTCGGTCTCCGACAGCAGGTCCCGGCGGACGCCTTCCTCGTTCCAGCGGGTGTTGAGCAGGTCGAGGGAGACGGGCTCGCCGGTGAGCGGCCGGGGGTCGATGGCGGTCATGGCGGACACCCTCCTCGATGGGGCTAACCCCTCAAGGGTACGTGAGCGGTTGACTCTCTCCCTGTCTAACCCCTAAAGTCGAAGTGAGAGGTTAGCCCGAGGGGGCGGCCGCACCGGAGAGGGAACCCTCATGTCCACGATCGGCACACTCGCCACCCACCACGTCGGCCTCAACGTCACCGACCTCGGACGCTCGCTCGCCTTCTACGGCGACGTCCTCGGCTTCGAGCTCCTCGGCGAGGGCGAGGAGAAGGACAGCCGCTACGCCTTCCTCGGTCAGGACGGCCGCCTGGTCCTCACCCTCTGGCAGCAGGCCGACGGCGCCTACGACCCGGGCCGGCCCGGCCTCCACCACCTCGCCTTCGAGGCCGAGTCCATCGAGCACGTCCGCGCCGCCGAGGCCGCGCTCACCGCGCGCGGCGCCTCCTTCGCGTACGAGGGCGTCGTCGCCCACCGCGAGGGCGCGGCCTCCGGCGGCATCTTCTTCCACGACCCCGACGGCACCCGCCTGGAGATCTCGGTCCCGAAGGGGGCGGAGGGCGCCGAAGCCCCCAGCGAAACGGCCCCGACCTGCGGCTTCTTCTAGTCGCGCACCCAGCACCCCGACCCCCACCACCCGGAGGCCCCCGTGAACACCGCCTACCACCCCGGCTCCCTGGCCGTACAGGCGCGCGAGGGCGTCCAGGACCTCGCCGCACATGTGGGCCGCTCCATAGGGAACGGCATCCGCCCCGTCGCCGCCGCCTTCCTCGAAGCCCAGCCGATGCTGATGCTCGGCGCGGCGGACGCCGAGGGCCGCGTCTGGGCCCGCCTGCTCACCGGCGCGCCCGGCTTCGTCCGGGCCACCGGTCCCCACACGGTCTCCGTGGCCGCGGCGCTCCCCGAGGGCACGCCCGACGGAGCCCCCGTCGGCACCCTCGCCCTCGACCCCCGCACCCGCCGCCGCATGCGCCTCAACGGCACCGCGAGGACCAGCCCGCGCGGCTTCACGATCGAGGCCGAACAGGTCTTCTCCAACTGCCCGAAGTACCTCCAGAAGCGCGAGTGGTACGGCTCCGAGCCCGCCGGTCCCGAGGCGGGCGCCGCGCGGCACGGCGAGGAGCTCACCCCCGACCAGGCGCGCGGGATCAGGGCCGCCGACACCTTCTTCATCGCGACCGCCGCCCCGGACGGCCTCGACGTCAGCCACCGCGGCGGCAACCCCGGCTTCGTGCGGGTCGACTCGCCCCGGGAGCTCAGCTGGCGCGACTACCCGGGCAACGCGATGTTCCTGACCCTCGGCAACCTGGAGTCGGACGGCCGCGCGGGGCTGCTCTTCCTGGACTGGGAGACGGGGCGGACGCTCCGGCTCACCGGCCTCGCGCACACCGAGTACGGCCCCGAGGGCCGTGTGACCCGCTTCCGCGTCGACCGCACGGTCGAGCTCCCGGCCGGCAGCCCCCTGCGCTGGTCGCCCCCGGAGTACTCCCCGGCCAACCCGTAGATCCGGAGAACCCGTTGACGACCCTCACCCCCGCCCCGGCCCGCCCCGCCGCCCCGCCCCGCCCCCGCCCCGCGATCGTGCTCGCCTCCACGGCCGCCGCCGTCACCGCGCTCCTCCTCCTCGTCGCGGTCGGCACGGTCCTCCGCCAGCCCCTGCTCATCCCGCCCCTCGCCGCCAGCATGGCGCTCGTGGCGGGCGCCCCCGACCTGCCGCTCTCCCAGCCGCGCTCGGTCGTCGGCGGTCAGCTGCTCTCCGCCCTCACGGGCTTCGCGGTCCTCGCCCTGGCCGGGCCGGGCCCGTGGAGCGCCGCCGTCGCGGGCGGCCTCGCGCTCGGCGTGATGCAGCTCGCCCGCACCCCGCACTCGCCCGCCGCGGCCACGGCCGTGATCGTCGCCCTCCAGGCACCGGCCTTCTGGTCGTTTCTCGGCCTTCTCGCCCTCGCCTCCCTCCTCCTGGTCGCCGTCGGACTCGCGGCCGCCCGTGTCACGGGGCGGACGTATCCCGCGTACTGGCTCTAATCTCGGTCCATGCAGCAGGAGTTGAGGGTGGCGGCCTACGCCGTGTGCGTCCGGGGCGACGAGATCCTCCTCGCCCGCTGGGTCGCGAGGGACGGCGTCAAGCGGTGGACCCTGCCGGGCGGCGGCATGGACCACGGCGAGGATCCCGTCCGCACCGTCGTCCGCGAGGTCGAGGAGGAGACCGGCTACCTGACCGAGCCGACCGCGCTCCTCGGCATCGACTCCATCCGGCGCTCATGGCTCCGCCGGCTCGGCGGGCCCGGCGACTGGCAGGGACTGCGGATCATCTACGAGGCCCAGGTCACCGGAGGTGCCCTGCGCAACGAGACCGGCGGCTCCACCGACCTCGCCGCCTGGCACCCGCTCGGCTCCGTGCCCTCCCTCACCCGTGTCGAACTCGTCGACATCGGCCTCGACCTGTGGCGCGAGAGGCCCCCCGTCGGCCGCTCCCGCCTCACCGATCCGGCGAACGGCTGACCCCCCTCTCGCAACGGCCGAAAACGGCTCAACCACCAAGATCGCTCTCAACCCGTCCCCGGGCTCCCGAGGTCCCCTCCCGTGACCGATCACGTTCACGTCCGTACGCCAGGGGAGCCCGCATGTCAGCCGCACGCACCGCCCGCACCGTCCTCGCCACCACCCTCGTCGCGGGCCTCACGGCCACCGTCCTCGCCACCCCCGCCCTCGCGGCCACGGCGGCCCCCGCGAAGACGCGCCACGCGGCCACCCAGCAGGCCCTGGACGCGGCCGTCGCCGACGGCGTGCCCGGCGCCGTCGCCCAGGCCCGCGACGGACGCGACCACTGGACCGGCACCGCCGGTGAGCGCAAGGGCCACGACCGCTACCGGGTCGGCTCCATCACCAAGACGTTCACCGCCACCGTCCTCCTCCAGCTCCAGGCGGAGGGCCGCATCGACCTCGACGACCCGGTCGAGAAGTGGCTCCCCGGCGTCGTCCGGGGCAACGGCCACGACGGCCGGAAGATCACCGTCCGCCAGCTCCTCAACCACACCAGCGGCATCTACAGCTACACCGAGGACCCCGCCTTCCAGGAGAAGGTCTTCGGCCCCGGCTTCCTGCGGCACCGCTACGACACCTGGACCCCGCGACAGCTCGTCTCCGTCGCCATGGCCCACAGGCCCGACTTCGTCCCCGGCGCCTCCTGGAACTACTCCAACACCAACTTCGTCCTCGCCGGCATGGTGATCGAGAAGGTCACCGGCCGCCCGTACGGCAAGGCCGTCGAGAACCGGATCATCAAGCCGCTCAAGCTCCGCGCCACCACCGTCCCCGGGACCCGCTCGGCCATGCCGGAGCCCAGCAGCCCGGCGTACTCCAAGCTCTCCCGGGACGTGAACGCCCCCGTGCACGACGTCTCCGACCTCAACCCGAGCATCGCGGGCGCGGCGGGCGAGATGATCTCCGACTCCCGCGACCTGCAGACCTTCTACCGGGCCCTGCTCAAGGGCCGGCTCCTCACGAAGGACGGCCTGAAGGAGATGACCACCACGGTCCCGATCTCCCCCGAGTACCCGAACGTGGGCTACGGCCTCGGTCTGATGAAGGACAGGCTGAGCTGCGGGGTGGAGGTCTGGGGCCACGGCGGCGGCATCCACGGCTCGTCGTCCCTCGCCCAGGTGACCCGCGACGGCGAACACTCGCTCGCAGGCAACTTCAACGCCGACTGGGCGGGCGACAGCCAGAAGGTCATCGAGGCCGAGTTCTGCGGGACGACCGCCACGACCGGCACCGCCCCGAAGGAGTAGCGCTCACCGGGGCAGGACGACGACGTACGCCGCGGGCTGCCGGTCCGCCGCGGCCATCAGGGCCGTGCGGACCACGGTGGCCTGCTGGTCCATCGCCTCGCGCAGCTTGCGCGGGGTGAGGTGGACGACCGTGATGCCGAGCCGCTCCAGGTGCTCCCGCTTGCGGGTGTACTCGGTCCACAGCTCGTCGTCGTCCTGCCGCGGCGCCCGGGTGTCCAGCTCCACGGCGACCGCCTGGTCCGGCCAGTAGGCGTCCACCCCGCCCAGGTGCGGGCCGCCCGGCAGCCGCAGGTCCACGTTCCACAGCGGGTCCGGCAGCGCGAACTCGCGCACCATCTCGTAGAGCCGCTGCTCGGAGAGCGAGCGCCCCTCGGCGAGCAGCGAGTCCACCGCGTCCACCACGTGCGGCCGGGAGAGCAGCCGGGCCCGGCTCAACTCCCTTACCACCACGCCCGGTTCGCAGTGGCCGCCGCGGACGGCCTCGGTGAGCAGCCGGCGTACCGCCTCCGCGTCCGCGAGGCCCGAGACCGCGTCGGCGACGGCGCGGGCGACCGGGGCGACGGGGAGGCCCGTGAGCTCCACCGGCTCCGGCGACTCGGGGGCGCGCACCACCCGCACCCAGCCGGTCGAGCGCAGCCGCCGGGTGCGCGGGACCAGGACGTCGATCCGGTCCAGGGCGGTGAGCGGGGGAGCGGAGGAGAAGCGGTGCAGGGCCAGCGCGGCGAGTCCGGTGATCATCGCGTCGGGCCCCTGCGCCTGCGGGGGCACGGCCCCGGTCCTGCGGGCGTAGAGCAGCGCGGCCTTCAGCCGGTCCTCGCTGGTGGGCGGCCCGGGCTGGAGCAGGAAGACGCCGGGGAGCAGCTGCTGCCAGCCGCCGGGCCGACAGTGCGCGGCGACCTCGGCGGCGGGGATGCCCTGTGCCCTCAACTGGTCTGCGGACGCGAGGCGTTGCGCACCACCGGTGCGGGAGGAGAGGGGGAGGGGGCGGGGGGTGATGGGGGTGTTGTGGTTCATGCCGGGGGTCTTCCGCTTCCGAAGGCTCCCCTAACCCCTGTTACACGTTCGTCGACATTCCGGGACAACCTCGCCCTAAAGTACGCACGTTCGAGTGCCGATGGGGGCGGCACCCGCACGGGCGCCGCCCCCATCGCCGTACCGGCTAGACCGCCGCGCGGCCGTCACACGCCTGCGCCCGCAGCGCCCGCGCCAGGTCGTCCCGCGCCTCCAGGACGAGGCGGCGCAGCGCCGCCGGGGCCGACTCGTGCTCCGACAGCCACGCGTCCGTCGCGGCGAGCGTCGTCTCGTCGTCCTGGAGCCCCGGGAACAGGCCCCGGACCACGTCGATGCCGATCTGGATCGACCGCTCCTCCCACAGCCGCTCGATCGCCGCGAAGTACTTCTCCGCGTACGGCGCGATCAGTTCGCGCTGCGAGGGCTGGACGAAGCCCGCGATGGTCGCCTCGACCAGCGCGTTCGACAGGGCGTCCGACTCGACGACCTGCGCCCAGGCCTGCGCCTTGACCGCCGCCGAGGGCCGCGAGGCGAGCAGCCGCGTCTGGTGGCGCTTGCCCGTGGCCGTGTCGTCCCGGGCCAGCTCCTCGCCGATCCGGGCCTCGTCCGCGCGGCCGTGGACGGCCAGCGGGGAGAGCAGCGCCCAGCGCAGCTCCTGGTCGACGTCGAGGCCGTCGATCTTCGCCGTGCCGCCGAGCAGCCCCTCCAGGAGCTGGAAGTCGGCGTCGGCGGAGGCGGTCGCCGCGAAGAACCGCGCCCAGGTCAGCTGGTGCTCGCTGCCCGGCTCGGCCGCCCGCAGCTCGCGCAGCCCGCCCTCGGCGAGCAGCCGCCCGCCCTCCTCGCGCCACTCCGGCGCCGCGTAGAGGGTGACGGCCGACTTCGTCCAGCCGTGCACCATCTGCAGGACGCCGATGTCGGTCTCGCGGCCCGCGAAGGCGAGCGCGACGGAGACGAAGTCCCGGGCGGGCATGAGCCCGTCGCGGGTCAGGTTCCACAGCGCCGACCAGCACAGGGCGCGGGCCAGGGGGTCGGTGATGTCGCCGAGGTGCGCCCGGAGGGTCGCGAGCGAGCCCTCGTCGAAGCGGATCTTGCAGTAGGTCAGGTCGTCGTCGTTGACGAGCACCAGGTCGGGCCTCTCCTCGCCCGCGAGCTCGGCGACGACGGTCCGGTCGCCGGTGATGTCGGCCTCGGCCCGGGCGTACCGCACGAGCTCCCCGCCGGAGAGCCGGTAGAGGCCGACGGCGGCGCGGTGCGGACGCAGCTCGTCGCCCTCCTGGACGACGGCGAGCTCGGTGATCCGGCCCTCCGCGTCGTAGGTGACGGCCGGGGTCAGGCTGTTGACGCCGGAGGTCTGGAGCCAGGACTTCGCCCAGGCCCTCATGTCCCGCCCGGAGGTCTCCTCCAGGATCGACAGGAGGTCCGCCAGACGCGTGTTGCCGTAGGCGTGGCGCTTGAAGTAGCGGCGCGCGCCCTCCAGGAACGCGTCCCGCCCGGCGTACGCGACGAGCTGCTTGAGCACCGAGGCGCCCTTGGCGTACGTGATGCCGTCGAAGTTGAGCTTGGCGTCCTCCAGGTCACGGATGTCGGCCGTGATCGGGTGCGTGGACGGCAGCTGGTCGGCGCGGTACGCCCAGGACTTGCGGTTGTTGGCGAAGGTCACCCAGCTGTTGGTGAAGCGGGTCGCCTCGGCGTTCACGAAGGAGCCCATGAAGTCCGCGAAGGACTCCTTCAGCCACAGGTCGTCCCACCACACCATGGTGACCAGGTCGCCGAACCACATGTGCGCCATCTCGTGCAGGATGACGTTGGCCCGGCTCTCGTACGCGGCCTGGGTGACCTTGCCCCGGTAGATGTACTCCTCGCGGAAGGTCACCATGCCCGGGTTCTCCATCGCGCCGAGGTTGTACTCGGGAACGAAGGCCTGGTCGTACTTCCCGAAGGGGTACGGGTAGTCGAAGTTGTCGTGGAAGAAGTCGAAGCCCTGCTTGGTGATCAGGAAGACGTCGTCGGCGTCGAAGTGCTTCGCGAGCGACTTGCGGCACATCGCGCCGAGCGGGATCTCCAGGTCGCCGCGCGTGTAGCTGTCGGTCACGTAGTGGTAGGGGCCCGCCACGACGCACGTGATGTACGTGGAGATCGGCGCCGTCTCCGCGAACCGCCACACGCCCTCGGCGTCCTGCTCGCCCGCGCCGTTCGACCAGACCGTCCAGCCCTCCGGCGCGGTCACCGCGAAGCGGTACGGCGCCTTGAGGTCGGGCTGCTCGAAGTTGGCGTACACCCGGCGGGCGTCGGCCGGCTCGTACTGCGTGTAGAGGTAGACCTCGCCGTCCTCCGGGTCGACGAAGCGGTGCATGCCCTCGCCGGTGCGGCTGTAGGCGCACTGCGCGTCCACCACGAGCGTGTTCTCGTCGGCGAGGCCGTCGAGCGCGATCCGCGCGCCGTCGAAGACCACCGCCGGGTCGAGGGAGCGGCCGTTGAGCGTGACCGCGTTCACCGAGGGGGCGATCAGGTCGACGAACGTGCTCGTGCCCTCGCCGGTGCGGCGGAACCGGATCGTCGTCCGCGAGCGGAAGGTGCGCACCGCCTCGGCGGACTCGCCGACCGCCGACCGCAGGTCGAGGTCGACCTCGTACCCGTCGACGGACAGCAGCGCGGCCCGCTCGTGGGCCTCGTCGCGGGACAGATTCTCACCGGGCACGGTCACTCCTTCGTGGCGCGTTCGAAACAGCACCGATCCTCCCATGTGCCACTGTCGCCCGGGACCCGGGGAATGCCTCAGCGCGTCCGCGGGTTCCCTTCTTTCGGCGCACCACCTTCTTCTTTCCGAGGCCTCACCGAGGAGTGACATGTCCGAGAGCAGGACCACCGCCGACTTCTACTTCGACCCGCTGTGCCCGTGGGCCTGGATGACCTCCCGCTGGATGCTGGAGGTGGAGCAGGTCCGCCCGATCGACGTGCGCTGGAAGGTCATGAGCCTGGCCGTGCTCAACGAGAACCGGCTCGACGAGGTGCCCGCCGAGTACCGCGAGATGCTGGAGACCCAGGCCTGGGGCCCGGTCCGCGTGGTGATCGCCGCCCAGCAGCTGCACGGCGACGAGGTCGTCGGCAAGCTCTACACGGCGCTCGGCACCCGCTTCCACAACAACGAGGAGGGCCCGACCCGCGAGGCGATCGTCGGCGCCCTGAAGGACGTCGGCCTGCCCGAGGACCTGGCGGACTACGCCGACAAGGACACGTACGACACCGAGCTCCGCGCCTCCCACAAGGAGGGCATCGACAAGGTCGGCCAGGACGTCGGCACCCCCGTCATCTCGGTGCCGGGCCCCACGGGCGACGAGGTCGCCTTCTTCGGCCCCGTCGTCACCCCGACCCCGCGCGGCGAGGCGGCGGCCCGGCTGTGGGACGGCACGCTGCTCGTGGCGTCGACGCCGGGCTTCTACGAGATCAAGCGCACGCGGACGGCGGCGCCCAGCTTCGAGTAGTCCGCACGGCAGACGGCCCCCGCGATTCACGTCATCGCGGGGGCCGTCCTCTTTTCCGCCCGCCCGGTGAAGGTGGAGAAGACGATCACGAGCGGGAGCCGGGGGTCAGAAGGAGATCAGCGGCACCGAGGCCTTCGCCGACAGGTAGCGCCTGTTCACGTCCTGCCAGTTGACGACCTGCCACATGGCCTCGATGAAGTCGACCTTCTGGTTCTTGTACTGCAGGTAGAAGGCGTGCTCCCAGGCGTCGAAGACCAGGATCGGGACCGAGCCCTGGCCGACGTTGCCCTGGTGGTCGTAGACCTGCTCGACGATGAGCCGGCCGCTGATCGGCTCGTACGCGAGGACGCCCCAGCCGGAGCCCTGGGTGGTCGCGGAGGCCTTGGTCAGCTGGGCCTTGAACTTGGCGAAGGAGCCGAAGGACTCGGTGATCGCGTCCGCGAGCTCGCCCACGCCGTCGGCGGCGAGCGGCTCGCCGCCGCCCCCGTCCTTGGGGCTGTTCATGTTGTTCCAGTAGATGGAGTGGAGGATGTGCCCGGAGAGGTGGAACGCGAGGTTCTTCTCCAGGCCGTTGACCGCACCCCACTGGTCCTTGTCGCGCGCCTCTTCCAGCTGCTCCAGGGTGTCGTTCGCCCCCTTCACGTACGCGGCGTGGTGCTTGTCGTGGTGCAGCTCGATGATCTGCGGATTGATCACCGGCTCCAGCGCCGCGTAGTCGTACGGCAGCTCCGGAAGTGTGTAGATCGCCATGTGCCCGAGCCCTTCGACGGCTTATTGCAACCTCTATGCAAGTGCAGGCTATCAGCAGGTGTCGGAGAAGTTGATCAGCCCTTCGTCCTGGGTCCCGTGTCCGGAGACGGGAGAACCCCCGGACCGAGAGCGGTCCGGGGGTTCCGGGGAAGCGGGAGGAGCTCAGGAGGCGCGGCTCGACGCCGTCCTCTGCCGCACGAAGCCGATGACGGCGAGCGCCAGCGTCAGGCCGCCCGTCGAGTACAGCTGGACGCGGGTGCCCTCCTCGCGCGCCATCAGGACGAAGACCACCGCCATGCCGGCCAGCGCCACCCACGTCAGCACCGGGAAGGCCCACATCCGCACGACCAGCTTCTCGGGCGCCTCGCGCTCGGTGCGGCGGCGCAGCACCAGCTGGGAGGCGGCGATGAAGAACCAGACGACCAGGATGATCGCGCCGATGGTGTTGAGCAGCCAGATGAAGGCCTTGTCCGGCGACCAGTAGCTCAGCAGCACGCAGCCGAAGCCGACGACGCAGGAGACGAGCACGGCCGGGCGGGGCACCCCGCCGTACAGCCTGCCCAGCGCCTTCGGGCCCTGACCGCGCGCGACCAGCGAGCCGGCCATGCGGGAGGCGCCGTAGATGTTGGCGTTCATCGCCGAGAGCAGGGCGACGAGCACGACCACGTTCATGATCTGGCCGGCCGCCGGGATGCCCAGGTGGTCGAGGGCGGCGACGTACGGGCCCTTCTCGACGACCGCCTCGTCGTCCCAGGGGACGAGGGTGACGATGACCGCCATGGAGCCGATGTAGAAGAGCGCGATCCGCCACATCGCCGTACGGACGGCCTTGGCGACGCCCTGCACCGGGTGCTCCGACTCGGCCGCCGCGATGGTGACCGTCTCCAGTCCGCCGTACGCGAAGACGGAGGCCAGCAGACCCACGATCAGGCCCTCGGAGCCGTGCGGGAAGAAGCCGCCGTCGCCGCTGAGGTTCGCGGTGCCGGGGGCGTCCGTGCCGGGCAGGACGCCGACGATGGCGAGGACGCCGATGCCGAGGAAGAGGACGATGGCGCCGACCTTGAGCGCCGCGAACCAGAACTCGAACTCGCCGAAGTTCTTCACGGCCGCCAGGTTGGTGACGCAGAAGACCACCATGAAGAGCGCGACCCAGGCCCACTCGGGGCTGCCCGGGAACCAGCCCGTCATGATCTTCGCCGCGCCGATGCCCTCCAGGCCGACGGCGACGCAGAGCAGGAACCAGAAGGCCCAGCCCGAGGTGAAGCCCGCCCAGGAGCCGAAGGCGCGCTCGGCGTGGACGGAGAAGGAGCCGGAGGCCGGGTTCGCGGCCGACATCTCACCGAGCATCCGCATGACGAGCATGACGAGCACGCCCGAGATCGCGTAGGCGATGACGATCGAGGGCCCGGCGGCGGCGATGCCCGCGCCGGAGCCGACGAAGAGTCCGGCGCCGATGACCCCGCCGAGGGCGATCATCGAGAGATGGCGCTGCTTGAGGCCGTGCGAGAGGCCGTCGGCAGGTGCGGTCGCGCCGTCCTTGCGGTCGGCCGGCGCGGGCGCGGTGGTCCGAGACATGGGCGAACCCTGTTCAGTAGCTGAGACGGGGAGGAAGCCCACAGTGTGGGTGGGCGCGCCGCTCAGAGGGAACCGGAGTCCGCTATACGGGCACGACCTTCACACAAGGTGAAGATTCAGTTCCCGTTCGTGCGCGACTCCCGGACCCACGCCACCAGCAGGACGGCCCCGGTCGCCCCCGCCGACCACAGCACCTGCGGGCGCGCCCCGTCGTCGAACAGCATCAGGACGACCACCGCGCCCATCGCGGCGAGCGCCACCCACGTCAGCCACGGGAAGCCCCACATCCGCAGGCTCAGCGTCTCCGGCGCCTCCCGCTCGATCCGGCGCCGCAGCCGCAGCTCCGAGACCGCGATGAGCGCCCAGACGAAGAGCAGCACCGCGCCGACCGCGTTCAGCATGTAGAGGAACACGGAATCCGGCCACTTCAGATTGAGCAGCACGGAGACGAAACCGAAGGCCACCGACGCGAGCACCGCCCGGCGCGGCACCCCTCCGCCCCTCGCCCCGTCGCCCGAGACCTTGAGCAGCCCCTTGGGGGCCTCCCCGCGCTCCGCCAGCGAGAACACCATCCGGGACGAGCCGTACAGGTTCGCGTTGAGCGCCGAGAGCAGCGCCACGAACACCACCACGTTCATGATCTGACCCGCCGCCGGCACCCCGATCGCGTCCAGGACCGCCACGTACGGCGACTCGCCCGGCTTCATCGAGGTCCACGGCAGCAGCGTCACGATGACCAGCATCGAGCCCACGTAGAAGAGCAGGATCCGCCAGACCGCGCTGCGCACCGCCCGCGCCACGTTCCGCGCCGGGTCGTCGGACTCGGCCGCCGCGATGGTGACGACCTCCAGGCCGCCGAAGGCGAAGACGACCGCCAGGACCCCGGAGACCACCCCCGACCAGCCGTTCGGCAGGAACCCGCCCTGCCCGGTCAGGTTCGTGAGCCCCACCGGATCGGTGTCGGGCAGCCAGCCCACGATCGCGAGCACCCCGAGCACCAGGAAGAGGACGATGGCGCCGACCTTGAGCGCCGCGAACCAGAACTCGAACTCGCCGAAGTTCTTCACCGCCGCCAGGTTGGCCAGGGTGAAGACGACCATGAAGACCAGCACCCAGCCCCACTGCGGCACCCCCGGCACCCAGCCGTGCGCGATCCGCGCCGCGCCCGTCGCCTCCACGGCGAGGACGACGACCAGCAGGAACCAGTAGAGCCAGCCCACCGAGAAGCCCGCCCAGCGGCCGAGCGCCCGCTCCGCGTGCACCGAGAACGCGCCCGAGGCGGGCATCGCCGCCGACATCTCGCCGAGCATCCGCATGACCAGCATCGCGAGCGCGCCGGCGATCAGGTACGAGACCACGATGCCGGGCCCGGCGACGGCGATTCCGGCACCCGAGCCGACGAAGAGCCCGGCGCCGATCACGCCGCCGAGCCCCAGCATCGTCAGGTGACGCTGCTTCAGACCGTGGGAGAGGGGCTCCGGTTCGGGAGTGAGGGGGGCATGCATGTGGGGGCTCGTGCTCTCTGACGGTTTATGGAGACCCCACAGTCTCTCCAGTGGACATCCCTTGGCGCAAAAGGGACCTCCGAGGAGGAGTACCCAGTGACAAGCGTCACGTGGCGCGAGGTGTGATCGGCGGGCTTTGTTCGATCTCCACGAAGCGCTCGACCGTCGCTTTGTCGGCGGCTGACGGTGATCGGCCGCTCACACCTGGCATACCGTCAACCTGTCCCTCCCACCCTCACCCCCGCGGAGTACCGATGAGCACCGCCGCCGCCCCCGCCCGCACCCTCCGGGCGGGCACCGTCCTCGCCGACCTCATCCCGTCGAGCCGCGCCCGCGACATCGCCCTGGTCGTCGGCGGCGCCGCCCTCACCGGCCTCGCCGCGCAGATCTCGGTCCCGGTCCCCGGCTCCCCGGTCCCGGTCTCCGGCCAGACCTTCGCCGCCCTGCTCGTCGGCACCGCGCTCGGCGCCCGCCGCGGCTTCCTCGCCCTCGCCCTGTACGCGGTCGCGGGCATGGCGGGCGTCCCGTGGTTCGCGCAGGCCACCTCCGGCTACGGCATGCCGTCCTTCGGCTACATCCTCGGCATGCTCCTCGCCGCGACCGTCGTCGGCGCCCTCGCCCGCCGCGGCGCCGACCGCTCCGTGCTCCGCACGGCCGGCGCCATGGTGCTGGGCTCCGCGATCATCTACGCGGTCGGCGTGCCGTACCTGGCCCTCGCCACCGGCATGACCCTCGGCCAGGCCGTCGCCGCCGGTCTGACCCCGTTCCTCGTCGGCGACGCCCTCAAGGCCGCGCTCGCCATGGGCGCCCTGCCGGCCGCCTGGAAGCTCGTCGGCCGCAAGGGCTGAACACGGCCCGCGGACGCGAAGGGCCCTGCCGCTCGGGGGGAGCGGCAGGGCCCTTCCGTGTGCCCGGGAGAGCTGCTGGGGCTACACGCGCTCCAGCTCCTCGGCGCCGGTGTTCTTGCCGAGCCGCTGGCGGACCAGCGCGATCGCGATCACGAGCGCGGCCACGAGCAGGGACAGCACGACCTGCTCACGGTTGCTGCCGCCGTCGACGACCATGTAGCCGAGGACGCCGACGATCATGGCGATGGTCGCCCAGGTCAGGTACGGGAAGAGCCACATCCTCACGATCAGCTTCTCCGGCGACTCCCGCAGGATGATGCCGCGCATCCGCAGCTGGGTCACGCAGATGACCAGCCAGACGAAGAGCGCGACCGCGCCGGAGGAGTTCAGCAGGAAGGCGAAGACGGTGTCGGGCCACTTGTAGTTGAAGAAGACCGCGACGAAGCCGAAGACGACCGAGCCGAGGATCGCGGCCGTCGGCACGCCCCGCTTGTTGGTCTTCGCGAAGGCCTTGGGCGCGTCACCGCGCTGACCGAGCGAGAAGGCCATGCGGGAGGCCGTGTAGAGGCCCGAGTTGAGGCAGGACAGGACGGCCGTCAGGACGATCACGTTCATGATCTGGCCGGCGTGCGGGATGCCGATGGAGTCGAGGGCGGCGACGTACGAGCCCTTGTCGACGATCGACTTGTCGTTCCACGGCAGCAGCGTCAGGACGACGAAGATCGAGCCCAGGTAGAAGACGCCGATCCGCCAGATCACGCTGTTGGTGGCCTTGGTGACGGCCTTCTGCGGGTTCTCCGACTCGCCGGCGGCGAGCGTGACGATCTCGCTGCCCATGAACGAGAAGACGACCATCAGCACACCGGTGAGGACCGCGCCCGCGCCCATCGGGAAGAAGCCCCCGCTGTCGGTGAGGTGCGCGAATCCGGCGCCCGGGTTGTCCGAGCCGGGCAGCACGCCGAAGACGGCGAGCAGACCGATGACGACGAAGCCGGCGATGGCGACGACCTTGATGCCGGCGAACCAGAACTCGAACTCGCCGTACGAGGCGACGGAGCCCAGGTTGGTCGCGGTCAGCACCACCATCACGATGAGCGCCCAGCCCCACTGCGGCACGGCCGGGACCCAGCTCTCCAGGATCTTGGCGCCCGCGGTCGCCTCGACGGCGAGCACGACGACCCAGAAGAACCAGTACAGCCAGCCGATGCTGAAACCGGCCCAACGGCCCAGGGCCTGGTCCGCGTAGGCGGAGAAGGAGCCGGAGGAGGGCCGGGCGGCGGCCATCTCTCCCAGCATCCGCATCACGAAGACGACCATGGCGCCGACGAGTGCGTACGAGAGGAGGATCGCGGGGCCGGCGGCGGCGATGCCGGAGCCGGAGCCGACGAAGAGGCCGGCGCCGATGACGCCGCCGATCGCGATCATCGACAGATGGCGGTTCTTGAGCCCGGCCTTGAGGCCGTCGGAGGACTGCGCGGGACCGGTGGTGCCGGTCTCCTGGCCGTCCTTCGTCAGGGTCGGTTGCGTGTTCATCGACGCTTCCTTGTGTGTGGGGGCTGCTCGGGTCGCGAGCCCGAGCATTGAACACTGCGGACGGGGGTGATCGGAAGACCTCATTCCGGATCGTTGTACAGGCGACCTCGCGAGAGTCGAAGGTCCGTACCGGGTCGGGTGAAGGTCCCGACCCCGCTGCCTGCTACCCGGGCCCTGACGTGCCACACTCGGCATCATGCGCGTCTATATCGGTTCCGACCACGCCGGCTTTGAACTAAAGAACCACCTCGTCGAGTGGCTCAAGGCCCACGGCCACGAGCCCGTCGACTGCGGTCCCCACATCTACGACGCCCTCGACGACTACCCGCCGTTCTGCCTGCGTGCCGCCGAGAAGACGGCCGCGGACCCGGACAGCCTGGGCATCGTCATCGGCGGCTCCGGCAACGGCGAGCAGATCGCCGCGAACAAGGTGAAGGGGGTGCGCGCCGCCCTCGCCTGGAGCGAGCAGACCGCCGCCCTCGGCCGCGAGCACAACAACGCCAACGTGATCTCCGTCGGCGGCCGGATGCACACCCGGGAAGAGGCGACCAAGTTCGTCGAGATCTTCCTGACCACGCCGTACTCCGGTGACGAGCGTCACACCCGCCGGATCGACATGCTCACGGCGTACGAGAACACCGGCGAGCTCCCCCCGATCCCGGCGCACCACCCGCAGGAGCCGACCGCCTGATGCCCGAGGGGCACACCATCCACCGGCTGGCCGCCGACCACCGCGAGCGGTTCGGCGGCCGGCCCGTGCGCGTCTCCAGCCCCCAGGGCAAGTTCGCCGACTCGGCTGCCCTGCTCGACGGCACCGTCCTGGAGACCGCCGAAGCCCACGGCAAGCACCTCTTCCTCGCCTTCGCGGGCGGGGAATGGATCCACATCCACCTGGGCCTCTTCGGCAAGGTGAACTTCGGCGACGCCCCGGCCCCGCCGCCCGCGGACACCGTCCGGCTGCGGCTCGCCGACCCGGAGGGGTACGTCGACCTGCGCGGCCCCACCACCTGCGCCCTCGTCACGGACGCCGAGAAGCAGGCGATACACGACCGGCTCGGCCCGGACCCGCTCCGCGCGGAGGACGGCCCGGAGAAGGCGTGGCGCCGCGTCTCCAGGTCCCGGACGACGATCGCCGCCCTCCTCATGGACCAGAAGGTCATCGCGGGCGTCGGCAACGTCTACCGCGCCGAGGTCCTCTTCCGGCACGGCATCGACCCGTACCGCGCGGGCAGGGACCTCACCGCGGGGGAGTGGGACGCGATCTGGGAGGACCTGGTGCTCCTCATGCGCGAAGGCGTCCGCCTCAACCGCATCGACACCGTCCGCCCCGAGCACACCCCCGAGGCCATGGGCCGCCCGCCGCGCGTGGACGACCACGGCGGCGAGGTCTACGTCTACCGCCGCGCGAACCTGCCGTGCCACATCTGCGGCGGCGAGATCCGCACGGCGGACCTGGCCGCCCGCAACCTCTTCTGGTGCCCGAACTGCCAGACGCGCTGACGGCCCCTTCAGAACCCGTGCGGCAGCCACGGCGCCACAGGTGACCCGAAGGCGACGGACGCCTCCACGAGCGCCCCCTCCCGCAGCTCACGCACCCGCCCCGCCGCGGCCAACGACACCAACGAGGTCCCGCCCAGGTAAGCGGCTCCCAGTTCCCGGACCGACAGCGAGAGATCGGCGGGATCGGAGGTCCGGGAGCAAACGGCCCCCTTCGCGTCCCCCGTCAACCGCCACCGTCCCTCGTTCCAGGGACAGAACGCGTCCTCCACCTCGAACACCACGTCCACCGGCGCCTGGTACGTCCGCGCCTCCAGGGCCGCGCCCACCTCGACGAGCCGCAGGAACAGCACCTCTCGCAGCGTCGGCTCGCAGCGCCGGACGTCCGTCACCAGGTGCTGCCAGGCGTCGTCCACCGGCCGGCTGTGGATCTTCACCTTCGCGGTCAGGTCCACCGAGCACAGGAAGCGCCACAGCGCCGCCTCCGCGACCGGGTCGAGACCGGCCACCTGGTGCACCACGACGGAACCGTCGGCCCCCGCGAACGACCAGTCCGGCTTGATCGCGTAATGCGCGTACCCGACGACCTCGCCGCCCCGGTCGGCGAGCACGCAGAGCCGCGGCGAGGCGCCCTCCCGGTCGCCCGGCGGGTCGAGCAGCGCCTGCCGCTCCCAGCCGGGCCGCCGCGCCAGCATCCCCGGCCGGCCCGCGACCGTCTTCGCGTACACCGCCTCGGTCGCCTCCAGGGCGTCCGCCGGGGACGTCACCCGCAGCGTCACGTCGTCCGTGCCCTCCGGCACCGTCAGCCGCACCCGTGTCCTGTCGATGGTGGCGTGCGCCGCGTACGTCGCCGCGCCGTAACCGAACCGCCCGTAGATCTCCGGCTCCGAGGCCGTCAGCACGGCCAGGCACTCGCCCGCCGCCCGCAGGTCGTCCAGCTGCCGCCGCATCATCGAGGTCAGGATCCCGCGCCGCCGGTGCGTCCCCGCCACGCTCACCATCGTCACCCCGCCCGCCGGGACCGACGCCCCGCCCGGCACCGTGAGCAGGAAGCTGAACGCCCCCGCCGTGCCCACGCACACCTCACCGTCCCAGACGCCCAGGGAACGGTCGAACTCGGTCAGGTCACGCCACAGCCGCCGCTCCTCCGGTGCCTCCGGCACACCGCCGAAGGCAAGCTCCAGCACCCCGTACCAGCGGTCCCACTCCGACGGGTCCAGGACCCGCAGTTCAGTCGTCATATGCCATCGATATCAGCGCCGCAGGTCCGGGGCGACCCGATTTCAGGCACCTTGTCACAGGGGTGCCCCTGCACGATGTCCGACGGGATGGATAGGGTCCAGGCCAATGGGACAGCGCGCCGGAGTGAACACGTACGCGGCCCGGACACGCAGGCGCGTGCGCCGGGCCCGTACCGCGCTGCGCAGATCCGCCGTCGACTACTTCCGCGGCGACGGCGCGGACTGGCTCGCCTTCGCCGGACTCCTCCTGATGATCCCCGCCATCGCCTGGGGAACCCTCGTCGACCCCGTCTGGTGCGCGCCCGCCGCGCTCGCCCTCCCCATCGTGGCCGGCGGCCTGCTGCTGCGCCCCGCCAGCCTGCTCGCCCTGTACGCCGCGGCCGCCGGCGCCCTCATCGTCGAGTCCGTCGTCCTCGGCCCCTACACCCAGGGCCCGGCCCGGGTCACCCCCGGCACCGTCCTGGTCGTCGCCGCCTGCGGACTCTTCGGGCTGCTCATCGCCCAGTTCCGCGCCCGGGTCGGCGTGCCCTGGCGGCGCGGCGGCACCATGCTCTTCGACCTGCGCGAACGCATCCGCGTCCAGAGCGCGCTGCCCCGGCTCCCCCAGGGCTGGCACCGCGAGATGGCGCTGCGCCCGGCCGGCGGCCAGTCCTTCTCGGGCGACTTCGTCGTCGCCGCCCGCACCCACGGCGGGCGCATCCTGGAGGTCGTCCTCACCGACGTCTCCGGCAAGGGCATGGACGCGGCCTCGCGCTCCCTGCTGCTCTCCGGCGCCTTCGGCGGACTCCTCGGCTCGCTGCCGCCGCACGGCTTCCTCCCGGCCGCCAACGGCTACCTGCTCCGGCAGAACTGGGACGAGGGCTTCGCCACCTCGATCCACCTCGTCCTCGACCTGGACTCCGGCGACTACGAGCTCTTCTCCGCCGGCCACCTGCCCGCCCTCCAGCTCCACGCCGGCAGCGGCCGCTGGGAGGAGAAGGCCGCCGACGGCCCCCTCCTCGGCGTCTACGACGGGGCCGAGTTCCACCCCGTCAAGGGCTCGCTGCGCCCCGGCGACGTCCTCATGCTCTTCACCGACGGCCTGGTCGAGGCCGCCGACCGGGACATCGCCGAGGGCATCGACCGCCTCACCGGCGAGGCCGACCGCTGCGTCGCCGAGGGCTTCGAGGGCGTCGCCTGGCACCTGATCGAGGCCGTCGCCAAGGACGTCAACGACGACCGGGCCCTGCTGCTCCTCTCCCGCCCCGCCTGACCGGCCGCCCGCGCGCGACGTGATCTTCTGCACGACGATTCGTCACCGGGCAGCGAGGGCAAGGGGGTTGATGGCACGATGGAGGCAGCGGGGGGTGTTCCGAGACAGGGGCTCCCTGGTGGGCAAGGCGGGACCGACCGAGGGTGTGATCAGTTGTGGCCATTTCACTGTCTGTGGTGTTGCTGTTGGCAATCATCCTGGTGGTGCTGATCCGAGGGGGAAACCTCAAGGGCGGCCCGGCCGTGGTCGCGGTCCTCTTCGGCTTCTTCCTCGCCTCCACCGGCATGGCCGACGACATCCAGCGCTTCCTGGACTCGATAACGCAGACGGTGGCCTCCATCAAGTTCTGACCACCCGGGGAAACGATTCAGGGCCGGTCCGGAGAAGCTCTCCGGACCGGCCCTGACCTGCGTGGAGCGGGTGACGGGAATCGAACCCGCGTAGCTAGTTTGGAAGACTAGTGCTCTACCATTGAGCTACACCCGCACAGCATCGCGCCGCAGGTCACGGGGACCGCGGCACGAGGAGCATGGTAGCCGGTCGGGGGGCTTTCGCGCACACCCGGAAAACGAGGGGCGCCGCACAGTCCCCGTCCATGTACCCTACGTGTCGCACCGACGGGGTGTGGCGCAGCTTGGTAGCGCGTCCGCTTTGGGAGCGGAAGGCCGTGGGTTCAAATCCCGCCACCCCGACCATGACGATCACGCGCCCACCTCGCGCGTCCTTGATCACGTTGTGGGCGTCATCCCGCTTGCGGTTACTATGCAAGCTGCGTGCCCGTGTGTCTTTCTGACCGGGCCGACCCGCCGGTACCGCTGCACGCGGCCCCGACGGATTCCAGGAATCAGCCACAAGGAGACCGAACCGTGAAGAGCGCCGTGGAGACCCTGAACCCGACCCGGGTTCGGCTCACTGTCGAGGTGCCCTTCGAGGAGCTCAAGGACAGCCTCGACGCGGCGTACAAGAAGATCAACCAGCAGGTCACGGTCAAGGGCTTCCGCAAGGGCAAGATCCCGGCTCGCGTGATCGACCAGCGGTTCGGCCGCGGCGCCGTGCTGGAGGAGGCCGTCAACGACGCGCTCCCGAAGTTCTACACCGAGGCCGTCAACGAGGCCGAGGTCAACCCGCTCGGCCAGCCCGAGGTCGACATCACCGAGCTGAAGGACGGCGAGCTGCTGGCCTTCACCGCCGAGGTCGACGTCCGCCCGACGATCGAGATCCCGGACTACTCCGGCATCGAGGTCACCGTCGACGCGGTCGAGGTCACCGACGAGGACGTCGAGAAGTCCGTGGAGCAGCTCCGCGAGCGCTTCGCCTCGACCTCCCCGGTCGAGCGCGCCGCCCAGGACGGCGACGTCGTCACCATCGACCTGGAGGCCAAGGTCGACGGCGAGGTCCTGCCCGACGGTGTCGCCAGCGACGTCTCGTACACCATCGGCTCCGGCGAGCTGCTCGACGGCATCGACGAGGCCGTCAAGGGCCTGGAGGCCGGCGGCGAGGCCACCTTCACCTCGCAGCTGAAGGGCGGCTCCGCCGAGGGCAAGGACGCGGAGGTCACCGTCAAGGTCACCACCGTCGCCGCCCGTGAGCTCCCCGAGCTCGACGACGAGTTCGCGCAGATGGCGTCGGAGTTCGACACCCTCGACGAGCTCAAGGCCGACAGCCGCAAGCGCCTCGAGAACATGAAGCAGTTCGACCAGGCCACCCAGGCCCAGGAGCGCGTCCTCGACGAGCTCCTCAAGCTGGTCGAGGTCCCGATGCCCGAGAAGCTTCTCGAGGACGAGATCAACACCCGCAAGCACAACCTGGAGCACCACCAGCTCGGCCAGATGGGCCTCGACCTCGCGAAGTACCTGGAGATCCAGGGCAAGACCGAGGAGGAGTTCCTGGCCGAGACCAAGGAGCAGGCCGAGAAGGGCATCAAGACGCAGTTCATCCTCGATGAGCTCGTCAACAGGGAGAAGCTCGACGTCTCCCGCGAGGAGCTCACCGAGCACCTGTTCCGCCGTGCCGCCTCCTCCGGCATGAGCCCCGACCAGTTCGCCCAGGCCGTGGCCCAGGGCGGCCAGGTGCCGATGCTCGTCGGCGAGGTCGCCCGCGGCAAGGCCCTCGCGGTCGTCGTCGAGGCCGCCAAGGTCGTCGACACCAACGGCGAGGTCGTCGACCTCTCCGACGACGAGGACGAGGTCGAGGCCGCCGCCGAGGCCGTCGAGGCCGTCACCGGCGAGGCCGAGGTCTCCGAGGACAAGTAAGGGCCCCCGCCCCCCGGCGGACCCCGTTCCACGGGCCCGTGCGCACAGCAGTGCGCACGGGCCCGTGGACGTACCGGGACCCGCTTACACGCCTCCAACTACCTTGCGCTCCCAGCGAACAGTTCGGGAACCGGGATGGCGTTGTCCGACCTGCGCGTTAGGGTCCATGAATACGAGGGCACTGCCCTCAGAACAAGACGCTGAGACGGCTTGGGGCCGTCGGAGACGAGCAGGTGGATACGTGACGAATCTGAAGCCTTACGCCGCGGGTGAGCCGTCCATCGGTGGCGGCCTCGGCGACCATGTCTACAACCGGCTGCTCGGCGAGCGGATCATCTTCCTCGGCCAGCAGGTCGACGACGAGATCGCCAACAAGATCACCGCACAGATGCTCCTCCTGGCCGCCGACCCGGAGAAGGACATCTTCCTCTACATCAACAGCCCCGGTGGCTCCGTGACGGCCGGCATGGCCGTCTACGACACCATGCAGTACATCCCGAACGACGTCGTCACCATCGGTATGGGCATGGCGGCCTCCATGGGCCAGTTCCTGCTCACCGGCGGCACCCCCGGCAAGCGCTTCGCGCTGCCGAACACCGACATCCTGATGCACCAGGGCTCCGCCGGCATCGGTGGCACCGCCTCCGACATCAAGATCCAGGCCGAGTACCTGCTGCGCACGAAGAAGCGCATGGCCGAGATCACCGCGCACCACTCGGGCCAGACCGTCGAGGCGATCATCCGCGACGGCGACCGCGACCGCTGGTTCACCGCGGAGGAGGCCAAGGACTACGGCCTCATCGACGACATCATCACGCACGCCGCGGGTGTTCCGGGCGGCGGCGGCACGGGCGCCTGAGCGCCGGCAGCCCGCCGAAGAGCCCAAGACCTCCGCCGAACGCCACCAGGACGGTGAACACCCAGATGCAGAACAACCTCTCCCCGAGCGGCCTCTACACCGGCGCGCCGATGGACAACCGCTACGTCGTGCCGCGCTTCGTCGAGCGCACCTCGCAGGGCGTGCGCGAGTACGACCCGTACGCGAAGCTCTTCGAGGAGCGCGTGATCTTCCTCGGCGTGCAGATCGACGACGCCTCCGCCAACGACGTCATGGCGCAGCTCCTGTGCCTGGAGTCGATGGACCCGGACCGCGACATCTCGATCTACATCAACAGCCCGGGCGGCTCCTTCACCGCCCTCACGGCCATCTACGACACGATGCAGTTCGTGAAGCCCGACATCCAGACGGTCTGCATGGGCCAGGCGGCCTCCGCCGCGGCCGTGCTGCTCGCCGCCGGCACCCCCGGCAAGCGGATGGCCCTGCCGAACGCCCGCGTGCTGATCCACCAGCCCTCCGGCGGCACCGGCCGTGAGCAGCTCTCCGACCTGGAGATCGCGGCCAACGAGATCCTGCGGATGCGCAGCCAGCTGGAGGAGATGCTGGCCAAGCACTCCTCGACGCCGATCGAGAAGATCCGCGACGACATCGAGCGCGACAAGATCCTGACGGCCGAGGACGCCCTGGCGTACGGGCTCGTCGACCAGATCGTCTCGACCCGTAAGAGCACGGCCTCCGCCGAGCGCTGACGCCCGACCTTCCCCTGGCACGGTTCACGAGGCCCTGACGGCCCGTGTGGCCGAATCGCGACCATGTGAACCGTGCCAAGGGGGGCCCGAACGGGGGGCCCGGCAAGGTACCGTCGAATATGAGGCACCAGGAGTCGCTGAACCAAGCGCTCCCAGGCGAAGGGGAAGCACCTCGTGGCACGCATCGGTGATGGCGGCGATCTGCTCAAGTGCTCGTTCTGCGGAAAGAGCCAGAAGCAGGTGAAGAAGCTCATCGCGGGACCCGGTGTGTACATCTGCGACGAGTGCATCGACCTCTGCAACGAGATCATCGAGGAAGAACTCGCGGAGACGAGCGAGGTGCGCTGGGAGGAACTCCCCAAGCCCCGCGAGATCTACGAGTTCCTCGAGGGGTACGTCGTCGGGCAGGAGCCCGCGAAGAAGGCCCTCTCGGTCGCGGTGTACAACCACTACAAGCGCGTCCAGGCCGGCGAGAACGGCGGCGCGCAGGGCCGTGACGACGCCATCGAGCTGGCGAAGTCCAACATTCTGCTGCTGGGTCCCACGGGTTCGGGCAAGACGCTCCTGGCCCAGACCCTGGCCCGCATGCTCAACGTCCCGTTCGCCATCGCCGACGCGACGGCGCTGACGGAGGCCGGCTACGTCGGCGAGGACGTCGAGAACATCCTGCTCAAGCTGATCCAGGCGGCCGACTACGACGTCAAGAAGGCCGAGACCGGGATCATCTACATCGACGAGATCGACAAGGTCGCCCGTAAGAGCGAAAACCCGTCGATCACGCGTGACGTGAGCGGCGAGGGCGTGCAGCAGGCCCTCCTCAAGATCCTGGAGGGCACCACGGCCTCCGTCCCGCCGCAGGGCGGCCGGAAGCACCCGCACCAGGAGTTCATCCAGATCGACACGACGAACGTGCTCTTCATCGTGGGCGGCGCCTTCGCCGGCCTGGAGAAGATCATCGAGTCGCGGGCGGGCGCCAAGGGCATCGGCTTCGGGGCGACCATCCGCTCCAAGCGCGAGATCGAGGCGAGCGACCAGTTCCAGGAGGTCATGCCGGAGGACCTGGTGAAGTTCGGGATGATCCCCGAGTTCATCGGCCGTCTCCCCGTCCTCACCTCCGTCCACAACCTGGACCGCGAGGCGCTCCTCCAGATCCTGGTCGAGCCGCGCAACGCGCTGGTGAAGCAGTACCAGCGCCTCTTCGAACTCGACGGCGTGGAGCTGGACTTCGACCGCCCGGCCCTGGAGGCCATCGCCGACCAGGCGATCCTCCGCGGCACCGGCGCGCGCGGCCTGCGCGCCATCATGGAGGAGGTCCTCCAGTCGGTGATGTACGAGGTCCCGTCCCGCAAGGACGTGGCCCGCGTGGTCATCACGGCCGACGTCGTCCGCAACAACGTCAACCCGACGCTGGTCCCGCGGATCGTGAAGAACGACGGCAGGCACGAGAAGTCGGCCTGAGCCGTACGGACATGGAAGGGGCGCCCCACCGACCGGTGGGGCGCCCCTTCTCCGTGCGCGGGCCGCGGATCAGGACTTGACGCGGACCTCCTTGCGGAGCTTGGCGGTGATGGAGGCGGCGTCCTCGAGGGAGCCGCCCTTGCCCGCCATCATCGAAGCCATGTCGACCGGGACGACGAAGCCCACGGTGCTGTGGTCGGCCCACACGCACATCGGGATGGTGAACGCGGGCGCGCCGGTGGACGCGTCGGCCTTCGTCTTGGCCTGCTGGCACTTCAGGACCGCGCCGTCGAGGTCGGCGGGCGTGTACGCCTGGGGGCTGCCCTCCAGCTGCGGCGCGTCGCCCTTGCCGGCGTCCTTGTCGGCCTCGGTCTTGGCGCTGGTGAAGATGGCGTCGACGACCTTCTCGGGGTCCTCGATCTCGCCGTACAGACCGTTGAAGGAGAGCATCTTGGCCGCGAGCGGGTTGGCCTTGTTCTCCACCTGGTAGGAGGCCTTGACCTGCTGGGCGTTCTTGACGCCGTTCTGCTCGGCCTCCTTGAGGGAGTCGTCGCCGCTCGACTTGCCCTTGTCAGGGCCCTTCTTGTACTCGCCCAGCACCGTCTCCGGCGTGATCAGCTTGTGGGGGCCGTCGTCCGCGACCGAGGCGCCGCCGCCCCCGCCCAGCACGAAGTACGCGCCCACGCCGATCGCCGCGACCACCGCGACCGCGCCGATGATCCAGCCGGCCTTGGACTTCTTCGGGGCCGGGGGGTGGGGCATGTAGCCGCCGGGGCCCTGCGGCGCGCCGTACTGGGGCTGCTGGCCGTAGGGGGCGGGCTGCTGCGGGTAGCCGTAGGGGGGCTGCTGCGGCGGGACGCCCTGCGGGGCCTGCTGGGGGTATCCGTAACCCGGCTGCGGAGCCTGCGGCTGGCCGTACGGGCCCGGCTGCTGCGGCGGCTGGCCGTACGGGCCCGGCTGGCCGTAGGGACCGGGCTGCTGGCCGCCGTACGGGCCCGGCTGGTTGTAGCTCATCGACAGGTTCCCCTCACAGGATGTTTATGCCTGGCGAACATCCTGGCGGAACCGTCGGCCGGCCAGTGCGGCGGGGGCCACACCGTTACCGAACCAAAGCGTTTCAGGACAGGACCGCGACACCTCTAAACTGGCCCCGTGACCGAGAACACTCAGCAGCAGACAGCGCCCACCACCGAACTGCCGACCACCTACGCGCCGGCCGAGGTAGAGGGGCCGCTGTACGAGCGCTGGGTAGAGCGCGGGTACTTCGAGGCGGACGCGAAGAGCGAGAAGCCGCCGTACACCATCGTCATCCCGCCGCCGAACGTCACCGGTTCGCTCCACCTGGGCCACGCCTTCGAGCACACGCTGATCGACGCCCTCACCCGCCGCAAGCGCATGCAGGGCTTCGAGACGCTGTGGCAGCCCGGCATGGACCACGCCGGCATCGCCACCCAGAACGTCGTCGAGCGCGAGCTCGCCAAGGAGGGCAAGTCCCGCCACGACCTGGGCCGCGAGGCGTTCGTCGAGCGCGTCTGGCAGTGGAAGGCGGAGTCCGGTGGCCAGATCTCCGGCCAGATGAAGCGCCTGGGTGACGGCGTCGCCTGGTCCCGTGAGCGCTTCACCATGGACGAGGGCCTGTCCCAGGCCGTCCAGACCATCTTCAAGAAGCTCTACGACGACGAGCTGATCTACCGCGCCGAGCGCATCATCAACTGGTGCCCGCGCTGTCTGACGGCCATTTCGGACATCGAGGTCGAGTACCAGGACGACGAGGGCGAGCTCGTCTCCATCCGCTACGGCGAGGGCGACGACTCCCTGGTCGTCGCCACCACCCGCGCCGAGACGATGCTCGGCGACACGGCCGTCGCCGTCCACCCCGACGACGAGCGCTACAAGCACCTGGTCGGCAAGCAGATCAAGCTGCCGCTGACGGACCGTACGATCCCGGTCGTCGCCGACACGCACGTCGACCCCGAGTTCGGCACCGGTGCCGTCAAGGTGACCCCGGCGCACGACCCGAACGACTTCGAGATCGGCCAGCGCCACGGCCTGCCGAACCTCGCCGTCATGGACGAGCGCGCGGTCATCACCGTCCACGGCCCCTTCCAGGGCCTGGACCGCCTGGAGGCCCGTTCCGCCATCGTCGCCGCCCTGCGCGCCGAGGGCCGGATCGTCGCCGAGAAGCGTCCGTACGTCCACTCCGTCGGCCACTGCTCGCGCTGCAAGACCACCATCGAGCCGCGCCTGTCGATGCAGTGGTGGGTCAAGGTCGGCCCGCTCGCGAAGGCCGCCGGTGACGCGGTCCGCGACGGCAAGGTCAAGATCCACCCGCAGGAGATGGAGAAGCGGTACTTCGACTGGGTCGACAACCTGCACGACTGGTGCATCTCGCGCCAGCTGTGGTGGGGCCACCGCATCCCGGTCTGGTACGGCCCGAACGGCGAGGTCGTCTGCGTCGGACCGGACGAGCAGCCGCCGACGGGCGAGGGCTGGCACCAGGACACGGACGTCCTGGACACCTGGTTCTCGTCCGGCCTGTGGCCCTTCTCCACGCTGGGCTGGCCCGAGCGGACCGAGAGCCTCGAGAAGTTCTACCCGAACTCCGTCCTGGTCACCGGCTACGACATCCTCTTCTTCTGGGTCGCCCGGATGATGATGTTCGGTCTGTACGCGATGGACGGCACCCCGCCGTTCCACACCATCGCCCTGCACGGCATGGTCCGTGACCAGAACGGCAAGAAGATGTCGAAGTCCTTCGGCAACGTGGTCAACCCGCTGGACTGGATGGACCAGTACGGCTCCGACGCCGTCCGCTTCACCCTGGCCAACGGCGCCAACCCGGGCGTCGACGTCCCGATCGGCGAGGACTGGGTCAAGGCCTCCCGGAACTTCGCCAACAAGATCTGGAACGCCACCCGCTTCGCGCTGATGAACGGCGCGACGATCGAGGGCGACCTGCCCCCGGTCGAGCAGCTGTCGGCGACCGACCGCTGGATCCTGTCCCGTCTCAACAAGACGGTCGCCCAGGTCGACGCGCTCTACGAGGACTACCAGTTCGCGAAGCTCAGCGACGCGCTCTACCACTTCGCGTGGGACGAGGTCTTCGACTGGTACGTCGAGCTGTCGAAGACGACGTTCTTCGCCGGCGGCGAGCAGGCCAAGGTCTCCGGCCGGGTCCTCGGCGAGGTCCTGGACGTCATGCTGCGCCTGCTGCACCCGATCGTCCCGTTCGTCACCGAGGCGCTGTGGACCACGCTCACCGGGCGTGAGTCCCTGGTCGTCGCCGAGTGGCCGAAGGACAGCGGCTTCCGCGACGACGCCGCCGAGGCCGAGATCGAGAACCTGCAGCAGGTCGTCACCGAGGTGCGCCGCTTCCGCGCCGACCAGGGCCTCCAGCCCGGTCAGAAGGTCCCGGCCCGCCTGGAGCTGGACGGCACCCCGCTCGCGGCGCACGAGGCCGCCATCCGCCAGCTGCTGCGCCTCCAGCCGGAGGGCGAGGGCTTCTCCGCCACCGCCTCCCTGCCGGTCGCCGGTGCCACCGTCGCGCTCGACCTCTCGGGCACGATCGACGTCGCCGCCGAGCGCAAGCGCCTCGCGAAGGACCTCGCGGCGGCCGAGAAGGAGAAGGCCCAGGCCGAGGGCAAGCTCGGCAACGAGGCCTTCCTCGCCAAGGCCCCGGACAACGTGGTCGACAAGATCCGTACCCGCCTCGCCAAGGCGGACGAGGACATCGCCCGCATCCAGGCCCAGCTGGCGAACCTGCCGCAGGCCTAGTACGCGACGAAGGGGCCCGGAACCGCGCGACGCGGTTCCGGGCCCTTTCGCGTTTTGTCCGTTTGTGGGTGACATCACGCGACTTGTGACCGAAGTCCAGGAGGTCGGGACGAAAGACCCGGGATGATGGAGGACATGCTCCGCCTCCCCACCCTCCCCGCGCTCCGCTGCCGCGTGGAGCGGTGGGCCGCCTCGCCCCGCGCCCTCGACGTCGTCGCCGCGCTCTTCGCCTTCGGCCTGATGGTCCTGGACGTGCCGGGGCTCGCCCGCGCCGACAACTCCCTCACCGGCATCACCGCGACCCTCGTCCTCGCGGGCGGGGCGGCCACGCTGGTGCTCCGGAGGCGGCTGCCGTGGCTCCCGTACGCCGTGGCGCTCGGCCTGATGGGCTGGCTGCACGAACTGACCATGATCCAGTTCGCGCTGTACTCGATCGGCCGCTACCGGGGACGGCGTGCCGCCGTCCTCGCGACCCTGTCGTACGTCGCCGTGGCGTACGGCTACTTCCTGACGCCCGGCTGGCCCGCCGAGCACGGCGCGACCGTCAGCGACTTCCTCAGCCTGGTCGTCCCGATCGGCGTCCTCGCGGCCGGCGTCGGCATCGCCGCCTACCGGCAGGACCTCGTCCGCGCCCTGGAGGTCCAGCGCCGCGAGGCAGCCGCCCGTCAGGCCGTGCAGGAGGAGCGGATCTCCGTCGGCCGGGACGTCCACGACCTGGTCGGCCGCGAGCTCACCGTCCTCGCGGTGCGGGCCGAGGTCCTCGCCGTACGGGCCAGGGGAGAGGTCCACCAGAAGGACTTCGAGGAGCTCGCGGACACCGCCCGGCGCGCCCACCTCATGCTCAACGAGACGATCGTGCGCCGCGCCGGCCGGGACGCCGCGACGCCCGGTCTCGAAGGACTCCCCGAACTCGCCGGGGAGAGCGAGCGCATGGGCAGCCCCGTCGACCTCGCGGTCGCCGGGGAGGCCAAGGCGCTGTCCCCGCTCCGGCAGGCCGCCGTCCACCGCGTCGTCCGGGAGTGCCTGACGAACGCCGCCAAGCACGCGCCGGGGCTCCCGGTGGCGGTCGTGATCACGGTCGAGGGACCCGATCTGCGGATCGAGGTGCGCAACCCGCTGCCGAAGACCCCGCCGGACCCGGCGCCCGTCTCCACCGGCACCGGCCTGTTCTCGATGGAGGAGCGGGTCGCCAGCATGGGCGGCACGCTGCGGGCCCGCCGGGAGGACGGCGCCTACGTGGTGACGGCGCTGCTGCCGACGGGGCTGCCCCGATAGCCCGCCGCCCCGATGGCCCGCCGCCCCGATGGCCCGCCGCCCCGGCGGCTCCCCGGCCGCCCGGGGTCGAAAGTCCCGAAAGGGGTGGGTCCACGGTCCTGTCGGCACCGCTCCGTAGACTGGGCCCGTGAGCGAGCCGAGCGACCCGAATGACCAGTTCGACGACATCGTCGACACCGAGACAGACCGCGACCCCGACCTGGCGGTGATCGAGGCCGGCAGCCGCACCCTGCGCACGCAGGGTGGACCGCCCCAGGGCGACCCCGTGCCCAGCCGCCCGGAGGACCCCGAGCTGGACAAGGCGCTGCGCGAGGTCGAGACCGAGCTGTCCACCCGCTGGGGCGAGACCAAGCTGGAGCCCTCCGTCAAGCGGATCGCGGCCCTGATGGACGTCCTCGGCGAGCCGCAGCGCGCGTACCCCTCGATCCACATCACCGGCACCAACGGCAAGACGTCGACGGCCCGCATGATCGAGGCCCTGCTCGGCGCCTTCGAGCTGCGCACCGGGCGCTACACCTCGCCGCACGTGCAGACCATCACCGAGCGGATCAGCCTGGACGGCGCCCCGATCTCCGCCGAGCGGTTCATCGAGACGTACCAGGACGTCAAGCCGTACGTGGAGCTGGTCGACGCCCGCGAGGAGTACCGGCTCTCCTTCTTCGAGGTCCTCACCGGCATGGCGTACGCCGCCTTCGCGGACGCCCCGGTCGACGTGGCGGTCGTCGAGGTCGGCATGGGCGGCACCTGGGACGCGACGAACGTCATCGACGCCTCCGTCGCCGTCGTCACCCCCATCGACCTCGACCACACCGACCGGCTCGGCGGGACGACCGCCGAGATCGCGACCGAGAAGTCCGGGATCATCAAGCAGGGCGCGACCGTCATCCTGGCCCAGCAGCCGGTCGACGCGGCCCAGGTCCTGCTGAAGAAGGCCGTCGAGGCGGACGCGACCGTGGCCCGCGAGGGCATGGAGTTCGGCGTCGCCTCCCGCGAGGTCGCGGTCGGCGGCCAGCTCCTCACCCTGCGGGGCCTGGGCGGCGAGTACGACGAGATCTTCCTGCCGCTGCACGGCGCCTACCAGGCGCACAACGCGGCGGTGGCGCTCGCGGCCGTCGAGGCCTTCTTCGGCATCGGCGCCGAGCACGCCAGGACCCTGGACGTGGACACCGTCCGCCGGGCCTTCGCCCAGGTGGCCTCGCCGGGCCGTCTGGAGATCGTCCGCTCCTCGCCGACCGTCATCCTGGACGCCGCGCACAATCCGCACGGCGCGCGGGCGACGGCGGAGGGCATCAGCGAGGCCTTCGGCTTCTCCCGGCTCATCGGCGTGGTCTCCACGAGCGGCGACAAGGACGCCAAGGGGCTCCTGGAGGCCTTCGAGCCGATCTTCGCGGAGGTCGTGATCACCGCGAACTCCAACCCGCGGGCCACCGACGTGGACGCGCTCGCCGCGATCGCGGTCGAGGTCTTCGGCGAGGAGCGGGTCGTCGTCGAGCCGCGGCTGCCCGACGCCATCGAGGCGGCCATCACCCTCGCGGAGGAAGAGGCCGAGTACGGCGGCGCGGGCGTCCTCGTGACCGGTTCGATCTTCACGGTCGGCGACGCCCGGCTGCTGCTGCGAAGGGGCTGAACCCGATGCGTGTGCTCTGTTCCTCGACCCTCATCGGCGAGTTCTTCGTGATCGGCTTCGCCGGGCTCGTCGCCATGAAGGACGACGGCCTCACGACGTCCACCGTCTGGTGGGTCTGCGGCGTGGCCATGGCCGTCTCGGTGCTGCTGTGCGGGATGATCACCCGGCCGGGCGGGGTGCAGCTCGGCTGGGCCCTGCAGGTCGGGCTGATCCTCAGCGGCTTCGTCGTCCCCACCATGTTCTTCCTCGGGGCCGTCTTCGCCGGTCTGTGGTGGGCCTCGGTGCACTACGGGCGGCGGATCGACAAGGTCAAGGCCGACTGGGCCGCGGCACATGCCTCGGCAGGGCCTGACGCTGCGTAATCGCGGGACGGGCGGGCCCTGTAGCCTCGGAGGTCCCGCACACCGCTTTTCCGAAGGAGTTCCCCCGTGAGCCAGCGATCGCTCGTCCTGCTCAAGCCCGACGCCGTCCGCCGTGGCCTGATCGGCGAGATCATCGGCCGCATCGAGCGCAAGGCCGGATGGGCCATCACCGCTCTGGAGCTGCGCGAGCTGGACCAGGACACGCTGGAGCAGCACTACGGCGAGCACAAGGGCAAGCCCTTCTACGAGCCGCTGATGGGGTTCATGCAGTCCGGTCCGGTCGTCGCGCTCGTCGTCGAGGGCGAGCGGGTCATCGA
The DNA here is from genome assembly GCF_042874095.1 of Streptomyces sp. NPDC004266. Lineage (NCBI taxonomy): Bacteria > Bacillati > Actinomycetota > Actinomycetes > Kitasatosporales > Streptomycetaceae > Streptomyces > Streptomyces sp. NPDC004266. The sequence continues at coordinate 157,334 of NZ_JBIAMM010000001.1, forward strand.
GGGCCTGCGCACGCTCGCCGGCCCGACCGACCCGATCGCCGCCGCGCCGGGCTCGATCCGTGGCGATTTCGGCACCATCGTCCGGGAGAACCTGATCCACGCCTCGGACTCGGAGGAGTCCGCGGCCCGCGAGCTGAAGATCTTCTTCCCGGGGCTCGTCTGAGCCGTTCGCTGACCCGGTGTCAGTCGATCGGCACAACCCTGTGGGGCGACCGAAGGAATTCGGTCGCCCCCAGGCATATGAACGTCAATCCCGGGAACGGATCGCCGCGTCCTGCCGTCACCAGTACTGAGGTGGACCAACGCGCGCCATTCGCGCGGGCGGCACTACGATGGAAAACTCCACGCCGCACCACTCTCAGCCATGGGAAATCAAGGGGAACTTCATGTCGTTCATCGGCCGTGACATGGCTGTCGACCTCGGGACCGCCAACACGCTGGTGTACGTCAGGGGTCGAGGCATCGTTCTGAACGAGCCGTCAGTCGTCGCCATCAACACCAACACCGGGGGCATCCTCGCGGTCGGCGCCGAGGCGAAGAAGATGATCGGCCGGACCCCCGGCAACATCGTCGCCGTGCGCCCTCTCAAGGACGGCGTGATCGCCGACTTCGAGATCACCGAGCGGATGCTCCGCTACTTCATCCTCAAGATCCACAAGCGCCGCTACCTGGCCCGCCCCCGCGTCGTCGTCTGCGTGCCCTCCGGCATCACCGGAGTGGAGCGCCGCGCCGTCATCGAGGCGTCGACCCAGGCCGGCGCCCGCCAGGTGCACATCATCGAGGAGCCCATGGCGGCGGCCATCGGCTCGGGTCTCCCCGTCCACGAGGCCACCGGCAACATGGTCGTCGACATCGGCGGCGGCACCACCGAGGTCGCCGTCATCTCCCTCGGCGGAATCGTCACGGCACAGTCCATCCGGGTCGCCGGCGACGAGCTGGACAACGCGATCATCCAGCACATCAAGAAGGAGTACTCCCTCCTCCTCGGTGAGCGCACCGCCGAGCAGATCAAGATCACCATCGGTTCCGCGTACGACCTCGACAAGGACGAGCACACCGAGATCCGGGGCCGCGACCTCGTCTCCGGCCTGCCGAAGACCGTGGTCATCTCCGCGGCCGAGGTCCGCAAGGCCATCGAGGAGCCGGTCAACGCGATCGTCGACGCCGTGAAGACCACCCTCGACAAGTGCCCGCCGGAGCTCTCCGGTGACGTCATGGACCGCGGCATCGTTCTCACGGGTGGCGGCGCCCTGCTCCGCGGCCTCGACGAGCGCCTCCGGCGCGAGACCGGCATGCCGATCCACATCGCCGAGGACCCGCTGGACTCGGTGGCGCTCGGCTCCGGCAAGTGCGTGGAGGAGTTCGAGGCCCTCCAGCAGGTCCTGGACGCCCAGCCGCGCCGCTAGCGACGACAGTTCGACCGAACAGCCCGACAACCGAACCACGAGGAAAGGCACGGCCGCCGCACGTGAGGGACACACGAGAGAGCCGGCTGCTCCTGGTGCTGCTGATCGCCATCGCGTTCGCACTGATCACGGTGGACATCCGCGGCGGTCAGGAGTCACCCGTCGACGGTGCCCGACAGGCCGCAGCGGCGGTCTTCGGGCCGGTCGAGAACGGTGTGGCGGCCGCCGTCGATCCCGTCGGGAACGCCATAGGCGCGGTACGGGACTCCGGGGAGCGGCACACCCGGATCGCCGCCCTGGAGAAGGAGAACGCCGAACTCAAGGCGAAGCTCGGCAGCGACGACCGCAACCGCAACCGGCTGCGCGAACTCGACGCCATGCTCAAGACCGCCGGCGCCGGGCAGTACGGCATCAAGGGCGCCCAGGTCATCGCCATAGGAGCGGCCCAGGGCTTCTCCTGGACCGTCACCATCGACATCGGCGCCCGCGACGGCATCGAGCGCGACATGACCGTGCTCAACGGCTCCGGGCTCGTCGGCCGCGTCACCACCGTCGGACCCTCCACCTCCACGGTGCTCCTCGCCAACGACCCCGACTTCACCGTCGGCACCCGCATGGAGAAGAGCGACGAACTCGGCTTCGCCACCGGCCAGGGCGACAGTCCGCTCCTGGTCCAGCTCCTCAACGGCAAGGCCAAGGTCAGGCCCGGCGACCGGCTCGTCACCTTCGGCTCGCGCGCCGACAAGCCCTTCGTGCCCGGCGTCCCGGTCGGCGAGGTCGTCCGCGTCGACCCGTCGGGCGGCGGCCTGACCCGCAACGTCTACGTCCGCCCGTACGTCGGCTTCACCAAGCTCGACATCGTCGGCGTCGTCGTCCAGGCCCCGCACTCCGACCCGCGCGACACGGTGCTCCCGCAGAAGCCCAAGCCCGCCCCGACCGTCACCGTCACGGTCACACCACCGCCACCGGACGGACAGCGGACGGACCGGCAGAAGCCGAACGACGGTCAGAACCAGCAGGCGCAGCAGGACCAGGGGGACGCGACACCGTGAAGCTCAACCGCATCCTCCTCTCCGCCGCCCTGATCGTGGTGGCCCTGGTCGTCCAGGTCTCCGTCCTCGCCCGCCTCCAGCTCCCCGGCGCCGTCCCCGACCTCGTCCTCCTCACCGTCGTCGGCCTGGCGCTGGTGTACGGACCCGTCAGCGGCTCCCTCATCGGCTTCACCGCCGGTCTCCTCTCCGACCTCGCCCCGCCCGCCGACCACGCCGCCGGCCGCTACGCCCTCGTGCTCTGCGTCATCGGCTACCTCGTCGGCCTCGCGAAGCCGGACAACGGCCGGCTCACCTCGGCGACCGGCCCCATGGCCGTCGTCGTCGCCGCGGCCGTCGGCTCCACGCTCCTCTACGCGGGCGTGGGCGCCCTCGTCGGCGACACCGCCGCCCGCCATGTCGGCCTCGGGTTCCTGCTGTTCACCGCGGCCGTGTACGACCTGCTCCTGGCGCCCTTCACGGTGCCGCTCATCATGGCCCTCGCCCGCCGCGCCGAGAACGACCCGCTCGCCGACACCGGCGGCGGCAACGGCGCCGACGTCGCCTCCGGCTGGCTCTCCTCCGGCACCGGCCTGAGGATCGGCACCCAGCGCGGCGGCCTGCGGGTGAAGGCCGCACGGAGCCGCGCCTCACGCGCCGGACGCATCAAGGGAGTCAAGCGACTGTGACCGAGGGGGCAACGGCAGCATGAGCAACATCCCCGAGACCGGGCGGACCCCCCGGGTCCAGATCCGGCTCGTCGTCATCCAGATCCTCGTCTTCTCCCTGCTCCTCACCCTGGGGGGCCGGCTCTGGTACCTCCAGATCCGCAACGGCAAGGAGTACACGGACGAGGCGAAGAACAACCACGTCCAGCAGGTCGTCCAGCCCGCCGTCCGCGGCTCGCTCCTCGACGCCCGGGGCGTCCCGCTCGCCGACAACGAGACCCGGCTCGTGGTCTCCGCGTCCCGCACCGACCTGATGAAGATGAAGGACGACGGCAAGGCCGTCCTCTCCCGGCTCGCCGACGTCCTCGACATGAAGCCGCAGGACGTCATCAACAAGATCCGGCTCTGCGACTCCAAGACGCCCAAGCCCTGCTGGAACGGTTCGCCCTACCAGCCGATCCCCGTCACCGACGAGGCCACCACCCAGCAGGCCCTCCAGATCCGCGAGCGCGCCGAGGACTTCCCCGGCATCACCGCCGAACCCACCGCCGTCCGCCGCTACCCGGCCCCCGGCAAGTCCCGCACCTCCCAGGTCCTCGGCTACCTCTCGCCCGTCACCGACGAGGAGATCGAGAAGGCCAAGGACACCGACTCGCCGTACCTGCGCTCCGACATGGTGGGCCGCTCCGGCCTGGAACGCACGTACGACAAGGAGCTGCGCGGCAAGGCCGGCGTCACCCGCTACGAGGTCGACAACCTCGGCCGCGTCATCGGCCAGGCCAAGAACGACCCCCCCGTGCCCGGCTCCAACGTCGTCACCTCCATCGACGCCCGCGTCCAGGCGGTCGCCGAATGGGAGCTGCACAACGCGATGGTCGAGGCCCGCAAGACCCACGACAGGAACACCAACGAGAACTACAAGGCCGACGCCGGCGCCGTCGTCGTCATGGAGGCCAAGACCGGCCGCATCGTCGCCATGGCCTCGCAGCCCGACTACGACCCCAACGCCTGGGTCGGCGGCATCTCCGCCAAGGACTACGCCGCCCTCACCGGCAAGGACTCCAACTTCCCGCTGCTGAACCGGGCCATCCAGGGCCAGGCCGCCCCCGGCTCCATCTTCAAGGTCGTCTCGACCGCCGCCGCCGTCAACGCGGGCTACGACTTCGACGGCCGCTACCCGTGCACCAGCTCGTACTCCATCGGCAGCCAGGTCTTCAAGAACTTCGAATCGCAGAACCACGGCCCCATCAGCCTCGGCCGCGCCCTCGAAGTCTCCTGCGACACCGTCTTCTACGCCCTCGCCCACCAGCAGTGGATCAAGGACGGCGGGATGAAGCCGAAGAAGAACCCGGGCGACTGGTTCTACAAGACCGCCCACCAGTTCGGCCTCGGCGCCGAGACCGGCATCGACCTCCCCAACGAGGTCACCGGCCGCGTCCCCGACCGCCAGTGGAAGCAGAAGTTCTGGGAGGCCAACAAGGACTGGTGGTGCAAGTACGGCAAGAAGGGCGGCACGTACGTCCAGCAGCTCTCGTACGAGAACTGCCTCGAAGGCAACCTGATGCGCGCCGGTGACTCCGTCAACTACTCCATCGGACAGGGCGACACCCTCGTCACCCCCATCCAGATGGCCACCATCTACGCCGCCATCTCCAACGGCGGCACCCTGTGGAACCCCACCGTCGGCAAGGCCGTCATCAGCCCCGACGGCAAGAAGGTGAAGGAGATCGCGCCCAAGTCGCACGGCAGGCTCCCCTTCGACGCCGACACCCGCAACTTGATAGACGAAGCCCTCGCGGGAGTCGCCACCCGCGGTACCGCCGCCTGGCGTTTCGCCCAGGTCGGCTGGCCGCAGGACAAGATCCCGATGCACGCCAAGACGGGTACCGCCGAGGTCTACGGCAAGCAGACGACCTCCTGGTTCGCCACGTACACCAAGGACTACGCGATCGTCATGACGATCTCCCAGGGTGGTACCGGCTCCGGCGCCTCCGGCCCCGCCGTGCGCAACATCTACGACGCGCTCTACGGACTCGACGACGCCGGCAACCAGGACCTCCGGCGGGCCCTGCTGCCGCAGCCGCAGAAGGACCTGCCGAGGATCGAGGCCGACGGCTCCATCGACGCGCCGAAGATCAAGCCGTACGACCCGGAGGCGCAGAAGGTCGACGAGACGAAGCAGCAGGTCGACGGCGCCCAGCCGCCGACCCCGCCGGCCGACCCCACGGCGCCCCCCACCCGGAAGCCGGACGACGACCAGCAGCTGGCGGGCCCGCCCGCCGCCCGCGGGAGGCTCTGAACAGATGACGGCACCCCACGGCTTCTCCGTCTCCCGGTACGCACCCGAGCGCGGCACCCTGGCCAAGCTGGCCGCCCGCGACTCGGTGCTCCGCCGGCTCGACTGGCCCATACTGCTCTCGGCTCTCGCCCTCTCCGGCATCGGCTCGCTGCTCGTCTGGTCCGCCACCCGCGGCCGCACCGAGCTCAACCAGGGCGACCCGTACTACTTCCTCTTCCGGCACGTGCTCAACACCGGCATCGGCCTCGCCCTGATGATCGGCACGATCTGGCTCGGCCACCGCACCCTGCGCGGCGCGGTGCCGATGCTCTACGGCCTCTCGATCCTGCTGATCCTCGCCGTCCTCACCCCGCTCGGCGCCACCATCAACGGCGCCCACGCGTGGATCGTCATCGGCGGCGGCTTCTCCCTCCAGCCCAGCGAGTTCGTGAAGATCACGATCATCCTGGTCATGGCGGTGCTCCTCGCCGCCAAGGTCGACGCCGGGGACCAGCTCCACCCCGACCACCGCACCGTCGCCAAGGCCCTCGCCCTGGCCGCCCTCCCCATGGGCATCGTCATGCTGATGCCCGACCTCGGCTCGGTCATGGTCATGGCGGTCATCGTGCTCGGCGTGCTGCTCGCCTCCGGCGCCTCCAACCGCTGGGTCCTCGGCCTCATCGGCGCCGGCGTCGTCGGCGCGGTCCTCGTCACCGCCCTCGGCATGCTCGACGAGTACCAGATCAACCGCTTCGCGGCCTTCGCCAACCCCGACCTCGACCCCGCCGGCGTCGGCTACAACACCAACCAGGCCCGCATCGCCATCGGTTCCGGCGGCCTCCTCGGCGCGGGCCTCTTCAAGGGCTCGCAGACCACCGGCCAGTTCGTCCCCGAACAGCAGACCGACTTCGTCTTCACGGTGGCCGGCGAGGAACTCGGCTTCGTCGGCGCCGGCCTGATCCTCGTCCTGCTCGGCGTCATCCTCTGGCGCTCCTGCCGGATCGCCCGCGAGACCACCGAGCTCTACGGGACGATCGTCGCGGCCGGCATCATCGCCTGGTTCGCCTTCCAGTCCTTCGAGAACATCGGCATGACGCTCGGCATCATGCCGGTCGCCGGCCTCCCGCTGCCGTTCGTCTCCTACGGCGGCTCGTCGATGTTCGCCGTGTGGGTGGCCATCGGACTGCTCCAGTCGATCCGGGTACAACGCCCGATGACCGCATGAGGGTGGCGGGAGGCGGTTAGATTCGGGGTATGGCCGAGACGAAGCGCGAGATCGAGCGGAAGTACGAAGCCACCGGGGAGACTCCGCCACCCGACCTCACCCGCGTCCCCGGAGTCTCCGAGGTCGTGGACCGGGGCGTCATGGAACTCGACGCCGTCTACTACGACACCCCGGACCTCCGGCTGGCGGCCGACGGGGTCACCCTCCGCCGCCGCACCGGCGGCAGCGACGCCGGCTGGCACGTGAAGTTCCCCGTCGCCGCCGGGGTCCGCGACGAGATCAGGGCCCCGCTGAGCGACGGCCTGCCGGACGAGCTCGCGGGGCTCCTGCGCTCCCGCGTCCGCGACGCCGAGGTCGTCCCGGCCGTCCGCCTCCGCTCGGCCCGTGACGTCCGCCACCTCCTCGACGCCGACGGCGCCCTCCTCGCCGAACTCTCCGTCGACACCGTCCACGCCGAACGCCTGCCCGAGGGCGAGACGGCCACCTGGACCGAGATCGAGGTCGAACTCGCGGACGGCATCGGCCCCGCCCTCCTCGACGCCGTCGAGAAACGCCTCCGCAAGGCCGGCATCCGCCCCTCCGCGTCCCCGTCCAAGCTCGCCCGGGCCCTCGCGGAGACCGGCTCGGAGCCCCAGACGGTCCCCGCCCCGGAGAAACCCGGCACCGCGGGCGCCGCCGTCCTCGCCTACGTACGCGAGCAGGCCGACGCGATCGTCGCGCTCGACCCCGCCGTCCGCCGCGACCTGCCCGACTCCGTCCACCGGCTGAGGGTCGCCTGCCGCCGGATGCGCAGCGCCCTCAAGACCTACCGCAAGGTCCTCGACCGGCACGTCACCGACCCCGTCGGCGACGAGCTGAAATGGCTCGCCGGAGAGCTCGGCGTCGCCCGCGACCAGGAGGTCCTCGACGCACGGCTGCGCGCCCGCATCGCCGACCTGCCCCCCACCCTCACCCTCGGCCCCGTCGAGGCCCGGCTGCGCCGCCGGGACGCCGCCCTCGCCAGGAACGCCCGGCACCAGGCCCTCGCCGCCCTCGACTCCGCCCGCTACCTCACCCTCCTCGACACCCTCGACGCGCTCCTCGCCGACCCGCCGCTGCGCAAGGCCGCCCGCCGCGACGCCCGCCCGGTCCTCGCCCGCGCCGTGCGCAAGGACCACGACCGCCTCGGCCGCCGGATCGAGCACGCCCTCTCCCTCGCCCCCGGCCACGAGCGGGACCTCGCCCTCCACGAGGCCCGCAAGGCCGCCAAACGCGCCCGCTACGCCGCCGACGCGGCCCGCCCCACCCTCGGCAAACCCGCCAAGCGGCTCTCGAAACGCGTCAAGGCCGTCCAGTCCCTCCTCGGCGAGCACCAGGACGCCGTCGTCGCCCGCGTCGCCCTCCGGGAGTTCGGGATCATGGCCCACGGCGTCGGCGAATCGGCCTTCACCTGGGGACTTCTCTACGGCCGGGAGGAGGCGGCGGCCGCCGCGGCCGAGCGGGAACTGCCCGGGGTCTGGGCCCGCGCCTCGGCCCCGAAGCTCACGGCGGCTCTGACCCGCTGAGCACCGGGGTACGCTTGAGAGTCGCCCCCCTGCCAGCTCACGAAGGTTCGAGATGTCTGCTGCCGAGTCTGTCTTCCCGCAGCTCGAAGCTCTGCTCCCGCACGTGCAGAAGCCGATTCAGTACGTCGGTGGAGAGCTGAACTCCACGGTCAAGCCGTGGGAGTCCGCCGACGTCCGCTGGGCGCTGATGTACCCGGACGCGTACGAGGTCGGCCTGCCCAACCAGGGCGTCATGATCCTCTACGAGGTGCTCAACGAGCGCGAGGGCGTCCTCGCCGAGCGCACGTACAGCGTGTGGCCGGACCTCGAGGAGCTGATGCGCGAGCACGACGTGCCGCAGTTCACCGTGGACAGCCACCGCCCCGTCGGCGCGTTCGACGTCTTCGGCCTGAGCTTCTCCACCGAGCTCGGCTACACCAACATGCTCACGGCCCTCGACCTGGCGGGCATCCCGCTGGAGTCGAAGGACCGGACGGTCGACCACCCGATCGTGCTCGCCGGCGGCCACGCGGCCTTCAACCCCGAGCCGATCGCGGACTTCATCGACGCGGCGATCATCGGCGACGGCGAGCAGGCCGTCCTCGACATGACCGAGATCATCCGGCAGTGGAAGGCGGAGGGCAGGCCGGGCGGCCGCGAGGAGGTCCTCTTCCGCCTCGCCAAGACCGGCTCGGTGTACATCCCGGCGTTCTACGACGTCGAGTACCTGCCGGACGGGCGCATCGGCCGCGTCGTCCCGAACAAGTCCGGTGTGCCGTGGCGCGTGTCCAAGCACACCGTCATGGACCTCGACGAGTGGCCCTACCCCAAGCAGCCGCTCGTCCCGCTCGCGGAGACCGTCCACGAGCGCATGTCCGTCGAGATCTTCCGCGGCTGCACCCGCGGCTGCCGCTTCTGCCAGGCCGGCATGATCACGCGCCCCGTGCGGGAGCGAAGCATCACCGGCATCGGCGAGATGGTCGAGAAGGGCCTCAAGGCGACGGGCTTCGAGGAGGTCGGCCTCCTCTCCCTCTCCTCCGCGGACCACTCCGAGATCGCCGACATCGCCAAGGGCCTGGCGGACCGGTACGAGGAGGACAAGGTCGGTCTGTCCCTCCCCTCGACCCGCGTCGACGCGTTCAACGTCGACCTGGCGAACGAGCTCACGAGGAACGGCCGCCGCTCCGGCCTCACCTTCGCCCCCGAGGGCGGTTCCGAGCGCATGCGCAAGGTCATCAACAAGATGGTCTCGGAAGAGGACCTCATCCGTACCGTCTCGACGGCCTACGGCAACGGCTGGCGCCAGGTGAAGCTGTACTTCATGTGCGGCCTGCCGACGGAGACCGACGAGGACGTCCTGCAGATCGCCGACATGGCGATGAACGTGATCGCCGAGGGCCGCAAGGTCTCCGGCCAGAACGACATCCGCTGCACCGTCTCCATCGGCGGTTTCGTCCCCAAGCCGCACACCCCCTTCCAGTGGGCCCCGCAGCTGTCGGCCGAGGAGACGGACGAGCGCCTGCGCAAGCTCCGCGACAAGATCCGCGGCGACAAGAAGTACGGCCGCTCGATCGGCTTCCGCTACCACGACGGCAAGCCCGGCATCGTCGAGGGCCTGCTCTCCCGCGGCGACCGCCGCATCGGCGCGGTCATCCGCGCGGTGTACGAGGACGGCGGCCGCTTCGACGGCTGGCGCGAGCACTTCTCGTACGACCGCTGGATGGCCTGCGCCGAGAAGACGCTCCCCGACTTCGGCGTGGACGTCGCCTGGTACACCACCCGCGAGCGCACCTACGAGGAGGTCCTGCCCTGGGACCACCTGGACTCGGGCCTCGACAAGGACTGGCTCTGGGAGGACTGGCAGGACGCCCTCGACGAGACCGAGGTCGAGGACTGCCGCTGGACCCCGTGCTTCGACTGCGGCGTCTGCCCGCAGATGGACACGCACATCCAGATCGGCCCGACCGGCAAGAAGCTGCTGCCGTTGACGGTCGTGAATCAGTAACGCTTGGGTGACGGCCCGGCGAAGGGGAAACCCTTCGCCGGGCCGTCGCGTCATTTCCGGCATGAACACGGAGAACACCAGGTCGCAGCCCCCGAACGAGCCCTCGGGCTGTCTCACGGGGGTGGCGCGCGCCATCGCCCTGGTGATCGTCCTGCCCGTCCGGCTGGTCTGGGACGCCCTCGCCTACTGCCTCGGGCAGCTGTGGCGCTGGGTCCTCGCCCCGCTCGGACGGGCCCTCGTCTGGCTGATCCACCACCTCGTCGTCATCCCGCTCCGGTTCCTGTGGGAGTGGGTCCTCGCGCCGGTCGGCCGGGCCCTCTGGTGGGTGGTCGACCTGCTGGTCGTCACGCCCCTGAAGTGGCTCGGGCGCTGGGTCCTCCTCCCCGTCGCCAAAGCCGTCTGGTGGGTGATCGACCTGCTCCTCGTCACCCCGCTGACCTGGCTCTGGCGGTACGTCCTCGCCCCCGTCGGCCGGGCGGTCGGCGCCGCCGTCGCCTGGGCCTGGCGGATCGGGGGCCGGATCTCCCGGGCCCTCGGGCGCGCCCTCGGCTGGGTGCTGTGGAACGCGATCGGCCGCCCCCTCGCCTGGACGTACCGGGTGGTCCTCACGCCCGTCGGCCACTGGCTGCGCACCTGGGTGTGGGCGCCCCTCGCCTCCGTCGGCCGGGCCGTCCGCGCCGCCGCCCGCGAGGTGCGCCTCGCCCTCTTCGGCGGGCCCCGCTGACAGCGGGCCCGCCTTCCGGATCACGCCGGGCTCGCGGGCCTGATCCGGAAGACGGGCTCTGGTCAGGGGAACCGGAGGTGGCTCGGGCGCGTACTCTGGGCAGTACGACGAACGTCCCCGGCGCGGCGCCCGCCCCGAGATCTCCCCGCAGGACGCGGGGGTGATCCGGGCGGGCCCCCAGGGGGCGTCCCCCGAGCTTCCGGGCGGAGCGCCACCCGCGCCCGCCCCGCACCGAGGAGAAGAACCACTGGGCAAGCGACAGCCCGAAGGCCCGCCGCCCGCACCGGCGGTGCAGCGCATCCGACTGCGCTACACCAAGCGCGGCCGCCTCCGGTTCACCAGCCACCGTGACTTCCAGCGCGCCTTCGAGCGTGCGCTGCGCCGTGCCGAGGTGCCCATGGCGTACTCGGCGGGCTTCACCCCGCACCCCAAGGTGTCGTACGCCAACGCCGCCCCGACCGGAACGGGCTCCGAGGCCGAGTACCTGGAGATCGCGCTCACCCAGACGCGCGACCCGGAGACCCTGCGGGCCCTGCTCGACGAGTCCCTCCCGGCCGGCCTCGACATCACCGACGCCGTCGAGGCCCGGACCTCGGGTCTCGCCGACCGGCTCACCGCCTCCGTGTGGGAGCTGCGCCTGGAGGGCGTCGCCGTCGAGGACGCCGAGAAGGCCGTCGAGGCGTTTCTCGCCGCCGAGACCGTGGAAGTACAGCGCAAGACCAAGAACGGAGTCCGCACCTTCGACGCCCGTTCCGCCGTCACCGAGCTGACGGCGGTCCGTCACCAGGGCGATCCCCAGGGTGATAGGCCGCTGGACAGCGCCTGTGCGATACTGCGCCTGGTTGTTCGGCACGTGACACCTGCCGTACGACCCGACGACGTCCTGTCCGGTCTCCGAGCTGTGGCCGACCTGGCGCCGCCGGTCCCCGCTGCGGTGACCAGGCTGGCGCAGGGGCTCTTCGACGAGGAGTCCGGCACGGTGACCGACCCGCTCGCGCCCGACCGCGAGGCAGTCACGGCCGCTTCACCCACGGCCGCCGCGACCGCCCCGGCGACGGCGCCGGGTGCCGGTACCGCGTAGGGAGCGGTCGTCGTAGCGCCGCCCTGGCACTCGGGAGCCACCTGGGTCGGGCAGCGCACTGACCAGGAGACTTTCGCCAGGCCGTCCGCACAGGGCGTACGGAACCGGCGAGCCAGACACATAAGCTCCCGTGCGGCGCCCGCGCCCCGGACGGCGGCACCGCGCCACAGGCGCGATCGTGCCGCCGGACCGGAACCAGGCGCGACGCCCGGGAGCGTGACGGGAGAACCCCGCATGCTCGAGTCCAACGAAGACACCAACGCCCCCGGTGACAAGCTGCCGCCGCGCCGCAGGCGCCGCGCCGCTTCCCGCCCCGCCGGTCCGCCGGTGACGGGCGCCACCGCCGACGCGGCCGAGACCACGGCGACCGCCGAGGCCCCGGCCGCCGTGGAGGCCGCCCCCGCCGAGGCCGAGGCCGCCCCCGCGCCGCGCACCCGCCGCCGGGCCACCCGCAAGGCCACCGCGCCCGCCGCGGAGACCGCGCCCGAGCCGGTCGCCGAGCCGGTCGTGGAGACCCCCGCGGCCGAGGCCGCCGAGGAGGCCCCCGAGGCCGCCCCCGCCCGCCCGCGCCGCCGTGCCACCCGCAAGGCCACCTCGCCGGTGACCTCCCCGGCCGCCGCCGAGGAGACCGTGGCGCCCGCCGCCGAGACCGCCGCCGCTCCGGCCGCCGAGGCCGTGGAGGCCGTGGAGGAGGCCGCGCCGCCGGCCCGTACGCGCCGCCGCGCCACCCGCAAGGCCACCTCGCCGGTGACCTCCCCGGCCGCCGCCGAGGAGACCGTGGTCGCGACCCCGGCCGCCGAGCCGGTCGCCGAGGCCGCCGTGGCCGAGGCCGTCGAGGAGGCCCCCGAGGCCGCCCCCGCCCGCACCCGCCGCCGCGCCACCCGCAAGGCCGCCTCGCCCGAGCCGACCGCGGCCCCGGCCGCCGAGCCGGCCGTCACCGGCGAGTCGCTGCCCCAGGCCACCGTCGAGCAGATCGCCGCCGACGAGGCCGAGGTCGCCGCCGCCGAGACCGCCGCCACCCGCGGTCGCGGCCGCCGCCGCGCCACCTCGCCGCAGTTCACCTCCGAGCCGGCCCCGGCCCGCGAGCCGCGCCGCGCCGCGCGCCCCGCCGTCGCCGTCTTCCAGGCCCCGGTCTTCACCGAGCCCATGTTCCAGACCCCGGAGACCGCCGCCATGGCCGCCGCCGCCGTGGTCGAGGAGCCGGAGGAGGACGAGACCGTCGAGACGGCCGAGGCCGTGGAGGCCGTCGAGCCCGCCGAGACCGAGACCGCCGAGCGCGCCGAGACCGGCTCCCGCCGTCGCCGTCGCCGCCGTGGCGAGCCCGTCGCCGTCGAGCCCGTCCCGGCCACCGTCGCCGACGAGCCCGAGGTCGAGGCCGCCGCCGACGAGGTCGAGGAGGCCGAAGAGGCCGAGGAGACGGACGAGTACGAGGACCGCCCGTCCCGCCGTCGCCGCCGTGGCGGCCGCCGCCGTCGTCGCGGCGAGCTCACCGAGGTCGAGGAGACCGAGGAGGGCGAGGAGCCGCACGCCGAGGACGAGACCGAGGAGACCGACGAGACCGAGGAGGAGTCGGAGGAGGCCGAGGCCTACGCCGGCGGCTCCAGCAGCTCCCGTCGCCGTCGCCGTCGCCGCCGTCGCAGCGGGGACGCCTCCGTCGACGTCGAGGCGGGCGAAGAGGACGGCGTCCGCACGGTCGTCAAGGTCCGCGAGCCCCGCCCGGCCCGCGAGAAGGCCGAGCCGTCCGACGAGGTCCAGTCCATCAAGGGCTCGACCCGTCTGGAGGCCAAGAAGCAGCGCCGCCGCGAAGGCCGCGAGCAGGGCCGCCGTCGCGTCCCGATCATCACCGAGGCCGAGTTCCTCGCCCGCCGCGAGGCCGTCGAGCGCGTCATGGTCGTCCGCCAGAACGGCGAGCGCACCCAGATCGGCGTCCTGGAAGACAACGTGCTCGTCGAGCACTACGTCAACAAGGAGCAGGCCACCTCCTACGTCGGCAACGTCTACCTGGGCAAGGTCCAGAACGTGCTGCCGTCCATGGAGGCCGCCTTCGTCGACATCGGCAAGGGCCGCAACGCGGTCCTGTACGCCGGCGAGGTCAACTTCGAGGCGCTCGGCATGGCCAACGGGCCGCGCCGCATCGAGTCCGCCCTCAAGTCCGGCCAGTCGGTCCTCGTGCAGGTCACGAAGGACCCGATCGGCCACAAGGGCGCGCGTCTGACCAGCCAGGTCTCCCTCCCGGGCCGCTACCTCGTGTACGTCCCCGAGGGCTCGATGACCGGCATCAGCCGCAAGCTCCCGGACACCGAGCGCGCCCGTCTGAAGACCATCCTCAAGAAGATCGTCCCCGAGGACGCGGGCGTCATCGTGCGCACCGCCGCCGAGGGCGCGAGCGAGGACGAGCTGCGCCGTGACGTCGAGCGCCTGCAGGCGCAGTGGGCCGACATCCAGAAGAAGGCCAACCAGATCTCGACGTCCGCGCCGAGCCTGCTCTACGGCGAGCCGGACATGACCGTCCGGGTCGTCCGCGACATCTTCAACGAGGACTTCTCGAAGGTCATCGTCAGCGGCGACGACGCGTGGGAGACCATCCACGGGTACGTCTCGCACGTCGCGCCCGACCTGGCCGACCGACTGTCCAAGTGGACCAGCGAGGTCGACGTCTTCGCAACGTACCGGATCGACGAGCAGCTGATGAAGGCGCTCGACCGCAAGGTCTGGCTGCCGAGCGGCGGCTCGCTGGTGATCGACAAGACCGAGGCGATGGTCGTCGTCGACGTCAACACCGGCAAGTTCACCGGCCAGGGCGGCAACCTCGAGGAGACCGTCACCAGGAACAACCTGGAGGCGGCCGAGGAGATCGTGCGCCAGCTCCGCCTGCGCGACCTGGGCGGCATCGTCGTCATCGACTTCATCGACATGGTCCTGGAGTCCAACCGCGACCTGGTGCTGCGCCGCCTCCTGGAGTGCCTGGGCCGGGACCGGACCAAGCACCAGGTGGCCGAGGTCACCTCGCTCGGCCTGGTCCAGATGACCCGCAAGCGGGTCGGCCAGGGCCTCCTGGAGTCCTTCTCCGAGACCTGCGTCCACTGCAACGGCCGCGGTGTCATCGTGCACATGGAGCAGCCGGCCACCGCCGGCGGCGGTGGCGGCGGCAAGCGCTCGAAGAAGCGCGGTCGCGGCGGCGCCGAGCACGTCCACGAGCACGAGCACGCCGAGGCGGTGGAGACGGCGGAGGCCGAGGTCGAGACCGAGGCCGAGGTCGCCGCGGAGCTGGCCGCCCCGGTGGCCGTGCCGGTGCCGATCGCCGCGGACGAGGAGCTGTACGGCTCCGCCGCCGAGGCGGAGGCTGCCGCCACGCGCGGTCGTGGCCGCCGTCGCGCCACCCGCCGGGTGTCCGCCCCGGTCGTCTCGACGCCGGTCGCCCCGGCGCCGGTCGTGGAGACCGAGGCCGTGGACTTCGAGCCGGCGCCCGCCGCCGAGCCCGTCGTCCCGGTCGCAGAGCCCGAGCCGGTCGTGGAGTCCGAGCCGGTGGTCGAGGAGACCGCCGCCCCGGCCCCGCGCGGCCGTCGCCGTGCCACCCGCCGGGTGACGTCCCCGGTCGTCTCGACCACGGACACGGCCGCCGAGGTCGTCACCGAGCCGGTCGCCGAGCCCGCTCCGGAGCCGGAGCCCGTCGTGGCGCCGGAGCCGGTGGCCGAGCCCGTCGCCGAGGCCGTCGAGCCCGTCGTCGAGGAGGCCCCCGTGGCCGCCCCGCCGCGTGCCCGCCGCCGGGTGGTCCGCAAGGCCACCGCCCCCGCCGGTTCGCCCGCGGGTGCCGAGGAGGCGGCCGTCGTCGTGGTGCCCACGGCTCAGGCCGAGGGCACCGAGGCCGCCGAGGCTCCGGCCGAGGCGGAGGCCGCGCCGGCCAAGAAGACGGCCGCGCGCAAGAC
Organism: Streptomyces sp. NPDC004266; assembly: GCF_042874095.1. Classification (NCBI taxonomy): domain Bacteria; kingdom Bacillati; phylum Actinomycetota; class Actinomycetes; order Kitasatosporales; family Streptomycetaceae; genus Streptomyces; species Streptomyces sp. NPDC004266. The sequence goes on from NZ_JBIAMM010000001.1 coordinate 173,198, forward strand.
CGCGAAGAAGGCCACGGCCAAGAAGGCCGCCACCAAGAAGACGGCGGCGACCAAGAAGACCGCGGCGAAGAAGACCACCGCCAAGAAGACCACGGCCAAGAAGGCGGCGGAGAAGACCGCCGCCCCGGCCCAGGACTGACCGGCCGGTGCGGGCCGCCCCTCCGTCCGGGGAGGCGGCCCGCACCGCACGGGCGAATTTGACCCTCCGAGGCGGCCGCCCGTAACCTAGACCGTCGGCGTGTCTGACGACACGCCGCGCCTCTGAGCACCTCCCTCCCGCTCGCCGGGAGAGGCCGCTCGTCCGATTCCGGAACGCCACGGGCCCCCGGGCCCGTGTGAGTGGCTGGCGTCAGAGGTTTCATCCCGAGTGAGAGAGAGATCCGCGTGTACGCCATCGTGCGCAGCGGTGGTCGCCAGCACAAGGTTGCTGTCGGCGACATCGTTGAGGTTGACAAGATTTCCACTGCCAAGGTTGGCGACACGGTCGAGCTCTCGACCCTGCTCGTTGTCGACGGCGACGCCGTGACCAGCGACCCGTGGGTCCTGGCCGGCATCAAGGTCGAGGCCGAGGTCGTGGATCACCACAAGGGCGCCAAGATCGACATCCTGCGCTACAAGAACAAGACCGGCTACCGCCGTCGCCAGGGTCACCGTCAGCAGTACACGGCGATCAAGGTCACCGCGATCCCGACGGCCGCGAAGTAAAGAGGGACTGAGCAATGGCACACAAGAAGGGCGCATCGTCCACCCGGAACGGTCGCGATTCCAACGCCCAGCGGCTCGGCGTGAAGCGCTTCGGCGGTCAGGTCGTCAACGCGGGTGAGATCCTGGTCCGCCAGCGCGGCACCCACTTCCACCCGGGCGCGGGCGTCGGCCGTGGCGGCGACGACACGCTGTTCGCCCTGCAGGCCGGTTCGGTGCAGTTCGGCACCCACCGTGGCCGCAAGGTCGTGAACATCGTTCCGGTCGCCTGATCGGAACTCTTTGCGGAGGCGGACCTCACTTCCCGGAAGGGAAGAGGGTCCGCCTTTCGCGTGTTACTAGATAGACATTCCACCCGTAATTCTCTGGAGGCACAGAACCATGACCACCTTCGTGGACCGCGTCGAGCTGCACGTCGCCGCGGGTAACGGGGGCCACGGCTGCGCCTCCGTACACCGGGAGAAGTTCAAGCCGCTCGGCGGCCCCGACGGCGGCAACGGCGGCCGTGGCGGCGATGTGATCCTGGTCGTCGACCAGTCGGTCACCACCCTCCTCGAGTACCACCACTCCCCGCACCGCAAGGCCACCAACGGGCAGCCCGGCGCCGGCGACAACCGCTCCGGCAAGGACGGCCAGGACCTGGTCCTGACCGTGCCCGACGGCACCGTCGTCCTCGACAAGAAGGGCAACGTCCTCGCCGACCTGGTCGGTCAGGGCACCACCTTCATCGCCGGTCAGGGCGGTCGCGGCGGCCTCGGCAACGCCGCGCTGGCCTCGGCCCGCCGCAAGGCCCCCGGCTTCGCCCTCCTCGGCGAGCCCGGCGAGGCCCGGGACATCGTCCTGGAGCTCAAGACCGTCGCCGACGTGGCGCTCGTGGGCTACCCGAGCGCCGGCAAGTCCTCGCTCATCTCCGTCCTGTCGGCCGCCAAGCCGAAGATCGCGGACTACCCCTTCACCACGCTCGTCCCGAACCTCGGCGTGGTCACGGCCGGCTCGACCGTCTACACGATCGCCGACGTGCCGGGTCTGATCCCGGGCGCCAGCCAGGGCCGCGGCCTCGGCCTGGAGTTCCTCCGCCACGTCGAGCGCTGCTCGGTCCTCGTCCACGTCCTCGACACGGCGACGCTGGAGTCGGAGCGCGACCCGGTCAGCGACCTCGACGTCATCGAGGAGGAGCTCAAGCAGTACGGCGGCCTGGAGGACCGGCCCCGGATCGTCGTCCTCAACAAGATCGACATCCCGGACGGCCAGGACCTCGCGGACATGATCCGCCCGGACCTGGAGGAGCGCGGCTACCAGGTCTTCGAGGTCTCCGCCGTCGCCCGTACGGGTCTGAAGGAGCTCTCCTTCGCCCTCGCCGGCATCGTCGCCGAGGCGCGCGCGGCCAAGCCGAAGGAGGAGGCGACCCGGATCGTCATCCGTCCGAAGGCGGTCGACGACGCCGGCTTCACCGTCACGTACGACGAGCACGAAGAGGTCTACCGGGTGCGCGGCGAGAAGCCGGAGCGCTGGGTCCGCCAGACCGACTTCAACAACGACGAGGCCGTGGGCTACCTGGCCGACCGCCTCAACCGCCTCGGCGTCGAGGAGGAGCTGATGAAGGCCGGTGCCCGCGCGGGCGACGGCGTCGCGATCGGCTCCGAGGACAACGCGGTCGTCTTCGACTGGGAGCCCACCATGATGGCCGGCGCCGAGATGCTCGGCCGCCGCGGTGAGGACCACCGTCTGGAGGCCCCGCGTCCGGCCGCGCAGCGCCGTCGCGACAAGCAGGCGGAGCGCGACGACGCGCAGCGCGAGTACGACGAGTTCGACCCGTTCTAGGCGGGTCCGCCCCGTTCCGGTGGGCGGGGCGGCGCGGGATCTCCCGGGCCGCCCCCCGGGGGGGGGCGCATGCCGGCCCTCCGCCGGCGGTCATCGGCCGGGCGCCCTTGGGGTGCCCGGCCGGTTCCGTACGGGAGCGGGCCGCCCGGGGGCCGTCCGGGGGCCACGTAGGATTCACGGGTGAGTGAGACCCCCCGGCCGCAGGCCGCCGCGCGCGTCAGTGTCGTCGTCATCGCGTACAACGACGCGGCGCACGTCGGCGACGCCGTCCGCTCCGCGCTCGCGCAGGGCGAGGCGGTCGGCGAGGTCGTCGTCGTCGACGACGCCTCCGGGGACGACACGCCCGAGGTCCTCGCCGGCTTCGCCGACGACCCGCGGGTGCGCCCGCTGATCCGGCGGGAGAACAGCGGCGGCTGCGGCACCCCCCGCAACGACGGCATCGCCGCCGCCGTCCACCCGTACGTCCTGTTCCTCGACAGCGACGACCTGCTGCTGCCCGGCGCCGTCGACGGCCTGCTCGCCGTCGCCTCCGAGCGGAGCGCCGACGTCGTCGCGGGGATCTGCGTGCGGCGCGAGCTCCCCGAGGGCCGTGAGACCGTCTGGGCCCCCTCGCTGTACGACGTCTCCCAGGGCGCCACGCTCCCCGGCACCGTCCTCGACGGCGTCGAGGGCCACCCGGAGTTCGTCCTCGACACCCTCTCCGTCAACAAGCTCTACCGCCGGGACTTCCTCGACCGGCACGCCATCCGCTTCCCCGACGGCGCCTTCCACTACGAGGACTTCGTCTTCAGCGCCCGGGTGCAGGCCGCCGCCCCCCGGCTCGCCGTCACCGACGTGCCCGTGTACGTGTGGCACGTGCGGCGGCGGGCCGCGACCCTCTCCATCTCGCTGCGCCGCGCCTCCCTGGCCAACTGGGAGCACCGGATCGCCGCGCACGCCGCCGTCGTCGAGGTCTTCCGCGCGGCGGGACGGCCCGCGCTGGCCCGCGCAGCGCAGACGAAGTTCCTCGACTACGACCTCCCCATGTACCTGCGCGAGCTGCCGCAGCGGACCCCCGCCTACCGGGCCGACTGGTGGACGGCCACCCGCGCGCACCTGGCCGGCTTCGAGGCCGCCGCGGTCCTGGACGCCCAGGCTCCGGGCCGTTGGCTGCACGCCGGGCTCGCGGCCCTCCCCGCCGTGCCCGAGGGACGGGAGCTGACCCGCTTCGTCGAGCTGGCCGCGCCCCTGCCCCGGCTCGTGCCGCCGTACCCGCGCGGCGAGGACGGCGCCCCGGTGCTGTCCGCCGCGCCCGCCGACGTACCCCTGGAAGGTCTCGCGGAGCTCGCGCCCGCGCGGCTGCCCGTGGCCGTGGACGGTTCCGTGACCGTCGGGGCGTCGACCCGGCTGACCCTGACCGTCCACGATCTCTACGGGCGTGTCGCCGAACTGGGGCCCACCGCCGTCCGCGTGGTGTTCACGGAGCGGGTCTCGGCGGCGGAGCTGTCGCTCGACGCGCCGCTGCTCCCCGCGGAGGAGGGCTGGACGGCCACCGTCTCGCTGCCGACCGCGAAGCTGCTCCGCGCGGGCCGGCTCGCCGCCTGGTCGCTCCGTGCCGAACTGCGGTACGCGGACGGCTCGACCGGGGACGCCGAGGTCAGGACCCCGCAGGGGTTCGTGGGACGGCGCGGAATGGTCCTCGGGCGACTGGGCCGGGTGCTGCTCGTCCAGGTCGTGGCCTCGGCGCGCCGGGGGCTCGTCCTCCGCTTCGCGGGCGGCGCGGTCGGCGCGCGGCAGGTGGTCTCCGGCCGCTTCAAGAGGCTGTTCGCGATGCGGTGAACATCACCGGAGGCCCGGGTGGGCAGGTATGAAACAATTCCTCCCGCCGGGTAGTCTTTCCGGTCGCCGGGTGGCGCTCGTCGAACATGTGGGGGCGGCACCCTTCACCACTGAAGGCGGTAGCGCGTCATCGACCATGGCGCAGGCAGCGCCGCGCCTGGCCGGAACGCGTGCCAGATCTCGCCGGCCGCACTTGTTTGAGAGGACTTGGATGCCGACCAGCGACATCCCTGATGTGAGCGTCGTCATCATCGTTTACAACGATGAGGAGCGGCTCCCGCGAGCGGTCCGGTCCGTGCTCGACCAGACCCTGAACAACCTCGAAGTGATCATCGCCGACGACTGTTCGACCGATGGGACCGAGGGGGTCGCGCGTTCTCTGGAGGCCTCCGACCCGCGCGTGCGCTACGTGCGGCTGGAGCAGAACAGCGGTGGCTGCAGCGCGCCCCGCAACCGCGGCATCGCGGTCGCCCGCGCCCCGCACATCATGTTCCTGGACAGCGACGACGAGCTGCCCCGCCACGCCTGCAAGAGCCTGCTCCTCGTCGCCGAGGAGACCGGGGTCGACTTCGTCACCGGTGAGGTGACCCGCCTCTTCGAGGAGTCGAACACCACCGGCCTCTGGTACCCGCACCTCTTCACCGAGAAGCGGGTCGTCAACGGCATCGCCGAGGCGCCGGAGTACTTCTTCGACCACCTGTCGACGAACAAGCTCTACCGGACCGCCTTCATCCGGGACAACGCCCTCACCTTCCCCGAGGGCATCCACTACGAGGACCAGCTGTTCTCCGCGCAGGCCTTCTCGCTCGCGGAGTCCTTCGCCGTCGTCCCGTGGTCGGTCTACACCTGGCGCCTCGCGCCGGAGAGCGTCTCCATCTCCTCCAGCCGGCACAAGATCCAGAACGTCGCGGACCGCATCGGCGTGGCCCGGCTCATCGACACCTGGTTCGAGGAGAACGGCCGCGGGGAGCTGCGCGCGGAGAAGGACTACAAGTTCCTCCGCCACGACTTCCGCCTGTACCTGGGCGACCTGCCGTTCCGTGACCTCGAATGGGTCGCCGAGTTCGCCGACGTGGTGAACCCGTACCTGGACGAGATCTCCGACGAGACCTACGCCCGGCTCTCCCGCGAGGAGCGCATCTGCATCCACCTGCTGCGCACCGGCCGCCTGGAGGAACTCCACGTCGCCGCACGCCAGCTGGGCCGGCCGCAGCTCGCCCCGCGTTTCGTGACGGAGGAGGACGGCGTCACCTACTGGGGCGCCGTCGCCCCCGCCGACGACGCGAGCCGCGACGCGCTGGACATCAGCGAGTGGTACATGCGCGAGCAGGTGCTCGCCACCGGCCGCATCCGGCACGAGCTGACGTCCGTGTCGATGCGGGGCCCGGTCCTGCACCTGGAGATCCACACGTACGACCCGGCCGGTCTGGTCACCGAGGACACCAAGGCCTCGGTCAAGCTCGCCGCGCACAAGACGCCGCTCACGGTGCCGCTGGACCTCCGCCCGCAGGGCGAGGGGCAGTACGTCTCCAAGGTCGCGCTCGACTTCCGCAAGGTGCCCGTCGGCAAGGTCGGCGTGGCGACCCGCCGCCACCCGGTGGTCGCCCTGGAGCGCGACGGCGCCCGTCGCACGGACATCCTGCTGGCCGCGCACGACCAGCCGGACTTCCGCGCCACCGTCACGTACCACCGGTTCGGCATCCACCACCTCCGCATCAGGGCGGAGCAGAAGGGCGCCGGACGCCTCGAGGTCACCTGGCAGCGGTCCGGCGTCCTGAAGTCGCTCGAACCGCTCGGCCCCGTCGCCCGCAAGGCCAAGGGGAAGGTCGGCAAGGTCAGGAAGATCCTCGTCGGCAACGAGGGCAAGGCCACCGCGTACGACGCCGTGTCCAAGCTCCCGCGCCGCAAGCGCCAGCTCGCCGTGTTCGAGGCCCTCGAGGGCCGCGGCTACGCGGACAGCCCGCGCTACATCTACGAGGAGCTCAAGCGCCGCAACCTCCCGATCGACGTGGTCTGGTCGTACTCCGGCGACCGCTCCTCCTTCCCGGAGGACGTCACCCTCGTCAGGCGCGGCAGCTTCGCGTACGGACGCGCGCTGGCCCGTGCCAGCTACTGGGTCGACTCGCACAACCTGCCGTACCTGTACCCGAAGCCGAAGGGCACCCGGTACCTCCAGACCTGGCACGGCCAGACCTTCAAGGCGATGGGCTTCGACGTGCCCTCGCTGCGCGCCGCGTCGGAGATCGAGAAGGGGCGCTTCCGCGCCGCCGTCGGCCGCTGGGACGCCCTCGTCTGCCCGAGCGCCGAGTTCGAGCGGACCTTCGTCCCGGCCTTCGAGGTCTCGGCCGACCTGATCCGCTCCGGCTACCCGCGCAACGACGTGCTGGTGCGCTGGGCCGAGCCCGAGCAGCAGGCCAGGGCCAACGCCGTCCGCGAGGCCCTGGACATCCCGGCCGACAAGAAGGTCCTGCTGTACGCCCCGACGTTCCGTGACGCGGCCCGCCGCACCGGACAGTCGGTGCGGGTGGACCTGGAGGAGCTGGCCCCGCACCTGTCCGACCAGTGGATCATCGTCGTGCGGACCCACCCGTACGACCGGTTCAAGATCGCTCCGGAGCTGGGCCACTTCCTGCGCGACGGCTCCTCCTACGCCGACATCAACGACGTGATGCTGGCCTCGGACGCGGTCCTCACGGACTACTCGTCGCTGATGTTCGACTACGCCAACACCGGCCGTCCGATCATCCTCTACACGGACGACTACGAGGCGTACAAGGGCGGCGACCGCGGCACGTACTACGACCTCGAGGAGATCGCGCCCGGCCCGATGGTGACGACCACCGAGGACCTCGCCGCCGCCGTGCGGGACCTGGAGGGCACCCAGGAGCGCCACGCCGAGCGGTACGCGCGCTTCCAGGAAATGTTCTGCTCGTACGAGACCGGCCACGCCAGCAAGATGGTGGTCGATGCTTTTTTCGAAGGCGGCACCCATGACTGAGGCCTCCCCTGTCCGCAACGTGTTCTTCGTCGGCATCGACGTCGACTCGATGGGTGGATCCCAGCGGGTGCTGCACACCCTCGCCCAGGGCATGGGGGAGCGCGGCCACCGCGTCGAGCTGATCGGCATCCGGCCGAGCCCCGAGCCGTTCCCGTACAACGCCACGCGCACGTACGGACACTCGACGCTCTACCCGGCCCCCTCCGAGCCCAAGCCGCCCGTGCGCACGGTCGGCGACCGGATCAGCCTGGCGCGGCGCGCCGAGGCCCGACGCGCCCGGGCCGACCGCGACAACGCGCGGGCGGAGTTCGAGCGGAAGCTGGCCGAGGTGAAGGACGGCTACATCGTCTTCGGCTCGCCGTGGGCGGTCGACTGGGTCATGCCGCTGAAGTGGCGTCACCTCAAGGGAATCGGCCAGTACCACGAGTCCTTCGCGCAGGCGAAGCGGAGCGCCAACCTGGGCCTGATCCGCCGTCACTACCCGGAGCTCGAGCAGACCCTGGTGCTCTCCGAGGGCGACGCCGTCGAGTTCGTCAACCAGCGCGTGCCCAACGTGCGCGTCATGCCGAACCCGCTGCCGTTCTTCCCGGACGAGCTCGCCCCGCTCGACACCCGCAAGATCGGCGCGGTCGGCCGGCTCGACCCGATCAAGCGGTACGACCGCATGATCGAGGCCTTCGCGCAGGCCCACCAGGGCCGCGACGGCTGGGAGCTGCACCTCTTCGGCGAGGGCCCGCTGGAGGGCGAGCTCCGGATGCGCGCCGAGGACCTCGGCGTCGCCGACCAGGTCGTCTTCCGCGGCACGGCGCAGGACATGGCCGCCGCCTACCGCGAGCTGTCCGTCGTCGCGATCAGCAGTGAGCGCGAGGGCCGCCCGATGGCGCTGGCCGAGGCCGCCGCCTGCGGCGTGCCGTGCGTCAGCTTCGACGTCTCCGGCGGAGTCCGGGAGCTCGTCGCGGACGGCGTCTCGGGCACCCTGGTGCCGCCGGCCGACGTGCCGGGGCTCGCCGCCGCGCTCGGTGAGCTGATGGACGACGACGCGATGCGCCGGCGGTACGGCAAGGCGGGCCGTGAGCACGTCGCGCACCTGGCGCTGCCGCACGTCCTCGACCAGTGGGAGGCGGCGTTCGAGGAGATCGAGCGCTAGTCCCCCGGAACGCCGGAAGCCCCGCCCGACCCTGTGTCCGGGCGGGGCTTCCGGCGTGTCCGGGGCCACTTCCGGAGCCTCCGGGAGGCCCTGAGGCTGTGGCTACACTGTCGGAATGACCTGGCTCATCACCGGCGGCGCCGGTTACATCGGTTCCCACGTCGTCAAAGCAATGACCGAGGGCGGCGAGCACGTCGTCGTGGTCGACGACCTCAGCACCGGCAACCCGGCGCGGGTCCCCGAGGGCATCGTCCTGGAGGAGGGCACGGTCCTGGACCGCGCGTTCCTCGACCGGGTGCTGCGCGAGCACCGGATCACGGGCATCGTCCACCTGGCCGGCAAGAAGCAGGTCGGCGAGTCGGTCGAGAAGCCGCTGTTCTACTACCACGAGAACGTGACGGGTCTGCAGACGATCCTCGACGCGGCGGCCTCGGCCGGTGTGAAGAGCTTCCTCTTCTCCTCCTCCGCCTCCGTCTACGGCATGCCCGACGTGGACCTCGTCACCGAGGACACCGAGTGCCTGCCGCTCAGCCCGTACGGCGAGACGAAGCTCGTCGGCGAGTGGATGGCCCGCGCCGTCGGCCAGGCCCACGGCCTGTCCACGGCCTGCCTGCGGTACTTCAACGTGGCGGGCGCGGCGGCCCCGGAGCTCGCCGACACCGGCGTCTTCAACCTGGTGCCGATGGTCTTCGAGCGCCTCGACGCCGGCGAGTCCCCCCGCATCTTCGGCGACGACTACCCGACGCCGGACGGCACCTGCATCCGTGACTACATCCACGTCGCCGACATCGCGAGCGCCCACCTCGCCGCGGCCCGCTCGCTCGCCGCGGCGGCCGAGCGCGGCGAGACGGCCACGCTGACCCTGAACATCGGGCGCGGCGAGGGCGTGTCGGTGCGCGAGATGGTGAACCTCATCAACGAGGTCACCGGTCACAGCGTCGAGCCCGTCGTCACCCCGCGCCGCCCGGGCGACCCGGCCCGCGTGGTCGCCTCGGCCGAGCGCATCGAGTCGGAGCTCGGCTGGAAGGCGCAGCACGACGTCCGCTCCATGATCAGCTCCGCCTGGGAGGGCTGGGGCGTCAACCGCGCGGCCCGCGTGGCCGTCTGACACCCGCGTCGCACGCAGGAGGGGTGCCCCGGTCCGGGGCACCCCTCCCGCGCGTGCCCGGGCCTCCCGCCGGGAGACATGCCGGGGCGGGGCGGGGCGGGGCGGGCCCGGTCTCAGGGCCGGTGGATGCGGTCCACGCCGTAGTACGTGGCCGTGCACTGAGCCGCCCAGTCCCGCTCGTACGTGGACGCGAAGAGGGGCTCGGTGAGGCCGCCGATGAGGAGCGGCCTGTACGCGACCTCACGGGCTCCCGCCGCCACCTCGCCCCGGATGCGGGAGTTCTGACGGTCCCAGGCGACGGAGCGCACCACCGTGCTCGTGGTCAGCGCGTGCACCGGCTGCACCAGGGCGGCCGTGCTGCCGACGGCGACCGTGCCGACCGCCACGAGGAGGGCGGCGCGTCCGGCGGGGCGCGGGGTCGCCGACAGGCGCCGCCCCAGGAGCAGGCCGCCCCACGCCCCGTAGGCGCAGAGGGCGATCAGCAGCGGAAGCAGGAAGCTCGTCCAGGTGCGGCCGTAGGTCCAGCCGGTGTCCCCGTAGCCGCTGCGCAGCCCGAAGACCACTCCCAGCGCGGCGAGGCCGATCAGCGGCAGCGGCAGGAGCACCGCCACGCGGAACAGCGCGCGCGGGGGGAGTGACGGGGCGTCCCGGCGGGCGCCGTCGCTCTTCTGCCGGGCGGGGCCGTTCTCCTGCCGGGCGGGGCCGTTCTCCTGCCGGGAGGCTCCCCCTGGGCGGGTGGCTCCCTCGGGCCGGGAGGCGAGCGCCAGGCCGAGCAGCGCGCCGACGGCGAGGGCGCCCAGATACGCCCACTGGCCGCCGATCGTCTGCCAGAGGCGCCACCAGTCGTGGAAGGTCTCCCCGACGGTCGCGGCCGACAGCGGCTCCGGCGGGTGCTGGGACCGCCGCCAGCGCGCTCCGGGCGAGGTGTAGAGAAGGACGAGGCCGGTGAGGAGCCCGAGGCAGGCCGCCGCGCACCAGGTGGACACGTACCGGTCCCGGGCCCAGCCGAACCGGGGCAGGCAGAGGACCCCCACGGTGACCGAGAACACCCCGGCCACCAGGGCGAACGGTTCGCTCAGCATGCCGAGCGCCGCCCCGATCAGGAGCGCCGACCCCACCGCCGCGCCCCTGGCCCACCGCGCGCCGCCGCGCGCCGCGCGGACCGCGCCGAGCACGGTCCAGACGCCGATCACGCTCGGCAGGGTGTGGGAGATCGTCGCAGGCGCCCAGAGCAGCACCTGGTACGAGCGGGTGCCGGCGAAGAACAGCAGCGCGGTGATGAGCGCCGTCGCGGCCACGAGCGGCACCGTGGACGGATCGGCGGGCCGTCGCGCGGGGGCCGGTGCGGCGGACCCGGCGCCCGCGTCCGCGCCCGTGGCCCGGCGCAGCGAGCGCAGGGCGGTGCGGGCGAGGAGGAACAGTCCCGTGCCCAGCGCGAGGATCAGGAAGGCGGGCAGCAGCTTGGGGCCCCGCATGCCGTCGGAGTAGAGGAGACCGGTGAGGAAGGCGTTGGTGACGCGTCCGTTCTGGGTGCGGTAGAAGTCCGAGGTGATCCCCAGGACCCCCATGTCGCGGGCCTTCCACAGGGCGCACCAGTCGTCCGACGTGGGACGTACGTAGACGCCGAGGAAGGCGCCGACCGAGAGCAGCACCCCGGCCCCGGCGGCGACGACGAGCGCGATCCAGGGCAGTACCTGCAGCAGCCCCTCCCGGCGTCCGGCGGCGTCCCCCGTCCCCTCGGTGCCACCGGTGTCCTGTCCGTCGTCTCCGTCGTTGCCGTTCTGCTCGTCGTTCGGCATCCGCGCGTCACCGTGCTCCGAGATGGTGGTCCTGCTCAACGGTCATCGCTCCAGCCGGCCAAGGTCCGTGGCATGTCGCCCCTATGAGTGACGATCGGGTGAAAATGCCACGTATACCAATATCTTCCCCACATGCTTTGCTTCATGGACGACATGCCGACCGAGGGCGGTCACTCCGGCGCCGCCGGGCGGTCACCGCCCAGCCGTACCGTGGCCGCGCTGCTCGAAGGAGAGTCCGGTGGCGGTCCTTCCAGTCCTTCAGGACGTACTCTCGCCCATCCCTCTGGAGTGACCGTTCCATGACCAGGCTTTCCGTCGTCGTCCCCTGCTTCAACGAGGAGGACGTCATCGAGCGCTTCGACACGCGGATGCGACACGTGCTCGACGCACTCCCGGTCGGATACGAGATCTGCTACGTCGACGACGGAAGCTCCGACGGAACGCTGGGGAAGCTGCGCGAGATCGCCGCCCGCCACCCGCAGCACACCCAGTACGCCTCCTTCAGCCGCAACTTCGGCAAGGAGGCCGCCATGCTCGCCGGCCTGCGCAAATCCACCGGTGACGCCGTCGTCATCATGGACGCCGACCTCCAGCACCCGCCCGAGCTGCTCGGACGCATGCTCGACCTCTACCACCAGGGCCACGACCAGGTGATGGCGCGGCGCACCCGCGAGGGCGACAAGAAGGTCCGTACGGCGCTCAGCCGTGTGTACTACCGTGCCGTGAACCGTTGGGTGGACGTCGAACTCGCCGACGGCGTCGGCGACTTCCGTCTCCTCTCCCGGCCCGCCGTCGACGCCCTGCTGTCGCTGCCCGAGTACAACCGCTTCTCCAAGGGCCTCTTCTCCTGGATCGGCTTCGACACCGTCACCTTCGACTACCGGAACGCCGCGCGCGAGGGCGGCGAGACGAAGTGGAAGTTCAGCTCCCTGCTCAACTACGGCATGGACGGGCTGATCTCCTTCAACAACCGTCCGCTGCGCATCGCCCTCTGGCTCGGCATGATGCTCACCGGCCTCGCCGCCCTCTACGCCGTCTGGGTGACCGTCGCCGCGATCACCCAGGGCGTCACCGCTCCCGGCTACGTCACCCTGGTCGCGATCATCGTGGGGCTCGGGGGCGTGCAGATGGTGATGCTGGGACTGATCGGCGAGTACATCGGCCGCATCTACTACGAGACGAAGCGCCGGCCGCACTTCCTCGTGAAGGAGACCCACCGCTCCTTCGGCCGCGCCGCCGCCGAGCGTGCCGCCGCCGAACGGATCCGCGTCGTGACCGCCGAGCGGGAGCGCTGATGGGGCCGACGCGCCCCGGTGGTGCGCGGGACGCGCGACGGGCCCGGCTCGCGGAGATCCTCCGCTTCGCCCTGGTCGGCGGCGTCAACACCGGGACGTTCTTCGGCTGTTACCTGCTCCTGCACCCCTGGATGCCGTACTTCGCCGCGTACTCCCTCGCCTTCCTCCTCAGCATGGTCGGCTCCTTCTTCCTCAACACCTACTTCACCTACCGCACCCGGCCGACATGGAAGAAGTTCGCCCTCTTCCCGCTCACCAACGTCACCAACTACCTCGTCCAGAGCGTCGGTCTCTACGCCCTCGTCACATGGGCCGGAATGGACGACAGGATCGCGCCACTCGTCGCGGCCGTCGTCGCGATCCCGTTCACCTACCTGATATCCCAGCGGATCCTGGTGCCCCGCGGAACCGCCGGACCCGCCGCCGACTCCGGTCCAGGAAGCGAAACGGACGAGCGGCAGACCTCCCGGCTCGCGTAGATTGCCTGGCAGCCGCGGCGGGGAGCGCGCGGCGCGTGGGACAGCCGAGTGAGGACGACGCAGGTGGCGACGCAGGTGACGGGACAGACGGACGTGGCAAGGCAGTACGTGACGGAGGCCCGCAGGATCGTCGTCAAGGTCGGCTCCTCCTCGCTCACCACCGCCTCCGGAGGCCTCGACGCCGACCGCGTCGACGCCCTCGTCGACGTCCTCGCCAAGGTCCGCAGCGGTGGCGAGAAGGAGATCGTCCTCGTGTCCTCCGGCGCCATCGCCGCGGGACTCGCACCGCTCGGCCTCACCCGCCGCCCCAAGGACCTCGCCCGCCAGCAGGCCGCCGCCAGCGTCGGCCAGGGCCTCCTCGTCGCCCGCTACACCGCCTCCTTCGCCCGCTACGGCGTCCGCGTCGGCCAGGTCCTCCTCACCACCGACGACACCAGCCGGCGCGCCCACTACCGCAACGCGTACCGGACCCTGGACCAGCTCCTCGCCATGGGCGCGCTCCCCGTCGTCAACGAGAACGACACCGTCGCCACCGACGAGATCCGCTTCGGCGACAACGACCGGCTCGCCGCCCTCGTCGCCCACCTCGTCCGCGCCGACCTGCTCGTGCTGCTCTCCGACGTCGACGGACTGTACGACGGCGACCCCTCCAAGCCCGGCACCTCGCGGATCACGCAGGTCACCGGCCCCTCGGACATCGCCCACGTCGAGATCGGCTCGGCCGGCAAGGCGGGCGTCGGCACCGGCGGCATGGTCACCAAGGTCGAGGCCGCCCGGATCGCCGCCGCCGCCGGCATCCCGGTGGTCCTCACCTCCGCGAGCCGCGCCGCCGACGCCCTCGCCGGACGGGACACCGGCACGTACTTCCACCGCACCGGCCGCCGCTCCGCCGACCGGTTGCTCTGGCTCGCCCACGCCTCCACCCCGCAGGGCTCCCTCAGCCTCGACGACGGAGCCGTACGGGCCGTCGTCGAGGGCAAGAAGTCCCTGCTCGCGGCCGGTGTCGCGGCCGTCGAGGGCGACTTCGTGGCCGGTGACCCCGTCGAGCTCCGCGACTCCTCCGGCCGGGCCGTCGCCCGCGGCCTCGTCAACTTCGACGCCAAGGAGCTGCCCCGGATGCTCGGCCGCTCCACCCACGAACTCGCCAAGGACCTCGGACCCGAGTACGAACGCGAGGTCGTCCACCGCGACGACCTGGTCGTCATCCGCTGACGGGGCCGACGCCGAAACGGCTGAAAGTCTGGCCATCCGGAAGGGACGTTCACCAAAACCGCCCCAAGTGCCGCCTCGGACTGGTCAACTTTGTCTCGGGGGTAAGACAAGGCGGGGTACAGCACCACACGCATCACACAGGAGGCCGCCGGTGAGACGAGCGCGCCCAGGGGCACCGCCCCGCGGGACTGCCGAACGCGCCCTGACCAGTGTCGAGGCCGGAGCCGACTTCGACGAGGCACGGCACAGGTCCACGGACAGGAAGACCGAGACCACCACCGAGACACGTGAGGAACGGCCGGTGTCCAAGCTCTGGCACATCACTCTCAGTGTGTCGGGCGTGGAGTCACCGCTGAAGGAGGTGCGCCGCGGGCTCGAACAGCTGGCCCACGACCACCCCTTCCTGCTGACCAGCCGCTACGCCAACGACCACGCCGAGATCCGGTACTGGGAGGAGGCCCGCGACCTGCACGACGCGGCGGCCGTCGCCCTGCGCCTGTGGGGCGAGCACCGGCAGACCGCCAAGCTGCCGCCCTGGGAGATCGTGGGGCTGGAGGTCATCGACCGCGAGACCTACCACCAGCGGATCGCGGAGGGCTACGGCCCGCCGCCCGCCGCCCCGGTCGGCGTCCACCCCTACTGACGGGCGGGCCCCCGCCGACAGGCGGAGACGCGCCATCGTGGCGGGGACACGTCTCGGAGTGCGGGATACGGGCGCGATACGTGAGGGATGTCCGCAGCGGTGCCAGTACCCTGCGGACATGACCTCGCTCACGCCCCTCGACAACCTCTCCCCGGTCACCCGGGCCGCCTACCGGGCCCGTGGCGCCGCCGCCGAAATCGCGCCACTCCCGCGCGCGGCCAAGGACGACGCGCTCCTCGCGATCGCGGACGCCCTCGAAGTCCGTACCGCCGAGATCGTCGAAGCCAACGCCGTGGACATCGCCAAGGCCCGCGAAGCCGGGACCAGCGAGGCCATCATCGACCGCCTGACCCTCACCCCGGAGCGCGTCCGGGCCATCGCCGCCGACGTCCGTGACGTCGCCGCGCTGCCCGACCCCGTCGGCGAGGTCGTCCGCGGCTCGACCCTCCCCAACGGCATCGACCTCCGCCAGATCCGCGTCCCGCTCGGCGTCGTCGGCATCATCTACGAGGCCCGCCCCAACGTCACCGTCGACGCCGCCGCCCTCTGCCTGAAGTCCGGCAACGCCGTCCTGCTCCGCGGCTCCTCCTCCGCGTACGCCTCCAACACCGCCCTGGTGACCGTCCTGCGCGACGCCATCGGCGGCGCCGGACTCCCCGCCGACGCGATCCAGCTCGTCCCCGGCGAGTCCCGCGAGTCGGTCCACGAGCTGATGCGCGCCCGGGGCCTCGTCGACGTCCTCATCCCGCGCGGCGGAGCCTCCCTCATCCGCACCGTCGTCGAGGAGTCCACCGTCCCGGTCATCGAGACCGGCACCGGAAACTGCCACGTCTACGTCGACGCCCAGACCGACCTCGACATGGCCGTCGACATCCTGATCAACTCCAAGGCCCAGCGGGTCAGCGTCTGCAACTCCGCCGAGACCCTCCTCGTCCACCAGGACGTCGCCGAGGCCTTCGTGCCCAAGGCCCTCGCGGCCCTCGCCGAGGCCGGCGTCACCGTCCACGCCGACGAGCGGGTCCTCGCCCTCGCCGAGGGCTCCAAGGCCACCGTCGTCCCGGCCACGCCCGAGGACTGGGAGACCGAGTACCTCTCGTACGACATCTCCGCCGCCGTCGTCGACTCCCTCGACAAGGCCGTCGAGCACATCCGGATGTGGTCCTCCGGCCACACCGAGGCCATCGTCACCACCTCGCAGGCCGCGGCCCGCCGCTTCACCCAGCTGGTCGACTCCACCACGGTCGCCGTGAACGCCTCCACCCGCTTCACGGACGGCGGCCAGTTCGGCTTCGGCGCCGAGATCGGCATCTCCACCCAGAAGCTGCACGCCCGGGGCCCCATGGGCCTTCCGGAGCTGACCTCGACCAAGTACATCGTCACCGGTGACGGTCACGTGCGGTAACACCTCCTTTCGGTACGGGGAGGGACGGGCAGGGAGGCTTCGCGCTCTCCCTGCCCAAAAGCCCCTTCCGGGTCTACTCTGAATCCGTGCCGGACGACGTGGGGGGCAGGCCGTTCCAGGACGGCGGAGACCCCGAGGACGCTGTCGACCGCGGAGGCGCCGACGAGGTCTGGGCCGACGTGGTCTTCGACGAGGCCTTCGTCAGGGCCGCCACCCTCCACGAGCCCACCGCGGTCGAGCGGCTCCTCGCCGCCGCCCAGGCCCGTGCCGAGGCGGAGGCGGCCCGCGCCCGCGCCGGCGGCGGATCCGTCGAGGACGACCCCTACGAGGACGGCCACGACCCCGCCGGCCTCACCTACGAGCCCGACGACATCGGCGACGACGCCAGCCCCTACGGCCGCCACGGCGGGGCCCTGCGCCCCTACCGGGGCCGCGCCCGCTGGCTCCGGCCCGTCGCCTGGGTCCTCGCCCTCGTCATGGGCGTCGGCATGGTGGCCCTCGCCTTCAGCGCCGTCTACCGGGGTGCCGCCGCCAACCGCGAGGACCAGGTCCCGCCGCCGGCCACCACCGGCGTCGACACGCCGAACCCGAACCCGGCCCCACCGGCCGCCCACGCCTCCGCCCCCGCCGCCCGGTCGGCCTCGACCCGCTAGACGCCCCGCGGCCCCGGGCGCCCCCTGACGGCGGAATTCCTCCGAACCCGTCCCTGGGCGTTTACCGAAGCCCGTGCGGACCTACCCTGAAGGTATGGCAGGGCGTGGCGACCCGCCTGAGGGGACACCCGAGGGGCTCCCCGGCGGTGAGGACGAGTACCGATCCGTCGTCTTCGACGAGGCGTTCATCCGTGCTGCCCACCTCCAGGAGTTCTCCGCGAAGGAGCGGATGGGCGAGTACGCCCAGGCCGTCCGGAGCCGCTCCTCCTGGGAGAGCCGGAGCGGCTCCCGCCAGGCGGTCCTGCTCGTCCTGCTGATCCTCCTCGCCTTCGGCACCGCCATCTATCTGGGCGTCCGCAACCCCTACCAGCCCCCCGTCGACCAGCGGGCCGAGCCCCTGCGGACCACCGTGGTCCCGCTCGCCCCCCAGGGCCCCGTCCCGGGCGGCACGCCCGCCCAGCTCTTCGCCCACAGCCCGGCCGCCGAATACCGCATCGGGGCCGCAGGCATCAACCTGCCCGTCGCCGGGCGCACCTCCCACTTCGCCGAGAGCCAGGTCGTCACCGGCCTCAGCATCGCCAAGGACTACCTGGTGGCCTCCGCCCTGGAGCCGGACGTCCTGTCCGGGGCGACCGTCCGGCCCGCGCGCCTGCTGCTCGACCCGGACCAGCTGGAACAGTTCGACCGGAGCGTCGAGTCCCCCGCCGACGACGGGCGGCACGCCCTCGCGGCCTGGCTGATCCGCTTCGATCCCCGGCAGGTGGCCCTCGCGGAGCCCGCCGCCCGCGTGCAGGGCGTCCTCCGCTTCGAGGAGACCGGCCCCGACACGCTGGACGTCACCGCCGACCACACGTACACCTACGCGCTCCGTCCGGCCGCCCAGGGGGTGGGGCCGGTCGCCGCGGCGTCCCTCTTCACGGTCCACCGCGTGGTGCACTTCCGCTTCGACCGCGAGGACCTGCGGATGCACCGCGCCGAGCTGCTGACCAGCACGGTCGAGGCCGGTCCGCAGGCCTGCGGCGCCGACACCACGGGCTCCCTGAAGCCGCTCCTGGCGGGAGAGCGGGCCTCGGACGCGGGCGGCGGCCCGGCGGTCACCGATCCGTACGCCACCGCCCGGCCCGCCGCCCCCGCGCTGTGCGGAGCCCTGGCGCCGAGCGCTCAGCCCTCGCTCTGACCGTCCCCGGCCCCGTCGCCCGGCGTGCCGTTCCCGGCCACGCCTCCGGCGCCCTTGGCGCCGCCGCCGTCCGCCTTCTGGGTGCCCTGGCCGCCGAACCGGTTGCGCAGCAGTCCGCCCAGATCGCCCGCGAGGTCACCGGCGCCGCCGGCTATGTCCCCGACCAGCTTCATCAGGGGATCCTTGCTGGTCCGCACCGTGTCGGCGTAGTGCCCGGCCGACTCGCGGAAGGAGTCCGTGACCGAGGTGTCCTTGTCCTCCGAGCGCTTCGGGTAGTGCCCGTCCATGATCCGCTGGAAGTCGCGGCTCTCCGACCACTTCTTCAGCTCCGCCGCGCGGACGGTGGTGAAGGGGTGCGAGCGCGGCAGCACGTTGAGGATCTTCAGGACCGAGTCCCGCAGGTCCCCGGCCTTCTCGTACTCGTCGGCCTGGGCGAGGAACGCGTCCACGTTCATCTCGTGCAGGTGGTTGCCACCGGCGATCTTCATCAGGCCGCGCATCGAGGCCCGCACGTCCTGACCGACGAGGAGGCCGGCCCGGTCGGCGGAGAGCTCCGACTTGCGGAACCACTCCCGCAGCGCCGTGACGATGGCCGTGATCGCGACCGTGCCCAGCGGGATCCAGGCGATCTTGAGCGCGAGGTTGGTGAGGAAGAGCAGGACCGTGCGGTACACGGCGTGCCCGGAGAGCGCGTGCCCGACCTCGTGGCCGACGACCGCCCGCATCTCCTCCTCGTCGAGGAGCTCCACCAGACCGGTGGTGACCACGATGATCGGCTCGTCCAGACCGATGCACATCGCGTTGGGCTTCGGGTCCTGGACCACGTACATCGGCGGGACCTTCTCCAGGTCCAGGATGTAACAGGCGTCCCTCAGCATGTCGTTGAGGTGGCTGAACTGCGCGTCGCTCACCCGTACGGAGTCCGAGAGGTAGAGGAGTCGCAGGCTGCGCTCCGGCAGCAGTCCGCTGAGCGCCTTGAAGGCCGTGTCGAAGCCGCTGAGCTTCCGCAGCGCCACGAGGGCCGAGCGGTCGGCCGGATGCTCGTAGGCCCGCGAGGAGATGCCGGGGAAGCGCTTCCGCTGCCTGCTCGGCACGTTCCCCTGGTCGTTCTCGGTCATGGATGCCCCCTGTTCGTACGAGTCGGTGCTCGTCCCCCTGACTGAACCCAGCGTAGGCGTTGGCGCTACCGTGTGCCGGAGCCTGTGGATAACCAGGACACCGAGGACGACCGAAGGGCACGACCGACATGCCGGACACCGCAGACGCCACGGCCGCCCTGCTCGCGGCCGCCGCACAGCAGGGGCTGGGCGACACGCTCCGGATCGTGCTGCTCGTCTCGCTCGTGGGCGGAGTCCTGCTCGCCTGGTTCCTGCTGCGCGGGTATCGCACCGACGACACCACCGGCACCGGCGGCGACGACAACACGGACCGCGACGCCAACGCCTGAGTCGGCGTGAGCACGTCGCGACCGCCCGCATACGATGTGCGCGAAGTCTCCGCTCCCATCCCCGATCGATAGGTCTGCCGAAGATGAGCCTCCACAGCACCGCCGCCCACCTGGTCACCCTCGCCGAGGGTGCCGAGCACGGCGGCAACCACGAAAGCCTCAGCCCCTACCTCACCGGCTTCGGTGCCCTCGGCGCCCTGCTTCTGCTGCTGTGGATCACCACCCGCTTCAACCGCGACCGCTGAACCGGAGACCGCTGATCCGGCGCCCGCCGCCGTGCCAGTAGGCTCTGCACGCATGGGAGAGCAGGAAGTGCCTACTGGCGGGCGCGGCAAGCGCCGACTCGGCGTGATGGGCGGAACCTTCGACCCGATCCACCACGGACACCTGGTGGCGGCCAGCGAGGTCGCCGCCCTATTCCATCTGGACGAGGTGGTGTTCGTACCGACCGGGGAGCCGTGGCAGAAGAGCCACAAAGTCGTCTCCGCGGCCGAGGACCGCTATCTGATGACGGTCATCGCCACGGCCTCCAACCCGCAGTTCTCCGTGAGCCGAATCGACATCGACCGCGGCGGTGCGACCTACACCATCGACACCCTGCGGGACCTGCGGTCCCTCAACAGCGACTCGGACCTGTTCTTCATCACCGGGGCCGACGCGCTGTCGCAGATCCTCACCTGGCGCGACGCCGAGGAGCTCTTCTCGCTCGCCCACTTCATCGGCGTCACCCGACCGGGTCACGACCTCACCGACGACGGACTGCCCAAGGGCGGGGTCTCGCTCGTCGAGATCCCCGCGCTCGCCATCTCCTCCACCGACTGCCGGGCGAGGGTCGCGCAGGGCGATCCCGTCTGGTACCTGGTCCCGGACGGCGTGGTGCGCTACATCGACAAGCGCCAGCTGTACCGCGGCGAGTGAGCTTCGGGGAGGGCCACCGGTGAACGATCAGCAGCACCCGTACGACCCGTACTATCCGCAGCCGCAGATCATCGGCTACGACGAGTACGGGCAGCCGGTGTACCAGCAGCCGCAGGCGCAGCAGCAGCCCGCGCAGCACTACGACCCGTACGCCGGGCAGCAGCAGCCGCAGCAGGCGTACGGCTACGACCCGTACGCCCAGCAGCCGCCTGCCCAGGAGCCGGGCCCGCCCCCGCAGTACGACCCCTACGGGCAGCAGGGCTACGCCTACCCGTCCTACGACACCGGACAGCAGTGGGCCGCCCAGCCCGAGCCCGCCCCCGCGCCCGTCCAGGCTCCCGTCCAGGCGGCGCCCGCGGCCCCCGCGGCGCCCGCCGCCCCCGTCGCGGCCCCGGCCGGAGTCCCCGGCCAGCGCCCCGCCTCCGAGCGGTCCGCCCCGCCGCGGCAGGACGAGGACGACCGCGCGTACCGCACGGAACAGTTCTCGTTCATCGAGGAGCCCGACGAGGACTCCGAGGACGTCATCGACTGGCTCAAGTTCACCGAGAGCCGCTCGGAGCGGCGCGAGGAGGCCAGGCGGCGCGGCCGCAACCGGATCGTCGCGCTCGTCGTCGTCCTCGTCCTCGCCGTCGCCGGCGGCGTCGGCTACCTCTGGTCGGCGGGCCTGCTCCCCGGTTCGTCCGACCCGGAGGGCAAGACCGGGAACGCCGCGACCGGCCCGCAGCAGCGCGACACGATCGTCGTCCACCTCCACGACCTCAAGCACAGCACCACCTCCACCGCCCTGCTCGTCGACAACGCCACCACCCGCCAGGGCACCACGATCCTCCTCCCCAACTCCGTCGTCGTCGCCGACGCCGAGGGCGCCGGGACCACTCTCGGGAACTCCGTGGAGGAGGACGGATCCGGCGGCACCCGGGAGGCGATCGGCAACCTGCTCGGGACGAAGATCACCGGCACCTGGCGGCTGGACACCCCCTACCTGGAGAACCTCGTCGAGTCCGTCAGCGGCATCGAGATCGACACCGACACGGACGTCCCCGACCCCAAGAAGGGGGCCGAGCCGCTGGTCCGGAAGGGCGAGAAGCAGACGCTCAACGGCCGTGCCGCCGTCGCCTACGCCACCTACCGGGCGCCCGGCGAGGCCGAGGCCAAGCAGCTCCAGCGCTTCGGCGGGGTCATGTACGGGGTGCTGCGCAAGTTCTCCAGCGACCCCGAGGCGGCCACAGTCACCATCGAGACCCTCCAGCAGATCCTCGACCCCTCGCTCCCGGAGAAGGACCTCGCCGCCTCCCTGGCCAAGCTCGCCGAGCACGCCAAGATCGGCGACTACAAGACGGCCCTGCTCCCGGTGGGACAGGACGGCGCGCTGACCGAGGGCGCGAGCGACAGCGTGGTGAAGGACATCCTGGGCGGCAAGGTCACCGCTCCCGAGGCGGGCGAGGTGCCCCGGGTCTCGGTGCGGGACGGTTCCGGCAAGAAGGCGGCCGAGGCGGCCCGGATCGTCCTGATCAACGGCGGCTTCACCTTCGTGGGCGGCGCCGACGCGGAGACCCGGGAGAAATCGCAGGTCCTCTACGGCGACGACGCGCAGAAGGGGACGGCCGCCGAGGTGGCCAAGACCCTGGGGCTGCCCGCCTCCTCCGTCGAGAAGGGCAAGCCCTCGGGAACGATCGCGGTCACCGTGATCCTGGGCCAGGACTACAAGGTCCCGGGGCCCCGGTAGGGCGCCCCGGAAAACGCCGACGGGGTCGTCGGCGGTCCGTGAGACCCTGGAGGGGTACTGGACCGCCGACGAAAGCCTGCTTGTGACCGCCACGGACCGTTCCATCGAGCTCGTCAAGACCGCCGCCCAGGCGGCCGCCGACCGGCTCGCGCACGACATCATCGCCTACGACGTCAGCGACGTGCTGTCGATCACCGACGCCTTCCTGCTCGCCTCCGCGCCCAACGACCGCCAGGTCAAGTCGATCGTCGACGAGATCGAGGAGCGGCTGCTCAAGGAGCTCGGCGCCAAGCCGGTCCGCCGTGAGGGCGACCGCGACGCGCGCTGGATCCTCCTGGACTACGTCGACATCGTCGTCCACGTCCAGCACAGCGAGGAGCGGGTCTTCTACGCCCTCGAGCGGCTGTGGAAGGACTGCCCGGAGCTCGACCTGCCCGAGGACGCCGTGAACACCCGCGGCAAGGCCGCCGAGCACGCCGCCCTGACCGGCGCCGACATCGAGGCCGGCTCCGGCCTTCCCGAGGGACCGGACGGTGAGCTGAGCTGAGCGCCACCAAGGGCGGCAGCGGCCGCCGCATCGTCCTCTGGCGTCACGGCCAGACCTCCTGGAACCTGGAGCGGCGCTTCCAGGGCTCGACCGACATCGAGCTGACGGAGACCGGCGTCGCCCAGGCGCGCCGGGCCGCACGGCTGCTCGCCGCGCTCAAGCCGGACGCCATCGTGGCCTCCGACCTGAAGCGGGCGGCGGCCACCGCCGCGGAGCTCGCGTCGATCACCGGCCACGCCGTCGCCCACGACTCCGCCCTGCGCGAGACGTACGCGGGGGAGTGGCAGGGGCTGACCCACGACGAGATCGTCGCGCGGTACGGCGAGCAGTACGCCGCCTGGAAGCGGGGCGAGCCCGTGCGCCGGGGCGGCGGCGAGCTCGAGACCGAGGTGGCCGACCGGGCCGCCCCGGTGGTCCTGGAGCACGCCGACAAGCTCCCCGAGAGCGGCACGCTCGTCGTGGTCAGCCACGGCGGCACCATCCGCACCACCATCGGCCGGCTCCTGGGCCTGGAGGCCCGGCACTGGGAGGGCCTGGGCGGGCTCTCCAACTGCTGCTGGTCGGTCCTCGGCGAGGGCGCGCGCGGCTGGCGCCTGCTGGAGCACAACGCCGGCACGCTGCCCGAGCCGGTCCTCGGCGACGACGACTGAGCCCACGACCGGCCTGCCGGACCCGGATTTCACTTTCCGGCAGGTCACAGGCTAGAGTTCTTCTTGTTCGGAGCGCGCGGCGCGAAGAACACGAAGAACACAAGGGGCTATAGCTCAGTTGGTAGAGCGCCTGCATGGCATGCAGGAGGTCAGGAGTTCAATTCTCCTTAGCTCCACAGTCACCGGATCCCGTCCCCGCCAGGGGGCGGGATTCGTCGTTCCGTCACATGGTTCGCGCTCCGTTCACGACCCCCGTTCCGCCCATGGTCCGCAGGGTCTCGATCCCCCGACGGCTCTCCTCGTCGCTCGGCGTGTACGTCACGATCCGGCACTCCGGCACCCCGTTGACCGAGAGGGAGACCGAGGTCAGCCGGACCTCGCCCACCAGCTCGTGCCGGAAGGTCTTCACCCTCGTCCCCGGCGGGACCACGTCGCCGCTGCGCCAGAGCCGGGCGAACTCCGGGCTGGCCTCCGCCAGACGCCGTACGAACTCCTCCCAGTCGGGCTCGCCCACGTGGCGGCCGTACGCGCCCCGCAGCTGGGCCACCATCAGCGGCAGCTCCCGCTTCCGGTCGACCACCGGGCAGTTGGGCGCCGGCACGCTGAACAGCGCCCAGAGCACATTGCGTATGCCGAACGGGCCGGTGTCCAGGCCCTCTCCGTTCTGCATCAGGAGCCGCTCGTACAGGACGTTGGTCGCCAGCACGTCGTACCGCGCGTTGTAGAGCACCGCCGGGAGCGGGTCGAGGGCGTCGAGGATCCCCTGGATCTCCGGACTCACCTCCGGGATGTCAGGGGTCGGCCGGTCCGGGGCGTACGGCACTTCGGCGAGGTGGTAGAGGTGCTCGCGCTCCGGCCGGTCGAGCCGGAGGGTGCGGGCCACCGCGTCGAGGACCTGCGCGGAGGCGTTGATCGGCCGGCCCTGCTCCAGCCAGGTGTACCAGGTGACGCCGACGCCGGAGAGCTGGGCGACCTCCTCGCGGCGCAGCCCCGGTGTGCGCCGGCGGAGTCCCGGCGGCATGCCCACGTCCTCCGGGGTCACCCTGGCCCGGCGGCTGCGCAGGAAGGCGGCCAGTTCCGGTCGTCGCCGGCGCTGCGTCGGTAGCGTTGCCACAATCGTCACACCCCCATGGTCGAGTCCCCGTGCCGCCGCTGCCAGGTGGTGTCGGTACCAGCATCGGCGGGCTCTCGTTACCCGTATCGGATCACGGTCACGCTCTTCGCATGACCTCGACCGCGATACGTCCCGCACCCAGTAAAGACCGCGCCACCGACAACCGCCCCGGCCTGTTGCTCGGAGTGGTGCTCGCCGCCCAGTTCATGGCGCTCCTCGACGTCTTCATCGTCAACGTCGCCGCCCCCACCATCCGGGCCGAACTCTCCGCCTCCGGAGGCGCGCTCCAGCTCGTCATCGCCGGATACACCATCACCTACGCGGTGTTGCTGATCACCGGAGCCCGCCTCGGAGACCTGATCGGCCACCGACGCGCGTACCTCGGCGGCCTCGCCCTGTTCACCGCGGCCTCGCTCGCCTGCGGACTCGCCGCGGACGCCGGTCAGTTGATCGCCTTCCGGCTGGCGCAGGGCGCGGGGTCGGCCCTGATGATCCCTCAGGTGCTGAGCCTCGTCCAGCGCAACTTCACGGGCGAGCGCCGGGTCCGGGCCCTCAGCGCCTACTCCGCGGTCCTGGCCACCGGCGCGGCCGCCGGGCAGGTCGTCGGCGGCGTCCTGGTCAGCGCCGACCTCTTCGGCACCGGCTGGCGGCCGGTCTTCCTGGTCAACGTTCCCCTCGGGATCGCCCTGCTCGTCCTCGGCGTCCGGGTGCTGCCCCGCGACGCCCACGCCGGATCCACGCGTGCGCGTGCCCTCGATCTGCCGGGTCTGCTCCTGCTCGCCGCCGCCGTGTCCCTGCTGACCGTCCCCCTGGTCCTCGGCCAGGAGCAGGACTGGCCGCTGTGGTCCTGGCTGTCCCTCGGCGGCTCGCTGCTGCTCGCCGTCGTCCTCGGTGCCCACGAAGCCCGGCTCGCCCGACGCGGCGGCACCCCGCTGATCGCCCCGCGCGTGCTGCGCATCCCCGGGATGGGGAGGGCCGTCCTCTGGATCTCCGTGGCGATGGGCGTCAACGCCGGCTTCCTGTTCACCCTGACCCTGCACCTGCAGGGCGGCCTCGGTCACAGCGCCCTGCGCGCCGGGCTCACCTTCGGACCCGCCGCCGCCGTCTTCGGTGCCGTCGGCCTGACCTGGCGGCGCCGGCCGGCCCGGCTGCACCGCGCGCTGGTCCCGGCCGGATTCCTGCTCGCGGCCGCGGCGCTGCTCGCCGTCGGAGGGCTGCTCGCGGACGGCGGCACCGGCGGCTGGGGGCTCTACCCGGCCCTGGGCGCGTTCGGCGCGGGGATCTCGCTGGCCTTCAGCCCGGCCCTGACCGGGGCGCTGGCCACCGTGCGGCCCGAGGACGCGGCCGACGCCAGCGGGCTGCTCGCCACCGTCACCCAGCTCGGGCAGCTCGTGGGGGTCGCCACGTTCGGCACCCTCTTCCTCGGCCGGTACGCGGGTGCCGGGGCTCAGGACTCCGCCGACGCGCTGTGGGCGACCGCCCTCGCCCTGGCCGCCGCCTCCGTCGTGGGCGCGGTCGTGGGACTGCCGCGACGATCACGCTGACCCTCTTGCGAGGCCATGGCAGAATCGGACGGCCGGAGGGGGAACGAGGATCCGGACGGGAGGGTGACCCAAGTGCTCGGCAACAACGGCGGGGTGTCCTATGGGTGCACGGCCTGCGGCCACAGCTGGAGCTGAGTGATGGGTGCACACAGGCGGAAGTGCGACTGGTGCGGCAGCGGTACGCCCATCGTGCGCGACATGGACCCGGTCAACCCCGAGTTCCAGTACTGGTGCGAGGAGTGCGCGCGGGCGCTGATCATAAAAGGCGACCCCATCGAGACCTACCGCGAGCTGGAGGGGGAGCCGATCTACGGCCGGCTCCTCGACGAGCACTGCACCCTCAAGCGGTTCTACTCCTTCGCGACGGCCTGACGCCGCAGCGTCAGCGCGTATCCCACGAGCAGCGCCGTCGCCGTCAGCGGATAGATCGCCGACAGCAGCATCTGCCCCGCGTTCTGGTCCAGTTCGGGGCGGCCCGGGTCGTGCGGGACCCACCACAGCGCGAACGAGGCGAAGGCCAGGGCCACCGCCCCCGTCACCGGCCACGCGCGCGTGGCGCGGTCCGCCAGCAGGATCAGCAGGGGCACGCACCAGACCCAGTGGTGGGACCACGAGATCGGGCTGATCATCAGGGCCGTGAACGCGCAGACGACCACCGCCACCGCCTTGTCGCCGCGCACCGCCGCCCGTACCGCGAGCACCATCGCCGCACCGCCCAGGACGGCAGCCGTGACCGCCCACCACATGCCCGGGTCGTCCGTGTGCATCAGCCGGGCCAGGACCCCGCGGATCGACTGGTTGGCGGTCTCCTCCGCGAAGCCGACCCGGCCGGTCTCGAACAGGGTCTCCGTCCAGAACCGCTTCGAGTCCGCGGGCAGGACGAGCGCCACGGCCAGCGTCGTCCCGAGGAACACCCCCGTCGCCGTCAGCGCCGTGCGCAACCACTGGTTCATGCCCCGGTCCCGGCGCCACAGCAGCAGACCCGCGACGAGCAGGAGGACCACGAAGAGCCCCGGGGTGAGCTTCACCGCGGTCGCCAGGCCGATGCCCAGGCCGGCCAGGCGGCTGCCCTCCCGGCGGGTGAGGTCCCACAGCACCGCCACCGCTATGAGCAGGTTGATCTGGCCGTACCGCAGGGTCGTCCACACCGGCTCGCACCAGACCACGACGGCGGCGACCCACAGCGTGGTGCGCCACAGGTCCGTACGCGACAGCGAGGGACGGGCCAGCTGGAGGGACAGCTGCACCAGGGCGACCACCAGGAGCAGGTTCCCCGCCGTCGTGAGCGTCCGCATCAGCGGGACGCCCACCAGGGTGAGCGGGACGAACAGGAGCGCCGCGAAGGGCGGGTAGGTCATGCCGAGATTCGCCGAGGTCGCGCGCATCGCGTACAGGTCGCCGCCGGCCCGGACCGTCTCGCCCTCGGCCCGGTAGACCATCACGTCGAGCATGTTCACGTGGGCGAGGCGTTGCGCCACCCAGAAGGCCGTGAACGAGAGCAGGCAGACCGCCGCGGCGGTGGCCAGGGGCCACGGCCGGGCGCGGGTTCGGGAGAGCACGGAGACGGACACAGTCGGCGACCCTACCCGGGCCCCCGGAGAGGCCGGAGAAACGGATTTGGCGATCTGCCGGGCGGGCCGTTAATGTTCTGTCCGTCGCCGCGAGGAACGTGGAAGCGCGGACGGCGGAACAAGGGGCTATAGCTCAGTTGGTAGAGCGCCTGCATGGCATGCAGGAGGTCAGGAGTTCAATTCTCCTTAGCTCCACAGAACGGAAGCTGGCCATCCGGATCGGATGGCCAGAACCGGTTCTGCGGTAATCTGAAATTCCCGCACGCGGGGCTATAGCTCAGTTGGTAGAGCGCCTGCATGGCATGCAGGAGGTCAGGAGTTCAATTCTCCTTAGCTCCACAGATGAGAGAAGCGGGCCACCCGGATCGGGTGGCCCGCTTCTTCGTGAGCGGCGTGCCCGCCGCGCCCCCTCGCCGCCGCTCCGTGGAACGTCGGTGCGGCCCGCTCGGGCCCTGCGGTACCCTGGCGCCATGCGTGCCGTACGCCTCCTGCTTACCGAGCCGCGCTGACCAGTCCCGACGGGTGACAGACATCCCGTCGGAGTCGGCGCGGCATCCCCTCCTGTGCGAGGGGATTTTTCATTTCGGGCAGTTCGTGGCAGTGGGCAGAGACGATCGATGGAGCATCAAGGACCATGACCGAGATCACTACGGCCGCCGAGACGGCGGCCCCTCATCGCTACACGGCGGCCATGGCCGCCGACATCGAGGCACGCTGGCAGGACTTCTGGGACGCCGAGGGAACCTACGAGGCGCCGAACCCCACCGGTGACCTGGCGGGCGACCCCGCCGTCGCGTCCCTGCCCAAGAAGTTCATCATGGACATGTTCCCGTACCCCTCGGGTGCGGGCCTGCACGTCGGCCACCCGCTGGGCTACATCGCCACGGACGTCTTCGCCCGCCACGCGCGCATGACCGGCCACAACGTGCTGCACACCCTGGGCTTCGACGCCTTCGGCCTGCCGGCCGAGCAGTACGCCGTGCAGACGGGCACGCACCCGCGTGTGTCCACCGAGGCCAACATGGAGAACATGAAGGTCCAGCTGCGCCGGCTGGGCCTGGGCCACGACAAGCGCCGGTCGTTCGCCACGATCGACCCGGAATACTACAAGTGGACCCAGTGGATCTTCCTGCAGATCTTCAACTCCTGGTACGACGACGAGGCCAAGAAGGCCCGGCCGATCGCCGAACTGATCGAGCAGTTCGAGAACGGCACGCGTGAGGTCCCCGGCACGCGCGCGTGGAGCGAGCTGAGCGCCGCCGAGCGCTCCGACGTCCTGGGCGAGTACCGCCTGGCGTACGCCTCCGACGCCCCGGTCAACTGGTGTCCCGGCCTGGGCACCGTCCTGGCCAACGAGGAGGTCACCGCCGACGGCCGCTCCGAGCGCGGCAACTTCCCCGTCTTCAAGGCCAAGCTGCGCCAGTGGAACATGCGGATCACCGCCTACGCGGACCGCCTGCTGGACGACCTGGACGCGCTGGACTGGCCCGAGGCCATCAAGCTGCAGCAGCGGAACTGGATCGGCCGCTCCGAGGGCGCCCGCGTCGACTTCCAGGTCGGCGACACCGGTGCCATCACCGTCTTCACCACCCGCCAGGACACCCTGTTCGGCGCCACCTACATGGTCCTGGCGCCCGAGCACGACCTGGTCGAGAAGATCGTCCCGGCCGCCTGGCCCGAGGGCACCCACGAGGTGTGGACGGGCGGTCACGCCACCCCCTCCGAGGCCGTCGACGCCTACCGCAAGCAGGCCGCCTCCAAGTCCGACGTCGAGCGCCAGGCGGAGGCCAAGGACAAGACCGGCGTCTTCACCGGCGCGTACGCGACCAACCCGGTCAGCGGCGCGCAGGTCCCGGTCTTCATCGCCGACTACGTCCTGATGGGCTACGGCACCGGCGCGATCATGGCCGTCCCCGCGCACGACAGCCGCGACTTCGCCTTCGCGCGCGCCTTCGAGCTGCCGATGCGCTGCGTCGTGGAGCCGAGCGACGACCGCGGCACCGACCCCGCCACCTGGGACGACGCCTTCTCCTCCTACGAGGCGAAGCTGGTCAACTCCGCCAACGACGAGATCTCCCTGGACGGCCTGGGCGTCGTCGAGGCCAAGGCGAAGATCACCGCCTGGCTGGCCGACCGCGGCATCGGCGAGGGCACCGTCAACTTCCGGCTGCGCGACTGGCTGTTCAGCCGCCAGCGCTACTGGGGCGAGCCCTTCCCGATCGTCTACGACGAGGACGGCGTCGCCCACTCGCTGCCCGAGTCGATGCTGCCCCTGGAGCTCCCGGAGGTCGAGGACTACTCGCCGCGCACCTTCGACCCCGACGACGCGGACACCCAGCCGGAGACCCCGCTGTCCCGCAACGAGGACTGGGTCAACGTCACCCTGGACCTGGGCGACGGCCGCGGCCCGCGCCGCTACCGGCGCGAGACCAACACCATGCCCAACTGGGCCGGCTCCTGCTGGTACGAGCTGCGCTACCTGGACCCCCACAACTCCGAGAAGCTGGTCGACCCCGCCGTCGAGCAGTACTGGATGGGCCCGCGCGAGGGCATGCCGACCGGCGGCGTCGACCTGTACGTCGGCGGTGCCGAGCACGCCGTGCTGCACCTGCTGTACGCGCGCTTCTGGTCCAAGATCCTGTTCGACCTGGGGCACGTCTCCTCGGCCGAGCCGTTCCACAAGCTCTACAACCAGGGCATGATCCAGGCCTTCGTCTACCGGGACGCGCGCGGGATCGCCGTGCCGGCGGCCGAGGTCGAGGAGCGCGACGGCGCGTTCTACTACCAGGGCGAGAAGGTCAGCCGCGTCCTGGGCAAGATGGGCAAGTCCCTGAAGAACGCCGTCACGCCGGACGAGATCTGCTCCGAGTACGGCGCCGACACCCTGCGCCTGTACGAGATGGCGATGGGCCCGCTGGACGTGTCGCGCCCCTGGGACACGCGCGCGGTGGTCGGCCAGTACCGGCTGCTGCAGCGGCTGTGGCGCAACATCGTCGACGAGGCGACCGGCGAGGTCACGGTCGTCGACACCGCGCCCGACGAGGACACGCTGCGCGCCCTGCACAAGGCGATCGACGGCGTCTCGCAGGACATGGCCGCGATGCGCTTCAACACCGCCATCGCCAAGATCACCGAGCTGAACAACCACCTGACCAAGTCCGGTGGCGCGGTCTCCCGGCAGGTCGCCGAGCAGCTGGTCCTGCTGGTCGCCCCGCTGGCCCCGCACATCGCCGAGGAGCTGTGGCGCAAGCTGGGCCACACCGACTCGGTCGTCCACCAGGACTTCCCGGTCGCCGACCCGGCGTACGTCGTGGACGAGACCGTGACCTGCGTCGTGCAGATCAAGGGCAAGGTCAAGGCCCGCCTGGAGGTCTCCCCGTCGATCACGGACGCGGAGCTGGAGACGCTGGCCCTGGCCGACCCGCACGTGGTCGCGGCGCTGGGCGGCGCCCAGATCCGCAAGGTGATCGTGCGCGCGCCGAAGCTGGTCAACATCGTCGTCGGCTAGCGGCACATAGGGGTTTCCCCTACGGGCAGGTTGGGGGTTCCGAGGGAACCCCCAACCTGCCCGTTCCGTTTAACGTGGAGGAACCACAGCCGTGGGGAACCGACGGACGCCGGAGGGGCGCACATGGAAGCCACGATTATCACGATCATGGCGCTGCTCTTCTTGTCCTTCGTGGCGCTCGGGGTGTACGTCACCGTGAAGGTCGCGAAGGCCGCCAAGCGCGGGGTCGACCGCACCATCGACCAGGCCCGGCGCACGGTCGAGGACACCACGCTGCGCGCCAAGAGCTTCGGCCAGGCCGGGACCGCGGGCGAGCTCGCCCGGCTCCGGCTCTCGCTGCGCACCTCGATGCGCGCCACCCAGGAGGCGCTGCAGGCGGGGGTCGGCGAGGACGCCTCGCTGAAGGAGTCGCTCGACCTGTTCCACCGCCTCAGCGCCCATGGACTCGAGCTGGACGCGGACCTCAAGCGCCTTGAGCGGGAGCCCGACCGGTCGTGGGTGGCCGGACAGCTGCCCGAGCTCGTCGCGCGGACCGAGCGGATCACGGGCTCGGCCGACGCGCTGCGCCGCGCCGCCCGGGAGCGTGCGCTGAAGTTCGCCGAGGACGACCTGTCGTCGCTCAGCGACCAGATCGACGTCGAGGCGGGCGCCCTGCGCCACTGGACGGGACCGGACACCACGCCGGGGGCGGCCAGGGCCGCCGGTTCCGGCGCGGCGGACGCGGCGACGGCCGGCGGATGGGGGCAGCCCTCCCGGCCCGCTCACGAGACGGGCCCGGCGACCGGCGGAGAACCGTCCGCGATCACGGCGCCCGATCCCCGCCGGGCCGCCTACCCCTGGGAGAAGTCGGCCCGCCCGGAGACCACCACCTGACGGCACGGCCCTGTGCGGTGCCGTGTCGCTGAGAAACCGGACGCCGGGCGAGGGGCCGAGCGGTCCGGTCGGCGCCGTGCCGGGCGGGGGCGGGCGATCGGTGAGGGGGGCCGGGCTGCCGTGCGGGAGCCTCGGCGGGTAACCTCCCGCTCATGTCCCGGCATGTCGCGATCGTTACCGATTCCACGGCCTACCTGCCACGCCAGACGAGGGAGCGGCACGCCATCACCACGGTCCCGCTGACCGTCGTCATCGGCGACCGCGCCCTCGAGGAGGGCACCGAGATCTCGGCGAAGGCGCTGACCGAGGCCTTGCAGAAGCGCCGGTCCGTCACCACCTCGCGACCGAGCCCCGAGGTCTTCGCCGAGGCCTACCGCGAGGCCGCCGAGGCGGGTGCGAAGGGCGTCGTCTCGCTCCATCTGTCCGCCGAGGTCTCCGGGACCTACGACGCCGCCGTGCTCGCGGCCAAGAACGCCCCCGTGCCCGTACGGGTGGTGGACACCCGCATGGTCGGCATGGCGCTGGGCTTCTGCGCCCTCGCGGCGGCGCAGGTCGCGGAGGCCGGAGGTTCCCTCGACGAGGCCGTCGCGGCGGCCGAGAAGCGTGCCGCGGGAACGTCCGCCTACTTCTACGTCGACACCCTGGACTATCTGCGCAGGGGCGGGCGCATCGGCACCGCGCAGGCCCTGCTGGGTTCGGCGCTCGCCGTGAAGCCGCTCCTCGAACTCGACGGTGGGCGGATCGAACTGCGGGAGAAGGTGCGGACGGCCTCGAAGGCCATCGCGCGCCTGGAGGAGATCGCCGTGGAGCGGGCCGGCTCCGGCGCCGTCGACATCGCCGTGCACCACCTCTCCGCACCGGAGCGAGCCACCGCGCTCGCGGACCGGCTCGAAGAGCGCGTACCGGGAATCGAGGAACTGCAGGTCAGCGAGGTGGGAGCGGTCATCGGCGCCCACACCGGCCCCGGTCTCCTCGCGGTCGTCGTCTCGCCGCGCTGAGGCCGTCCGCCTCGGCGCGTGGACGTCGGCCGCCCCGGCGGCCGGGGCCCGTTCGTCCCCCGCAAGGGTGACGGAGTTCTCCACAGCGAAGCGCCTGTCCACGGAAGACGGCCGGTCTCCGCAGGGACCGGCCGTGATCTCTACCGTCACGGACATGACTCTTCGTACACGCATCGCATCGACCACTTCCAGGACGCCGGGCTCGGCGGGCGCTCCGACGAGCGGGCCCGGACGGGCGCCCGGTTCGGACGGGCGCAGTCGCCCCGGAGGGCGCGGCTCGCCTGCAGGGCGGGCCCGGAGGCGCGCCAGGGTCGGGCAGGCCCCCGCGGTTCCCGGGGGAGCCGTGCGGCGGCGGGCAGACGCCCTGTTCCCGCCGGTGACACCGCCGGCGCCGACGGCTTGGGAGGCACCGGAGGCGCCGGAAGCACCGGAGCGTGGCTCCCCGCCAGGGGTACGGGAGCGGATGGTCGCGCTGCTCCGTGACCGGACCCCGGTGTGGGTGCAGACCAGGTGCGGGCTCGAACCGAGGGCGCTGGCCGCGCTGACGGTGGTTCTGATCGTGGCCGCCGGTCTCGCGGGCGGGTACTTCTGGACCGGGCGACCGGAGCCTGTGCGCGCTCCCGAACTCGTCCACGCCGCTGCTCCCGTGACCGCCGTGCCCGCGCCGAGGGACGGGCCGGGGGCGGGTTCGAGGCCGGGACCGGGGCCGGGGACGGGACCCGTGCAAGGGGCCGGGGCTTCCGGGGCGCGGGTCGTCGTCGACATCGGCGGCAAGGTGCGCAGGCCCGGGGTGCTGACCCTGCCGGCCGGCTCGCGTGTGGCGGACGCCCTGCGGGCCGCGGGCGGGGCGGAGCCCGGCGCGGATCTCACCGGGGTCAACCGGGCTCGCGTCCTGTTCGACGGCGAGCAGATCCTGGTCGGTCTGCCGGGGACGTCGGCGGCCGGCCCCGGTCCGGGCGGCTCCGGTCCGGGCGGTGGCGCCGGGGGCGGTGCGCCGGGCGCGCCGTTGAGCCTCAACACGGCCACGGCGGAACAACTCGACGGCCTCCCGGGCGTGGGACCCGTACTCGCCCGGCACATCGTCGACCACCGGACGGAGCACGGCGGCTTCCGGTCGGTCGCGGAGCTGCGGGAGGTCAACGGCATCGGCGAGCGGCGGTTCGCCGACCTCGAGCCGCTGGTCCGGCCATGAAGCCGGACGGGGAGATCGGTGAGGAGCGCGGCGAGGGGCAGCCGTCGTGGCGGGAGGGCCCGACCGATCTCCGCCTCGTTCCCCTCGCGGCGGCGGCGTGGGCGGCGGCGGCCTGGGCCGTGGGCGCCACCGGCTGGTGGACGGTGGCCGGTGTCACGGCCTGCCTGGTGGGCGCCCTGATCCTGCTGGTGCGGGGACGGGCCCGACGGGGCGGGGCCCCGGGTGGTGGTCGTGGGGCCGCCGTGCCGGGGGCCGTGCCGGGCCGGCGATCACGGGCGACCGCGTGGGCGGGGGTGTTGCTCTGCGCGGCGGCCGGAGCCGCCTCGGCGGGGCTGCACGCGGCGGATCTGCGGCGGGGCCCCGTGCCGGAGCTGGCGCGGGAGTACGCGCGGGCGCGGCTGGAGGTGGCGGTGACCTCCGACCCACGGCTCACCCGGCCCAAGGTCCGGGGCAACGCGATGGCGCCGGTCTCGATCGTCCTGGACGGCGAGGTGACCCGGGTCGAGAGGTCGGACGGCTCGGTCCACCGGACCCGGACTCCGGTCCTGCTGATCGTGCCGTCGGGGGAGGGACGGGAGGAGTGGCTGCGCCTCCTTCCCACCACCCGGCTGCGGGTCGGCGCCCGGATCGCGCCGCCGCTGCGACCCGGAGAGCCCTTCGCGGCGGTGCTCAAGGCCGACGGGGCCGGTCCCCCGCGGATCGTCGGCCCGCCGAGCGCCCTGCAGCGGACGGCGGGGGACCTGCGCGCCGGGCTGCGGGAGGCGACCGAGAAGCTCGACCCGGACGCGAGGGCCCTGCTGCCCGGGCTCGTCGTGGGGGACACCTCCAGGGTCGGTCCCGAGCTGAGGGACGCGTTCGAGGCGACCGACCTCACCCATCTCCTGGCGGTCTCAGGCAGCAACCTCACGGTGGTGCTGCTCCTGCTCGTCGGGCGGCCCGGGCGGGCGCAGCAGGTGGAGCGGGGTGGGCTCGCGCCACGGATCGGACTGTCGCTGAGGGTCACGGCGCTGGCCGGGGGAGGGCTGACGCTCGCGTTCGTGGTCGTCTGCCGGCCGGACCCGAGCGTGCTGCGGGCCGCGGCCTGCGGTCTGGTCGCGTTGCTCGCGATCGGTACCGGACGCCGGAGATCGCTGATCCCCGCGCTGGCCGCCGCCGTCCTCGTCCTGGTGCTGTACGACCCCTGGCTGGCCCGGAGCTACGGCTTCCTGCTCTCGGTCCTGGCGACCGGGGCGCTGCTGACGATCGCCCCGCGCTGGAGCGAGGCGCTGCGGCGGCGCGGGGTGCCCGGGCGGGCGGCGGAGGCGCTGGGCGCGGCCCTGGCGGCGCAGGCGGTGTGCGCGCCGGTCGTGGCGGTGTTCGCCGCCCGGGTGAGTCTGGTCGCCGTACCGGCGAACCTCTTCGCCGAGCTCGCGGTGGCGCCGGCGACGGTGTGCGGGTTCGCCACGCTCGCCCTGGCGGCGGTCTGGATGCCTGCTGCGGAGGCGCTGGCCTGGGTGGCGGCATGGCCGGCCGGGTGGCTCGCGGCGGTGGCCCGTACGGGCGCCGCGCTGCCGGGGGCCGAGCTGGCCTGGCCCGGCGGGTGGTGGGGCGGTCTCGCGCTGGCGCTGCTCACGGGGCTGGTGGTGCTCGGCGTGCGGAGGCTGCCGTACCGGGGTGCGGTCGGCGCGCTCGTCGCCGGGCTGCTCCTGCTCGTGGTGGTGCGGCCGGCGCCGCTGGCCCGGTGGGTCACGGGGTGGCCGCCGCCGGGTTGGGTGTTCGCCATGTGCCAGGTGGGGCAGGGGGACGCGACGGTGCTCGCGGCGGGCGGGGGCTCCGCCGTCGTGGTGGACGCGGGCCCCGACCCGGTGCCGGTGGACCGCTGCCTGCGCGAACTCGGGGTGCGGAGGGTGCCGTTGGTCGTGCTCACCCACTTCCACGCCGACCATGTGGCCGGGCTTCCCGGTGTGCTGCGGGGGAGGACGGTGGGCGCGATCCAGACCACGGGGCTCGAAGAGCCGCCCGGGCAGGTGGCGTTCGTGCGGCGGACCGCGGCCGCGGCGGGGGTGCCGCTGATCCGTGCGGGGCCGGGCGAGCGGCGGAGGATCGGGGCCCTGGAGTGGCGGGTGCTCTGGCCGCGGGCCGGTGCCGGGGGGAGCGATGCCGCCGAGTCGTCCGTCGAGGGGCCCAACGACGCCAGTGTCGTGTTGTCGGTCCGTACCGCCGGAGGGCTGAACCTGCTGCTGCTCGGGGATCTCGAACCGCCGGCCCAGCGGGCGTTGATGAGGGCGCATCCGGGGCTGGGGCCGGTGGACGTGCTCAAGGTCGCCCATCACGGTTCCGCGCACCAGGACCCCGGTCTGATGCGGGCGGTGCGGCCGAGACTCGCGCTCGTGTCGGCGGGGCGCGACAACCCGTACGGCCATCCTTCGCCCCGGACGCTGGAGGCGCTGGGTGCGGGCGGTGCGCGGGTGCTGCGGACCGACCGGGACGGGGCCGTCGCGGTGGTGGGGGCGGGACGCGGCCTCGTGGCCGTGCCGGGAGGGGGATGAGGCCTCGGAGGGGCTTGCGAGGAAAGACTTGTAAAGAAATCTTTCTAAAGATATCTTTTCATCATGCCGGAGAACAGCGAAGCCCAGTCCGGGGGCGAGCAGCCCCGCAGCATCCGACTCACGGACCCGCGCGCCCTGCGGGCCTACGCCCATCCGCTGCGGATGTCGCTGGTGGGGCTGCTGCGCAGCAGCGGGCCCTTCACCGCCACCCGGGCGGCCGAGCTGACCGGCGAGTCCGTGGCCAGCTGCTCCTACCACCTGCGGATACTCGCCAAGTACGGGCTGGTGGAGGAGGCTCCCGGCGGGCGGGGGAGGGAGAAGCCCTGGCGGGCCACGGCCCGGTACACGGAGTGGCCGGACCACAGTGAGGACGCGACGGTCGCCGAGGCGGCCGACGCGCTGAGCGCCGCCGTCACCGAGCGCTACTTCGAGCGGGTCACCCGCGCCCTGGAGAACCGGCACCGGCTGCCGAAGGAGTGGCGGGAGGCGGAGGAGTTCGGCGACTCGCTGCTCCACCTCACCCCCGAGGAGCTGACCGAACTCGGCGAGCGGATGGACGAGCTGCTCCGGCCCTACGAGGCCCGCACCTCCGACCCCTCCCTCAGGCCCGCGGGCGCCCGGGCCGTCAGCGTCCTGCGGATCGCCTACCTGGACCAGGAAATCCCCGACGAGGAGGAGTGAACGAGATGGCCCTCGTGGAACGCGTACCGGCGCTGCTGCGCGAGCGGGCCTTCCGCCGCTACTGGACCGGGCAGACCGTCTCCCTCGTCGGGGACCAGATCTCGCTCATCGCGATCCCGCTCGCGGCCGTCCTGGTCCTCGGTGCCGACGCCACGGCGATGGGCCTGCTCAAGACCGCCGAACTCCTGCCCGCCCTCCTGCTCAACCTGCCGTTCGGCGCCTGGGCCGACCGGCGGGCCGGTCGCCGGCGCGTCATGATCGCGGCCGACCTCGGACGGGCGGCGCTCATCCTGACCCTGCCCGTCGCCTACGCGCTGGACGCGCTGACGCTCGGCCAGTTGTACGCGGTGGCCTTCGGGATCGGCGCCCTCACCGTGCTCTTCGAGGTCTGCAACGTCACGTTGTTCGTCGCACTCGTCCCCGCCGAGCGCTACGTCCAGGCGAACTCGCTGGTGAACGGGAGCCGTTCGACGGCGTGGCTCGCCGGGCCCGGGGTGGGGGGACTGCTCGTGCAGTTCCTCACCGCGCCCTTCGCGCTCGTCGCGGACGCGCTCACCTATCTGGTGTCGGCCGGGTACCTGGCCCGGATCGAGCCGGCCGAACCCGCGCCGGCGCCCGTGGTCAAGGGGCACTTCACCGAGGGGCTGCGCTGGGTGGTGCGGGAGCGTTCGATGCGCGCGCTGTTCGCGGCCTCCGGCACGATCCAGTTCTTCAACTACATGTTCGGCACCGTCTTCGTGCTCTACGCGACCACCGAACTCGGCATCGGCGCGGGCCTGCTCGGTCTCGTGCTCGCGGCCGGGGCCGTGGGCGGCCTCCTCGGGGCGGTGTGGAGCGGGGCGGTCGTCCGGCGGATCGGCGTCGGCGCCTCGCTCGTCGCCGGCTTCCTCGGATTCACCCTCCCCCTGCTCCTGGTGCCCCTCGCGGACGGGCCGCTTCCGTTGGTGGCGGGGGTGCTGTTCGTCGCGGAGTTCCTCTCCTGCCTCGGGGTGATGCTCGCCGACATCGCCGCGGGATCGTTCCAGATGGCGCTGATACCCGACGCCGTACGGGCCAGGGTCATGGGCGCGTACCGGACGCTCAACCACGGCTTCCGTCCGCTCGGCGCACTCGTCGGAGGCCTGCTCGGCGCCGCGATCGGACTGCGCCCCACGCTGTGGATCGCCACCGCCGGGGCCGTCCTCGCCGTGCTCTGGCTGCTGCCCTCCCCGCTGCCCCGGATGCGGGAACTGCCCGTGAGGGAAGGGGAGTCCGTGCCCGTCGGATAGGGAATCGGGGTGGGACGTGGATCATCGAGGAGGCAGACTGCCGACATGACCACACACGAGCCTGCCACCATCGACGCCTACCTCCGTCGCATCGGCGCGGAGCGGCCGGTGCGCGCGGACGCCGCCGCGCTGCGCGAGCTGCATCTGCTGCACCTGCGGACCGTGCCCTTCGAAAACCTCTCCATCCACCTCGGCGAGCCCGTCGTCCTGGACGAGAAGGCGCTCCTCGACAAGGTGGTCGGGGCCCGGAGGGGCGGGTTCTGCTACGAGGTCAACACGGCGTTCGCCGTGCTGCTGCGGGGGCTCGGGTACGAGGTCGAGCTGCTGCAGGGGCGGGTGTTCGGGCCGGACGGGACGCCGGGCATCCCGTACGACCACATGGCGCTGCTCGTGGAGACGGCGGAGGGGGAGCGGTGGCTGGCCGACGTCGGGTTCGGCGACCACAGCCACCATCCGCTGGCCTTCGACGCGCGCGACGACCAGACGGACCCGGGCGGGGTCTTCCGGATCGTGGAGACCGGGGAAGGCGATCTGGACGTGCTGCGGGACGGGAAGCCGCAGTACCGGCTGGAGCGGCGGCCGAGGCGGCTCGCCGACTTCACGGCGGGCGCCTGGTACCACCAGACCTCGCCCGACTCGCACTTCCCGAAATCCCTGATCTGCTCCCGGCTCACCGAGGACGGCCGGGTCACGCTCAGCGCGCCGAAGCTGATCACCCGTGCCGGGGGCGAGCGCGAGGAGCGGATCCTCGACGGCGAGGACGAGGTGAGGAACGCGTACCGGGAGCTGTTCGGCATCGAGCTCGACGTGCTGCCGACCGTGCGAAGCGGAATGACCGATTCGAACCCTCGGTAACGCTTGACGGCACTTGCCTCCACTCAGCCCCGTTTGCCTCGAACGCCCCAACGGTGATCGAATGCGACTTCGTTGCATAGTGAATGAGTCGCACGGGGGTGCGTGAAGAATGTTCGATCGTCTCTTCGGGAAGCGGGCGGCGGGGGCCTCGCGCGGCGGCCCGCTCGCCGGCCTCTCCGTCCCCTCCTCGGCAGGCGTGCTCAGCTGCCGGGTGCTCGACCCCGTGCACGAACCGGTCCGGCAGGCCGAGTTCGTCGTCAGCGACACGGCGGGCCGCAAGGTCCTGGCAGGCGAGACCGACCCGTACGGCACGGTCCTCGCGACCGTACCGGCGGGCGAGTACCGGGTCGCCGTCACCTCCGAGGGCTACACGCCCTACCACGGCAGCGCCCTCGTCGCCGAGGGCGAGCACCGGGGCCTCGGCGACGTCCTGCTCCAGGTCGCGCCCCAGCCCCAGCTCCCGGAGCCCGGCGACTGGGAGATCGACCCCGCGCACTCGCAGATCGGCTTCACGGCGCGCCACATCGGCCTCGCCCGGATCCACGGACGGTTCAACGACTTCGCGGGCGCGGTCCGGATCGCCGAACGCATGGAGCACTCCGCGATGCACGTCGTCATCGACGCGGCCTCCATCGACACCGGGGTGCGGATGCGCGACGACCACCTGCGCTCCGGCGACTTCCTCGACGTCGGCGCCTATCCGACGCTGGAGTTCTTCAGCGAGCGCTTCGTCCACCGGGGCGGCAGCCGCTGGGCCGTCACCGGAGCGCTCACCCTCCACGGAGTGAGCCGCACGGTGACCCTGGACACCCAGTACCTCGGCCTCGGGAACGGCCTGGAGGGCGAGACCCGGGGCGCCTGCCGGGCCACCACCGAACTGCACCGGGAGGACTTCACCCTCACCTGGCAGACGCTGCTCGCGCGGGGCATCGCGGCGGTCGGGTCCAGCATCAGTATCGAGCTCGACGTCCAGATCGTCCCCAAGAAGGGCTGACGGGCGGACCCGGCGGTCCTACGGGGCCTCCAGCCAGCCCTCGTACTCGGCGGCCAGCGCGTCCAGCGCCGCCGGGTCGAGGCGGGCGTCCGGGTCCTCGACGACCACCAGCCACTGCGCGTCCTCGGCGTCGTCCTCCCCGGCCAGGGCGTCCCGTACGAGCTGCGGTTCCTCGGCCACGCCGAAACGGTCGGGGAGTTCCCCGGCGACCTCCTCGGCGGCGTCGCGGTCGGGCAGTACCAGTACGTGTCGTTCACTCACCCCGTCATTCTCGTCCCCTTCCCGGGCACCGGTGTCAGCGGCCCGTGGGATGCTGGATCGCGATGGCCACCAGAAAGACTTCCCCCGACGACCTCCTCGGCCCCGTGACGCTCGCCGTGGGACAGGAGGACCTGCTCCTCGACCGCGCCGTCCAGGAGGTGGTGGCGGCCGCGCGGACCGCCGACGCCGACACGGACGTGCGCGACCTCGCCCCCGACCAGCTCCAGCCCGGGGCGCTGGCCGAGCTCACCAGCCCCTCGCTCTTCGCCGAGCGCAAGGTGCTGATCGTGCGGAACGCGCAGGACCTCTCCGCCGACACGATCAAGGACGTCAAGGCGTACCTGGACGACCCCGTCGAGGACATCTCGCTCGTCCTGCTCCACGCCGGCGGCGCCAAGGGCAAGGGACTGCTCGACGCGGCGCGCAAGGCGGGGGCCCGGGAGGTCGCCTGCCCGAAGACGACGAAGCCGGCGGAGCGGCTGACCTTCGTACGGCAGGAGTTCCGGGCGCTGGGCCGTTCCGCCACGCCCGAGGCCTGCCAGGCGCTCGTGGACTCGATCGGCAGCGATCTGCGGGAGCTCGCGTCCGCCGTCTCGCAGCTCACGTCCGACGTGGACGGGACGATCGACGAGGCCGTCGTCGGGCGCTACTACACGGGCCGCGCCGAGGCCTCCTCCTTCAACGTCGCGGACCGTGCCGTCGAGGGGCGGGCGGCCGAGGCCCTGGAGGCCCTGCGCTGGTCGCTCTCGACCGGGGTCGCGCCCGTGCTCATCACCAGCGCGCTGGCGCAGGGCGTACGGGCGATCGGCAAGCTCTCCTCGGCGCGGGGCGGGCGGCCGGCCGACCTGGCGCGGGAGCTGGGCATGCCGCCCTGGAAGAT
Source organism: Streptomyces sp. NPDC004266 (assembly GCF_042874095.1). Taxonomy (NCBI): domain Bacteria; kingdom Bacillati; phylum Actinomycetota; class Actinomycetes; order Kitasatosporales; family Streptomycetaceae; genus Streptomyces; species Streptomyces sp. NPDC004266. The sequence continues at coordinate 215,007 of NZ_JBIAMM010000001.1, forward strand.
CGACCGCGTGCGGCAGCAGATGCGCGGCTGGACCCCGGACGGGGTGTCGCTGGCCCTGCGGGCGATCGCCGAGGCGGACGCGGGGGTGAAGGGCGGGGGCGACGACCCGGAGTACGCCCTGGAGAAGGCGGTGGTCGCGGTGGCGCGGGCGGCGAGGATGCGGCGGGGCTGAGGCGGGGCGGGTCCGTGGGGCCCGGGGTGAGTGGTGCGGGGCGGTTCGTGGCGGGTGCGCGAGCGGTTCCCCCACCCCGCCCCTTCCCGAAACCCTGCCGGGGGCCGGTGGGGCGTGAGGTCCTGTCTTCCGGGGGCTCCGCCCCCGACCCCGCCGGACCCCACGGCCGGACGGCAGCTTCGCGCCGCCGCCCCCGGCCCTTGACGGCCGCGCCGCGGCAGCTTGGCACCGCCGGCTCCGGACCCCGCCGGCTCGTACCGCTCGGCGCCACGGCCGTTCCGCGCCGCCGACTCAGGGCCTGACGGTGGCGGCCGCGCTTCGCGCCACCGGTTCCGGCTCCCGCCGGGCGCGCGGCGTCCGGTAGTCCCGCGGTGGCTTGGCGCCACCGGTTCCGGGTCCCGCCGGATGCACAGGGGCTGGTAGCCCTGCGTCGGCTTCGCGCCGTGGGCTCCGGGGCCCGTGGGGTAGGCGGGGCCTGGCAGCCGGGTGGTGGCTCTGCGCCGCAGACCTCGTGCTGCCGGGGGCGCTGCGGCTGGTTTCGTGGCGCTGCCCTCGGGGCCCGCCGAGTACACAGGGGCGGGCAGCCCTGTAGTGGCTTCGCGCCACCGGTTCCGGCTCCCGCCGGGCGCGCGGTACCCGGTAGTCCCGCGGTGGCTTCGCGGTGCCGGTTCCGACCCTGCCGGGCACGCGGTACCCGGTAGCCCTGCGGTGGCTTCGTGCCACCGGTCCCGGGTGTCGCCGGGCGCGCGGTGCCTGGCGCTCCTGCGGTGGCTTCGCGCCACCGGTCGTGGGTTCCGCCGGGCGCGCGGTGCCTGGCGGTCCTGTGGTGGCTTCGGGCTCGTGGGGTCTTCGTGGTGGCTCGTTCGGGGTCGGCCGGGTACGGCGAAGGCCCCGGCGCTCCTGGGGAAGGAGGCGGCGGGGCCTTCGGCGTTGGTGCGGGTGGGCTCGCACACGCGTGGCGAACGCGTCCGCGTGCGAGTCCTGGGTGGCCGGGCGGGAGCGGGGTAGAGGGCCCGCTGGTTCCCGTACGGCCGATCACATCAGAGCTCAGCCCTGGAGGGAGGCAACCTTGAGCGCCAGAGCCGACTTCTTGTTGGCGGCGGCGTTCTTGTGGATGACACCCTTCGAGACAGCCTTGTCGAGCTGACGCGAGGCGGCGCGAGTGGCAACGGTGGCCTTCTCGAGGTCGCCGGCGGCGACAGCCTCACGGGCCTTGCGGATCGCGGTCTTGAGCGAGGACTTGACGGCCTTGTTGCGCAGGCGCGCCTTCTCGTTCGTCTTGTTCCGCTTGATCTGGGACTTGATGTTCGCCACGAAAAGAGCCTTTACAGGTTCGATGTTCCTTCTGGACGCGCCCCGCAGCTGAGAGGGCATGCGAGACACGGCTGTCCACACTATCAGCCACCCTCGGGGCCGCCCAAACCGGGCGCCGGGCGCCGGGCATGGGACCATGGTCTCTACGTATCCGTTCTGAACATCGCCCGAGACGAGATCCCTGCGTGCCCGCGACTCCTACCAACGTGCCCGAGCCGAGCCGTACCGACCCGGCTCTGATCCGCAACTTCTGCATCATCGCGCACATCGACCACGGCAAGTCCACGCTTGCCGACCGGATGCTCCAGCTGACCGGTGTGGTCGACCAGCGGCAGATGCGTGCCCAGTATCTCGACCGCATGGACATCGAGCGGGAGCGGGGCATCACGATCAAGTCCCAGGCGGTCCGGCTGCCGTGGGCGCCGACCGAGGGGCCGGCCCAGGGCAACACGCACATCCTGAACATGATCGACACCCCCGGGCACGTCGACTTCACCTATGAGGTCTCGCGCTCGCTGGCCGCCTGCGAGGGCACGATCCTGCTCGTGGACGCGGCACAGGGCATCGAGGCGCAGACCCTCGCGAACCTGTACCTCGCGATGGAGAACGACCTCACGATCGTCCCGGTCCTCAACAAGATCGACCTGCCGGCCGCCCAGCCCGAGAAGTTCGCCGACGAGCTGGCCAACCTCATCGGCTGCCAGCCGGAGGACGTCCTCAAGGTCTCCGCGAAGACGGGCATGGGCGTCGAGGCGCTGCTCGACCGCGTCGTGCAGGACATCCCGGCCCCGGTCGGCGTCGCCGACGCGCCCGCCCGCGCGATGATCTTCGACTCCGTGTACGACTCGTACCGGGGCGTCGTGACCTATGTGCGTGTCGTCGACGGACAGCTCAACAAGCGCGAGCGCATCCGGATGATGTCGACCGGCGCCACCCACGAGCTCCTGGAGATCGGCGTCTCCTCGCCCGAGATGACCTCGTCCGACGGTCTCGGCGTCGGCGAGGTGGGCTACCTCATCACCGGTGTGAAGGACGTCCGCCAGTCCAAGGTCGGTGACACGATCACCTCCCTGAACCAGGGTGCCACCGAACCCCTCGGCGGTTACAAGGACCCGAAGCCGATGGTCTTCTCGGGCCTCTACCCGCTGGACGGCTCGGAGTACCCGGACCTCCGCGAGGCCCTCGACAAGCTCCAGCTCAACGACGCCGCGCTGGTCTACGAGCCGGAGACCTCCGCCGCCCTCGGCTTCGGCTTCCGCGTCGGCTTCCTCGGCCTCCTCCACCTCGACGTGATCCGTGAGCGGCTGGAGCGCGAGTTCGGGCTCGACCTGATCGCCACCGCCCCCAACGTGGTCTACCGCGTGGTCATGGAGGACGGCAGCGAGCACACGGTCACGAACCCGAGCGAGTTCCCCGAGGGCAAGATCAGCGACGTGTTCGAGCCCGTCGTGCGCGCCACGATCCTCGCCCCGAGCGAGTTCATCGGCGCGATCATGGAGCTCTGCCAGACCCGTCGCGGCACCCTGATCGGCATGGACTACCTCTCCGAGGACCGGGTCGAGATCCGCTACACCCTGCCCCTCGCCGAGATCGTCTTCGACTTCTTCGACCAGCTGAAGTCCAAGACGCGCGGTTACGCCTCCCTCGACTACGAGCCCACCGGCGAGCAGGCCTCCAGCCTGGTCAAGGTCGACATCCTGCTGCACGGCGACAAGGTGGACGCCTTCTCGGCCGTCACCCACAAGGACGCCGCGTACGCCTACGGTGTCCGGCTCGTCGCGAAGCTGCGCGAGCTCATCCCCCGGCAGGCCTTCGAGGTGCCGATCCAGGCCGCCATCGGCTCCCGGGTCATCGCCCGCGAGACCATCCGCGCCATCCGGAAGGACGTCCTCGCCAAGTGCTACGGCGGTGACATCTCCCGTAAGCGGAAGCTGCTGGAGAAGCAGAAGGAAGGCAAGAAGCGCATGAAGATGGTCGGCTCGGTGGAGGTGCCGCAGGAGGCCTTCATCGCCGTCCTGTCGAGCGACGAGTCCTCCGGCAAGAAGAAGTAGTCGGGGCGTCCGCAGTAGCTGCCCCGTGCAACGAACGGGCCCACGCGCCAGGTGCGCGTGGGCCCGTTCGCCGTAGCCCGGGTGGGCCCGTTCGTTATGAAGCGACGCCCTGCAGGGCCTTACGCGCCGGTCCTCGGGCCTTTACTCTGATCCCGGCTCGAAGGTTACTCGCCAGTTAGTTACGAACCACCAGCAGGCACCGCCGCCGCCCGGAGGACGTCGTGAGCGACACACAGACCCAGATCGAGAACCGGCCGCCCTCCGTGGCGACCCTCTTCCTTGAGCGCGTCGAGCGGACCCCGGACGCGGAGGCCTACCGCTACCCGGTCCCCGCCGCCTCCGGCGCCGGCCCGGACGACTGGAAGTCGCTCAGCTGGGGGCAGGCCGCCGAGCGGGTCTACGCGATCGCCGCCGGCCTCGTCGACCTCGGCGTCCAGGCCGAGGAGCGCGTCGCCCTCGCCTCCTCCACCCGGGTGGAGTGGATCCTCTCCGACCTCGGCGTGATGTGCGCGGGCGCCGCGACCACCACGGTCTACCCGCAGACCAACGCCGAGGAGTCGGCGTTCATCCTCTCCGACTCCGAGTCGAGGGTCCTCATCGCCGAGGACGCGGCCCAGCTGGCCAAGGCCGTCGAGCGCCGCGCCGAGCTGCCGAACCTCCACCACGTGGTCGTCATCGACGCCACCGGCGTGGAGAGCGACGGCGAGTTCGTCCTCACGCTCGCCGAGCTCGAGGCGCGGGGCAAGGCCCATCTGGTGGAGCACCCCGAGGCGGTCAAGGAGCGGGTCGCGGCGATCACCTCCACGCAGCTCGCCACCCTCATCTACACCTCCGGCACCACCGGCCGCCCCAAGGGCGTCCGCCTCCCGCACGACAACTGGTCGTACATGGCCAAGGCCATCGCCGCCACCGGCCTCGTCACCCAGGACGACGTCCAGTACCTGTGGCTGCCGCTCGCCCACGTCTTCGGCAAGGTCCTCACCTCGGGCCAGATCGAGGTCGGTCACGTCACCGCCGTCGACGGCCGCGTCGACAAGATCATCGAGAACCTGCCGGTCGTCCAGCCGACCTACATGGCGGCCGTGCCCCGCATCTTCGAGAAGGTCTACAACGGGGTCGCGGCCAAGGCCCGCGCGGGCGGCGGCGCCAAGTACAAGATCTTCCAGTGGGCGGCCGACGTCGCCCGCGAGTACGCCAAGGCCACCCAGGACAACTTCCGCCGCACCGGCACCGCCTCCGCGCCCTTCGGCCTCTCCGCGAAGCACAAGGTCGCCGACGCGCTCGTCTACGCCAAGATCCGCGAGGCCTTCGGCGGCAACCTGCGCGCCTGCGTCTCCGGCTCGGCCGCCCTCGCCCCCGAGATCGGCTACTTCTTCGCCGGCGCCGGCATCCACATCCTGGAGGGCTACGGCCTCACCGAGTCCTCCGCCGCCTCCTTCGTCAACCCGGGCGAGGCCTACCGCACCGGCACCGTCGGCAAGCCGCTCCCCGGCACCGAGGTCCGGATCGCCGACGACGGCGAGATCCTGCTGCGCGGCCCCGGCATCATGGAGGGCTACCACGGCCTGCCGGAGAAGACCTCCGAGGTCCTGGAGTCCGACGGCTGGTTCCACACCGGCGACATCGGCGAGCTGTCCGCCGACGGCTACCTCCGGATCACCGACCGGAAGAAGGACCTGATCAAGACGTCCGGCGGCAAGTACATCGCGCCGGCCGAGGTCGAGGGCCAGTTCAAGGCCGTCTGCCCGTTCGTCTCGAACATCCTCGTCCACGGCGCCGACCGGAACTTCTGCACCGCCCTCATCGCCCTCGACGAGCCCTCCCTCCTCGGCTGGGCCGCCGAGCACGACCTCGGTGGCAAGTCGTACGCGGAGGTCGTCGCCGACCCGCGGACCGAGAAGCTGATCCAGGGCTACGTCGACCGGCTCAACGAGGGCCTCCAGCGCTGGCAGACGATCAAGAAGTTCCGTCTGCTGCCGCGCGACCTCGACATCGAGCACGGCGAGCTCACCCCGTCCCTGAAGCTGAAGCGGCCGGTCGTCGAGCGGGAGTACAAGGACCTCATCGAGGAGATGTACGCGGGGTCGCGGGAGGCCTGAGCGACGACGCGGGACCTTCACCCGGGCAGTACGGGACAATGGGGCTCATGCCTTCCGTACTGCCCGATGGTGAGTCCGTTCCCGACGACGGGGCGCTGCCCCCGCACGCCCTCGAAGGGGCCGGGGAGCGGCCGCTCGGGTTCTACCTGCACGTGCCGTACTGCGCGACCCGCTGCGGCTACTGCGACTTCAACACGTACACGGCGAGCGAGCTGCGCGGTACGGGCGGGGTGCTCGCCTCCCGCGACAACTACGCCGACCAGGTCGTCGAGGAGATCCGCCTCGCCCGGAAGGTCCTCGGCGACGACCCCCGGCCCGTGCGGACCGTCTTCGTCGGCGGCGGCACCCCGACGCTCCTCGCCGCCGGGGACCTCGTGCGGATGCTCGGCGCCGTCCGGGACGAGTTCGGGCTCGCGGACGACGCCGAGGTGACGACGGAGGCGAATCCGGAGTCCGTGGACCCCGCCTATCTCGCCGAGCTGCGGGAGGGGGGTTTCAACCGGATCTCCTTCGGCATGCAGAGCGCCCGGCAGCACGTCCTGAAGATCCTCGACCGCACGCACACCCCGGGGCGGCCCGAGGCGTGCGTCGGCGAGGCGCGGGCCGCCGGGTTCGAGCACGTCAACCTCGACCTCATCTACGGCACGCCCGGCGAGTCCGACGACGACTGGCGGGCCTCGCTGGAAGCGGCGATCGGCGCCGGCCCCGACCACGTGAGCGCCTACGCCCTGATCGTCGAGGAGGGCACGCAGCTCGCCCGGCGCATCCGGCGCGGCGAGGTGCCCATGACCGACGACGACGTCCACGCCGACCGCTACCTGATCGCGGACGCGGCCTTCGAGGAGGCGGGCTTCTCCTGGTACGAGGTGTCCAACTGGGCCACCTCCGAGGCCGGACGCTGCCTCCACAACGAGCTGTACTGGCGCGGCGCCGACTGGTGGGGGGCCGGCCCGGGGGCGCACTCGCACGTGGGCGGCGTCCGCTGGTGGAACGTGAAGCACCCCGGCGCGTACGCGGCGGCGCTGGCGGAGGGCCGGTCGCCCGGCGCCGGCCGGGAGATCCTCGCGGAGGAGGACCGGCGGGTGGAGCGGATCCTCCTGGAGCTGCGGCTGCGGGAGGGCGTCGAGCTGTCGATCCTCAAGCCGGCGGGACTCGCGGCGTCGCGGAAGGCGCTGGGGGAGGAGCTGCTCGACCCCGCGTCGTACGAGGCGGGGCGGGCGGTCCTGACGCTGCGGGGACGGCTGCTGGCGGACGCGGTGGTGCGGGACCTGGTGGATTAGGACGCCAGGACCAGGACCAGGACCAGGGCCAGGGCCACGGCCTGTCCGGCGGATCAGGGCCCGGACAGGGCCCAGGGGGCGAAGAGAGCCTCGCGGAGGTGGGCCCGGCGTGCCCCGGGGCCCCTGCCCGGCGTGCCCCGGGCGCCGGGCGTGCCCCCGCCCGGCGTGCCCCCGGGGCGGTGGGCACGCCCGGGGGTGTCAGTGGCTCGGCAGGTAGCGGTAGCAGTAGTTCGCCGTCTCCGGGTTGTACGCCCGCAGGGTCTCCAGCATCTTGTCGCCGGTGTTGGGCCCGACGATGCCGTCCGCCTGGGAGTCACCCAGCTTCCAGCGCTGGAAGGCGACCACGCCCCACTGCGTCCGCTCGCCCCAGATGCCGTCCTCGGCCAGGGTGACGGGGTAGGCGTTGGCCCAGTTCACCGCGATCTGGACGCACTTCACGCCCTCGCCCTGGCTGCCGTACGAGAGGTAGGGGGCGCCCGGGCGGGCACTGGCGGTGCCCGCCAGGCCCGTCACGGCGACAGCGGTGGCGGACACGAGCAGTGCGGCCCTCGTGAATGCGGGGTGGGAGAACACGGATTCCTCCGGATGACGTGACGGTGGCGGCGCGGCGGAAGGGCGGCGCCGGTGAGGACTCCGCCACGCTCGCACGGCCCCGTCCGGCGTGGCGCGGATCCGTAGTCCCGAGACGCCGGGACACCCCTGTCCCGGGACGTCGGTCCGCGTGCGGGTCGAGGGCCCGGGGCCCGGGGAGGCTGCTCCCCGGGGCCGCGCACCGCCGCCCGCGCTACGGTGCCGTCACGAAGTCGATCAGTTCCTCCACCCGGCCCAGCAGCTCCGGCTCCAGGTCCTTGTAGGAGTGGACGCGCTTGAGGATCGCCTGCCAGACCGCGCCCGTGTTGTCCGAGGGCCAGCCGAGGGCGCGGCAGACGCCCGTCTTCCAGTCCTGGCCGCGGGGGACCGCCGGCCAGGCCGGGATGCCCAGGGAGGACGGTTTCACCGCCTCCCAGACGTCGATGTACGGGTGGCCGACGACCAGGACGTCCGGTGAGGTCACCTGCGCGGCGATCCTCGACTCCTTCGAGCCCGGGACCAGGTGGTCCACCAGGACGCCGAGCCGGGCGTCCGGCCCCGGGGCGAACTCCGCGACGATCGCCGGCAGGTCGTCGACGCCCTCCAGGTACTCCACGACCACGCCCTCGATCCGCAGGTCGTCGCCCCAGACCCGCTCCACGAGCTCCGCGTCGTGGCGGCCTTCGACGTAGATCCGGCCCGCACGTGCCACGCGCGCGCGTGCGCCCGGGACCGCGATCGAGCCGGAGGCCGTGCGGGTGGGGCGCACCGGTCCGCCCGACGCCGGGCGGACCAGGGTCACGACCTTGCCCTCCAGGAGGAAGCCGCGCGGTTCCAGCGGGAAGACCCGGTGCTTGCCGAAGCGGTCCTCCAGGGTCACGGTGCCCGCCTCGCAGCGGATCACCGCCCCGCAGAAGCCCGTGGCGACCTCCTCGACGACCAGGTCGCGCTCCGCCGGGATCTCCGGGACGGGCGCCGACTTCTTCCAGGGCGGCGTCAGGTCCGGGTTGTAGCTACGCATGGGCTCAGTTCCGTCTCCTCCGTGGACGCGCGGCCGAGGCGGCGTCAGATCCTGGACGCGGCCACGCATTCGGGCGACGTTATGCCACGCCGAAGCGGCGTGCCAGTTCATCGCGCTGCGCCCGGACGAACGCGGCGTCCACCACCGCCCCGTGCCCCGGCACGTACGCCGCCTCCTCGCCGCCCAGGGCGAGCAGCCGGTCCAGGGCGTCGGGCCAGCGGGACGGGATCGCGTCCGGGCCGGCCTGCGGCTCGCCCGACTCCTCCACCAGGTCGCCGCAGAAGACGATCTCGCGCGGGCCCGGGACGCAGAGCGCCAGGTCGTGGCCCGTGTGGCCGGGGCCCACGTTCGCCAGGAGGACCTGGCGGCCGCCCAGGTCGAGCGTCCACTCGCCCGTGACCAGGTGCCGGGGGGCCACCAGGACGTCCGCCGCCTCCCTCGCCGCCCGCGGATCGACCCCCTGCCGTACCGCGTCCCCGTACAGCTCCTCCCGGGCCCTGGCGCCGTTCATGAGGTCGTCCGAGCCCACCGCGCCGAAGACCTCCGCCCCGGCGAAGGCCGCCGTGCCGAGGACGTGGTCGAAGTGGGGGTGGCTGAGTGCGATGTGCGTCACCTTTCGGCCGCCCGTGAGCGCCGCCACCTGTGCGCGCAGCTCGGCGCCCTCCGCGAGCGTGGACCCCGTGTCGTACAGCAGGACCGCCCGTGTGCCCAGGACCAGCCCCACCGTGGCGTCCCAGCCGGGCAGCCGTCGCCGGCCCACCCCGTCCTCGAGACGCTCCCATCCGTACGCTTCCCAATCCGTCTCCATGAGGCGACGCTAACCGGTGCGGGCGCCGCCTCCTTGCCAGGAGCGATGCCCGCCGCCGTACACTGACCGGGGGATCGCTGGCACTCGGACAGGGCGAGTGCCAAAAGCGGAGCAACCGGAACGACGTCGACAGCTGGAGGTGCGCCACGATGCTCAGCGAACGCAGGCTCGAGGTCCTGCGTGCCATCGTCCAGGACTACGTCGGGACGGAGGAGCCGGTCGGCTCCAAGGCGCTCACCGAGCGCCACAAGCTCGGCGTGTCGCCCGCCACCGTGCGCAACGACATGGCCGTCCTGGAGGACGAGGGGTACATCGCCCAGCCCCACACGAGCGCCGGGCGCATCCCCACCGACAAGGGCTACCGGCTCTTCGTCGACCGGCTCGCCGGCGTCAAGCCGCTGTCGACGCCCGAGCGGCGGGCCATCCACAACTTCCTCGACGGAGCCGTCGACCTCGACGACGTCGTCGGGCGTACGGTACGACTGCTCGCCCAGCTGACCCGCCAGGTCGCCGTCGTCCAGTACCCCTCGCTGACCCGCTCGACCGTCCGGCACGTGGAGCTGCTCTCGCTGGCCCCCGCCCGCCTGATGCTCGTCCTCATCACGGACACCGGCCGGGTCGAGCAGCGCGTCGTCGACTGCCCCGCGCCCTTCGGCGAGACCTCGCTCGCCGACCTGCGGGCCCGGCTCAACAGCCGGGTCGTCGGCCGCCGGTTCGCCGACGTGCCGCAGCTGGTGCAGGACCTCCCCGAGTCCTTCGAGGAGGCCGAGGACCGCGCCACGGTCTCCACCGTGCTCGCGACCCTCCTCGAAACCCTCGTCGAGGAGCACGAGGAGCGGCTGATGATCGGCGGCACCGCCAATCTCGCCCGCTTCGGACACGACTTCCCCCTGATGATCAGGCCCGTCCTGGAAGCCCTGGAGGAGCAGGTCGTGCTCCTCAAGCTGCTCGGCGAGGCCAAGGAATCGGGCATGACCGTACGCATCGGGCACGAGAACGCCCACGAGGGGCTGAGCTCCACGTCCGTCGTCTCGGTCGGCTACGGTTCGGGCGGCGAGGCAGTCGCCAAACTCGGCGTGGTCGGACCGACCCGCATGGACTACCCCGGAACGATGGGAGCGGTACGCGCAGTGGCACGTTACGTCGGACAGATCCTGGCGGAGTCGTAAGTGGCCACGGACTACTACGCCGTACTCGGCGTGCGCCGCGACGCGTCCCAGGACGAGATCAAGAAGGCCTTCCGGAGGCTCGCGCGCGAGCTGCACCCGGACGTCAATCCCGATCCGAAGACGCAAGAGCGCTTCAAGGAGATCAACGCCGCCTACGAGGTCCTCTCGGACCCGCAGAAGAAGCAGGTCTACGACCTCGGCGGCGACCCGCTCTCGGCCTCCGGCGGCGCCGGTGCGGGCGGCGGCTTCGGAGCGGGTGGCTTCGGCAACTTCTCCGACATCATGGACGCCTTCTTCGGCACGGCCTCGCAGCGCGGCCCGCGCTCGCGCACCCGCCGCGGCCAGGACGCCATGATCCGCCTGGAGATCGACCTCAACGAGGCGGCCTTCGGCACCACCAAGGACATCCAGGTCGACACGGCCGTCGTCTGCACCACCTGTTCGGGTGAGGGCGCCGCGCCCGGCACCTCCGCGCAGACCTGTGACATGTGCCGCGGCCGCGGCGAGGTCTCCCAGGTCACGCGGTCCTTCCTCGGCCAGGTCATGACCTCCCGCCCCTGCCCGCAGTGCCAGGGCTTCGGCACGGTCGTGCCCACCCCGTGCCCCGAGTGCGCCGGCGACGGGCGGGTGCGGTCCCGCCGCACGCTCACGGTCAAGATCCCGGCCGGTGTCGACAACGGCACCCGCATCCAGCTCGCGGGCGAGGGCGAGGTCGGCCCCGGCGGCGGTCCCGCCGGCGACCTGTACGTCGAGATCCACGAGACCCCGCACGAGGTCTTCCAGCGGCGCGGCGACGACCTGCACTGCACGGTCACCATCCCGATGACGGCGGGCGCGCTCGGCACCAAGGTGCCGCTGCAGACCCTCGACGGCGTCGAGGAGATCGACATCCGGCCGGGCACGCAGTCCGGCCAGTCGATCCCGCTGCACGGGCGCGGCGTCACGCACCTGCGGGGCAACGGCCGCGGCGACCTGATCGTGCACGTCGAGGTGACGACCCCGAGCAAGCTCGACGCGGAGCAGGAGCGCCTCCTGCGCGAACTGGCCAAGCTGCGCGGCGAGGAGCGGCCCACGGGGCAGTTCCAGCCGGGGCAGCAGGGGTTGTTCTCGCGGCTCAAGGACGCGTTCAACGGGCGGTAGGCGCTCGGCCGGGGGTTCCGGGGGTCGTCCCCCGGGTCGGCACGGTCAGCCGGGGCAGCAGGGGTTGTTCTCGCGGCTCAAGGACGCGTTCAACGGGCGGTAGGCGCTCGGCCGGGGGTTCCGGGGGTCGTCCCCCGGGTCGGCACGGTCAGCCGGGGCAGCAGGGGTTGTTCTCGCGGCTCAAGGACGCGTTCGACGGGCGGTAGGCCTGAGGAAGGGGCGGCACTCCGGTGCCGCCCCTTTTCCTACCGCTCCGTACGGGCATGACACGATGCCCGTATGTCCACCACCGCACTGAACGATCTCTCTCGGTTCCCGATCGTGCAGGCCCCCATGGCGGGTGGCGCCTCCTGTCCCGAGCTCGTCGGAGCCGTCTGCGAGGCCGGGGCGCTCGGCTTCCTCGCCGCCGGGTACAAGACGGCCGGAGGCCTGTACCAGGAGATCAAGCGGGTGCGCGGGCTCACCGCGCGCCCCTTCGGGGTCAACCTCTTCATGCCGCAGGACGGGCGGCCCGCCGACCCCGCCGCCGTCGAGGTCTACCGCCACCAGCTCGCGGGCGAGGCCACCTGGTACGACACCCCCCTCGGCGAGACCGACGACTCCCGCGACGACGCCTACGACGCCAAGCTGGCCATCCTCCTGGAGGACCCGGTCCCCGTCGTCTCCTTCACCTTCGGCTGTCCGGCGAAGGAGACCTTCCACGCCTTCGACCGCGTCGGCACGTACACGATCGTCACCGTCACCTCCGCCGACGAGGCCCTCGCCGCGCAGCGGGCCGGCGCCGACGCCGTCTGCGTCCAGGGCGTCGAGGCCGGCGGACACCAGGGCACGTACCGCGACGACCCGTCCGACGAGGGCGCTCCCGGGACCGGGCTCCTCACCCTCGTCACCCAGGTCCGGGAGGCCGTCGCGCTGCCGATCGTCGCCGCCGGCGGCATCATGCGCGGTGCGCAGATCGCGGCCGTCCTCGCCGCCGGGGCCGACGCCGCCCAGCTCGGCACCGCCTTCCTCCCCTGCCCCGAGTCGGGCGCCCACCCGCTGCACAAGCAGGCCCTGACGGACCCGCTCTTCACCCGGACCGCCCTCACCCGGGCCTTCTCGGGGCGCCCGGCACGCGGCCTCGTCAACCGCTTCATGCGCGAGCACGGGCCGTACGCCCCCGCCGCCTACCCCGAGATCCACCACCTCACCGCCCCGCTCCGCAAGGCCGCCGCTGCCGCCGGCGACGCCCAGGGCATGGCCCTGTGGGCCGGCCAGGGCCACCGCCTCGCCCGGGAGCTCCCCGCCGGGCAGCTGGTCGAGGTGCTGGCCGCCGAACTCGACACCGCCCTCTCCGACCTTTCCGGGCTCGCCCCCAGGAGCGCCTCATGACCGCACCCGTCTTCGTCGTCGACACCGTCCCCGGTGCCGGGAGTTTCCTCCTGGACGGGCCCGAGGGGCGGCACGCCGTCTCCGTGAAGCGGCTGCGCGCCGGGGAGGAGCTGGTCCTCGCCGACGGGCGGGGCCGCTGGGCCGAGTGCGTGGTGGTCTCCGCCGAGGGCAGGGACGAGCTCACCGTGCGGGTCGACGAGGTCCACGAGGACCCCGAGGAGGAGCCGCGCGTCACCGTCGTCCAGGCCCTTCCCAAGGGGGACCGGGGCGAACTCGCCGTCGAGACCATGACGGAGACCGGCGTGGACGGGATCGTGCCCTGGGCCGCCTCCCGCTGCATCACGCAGTGGAAGGGGGACCGGGGCCTCAAGGCGCTCGGCAAGTGGCGGTCCACCGCGCGCGAGGCCGGCAAGCAGTCGCGCCGGACCCGCTTCCCCGAGGTCGCCGACCTCATGACGACCAAGCAGGTCGCCGCCCTCCTCGCGGACGCCGACTTCGCGGCCGTCCTGCACGAGGACCGCGACCACCCCAGCGGGACGCTCGCCACCGCCGAACTCCCGGCCAAGGGCTCGATCGTGCTCGTCGTCGGCCCCGAGGGCGGGGTCTCCCCGGACGAGCTCGCCGCCTTCGAGGCCGCCGGGGCGAAGCCCTACCGCCTCGGCCGCAGCGTCCTGCGCACCTCCACGGCCGGCACGGCGGCGACGGCCCTGGTCCTGGGGCGCACGGGCCGCTGGAGCTAGTCCGAACCCGTCAAGGCGTCGAAGAGCGGCCAGGCGTCCACTTCCCGTACGCCGTTCTCGTACGGGAGGAGGCCGCGGGCCGCCGCCAGGTCGAGGAGCCGGCGGACCACGCCCGGCTCGTTCAGGTTGAGGTGCCCGCCGGCGGCGGCCACCTCGCCCGCGCCGTACGGGAAACCCGCCGTGACGCGGCCCGGACCGCTCTCGAACACCAGCCTGAGCAGGGCGTTGCGGGATTCGGCCCGGCGCAGCGTGACATAGGTGCGGCAACCGGGATGGGTGTGGCCGACGTTCCACAGCCAGACCCGGCCGTCCACCGTCAGCCGGCGCGGTGCGCGGGCACGTCTCATGGACCGCAGCCTACGAGGGCGGGCCACCCGCTGGACGGGGGACGGGGTGACTTTTCTAGGCTGGCCCCATGGCCGACGAGTCCCCCCTCATCCGCAGTCTGCGCGCCGCCGTGGCCGCCGCCCCCGGTGACGTTCCCCTGCGCCTCCACTTCGCCGAGCTCCTCCTCGCGGAGGGCCGCAACGACGAGGCCGTCGCGGAGGCGGCCGTCGCGCTCCAGCACGCGCCCGGCGACGCGGACGCCCGCGCGCTGATGGTCCGGGCGATGGGGATGCCGACGGCGCCCGCACCCGAGGTGCCGGTCGCGCCCGCGCCCGAGGTGTCGGTCGCGCCCGTACGCGAAGAGCCCGCGCAGCCCCCGGCCGTCCCCTCCTTCGACTGGGACGCCGCCGAGCAGCAGGTCCAGGACCTCGTCGGTCCCCGGTTCCTGGACGACCCGCAGGCAGACGGCGCCGGCGGGACCGCCGGGGACGCCGCCGCATGGGACGTCGACGCCCCCGGCGCCGTGCGCCTCGCCGACGTCGGCGGCATGGACGAGGTCAAGGAGCGACTGGAGGCCGCCTTCCTCGCGCCCCTGCGCAACCCCGAACTGCGCAGGCTGTACGGCAAGTCGCTCCGCGGCGGCCTCCTCCTCTACGGCCCGCCCGGCTGCGGCAAGACCTTCGTCGCGCGGGCCGTCGCGGGCGAGCTCGGCGCGAACTTCCTCACCGTCTCGCTCTCCGACGTCCTCGACATGTGGATCGGGGCCTCCGAGAAGAACATCCACGACATCTTCGAGACCGCCCGCCGCCAGGCGCCCTGCGTCGTCTTCCTCGACGAGCTGGACGCCCTCGGCGCCAAGCGCTCGCGCACCCACCACAGCGGCCTGCGCAACGTCGTCAACCAGCTCCTCACCGAGCTCGACGGCATCGCGAGCGGCGCCGGCAACGAGGGCGTCTTCGTCCTCGCCGCCACCAACGTGCCCTGGGACGTGGACATCGCGCTGCGCCGCCCGGGCCGCCTCGACCGCACGCTGCTCGTGCTGCCGCCGGACGCCGCCGCCCGGGAGGCGATCCTCCGCTACCACCTGCGGGAGCGCCCCATCGAGGCCGTCGACCTCGGCAGACTCGTCAAGGCCACCGAGGACTTCTCCGGCGCGGACCTCGCGCACGTCTGCGAGACGGCCGCCGAGGCCGCGCTCCTCGACTCCGCCCGCACCGGCTCCGTCCGCCTGATCACCACCAAGGACCTGCTCGGCGCGGCCCGGCAGATCAAGCCGTCCACGGAGCCGTGGTTCGCCGCGGCCCGCAACGTCGCCATGTTCGCCAACGAGGGCGGCCTGTACGACGACCTCCTCGCCCACCTCAAGCGGAAGCGCAAGCTGTGACCGCCTCCTCCACCGCGCTCGCCCGCGCCGAGGCGCTCTACGAGACCGGGCGGTACGCGCAGGCCGGCGAGCTCGTCGCCCGGCACCTGGCGACCGAGCCGGAGGACTCCCAGGCGCTCCTCCTGCTCGCCCGCTGCCACCACCGGGCCGGCGACGGGGCCGCCGCGCTCACCGCCGTCGACCAGGCGCTGAGGGGCGAGCCCGAGCTGCTCGGGGGCTGGCTGATGCGGGTCCACATCCTGCTCGCCGCCCGGCGGTTCCAGGAGGCCGAGGCCACCGCCCGGCACGCCGTGGAACTCGCCCCGCAGCACTGGGGCAGCCACTACGCGCTCGGCACCGCCCTCGCCGAGCACGCCGAGCACGCGCGCACGCCCGCGCGTGCCGTCGAGGCGTACGAGGCGGCGCGGGTCGCCGTGAGCCTCGCCCCCGAGGAGGACGCGGCCCACTTCCTCGTCGGCCTCACGGCCCAGCGGCGCGGCGACCACGCCACCGCGCAGCGGGCGTACGAGACGACCCTGCGGCTCAACCCGCAGAGCAGCGAGGCCCACAACAACCTCTCGCTGCTGCGGCTGCGCCGCCGCTGGTTCCGGCGCGGGGCCTGGACGCAGGCCGCCGAGGGCTTCGTCGCCTCCGCCGCGCTCGACCTCCACGACCGCAAGGCCCGCTACAACCTGGAGGCCATGGCCTGGAACACCGCCGCCGGGGCCCGCTGGGTCGCCCTCGTCGGCTTCCTGGCCTCCGCCGTCGCCCTCGCCGCGGTCCCGGACGGCGCGACCGGGGCGGACGCGGCCGTGCCGCTCCTGGTCGGCGGGGCCGTGATCCTCGGCGCCTGGACCGGGTGGGGGGTGTGGATGGCCCGCCGGGTGCCGCCCCGGCTGCGCCGGCCCCTGCTCCTCGTGGCCCGCAACTGCCGGCCCGTGCTGTTCATGGCGGGGGCCGTCGGGCTCCTCGGCCTCTACTCGCTCGTCTCGCTCGCCCTGGGGTCCTTCGACCCGGGCGTGGTGAGCGGATTCGGCACGCCCCTGTTCTGGGGCGTGATCATCACGTACTGGGTGAGCCGCTCGGCGCTCAACCGCCGCACACCCAAGGAGTAGGCCCTCTTCCCGGCCGTGAGGTTCTCCGTCGGCTGTCGGAGGCGGCGGATAGCATGACCGGGTAGTTGATCGTCAGTGCGTCGTCAGTGATCGCCATCAGACCGAGGAGGCCCGGGACATGGCCGGAGAGCCGCAGAGCGACTGCCTGTTCTGCAAGATCGTGGAAGGGGAGGTGCCGGCGACGATCGTGCGCGAGACGGAGACCACCGTCGCGTTCCGCGACATCAACCCGCAGGCGCCCACGCACGTCCTCGTGATCCCGCGCCTGCACTACCCCGACGCCGCGTCGCTGGCCGCCGCCGCGCCGACCGTCGCCGCCGACATACTGCGGGAGGCGGGCGAGGTCGCCGAGCAGGAGAAGATCGACGGCAGCGGCTTCCGGATCGTCTTCAACACCGGCGCCGGCGCCGGCCAGACCGTCTTCCACGCCCACGCGCACGTCCTCGGCGGCCGCGGCCTCAACTGGCCCCCCGGGTAACCCGTGTCCGTACGCGAACTGGTCGTCCTCGGGACCGCGAGCCAGGTCCCGACCCGGCACCGCAACCACAACGGCTACGTGCTGCGCTGGGACGGCAGGGGCATCCTCTTCGACCCCGGCGAGGGCACGCAGCGCCAGATGCTGCGGGCCGGGGTCGCCGCGCACGACCTCGACCGGATCTGCGTCACGCACTTCCACGGCGACCACTCGCTCGGCCTGGCCGGGGTGATCCAGCGGATCAACCTCGACCAGGTCCCCCACCCGGTCACCGCCCACTACCCGGCGAGCGGGCAGCACTTCTTCGAGCGCCTGCGGTACGCCACGGCCTACCGCGAGACCGTGCGGCTGACCGAGGTCCCGGTGGCCGCCGACGGGCCGCTCGCCGTCACCGGGTCCTTCACCCTGGACGCCCGCCGGCTCTCCCACCCCGTCGAGTCCTACGGCTACCGGATCATCGAGCCCGATGGGCGCCGCCTCCTGCCCGAGAAGCTCGCCGCGCACGGCATCAAGGGCCCCGACGTCGGCCGGATCCAGCGCGACGGCAGCCTGAACGGCGTCTCCCTCGACGAGGTCAGCGAGGTCCGGCGCGGGCAGCGCTTCGCCTTCGTCATGGACACCCGGCTCTGCGACGGGGTGCACGCCCTCGCCGAGGGCGCCGACATGCTCGTCATCGAGTCGACCTTCCTCGACGAGGACGTCCGGCTCGCCACCGACCACGGTCACCTGACGGCCGGACAGGCCGCCGCCGTCGCACGGGACGCGGGCGTCCGGCACCTCGTCCTGACCCACTTCTCGCAGCGCTACTCCGACCCCGCCGCCTTCGAACGGCAGGCGCGGGCGGCCGGGTTCGACGGCGAGCTGAGCATTGCCCAGGACCTCATGAGGGTCCCCGTACCGAAACGAACGTGAACATGCCTGTACCCAAGGCCGAACTGCACCTCCACATCGAGGGCACCCTCGAACCCGAGCTCGCCTTCGCGCTCGCCGCCCGCAACGGCGTCACCCTGCCGTACGCGGACACCGACGCCCTCCGCGAGGCGTACAGCTTCAGCGACCTCCAGTCCTTCCTGGACCTCTACTACAACCTGATGGCGGTCCTGCGCACCGCCGAGGACTTCACCGAGCTCGCCGACGCCTACCTGGAGCGGGCCGCGGCCCAGGGCGTCCGGCACGCCGAGATCTTCTTCGACCCGCAGGCGCACACCGCCCGCGGCGTCCCGATCGGCACCGTGATCGAGGGTCTCGGCGCCTCCCTCGACCGCGCCGAGGAGCGGTACGGGATCTCCACCCGGCTCATCCTCTGCTTCCTGCGCGACCAGTCGGCCGAGTCGGCGCTCGCGACCCTGGACGCCGCGAAGCCGCACCTGCACCGGATCACCGGGGTCGGACTGGACTCGGCGGAGGTCGGCCACCCGCCGGCCAAGTTCCGCGAGGTGTACGAGGAGGCCGCCCGGCTCGGCCTGCGCCGCGTCGCCCACGCGGGCGAGGAGGGCCCGGCGGCCTACGTCCGCGAGGCGCTCGACGTGCTCGGCGCGGAGCGGATCGACCACGGGCTGCGCTGCATGGAGGACCCGGAGCTCGTCGACCGGCTGGCCCGCGAGCGGATCCCGCTGACGGTGTGCCCCTTCTCGAACGTCCGGCTCCGCGTCGTCGACACCCTCGCCGACCATCCGCTGCCCGCGATGATGTCGGCGGGGCTGCTCGTCACCGTCAACTCCGACGACCCCGCCTACTTCGGGGGATACGCGGGCGACAACTTCGACGGGGTGCGCGACGCGCTGGGCCTGTCGCCGGAACAGCTCCGCGAGCTGGCGCGGAACTCCTTCCGGGCCTCGTTCCTGGAGGACGACGAGGAGCGGCGGGCGCGGTACCTCGCCGAGGTGGAGGCGTACGAGTTCGCCGTGTAGCGGCGGTTTTCCGCCGTACCGGCCCCACGGGCCCCCCGCGCGGTGATACTGGGCGCCGGCAGTCGTCTCCGGGGGGAGCAGCAGGGTGTCAGACGCGTCCGGTCCCACGGGGGAGCCCAGGAGCACGGATCCGGGCGCGGCCGTCGGCCGGCCCCCCTACCAGCCGCCCCGGTGGGCCTGGTGGGTGGCCGGGGTCGTGGTGCCGCTGATCGGCATTCTCGCGACGGTCCTGGTGCAGACACAGCGCGCGGGCAGCGCGGGCGCGCCGCCCGTCCAGGGCGCGCCGTCCGCCGCCCCGTCCACCACGAGCGCCGCCCCGGCCGCCCCGGCCGTTCCGTCGGCCTCCGCGACGTCCTCGGCCCCGGCGCCACCGAGCCCCTCGCCGCCGGTCTCCGCGCCGTCGCCGACCCGGGCTCCCACCGGGGCGCCGGCGACGACCCCGCCCGCCCGGCGGTCCACGGCGCCGGCCCCGCCCGCCCCGCCCGCCCGGCAGGACACCGGCAGCGCCGTGGCACCCCCCGTGGGCTCGCTCGTACGGATCGTGAACGGCCACAGCGGTCTGTGCCTCGCGGTGCCCGGCGCGTCGACCGAGGTCGTCGACCTGAACCAGTTCGGCTGCGGCCCGTACGCCGACCACTTCTGGCGTCTGAGGGCCGCGGGCGCGGACGGCGCGGGCCGGATCCGCTACCGGATCGTGAACGGCAACAGCGGCTACTGCGCGGCCGTGCCGGCCGCGAGCAAGGACGCGGCGGTGCGGGTCAACCAGTTCCCCTGCGGCGACTATCCCGACCACTTCTGGCGGGTCGAGTACCAGAAGCGGGACGGCGGCGGGCGTCCGCTCTACCGGATCGTGAACGCCAACAGCGGGCTCTGCCTCGCCGTCCCCGGCGCGGCCACCCACGAGACCGCGCCCGTCGACCAGGCCCCCTGCGGCCCGTACGCCGACCGCTTCTGGCGGTTCGCCCGGGAGTGAGCCCTCAGCCCCGGTCCGACGGGCGGGCCAGACGGAACGCCGACCTCGCCATGCGGCGGCGCCCCGCCGGGACCCCGACCGGCGTGACCTCCTGCTCCGGCGCCCCCACCTGGGGGACCAGGGCCGTCGTCCCCGGTCCCCGCCCCGCGAGCACCGCGGCGGGCGCCCCGCCGCGGCGGCGGATCGAGCCCGGGACCAGGGGGCGGCCGGAGGCGTGGCGGGCGACCGCCGTCATGGGGGCGGCGACCAGCAGGAGCAGGGCGCAGAGGACCAGGCCCATGCCCGGGTAGCCCGCGCGGTCGGAGAGCAGGGAGCCGGTCACCGGGCCGCAGGCCACGCCGAGGGAGGAGGCCGAGCCGACCATGACGGCCCAGCGGCCGCGCGGGTCGAGGGAGGCGGCCAGGCCCAGGAGGTAGGACAGGACGACCGGGTAGACGGTGTTCCAGAGGATCTCGCCGGTCGCGAAGCCGGTGAGGTCCTCGGCGGAGGAGCTCAGCCACACGCAGCCCGCGATGACCACCGTGCCCGCGCCGATGGGGACCGCCCGGCCCAGGCGCGAGCCGAGCGCGCCCGCCGCCGTGACGCCGGCGAGGCCCGCGCCGAGCGCCGCCGCGAAGACCGCGCCGACGGTGACCTCGGAGAGGCCCGCCTGGGTGAGCCCGATGCGGCCGCTCACGCCCCACAGGGCGTTCTGCGCGAGGGACCAGCACAGGACGCCTCCGGCGAGCACGGCACCGGCCCGCCGGTACGGCAGGGGCCCCGGGGCCGCCGCGGCCCCGGGCCCCCTGTCGGAGGACCCCCTGCCGGAGGCCGTGGCCGTCGCCGACCGATCCCGCACCGCGCGTCCGGCGTCCGGCAGCAGCCCCGTGGCCGGCCCGACCAGGGCCGCCGCGCAGGCGATCGCGAGGAGCGGGGCGGCGTGGCCGCCGCCGAGGTGCGGGAGGGTCAGGTAGAGGGCGCCCGCCGTCGCCGAGACGGAGAGCAGGCCGAGGGTCGAGGCGCGGTGCGGGTCGCGCCGGCCGGCGATCCCCGCCACGGCCACCGCCGTCGCGGTGCCCGAGCCGAGGCCGCCGAGGACCGCGCCCGCGACCACCAGCGGCACGAGGCCGGTCGCGGCGGCGGAGCCGTATCCGACGGCCATCGCGAGCAGGCCGGCGCGGGCGGCGCGGCGCGGCCCGATCCGCTCCCCGCGCGCGGCGAGCGTGAAGCCGGCGGTCGAGGAGCCGAGGAGGAGGACGGAGCCGACCAGGCCCGCCTGCGCGGGCGTGAGGCCGAGTCCGGCGGAGAGGCGGCCGACGACGGTCGGCAGCAGGTACGGGGCGAGGTAGCCGGCGGTGAAGAGGGCGACGAGGGCGACGAGCGCCCCGCCGCGGGTCCGCGAGGACATGGGCGTTCCCAGGAACGGAAGGGGAGGGGTGGAGCGCCCGGGGCGTGCGCGGGGCACGGGGTCGCGGAACCATGTGTATCAAGCGGGCGGGCGGCCGGAGAAGGTGGTTTCCGCCGGTTCGGCGTGTGATCCGGGTCACCAACGGTTTGGCAGGTCGGGGCGGGGGTAAGAGGGCGTATTTCTGTGCGTCCAGCCCGTCACCCCATCCCCATCAGGCACACTGATCTGATCCGCACCGCGACCGGGGAGTCTGCCGTGACCACAGCAAGGGGAGAGCAGCCGCAACACGACGCAGGGGTCGACCCGTTGGTGCGCCTGCGCGAGCCCACCGACCCGGCCTGCGACGTCTTCCTGACCGGCACCGTCTTCCTGGACATCATCTTCACCGGACTGGACAGCGCGCCCGTCCGCGGCACCGAGTCCTGGGCCCGGGGGATGGGGTCGAGCCCGGGCGGCGTCGCCAACATGGCCACCGCCCTCGCCCGGCTCGGGCTCCGGACCTCGCTCGCCGCCGCCTTCGGCGACGACCACTACGGCGAGTACTGCTGGGACGCCCTGGAACAGGGCGAGGGGATCGACCTCTCGCTCTCCCGGACCGTGCCCGGCTGGCACTCGCCCGTCACCGTCTCCATGGCCTACGAGGGCGAGCGCACGATGGTCTCCCACGGCCACGAGGCCCCGCCGCTCGACGGCGCCCTGCCCGCCTACCCGCCGCACGCGCGCGCCGCCGTCGCCTCCCTCGTGCCCGGCCGCTCCGAGGAGTGGGTCGCCCGGGCCGCCCGCGGCGGCGCCAAGGTCTTCGCCGACGTCGGCTGGGACGACACCGGCCGCTGGGACCTGGCGGGCCTCACCGACCTCCAGCACTGCGAGGCCTTCCTGCCCAACGCCGCCGAGGCGATGCGCTACACCCGCACCGACTGCCCCCGGGCCGCCGCCCGCGCCCTCGCCGACAAGGTCCGCTACGCCGTCGTCACCCTCGGTGCCGAGGGCGCCTACGCCGTCGACGGCGCCACCGGCGAGACCGCCGAGGTCCCCGCCATCCAGGTCTCCGCCCTCGACCCGACCGGCGCGGGGGACGTCTTCGTCGCCGGCTTCGTCACCGGCACCCTGGCCGACTGGCCGCTCGCCGACCGGCTCGCCTTCGCCGGCCTGACCGCGGCGCTGTCGGTGCAGGAGTTCGGCGGCTCGCTGTCCGCCCCGACCTGGGGCGAGATCGCCGCCTGGTGGCAGCACGTCCAGGGCCACGCCTGCCAGGACCCCGAGGCGCTGCGCGGCCGCTACGCCTTCCTGGAGCGGATCCTGCCCGCCCCGGACCGCTCCTGGCCGCTGCGCAGGGCCGTGCCGACGATCGGGTTCCGGGCGGCCCACCCGTAAACCGCTACGGGCTTGTCGGCGCCTGGTCGTAGGCTTGGTAGCCGAGAGGTCGTCGAGCGGCGAGGACCCCGCAACGGGAGGTATGTGCAGGCCACAGTGCCGGCCCATGACTCACACACCCACAGCCCATGACGGAGCGCCCCGCGAGGAGGCGCCCGGACAGGCCCGCGCCCACTTCACCGTCCCCGCCAAGCACCCCATGGTGACCCTGCTCGGCTCGGGTGACGCCCTGCTCCGCGTGATCGAGCGGTCGTTCCCGGAGACCGACATCCATGTGCGGGGCAACCAGGTCAGCGCGGTCGGAGACGCGGCGGAAGTCGCCCTGATCCAGCGCCTGTTCGACGAGATGATGCTGGTGCTCCGCACCGGTCAGCCGATGACGGAGGACGCAGTGGAACGCTCGATCGCCATGCTCAGGGCGAGCGAGAACGGATCGGCGGAGGGCGGCGAGGAGACCCCCGCCGAGGT
Source organism: Streptomyces sp. NPDC004266 (assembly GCF_042874095.1). Lineage (NCBI taxonomy): Bacteria > Bacillati > Actinomycetota > Actinomycetes > Kitasatosporales > Streptomycetaceae > Streptomyces > Streptomyces sp. NPDC004266. Next base: position 238,134 of record NZ_JBIAMM010000001.1, read on the forward strand.
GCTCACGCAGAACATCCTCTCCAGCCGGGGACGCACGATCCGTCCCAAGACGCTCAACCAGAAGCGGTACGTCGACGCGATCGACAAGCACACGATCGTCTTCGGCATCGGCCCCGCCGGCACCGGCAAGACCTATCTCGCCATGGCGAAGGCGGTCCAGGCCCTGCAGTCCAAGCAGGTCACCCGGATCATCCTGACCCGCCCCGCCGTCGAGGCGGGCGAGCGCCTCGGCTTCCTGCCGGGCACGCTCTACGAGAAGATCGACCCGTACCTGCGGCCGCTCTACGACGCCCTGCACGACATGCTCGACCCCGACTCCATCCCCAAGCTGATGGCGAACGGGACGATCGAGGTCGCGCCGCTGGCGTACATGCGCGGACGGACGCTGAACGACGCGTTCATCATCCTCGACGAGGCGCAGAACACGAACCCCGAGCAGATGAAGATGTTCCTCACCCGCCTCGGCTTCGACTCGAAGATCGTCATCACCGGTGACGTCACCCAGGTCGACCTGCCGAACGGGACGAAGAGCGGTCTGCGGCAGGTCCGGGACATCCTCGACGGGGTCTCCGACGTCCACTTCTCGACGCTCACGTCGCAGGATGTCGTCCGGCACAAGCTCGTCGGCCGTATCGTCGACGCGTACGAGCAGTACGACAGCCGCAACGGCCGCAACGGGAAGTAGTACACAAGCACCATGTCGATCGACGTCAACAACGAGTCCGGCACCGAGGTCGACGAGCAGGCGATCCTCGACATCGCCCGCTACGCGCTCGCGCGCATGCGCATCCACCCGCTCTCCGAGCTCTCGGTGATCGTCGTGGACGCGGAGGCGATGGAGCAGCTCCACATCCAGTGGATGGACCTGCCCGGACCGACGGACGTCATGTCCTTCCCGATGGACGAGCTGCGCCCGCCGTCGAAGGACGACGAGGAGCCCCCGCAGGGCCTCCTCGGCGACATCGTGCTCTGCCCCGAGGTCGCCACCCAGCAGGGCAAGGACGCCCCGACGCAGCACTCCATGGACGAGGAGCTCCAGCTCCTCACCGTCCACGGGGTGCTGCACCTGCTCGGGTACGACCACGAGGAGCCGGACGAGAAGGCCGAGATGTTCGGCCTCCAGGCGGCGATCGTCGACGGCTGGCGCGCGGAGAAGGGGCTCACCGGCCCGTCCCCGGCGCCGACCGTCTCCTGACCCCGATGGACGCTTCGCTGATCTTCGGCGCGGTCGCGCTGGTCGTGGTCGCATGGCTCGCCGCCTGCGCCGAGGCCGGTCTCGCCCGCGTCTCCAGCTTCCGCGCCGCCGAGGCCGTCCGGTCCGGGCGGCGCGGCTCGGAGAAGCTCGCCCAGGTCGCCTCCGACCCGACCCGCTATCTCAACGTGGCGCTGCTCGTCCGCGTCGCCTGCGAGATGGCGGCCGGGGTCCTCGTCACGTACGCCTGCCTGGAGGCCTTCCCGGAGACCTGGGAGGCGCTCCTCGTCGCCATCGTCGTGATGGTCCTCGTCTCGTACGTGGCCGTCGGCGTCTCGCCGCGCACCATCGGCCGCCAGCACCCGCTGAACACGGCGACCGCCGCCGCGTACGTGCTGCTGCCGCTGGCCCGGATCATGGGCCCGATCCCGCAGCTGCTCATCCTCATCGGCAACGCCCTCACCCCGGGCAAGGGCTTCCGCAAGGGCCCCTTCGCCTCGGAGGCCGAGCTGCGGGCCATGGTCGACCTCGCCGAGCAGGAGTCGCTGATCGAGGACGAGGAGCGCCGGATGGTGCACTCGGTCTTCGAGCTGGGCGACACGCTCGTCCGCGAGGTGATGGTGCCCCGGACCGATCTCATCTGCATCGAGCGGTACAAGACGATCCGTCAGGCCCTGACCCTCGCGCTGCGCTCCGGCTTCTCCCGGATACCGGTCACCGGCGAGAACGAGGACGACATCGTCGGCGTCGTCTACCTGAAGGACCTGGTCCGCCGGACCCACATCAACCGGGACTCCGAGGCCGACCTGGTGTCCACCGCGATGCGGCCCGCCGCCTTCGTGCCCGACACCAAGAACGCCGGTGACCTGCTGCGCGAGATGCAGCAGGAGCGCAACCACGTCGCCGTCGTCATCGACGAGTACGGCGGCACGGCCGGCATCGTCACCATCGAGGACATCCTGGAGGAGATCGTCGGCGAGATCACCGACGAGTACGACCGGGAGCTGCCGCCCGTCGAGGAGCTCGGCGAGGACCGTTACCGGGTCACCGCCCGCCTCGACATCGGCGACCTCGGCGAGCTGTACGGCTTCGGCCCCGACGAGTACGACGACGAGGACGTGGAGACCGTCGGCGGCCTCCTCGCCAAGTCGCTCGGCCGGGTCCCGATCTCCGGGGCCAAGGCGGTCGTGGAGCTGCCGGACGGCCGCTCGCTGCGGCTGACGGCCGAGGCCCCCGCCGGCCGCCGGAACAAGATCGTCACCGTGCTCGTGGAACCGCTGGAACCGGAGGAGAAGCCGGAATGACCCCCGACGAGCTGCGAACCTTCTGCCTGGACTTCAACGACGCGTCGGAGGAGTTCCCCTTCAGCCCGGAGGTCTCCGTCTTCAAGGTCGCCGGGAAGATGTTCGCGCTCTCGTGGCTCGACGCCGAGCCGCTGCGGGTCAACCTCAAGTGCGACCCGGAGGAGGCCGTACGGCTCCGCGAGGAGCACCCGGCGATCGCCCCCGGCTACCACATGAACAAGCGGCACTGGAACACCGTGACCGTCGGAGAGCTCCCGGACCGGATGGTCCGGGAGCTCGTCGAGGACTCGTACGACCTGGTGGTCGCGGGTCTGCCGAAGGCCGTACGGCTCCGCCTCGACAGGCCGTAGCCGGGGGCGTACGGCACCGGCCCGACGGGCCCAGGTTCAGGACCGGCGCCGCAGGCCGAGGGCGACCAGGGCCGCCGCGCCCAGCACGATCGCCGCGTCCAGGGCGATGACCGTGCGGACCCCGGCGAAGAGGTCCGTGCCGGTGGTGGCGAGCACCCCGAGCAGCGGGATGCCGACGGTGAGGCCGACCTGCTGGGTGGTGGTGACCAGACCGGTCGCGAGCCCCTGCTCCTCGTCGCTGACGCCGGAGGTGACGGTCACGCCGTACGAGACGATCGCGCCGAGGTGCAGCATCGACGCCAGGGAGACGGCCGCGGTCGCCAGGACCGCGCCGGACTCCCGGCCGATGCCGAGGATCGCGGCGGTGAGCAGGCCCTGACCGGCGAGCGAGACCACCAGGGTGCGGTGGGCCCCGATCCGGCCGATCACCTTCGGGGTGATCATGCCGGCGAGGACCGAGAAGGCGCCCTGGACGCCGAAGACGATGCCGGAGGCGAAGGCCGAGAGGCCGAGGGTCTCCTGCAGGTACAGGGTCAGGACGAAGACGATCGTCGACATCATCGAGAAGGTGACCAGACCGCCCACGTTGCCGAAGGCGACGGTGCGGCGGCGCAGCACCGGCAGCGAGACCAGCGGGGCCGGGTGCCGGGACTCGATCACGCCGAAGGCCACGAGCAGGAGCACGCCCAGGGCGAGGGTGACCGGGACGTCCACGCCGCCGAAGCCGCGCTCGGCCGCCGTCGTCAGGGCGTAGATCAGGGAGAGCAGACCGCCGGTGACGGTCATCGCGCCGGGCACGTCGAGGCGGGGCCGCTCGGGGGTGCGGGACTCGGGCAGCAGGCCCGGGGCGATCGGCACCACGACCAGGGTGAAGACGGCGAGCAGGGCCATCGTGGAGCGCCAGCCGAGGGTGTCGGTCATGACGCCGCCGAGCACCATGCCGATGGTGAAGCCGAGGGACATCAGGGTGCCGGAGATGCCGAGCGCCCTGGCCCGCAGCGGGCCCTCGGGGAAGACGGTGGTGAGCAGCGCCATGCCCGTCGGCACGATCGCCGCCGCGCCCAGCCCCTGGAGGGCCCGGCCGGCGAGGAAGGCGCCGGGGCTCCAGGCGAGGGTGGCGAGCAGGGAGGCCGCGCCGAAGAGCACGAGGCCGGAGAGGAAGAGCTTCCTGCGGCCGAAGAGGTCGCCGATCCGGCCGAAGAGCAGCAGGAAGCCGCCGGAGGGCAGGGCGAAGGCGGTGACCGCCCACTGGAGGGCGGACGGGTCGAAGCGCAGGTCCGCGCCGAGGACGGGCAGGGCGACGTTCAGGACGGAGAAGTCGAGCGCCACCATGAACTGGGCGGCGCACAGGACGAAGAGGACGAGCCGGTCGCGGCCGGTGAGGGCCGGGGGAGCGGCCGGGGCGGCGGAGGCGGCGGAGGGGGAGGCGGGGGACTCGGGCGGGGTGGTCGTCGTTGCCATGCCCCCACCTTCGGCGGACGGGAACAATGCCGGGGAGCGGGTACTTATCCTGTTGGTCGCACCACCAGGCATCCACCATGCGTCCAGGGGGAGGAAGCACACGTGGCCACCGCTCTCGAGAGTGCCGGCGCGAAGCAGCACCGACTCGGCGAACTGCGCGAGTTCCTGATGAGTCGTCGGGCCCGGGTCAGTCCGGCCGAGGCGGGACTCCCGGACGGCGGCGCGCGCCGCCGCACCCCGGGCCTGCGCCGCGAGGAGGTCGCGGTCCTCGCGGGCGTCGGGGTCTCCTGGTACCAGTGGCTGGAGCAGGGCCGGGACATCACGGTCTCCCCGCAGGTCCTCGACTCGGTGGCGCGGGTGCTGCGGCTGAGCCCGGCCGAGCGGCGCCATCTCTACGTCCTGGCGGCGCTGAACCCGCCGCCGCTGGAGGCGGCGCCGGAGGACCTGGACATGTGCCACGGCCTGCGGCGGCTCATCGACGCGTGGATGCCCTTCCCGGCGCACATCATGGACCAGTACTGGAACACCGTGATGTGGAACGACGCGGCGGCGATCGTGCTCGGCATGCGCAAGGAGATCGTGCAGAACTGCCTGACCGCGTTCTTCACGGACCCGCTGTACCGCTCGCGGTCGAAGCGCTGGGAGGAGCTGGCGCCGAAGGTCGTCGCGCAGTTCCGTTCGGCGTGCTCCGAGTGCCCGGACGACGAGGGTTTCCGGGCGGTGGTCGAGGAGGCCAAGGAGCTCAGCCCGGAGTTCGCGGAGCTGTGGGAGCGGCGGGACATCCTGCCCGGCGGCCAGAACCGCAAGGAGATGGAGCACCCGCTGGTCGGCACGCTGGTCGTCGAGGCCACCCAGCTCAGGGTCCCGGCCCGCCCGGACCTGGTGATCGTGATGCACACCCCGCTCCCGGAGGCGGACACGGCCGAGAAGCTGGAGTGGCTGGTCTCGCCGGAGGGACGCCGCGGGGCGATGTACCCGGTCGCGGGCTGAGCCCGGGCCGGCCCCGGCCGGTCGCGGGCTGAGACCGGGATCGATCACGGGCTGAGACCGGACGGGGCGCGCGCGGACCTCGACCTATGCTCGGGGCATGACACTCAGCAGCGAGCACGGCGACCTCGGCGCCGAGGACCTCAAGATCATCACCCTTGCGCGGAGCGCCCGCGCCCGCAACGGCGTGCCCGAGGGCGCGGCCGTGCGCGACGAGACGGGCCGCACCTACGTGGCCGGCACCGTGGAGCTGGAGTCGCTCAAGCTGAGCGCCCTGCGGACCGCGGTCGCGATGGCGGTGGCCAGCGGTGCCGAGTCCCTGGAGGCGGCGGCCGTGGTGTCGAGCGCCGAGTCCGCCTCGGAGGAGGACCGCGCGGCCGTACGGGACCTGGGCGGCCCGGAGACGCCGGTGCTGCTCGCGGGCCCCGACGGCAAGCTGCGCGCGGCGGTCACGGCCGGCTGAGCCGGGCGGCGGGAACGGGGCGCGAGGGTCCGGCGGCAGGCCGGGCCCTCACGTCTTTGTGCGTTCGTGAAGGATCACCGCGTCTTCTCTTGCCTTCCCCGGCGGTCTGCGCGTCAATGACAGCGGTTCGTCCGACGGACCGTCAGATATCCGTCTTTCACGCAGTGTCCGCACCCCTGCGTTCGGCATCGGAAGGGGTTCGAACCCGTCATGAGAAGCAGAAGCACCTTAGGGACCGTCGCGGTACTCACCGGGGCGCTCGCCGCCGCCGGCCTCGCCTTCGCCCCGACGGCCGGGGCCGTCTCGCCGGGCTCGGCCACGGCGACGTACGACTGCGGCAGCTGGGGCGGTGGCGCCGCCACCCTCACGGCCACGCAGAGCGGCACCGCCGCGACCATCACCATCAGCTCCTCCGTCACCACGCCGATCGCGGTCGGCACCGACACCATCAGCTCGACCCTGACGCTGGCCAAGGCCGGCGGCGGCACCCGGGTCTTCACCGGGAAGAAGAACCCGGCCCGCTCCGCCGGGCAGTCGGTCGTCATGGGCCCGCTGAGCGGGACCGTGGCCTCGGGCGACAGCCTCAACTCGTACTTCGCGGGGGTCGCCCTCAAGATGGTGATCTTCGGGGTCACGGTGAACTGTGACGCGGTGACCTCGCAGTCGCCGGGCCCGTTCGTCTTCAGCTGACCCCGTCCCCACCCGGACCGGTGTCGCCCTCGGCGGCACCGGTCTCTGTCGTGACCTGTCGTGACCTGCGTAAACGACGGAAATCCATCGATCTTGACAGTATCTGATGGGTCATCAGTCGGTGGAATCCGATTCCATTGACTTCTCTCCGCCCGCCACCGTCAATGGCGCCCACTCATCCCTCAGGAGGGGGCACACCATGGCATTCACCCGATCCCGGGCGGCGGCCCGAAGACGGCGCTGGACCGCCGTCCTCGGCGTCACCGCCCTCGCGGCCGCCGGCACGGGCGCGCTCGCCGCCCCGGCCGGCGCGACGGCCACCTCGCAGTCGGTGGACTTCCAGACCCGCTGCGTCCCGCCGCCGATCGCCCAGATCCCGCCGATCGAGGGCACCACCACCGCCCAGATCACGGTCGACAAGACCAGCCCCAAGGTCGGCGAGACCGTGACCGTGACCTACACCGTCACCAAGCCCGCCGCGTCCAACCCCGTCGACCTCGCGCTCCCGGCCGACATCATGACGCCCAGCGGCAAGGTGGTCCTCGGCGGCGCCCAGACCGGCACGGTCACCGTCACCGGCCCCAAGAAGAACCCGCCGGTCCCCGGCAAGGGCTCCTTCCCGGCCTTCTCCATGACGGGCACCTTCACCGCCACCGAGGCCGGGTCGATCACCCTCTCGCCCGGCGACTACAACATCCACACCAGCTACCTCATGGAGCTGGACACCCCCTGTACGGTGCTCAACCCGCCCGCCCCGGTCTCGGAGACGGTCGTCGCGAGCCCCGTGACCAGCCCCAACACCCGCGCGCTCCAGCTCGACAGCGCCTCCGGCGACCCGGGCGTCCGGGTCACCGTCACCGGCTCCAGGTTCACCCCGCTCACCGAGGTCACCGTCGTCGGCCGCGCCGGAGCGGCGGAGACCGCCGACAGGATGACCGCCACCACCGACAGCGAGGGCGGCTTCGCCGCGCGCCTGAAGGTGAACGACCCGGCGACCACCGGGATCGTGGCGTACGAGGGCACGGCCTGGGACCCCGAGAAGGGCGCGGGCCCCGCCGCGTACAAGGTCGTCGTCCCGGCGCCGCCGAACAGCCAGACGATCACCGCGGCCGTCACGGCGGGCGAGCTGTCCATGACGCAGGCCGGGGACGCCGTCCAGCTGTCCTCCGTCGACTTCGGAGCGGGCGGCGCGGCCACCGGCGCGCTGCAGACGGTGACCGTCAAGGACTTCCGCGGCGGCCCCGCCGGCTGGTCCCTGACCGGCAAGGTCACCGACTTCACCGGCCCCGGCGGCGCGATCGGCGCCGGAAACCTCAGCTGGACCCCCGCCTGCACCGCCAGGGCCGGCAGCCCCAGCGCCTGCGCGGCCGGTTCGGCGGGACCGGTCGGCAGCGGCGGCGCGACCCTCGCCTCCACCCCGAACGGCACCCTCACGGGCGGCGAGTTCACCGTCGACGCGCAGCTCTCCCTCGACGTCCCGGCGTTCACCGCGCCCGGCTCGTACGCGGGCGTGCTCACGCTGACCCTGTCCTGACCGCCCTCGCGGGCCGGGCGCGCACCCGGCCGGCCCGCCCCGATCCGCACCCCGGGGGTCCGCACCCGTGCGCACGAAGCCGTACGTCCTCCTCCTGAGCACCCTCCTCGTACTGCTCGGCCTCGCGCCGGGCGCCCGGGCCGCCGAGAACGGCGAGTGGGCCGTCTACCCGGCCGCCTCGAAGCTCGGCGGCCGCCCGTACTTCTACCTCTCCGCCGACCCCGGCACGACGCTCACCGACCGCGTCACCGTGGCCAACAAGACGTCCGCCCCGCTCACCTTCCGGCTGTACGGCGCCGACGCCTACAACACCGACCGGGACGGCGGCTTCGCCGTCCGCACCCAGCGGGAGAGGCAGACCGGCGCCGGCGCCTGGATCAGGCCCGAGCGGACCCGGATCACCGTCCCGGCCCGCTCCGCCGTCACCGTCCCCTACACCCTGACCGTCCCCGCCGACGCCGACCCCGGCGACCACCCCGGGGCCCTCGTCGCCCTCGACGAGCGGATCGCCCGGGGCGGGAAGGGCTCCGTCGCCGTCGGCGTCCAGCGCGCGGTCGGCGCCCGCGTCTACCTCCGGGTCAACGGGCCGACGGTCCCCGCCCTCGCCGTCGAGGACGTCACCCTCGACCAGGACCGGCCGCTGGTCCCCGGCACCCGCACGAGCAGCGCCCTCGTCTCGTACACCCTGCACAACCGGGGCAACGTCACCCTCAACCCCAAGGTCGTCCTGAAGGCCCGGGGCCTCTTCGGCCGCACCCTCCTCGACCGCGACCTGGTCAGGGTGCCGGCCGAGCTGCTGCCCCGCCAGAAGATCCGGCTCACCGAGCGCTGGACCGGCTCCCCGCAGCTCGACTGGGGCGACGTCACCCTCACCGCCACCGCGAAGGACGTGAAGGAGAGCGGCACCGTGTCCTTCCTGGCCCTGCCCTGGCTCGCCGCCGCGGTCCTCGTCACGGGCGGCGCGGCCGGGCTCTACGGCCTGCGGATACGCCGCCGCCGGGCACTGAGTGCGTGACGCGGGCGCTCATCGGGGACAATGGCCCCCATGAGCGCTCGCAACCAAGAAACCGAAGCCGTCCACCGGGCCGGCTTCGCCTGCTTCGTCGGCCGCCCCAACGCGGGCAAGTCCACCCTCACGAACGCTCTGGTCGGCCAGAAGGTGGCCATCACCTCGAACCGGCCGCAGACCACCCGGCACACCGTCCGCGGCATCGTGCACCGCCCGGACGCGCAGCTGATCCTGGTCGACACCCCCGGCCTCCACAAGCCGCGCACCCTCCTCGGCGAGCGGCTCAACGACGTCGTGCGCACCACCTGGGCCGAGGTCGACGTCATCGGCTTCTGCCTGCCCGCCGACCAGAAGCTCGGCCCCGGCGACCGCTTCATCGCCAAGGAGCTCGCCGGGATCAAGAAGACCCCGAAGGTCGCGATCATCACCAAGACCGACCTGGTCGACTCCAAGACGCTCGCCGAGCAGCTCATCGCGATCGACCAGCTCGGCAAGGAGCTCGGCTTCGAGTGGCAGGAGATCGTCCCGGTCTCGGCCGTCGGCGACAAGCAGGTCCAGCTCGTCGCCGACCTGCTCATCCCGCTCCTGCCGGAGTCCCCGCCGCTCTACCCGGAGGGCGACCTCACCGACGAGCCGGAGCAGGTCATGGTCGCGGAGCTGATCCGCGAGGCCGCGCTCGAAGGCGTACGGGACGAGCTGCCGCACTCGATCGCGGTGGTCGTCGAGGAGATGATCCCGCGCGAGAACCGCCCGGCGGACCGGCCGCTGCTCGACATCCACGCCAACGTGTACATCGAGCGCCCCAGCCAGAAGGGCATCATCATCGGCCCCAAGGGCAGCCGCCTCAAGGAGGTCGGCATGAAGTCCCGCAAGCACATCGAGGCGCTCCTCGGCACCCCGGTCTTCCTCGACCTCCACGTGAAGGTCGCGAAGGACTGGCAGCGGGACCCCAAGCAGCTCAGGAAGCTGGGCTTCTAGGCGATCTCCTGGGCGGCCGCCCGGGGCGCGTGTCAGCATGGCGCCGTGACAGAGATCGTCAAGGGGGGAAACCTGCCGGTCCCCGGGCAGGTGTGGCGGATCGCGGTCGTCCGGCGGGCCGCCGGCGACGGGGTGCCGGAGGTCGACGCCTCGGCCCTGCTGCTCGACGCCGACGGCCGGGTCAGGGGCGACGGCGACCTGGTCTTCTACAACCAGCCCGCGCACGCGTCCGGCGCGGTGCGCCTGCTCGGGCAGGTGCGGGACGAGGAGCAGCGGGTCGCCGACTGGCTGGAGATCGACACCGGGCGCGTGGAGCCCGGTGTCCGGCGCATCGTGATCACCGCCTCCAGCGAGGACGGGACGTTCGGCCAGGTGCCGGACCTCCACATACGGACGGTCAGCGCCGCCACCGGCGAGCAGCTGGCGCTGTACGAGGTCGACGACGCGAGCACCGAGACGGCGTTCGTCCTCGGCGAGTTCTACCGGCGCGACGAGGCGTGGAAGTTCCGTGCCGTGGGCCAGGGGTACGACTCCGGTCTCGTCGGCCTGGCCGAGGACTTCGGCATCGAGGGCAGGGACCCGGAGACCGGCCCGGACGACGAGCCCGTCCCCGACGAGGAGCCCGTCCCCGACGACGAGCCCGCCACCGCCGGGACCCCCGTGGAAGCCGTCCCCGAAGAGCTCCTGGCCAAGGTCCGGGAGGACGAGGCCGACGCTGCGCGGACACGGGCACAGGTCCCCGTACAGCGGCCCCCGCGACTCGGCCCCCGGTCGGACATCGAGCTCTTCGGCGAGGACTTCCCGGAGTTCTTCCGCAGCGGCAAGGGCCAAGCCGTCATCACCGTCGACGTGCCGATTCCGGCCGGTTACCTCATCGTCGACTCCACCCGGAAGGGCGACGGCTACTTCTCCGTGCGGACCCTCGACGAGAAGGGCAACGGCGACGTCCTGCTCGCGAGCACGACCCTGACGGACCACGAGGGCCGCGGGCTCCTGCGGTACGACGGCAAGCGCCCGCTGCGCCTGCGCGTGAGCGGCTACGACGAGCACTGGACGGTCGCCCTCCGTCCGGTCGGCACCGTGGAGGTCCTGGACGGCGCCGCCGAGGGGCGGGGCGCCGACGTACTGCTGTACACGGGTCCCGCCGCCCTGCTCACCTCCCGGCTCCACACGAGGCTCGGCCACGCGTACTTCAGCGTGCGGGGCCACGAGCCGGACGGCCGCGATCACCTGCTCGCCACGGCCGCGAGCCGGCTCCCCGGGGACGCGCGGCCGCTGCCCGAGGGACCCCTGCTCGTGCAGGTCCGCAGTGCCGAGGGCGACTGGTCCCTCAAGGTCAGGCCGCCGAAGCAGAGCAGGTTCTGGCGGCGCGCCCGCTAGGCCCCTTCCTTGAGGACCCTCGTGACGAGGGTCCTCTGGGCGTCCGTGAGGTGCGGGTCGCGGCAGCGGACCGTGCGGCCGTCGACGGTGATCTCGTACGAGAAGCCGTCCGGCACGCCCCGGTCGTCGTCGTCGCCGCCCGCGAGGACGGCGGAGGACAGGGACTCCCACTCGGGCCCCGAGACCTCCACCTCCGCCGACCGCTCGATGCCCGCGAAACCGCCCGTGCGCCGCACTCGAATCCGCATGGGCCCTGTCTACCAGCCCTCTCAGGACGTGGACACTCCGACGCCCGACCAGGCCCGCCGCACCGCCTCGGCCGTCTCCTCGCCGTAGACGTCCCGCGCCGTCGCCACCGTCGCCCGCGCGAACTCGCCGAACCGGACCTCCTCGGTCAGCGTGCCGCCGGTCATCGTCGTGTACCAGATCCGGCCGGGCCGCTCCCAGGCGTTGCCGCCGAGCTCGGTGGCCAGCAGGTAGAAGGCGTGGTTCGGGATGCCGGAGTTGATGTGCACCCCGCCGTTGTCGGAGCCGGTGCGGACGTAGTGGTCCATGTGGGCGGGCTGCGGGTCCTTGCCCAGGACGTCGTCGTCGTACGCGGTGCCGGGGGCCTTCATGGACCGCAGCGCCGTGCCCTCGTCGACGGCGGGGCCGAGCAGCCCGGCTCCGATGAGCCAGTCGGCCTGATCCGCGCTCTGGCCCAGGGCGTACTGCTTCACGAGCGAGCCGAAGACGTCCGACACGTGCTCGTTGAGCGCCCCCGACTGGCCGTAGTAGGCGAGGTTCGCCGAGTACTGGGTGAAGCCGTGGGCCAGCTCGTGGCCGATGACGTCGACCGGGATCGTGAAGTCGAGGAACAGCTCTCCGTCGCCGTCGCCGAACACCATCTGCTCGCCGTTCCAGAAGGCGTTGTCGTACTTCTCGTCGTAGTGGACGGTGGCGCGGAGCGGCAGCCCGGCGCCGTCGATCGAGTCGTGGCCGAAGGCGTTCAGGAAGAGGTCGTAGGTGGCGCCGAGGCCGGCGTAGGCGCGGTTGGCCGTGTCGTCGGTGGTGGCCGGCTCGCCCTCGCCGCGCACCTCGTGGCCCGGCAGCCGGGTGCCGTTCTTGGCGTCGTAGATCGTGCGCCGCGGCTTTCCGGTGCTGCTCTCCGCCGGGGCGGGTGCGGGCCGGTCGGTCCGGGTGGCGCGCTGGGCCAGGTCGACCGCGAGGGTGCGGCGGGCGGCTTCGGCGACGGCCGGGTCGGCGTGCTCGGCCAGCCGCTCCAGGACGTGCGGCGGGACGATCGAGCAGAAGACAGGCAGGGGGGAGGTCATGCCAGCAATGTGGCACTGCGTGCTGCCGGTGTCACGAGTAGCGACGACGATTGGCGAAATGGAGTGATGAGTCACGTTTCGGGATTGACGCGACCGCCGTCCCGCATACTGAAACAGGACGTCCGCCTTCCACGGACCTGGGCTATGGTGACGCACATCATGCGTTTCGGGCTGCTTCTCCTTAGCTGCCGCGGCGAGGGCCTGTAGTCGTAGGCCGACCCCCTCCCCGCGGGTTTCGGTGTTGCGTTCGACAGTCGGCCGTCCACTCCGCAGGACCCTCCGAGGAGCCCTACGCAATGTCTCAGTCGCCCTTCGTCAGCCGCCCGACGCCCGTCACCAACGCGACGCACACGCAGCAGCCGTCCGGGATGCCGATCCACAAGTACGGCCCGTACGAGGCCGTGGTCATCCCCGACCGGACCTGGCCCGAGAAGCGCATCACCAAGGCGCCCCGCTGGCTGTCCACCGACCTGCGCGACGGCAACCAGGCCCTGATCGACCCGATGTCCCCGGCCCGCAAGCGCGAGATGTTCGACCTGCTCGTACGCATGGGCTACAAGGAGATCGAGGTCGGCTTCCCGTCCTCCGGCGAGACCGACTTCGCGTTCGTGCGCTCCATCATCGAAGAGGGCGCGATCCCGGACGACGTCACCATCTCCGTCCTGACCCAGGCCCGCGAGGACCTGATCGAGCGGACCGTGGAGTCCCTGAAGGGCGCCAAGCGCGCCACCGTCCACCTGTACAACGCGACCGCGCCCACCTTCCGCCGGGTCGTCTTCCGCGGCTCGAAGGAGCAGATCAAGCAGATCGCCGTGGACGGCACGCGCCTGGTGATGGAGTACGCGGAGAAGCTGCTGGGCCCGGAGACGACCTTCGGCTACCAGTACAGCCCCGAGATCTTCACCGACACCGAGCTGGACTTCGCCCTGGAGGTCTGCGAGGCGGTCTGTGACGTCTGGCAGCCCGGCCCGGGCCGCGAGATCATCCTCAACCTGCCCGCCACCGTGGAGCGTTCGACCCCGTCCACGCACGCGGACCGGTTCGAGTGGATGGCCCGGAACCTGACCCGCCGCGAGCACATCTGCATCTCCGTCCACCCCCACAACGACCGCGGCACCGCCGTGGCGGCGGCCGAACTGGCGCTCATGGCCGGCGCCGACCGCATCGAGGGCTGCCTGTTCGGCCAGGGCGAGCGGACCGGCAACGTCGACCTGGTGACGCTGGGCATGAACCTCTTCTCGCAGGGCGTCGACCCGCAGATCGACTTCTCCCAGATCGACGAGATCCGCCGCACCTCCGAGTACTGCAACCAGATGGAGGTCCACCCGCGCCACCCCTACGCGGGCGACCTGGTCTACACCGCCTTCTCCGGCTCCCACCAGGACGCCATCAAGAAGGGCTTCGACGCCATGGAGGCCGACGCGGCCGCCCAGGGCAAGACCGTCGACGAGATCGAGTGGGCCGTCCCGTACCTGCCGATCGACCCGAAGGACGTCGGCCGCTCCTACGAGGCCGTCATCCGGGTCAACTCGCAGTCCGGCAAGGGCGGCATCGCGTACGTCCTGAAGAACGACCACAAGCTGGACCTGCCCCGCCGGATGCAGATCGAGTTCTCGAAGATCATCCAGCAGAAGACCGACACCGAGGGCGGCGAGGTCACGCCGGCCGCGATCTGGGCCGTCTTCCAGGACGAGTACCTGCCCAACCCGGACAACGCCTGGGGTCGCATCCAGCTGCGCTCCGGCCAGTCCACCTCCGACACCGACGGCACGGACACCCTGACCGTCGAGGCGATCGTCGACGGTGTCGACACCGTCCTGACGGGCTCCGGCAACGGCCCGATCTCCGCGTTCTTCGCCGCGCTGCAGGCCATCGGCGTCGACGCCCGCCTGCTGGACTACCAGGAGCACACCATGAGCGAGGGCGCCTCCGCGCAGGCCGCCTCGTACATCGAGTGCGCCATCGACGGCAAGGTCCTGTGGGGCATCGGCATCGACGCCAACACCACCCGCGCCTCCCTGAAGGCGGTCATCTCGGCGGTCAACCGCTCCGCCCGCTGACCCCGGCCGCCCCGTCGTCCACTGCCCCGCACCCTTCCTCCCGGAGGGTGCGGGGCAGTGGCACGCGCATGCCGGAAACGGCGTCTTTCCGGATGACCGGTGCCGCCCTCGCCTGGACCCCCGCCGCCTCCGCCACCGCGGAGCGCGCGTCGCAGCCGCTCGGCACCGCCGGTCCGTACGCCGAGTTCGTCGAGAAGGACTCCGTCCGCCACCCCGGAGGGTGATCTCGCGACGACCGGTTCGGCCATCGGGCCCGGAGCGATCGCCGCCGCCGTGGCCGCCGCCGCCGTCTGCGGCGGCTCCCTGGCCTTTGCGAAGCGCCGCCGCCGGGCCTCCTGAGGCCCCCCGAGCCGGTGACGTGTCTCGGCCATCTCCGGGGCGAAGTCCTGACGGGGTGCTGACGTCACATCAAGGATGTGGCTAACATCACGCCAACGCCGGCAGTGCAGCCGGGCCGTTGAGGAGGTGCGTGTGCGGTCTGCCCGGAATTCACGTGGTGGGAAAGTGGGCGTCTGCGGGATCCGCACCTCCTGGAACACCGTCGGGGACGGCGAGTTCTTCTGCGAGGAGTGCGGGGGCGACCGCAACTACCGGCGGCGCACCGGCCGCCGCAGGTTCGCCGTCCTGGGCGTCCCGGTCCTGCCCCGGGGCTGTACCGGCCCCGTCGTCGAGTGCGCGGCCTGTCACACGCACTTCGGCACGGAGGTGCTCGACCACCCGACGACGAGCCGCTTCTCCGCGATGCTGCGGGACGCCGTGCACACCGTCGCCCTCGCCGTCCTCGCGGCCGGCGGCACCGACTCCCGCGAGGTCCTGGACCGGGCCGTCACCGCCGTCCGGGCCGCCGGCTTCGCCGAGTGCACGGCCGTCCAGCTCGTCGACCTCGTCGAGGCGCTGGAGGCCGACACCGGACGCTTCATGCCCGAGGTGAACCCCGAGGGGACGCTCCTGTCGATCGAGCTCCACGAGGCCCTGGAGCCGCTCACCCCGCACCTGGCGCCCGCCGGGCGGGAGTCGATCCTCCTCCAGGCCGCCCGGATCGCCCTCGCGGACGGGGCCTACACCCCGGCCGAGACGGAGGTCCTCGGGACGGTCGGCAACGCCCTCGCGCTCGCCCCCGAGGACACCGTCCGCCTCCTCGCCTCGGCCCGGACGGTCCCGTAGCCGGTCAGCCCCTACGGGACGATGTTCTGGTTCAGCCGGAACACGTTGTCGGGGTCGTACCCGCGCTTGACCGCACGCAGCCGGTCGTAGTTCTGGCGGTAGTTCACCCGCACCCGGTCCTGGTCGTCGGTGTCCATGAAGTTCACGTAGCCGCCCTCCTGGGTGTGCGGGCGCAGCGCCCTGTCGTAGGCGCGGGTCCAGGCGATGTTCCGCTCCGAGTCCGCCGGATCGGTCCACGTGCCGCCGAAGGAGTGCGAGAAGGCGGCGTCCCGGTAGGCGAACGCGGTCTCCTCCGCTCCCACCTCGTGGCAGGCGCCGTCGATCGGGAAGATCGCCGTGTCCGACTCCATCGACGGCATCGTCGCACCGAACTCCATGTGGGCCGCGATCGCCCCGTCCGACAGCTCGCGGCTGAAGTTGCCCTTCCAGTAGTGGTAGAGGCCGGGCGGCAGCTGCTCGTCGAAGAGGGTGTTGATCACCGGGTACGGCATCCGGTCCATGAACCGGCCGATGACCGGGCCCAGCCCGTCCAGGCGGGCGAGGACCTTCTCGTCCTCCGCCGGCGAGCCGCTGAAGCAGGTGAACGCGGCGCAGATCGGGCGCCCGTGCCACCGCTCCGGCAGGAACGGCTCCTCCGGGCCCAGCGCCAGGACGAGGATCACGTTCAGCTCGACCGGTGCGGCGGCGTTCATCTCCCGCCAGGCGCGGGCCACGTCCCCGTCGAGCGGATAGCAGGTGATGCCGCCGAGGATCACGTCGACGGGGTGCAGCCGGTACGCGAGCGAGGTGACGACACCGAAGTTCCCGCCGCCGCCGCGCAGCGCCCAGAACAGGTCGGCGTTCCGGTCCCGGTCGCAGGTGACGAGCCTGCCCTCGGCGGTCACCACGTCCGCCGCGATCAGGTTGTCGCAGCTCAGGCCGCAGCGCCGGGCCAGATGCCCCATGCCGCCGCCGAGCGTCAGGCCGCCGAGGCCGGTCGTCGAGACCACCCCGCCGGTGGTGGCGAGCCCGAAGGCGTGGGTCGCGTGGTTGAAGTCGCCCCAGGTGGCGCCGCCCTCGGCCCGCGCCGTGCGGGCCTCCGGGTCGACCCGGACGCCGCGCATCCGGGACAGGTCGACGACGAGACCGTCGTCGACGGTGCCGAAGCCGGCGACCGCGTGGGAGCCGCCGCGCACGGCCAGCGGGAGCTCGTGCTCCCGGGCGTACAGCACCGCCGCGATCACGTCGCCGGCGTCCACGGCGTGCACGACGACGGCGGGGCGGCGGTCGTGCAGGGCGTTGTAGACCCGGCGGGAGACGTCGTACGACGGGTCGCCACGGGTCACGACGGCGCCGCGCACGGCGCCGCGAAGCGTGTCCAGGGGGAGGGTGGTGGTGGTCATGCCTCCGGTGTAGCGCGGCGCGCCAGGGCCTGGCATCGCCCGAACCGCCCATGTGGGGGGCGGGGGGATGGGCGTTTCGACCCACTGCGACAGGGCCCGCGCCCGACGGGGCGGTGCCCCGGTCCACCCGCCGTGTGGGCGATCGTCCCGCTGGGGCGAGGGGGGTCCCCCCTGCTCGAGCGAAGCCGAGAGCTCGGGGGAGGGTGGGCACACGGGACGGCGCCCTTCAGCGGCGCCTCCGCGTTCCGGGCCCGGACCCGCACCGACAGCGGCGGCGCACAACGGGGGCGGGGCGCCGCCCCAGCGGGCGCCGCCCGCAACGGGGGGCGCGGGGGATCAGGTCAGGTCGTGGGCGTAGGCGTAGGCCGTGGCCGCCGCGCGGGAGCCCACCCCCAGCTTCGCGAAGATGTTGTTCAGGTGCCGCGCCACCGTGTGCTCGCTGATCACCAGCGCCCGCGCGATGTCCCTGTTCGTCCCGCCCGACGCGACGAGCCGCAGCACCTCCGCCTCCCGCGCCGTCAGCCCGCCCGGCAGCCGTCGCCGTGTCCCGCCGGTCAGCAGGGCGGCCGCCCGCCGGGCGTCCGG
Source organism: Streptomyces sp. NPDC004266 (assembly GCF_042874095.1). NCBI lineage: Bacteria > Bacillati > Actinomycetota > Actinomycetes > Kitasatosporales > Streptomycetaceae > Streptomyces > Streptomyces sp. NPDC004266. Next base: position 255,986 of record NZ_JBIAMM010000001.1, read on the forward strand.
CCCGGCCCCGAGCCGTTCGAACACCGCCCGCGCCGCGCCCAGCTCCAGGCGGGCCCCCTCCTCGTCGCCCACCGTCCGGTCGGCCGCCGCGAGCAGCATCCGTACCTGCGCCGTCTCGTACGGCACGCGCAGCTCCAGCCAGCCGGCGAGCGCCCGGCGCAGCAGCCGCAGCGCGGGCTCCGGCCGGGCCTCGGCCAGGGCCACCGCGCCCCGCGCCGTGTCGGCCATGGCCCGCAGCAGCGGCACGTCCCCGGCCAGCACCTCCAGCTCCGCCGCCGCGCCCGCCGCTCCGGGGACGTCACGGACGGCGAGGGCCACCTCGGTGCGGGCGGCGAGCAGCCTGGCCCGGCCGAGGAGGTCGTGGCGGGGGTCGCTCTGGCAGGCCAGCGCCAGGTCGACGCCGGCCACGGCGGCCTCGGCCCGGCCCTGGGCGAGGCGCAGCAGCGCGAGGCCCGGCTGCGGAATCCGCCCCAGCTCGTGGGCGTGCGCGTACGAGACGGCGGCCTCCTCCAGGCGGCCCTGGCGCCGCTGGACGTCCCCGGCGGCGTAGTACGCGGCGGCCGCCGACTCCAGGCAGTCCACCGGCACTTCCCGGCATGCCTGCCGGGCCTCCGCCTCGGCGAGGGCCCACGCCCCGAGGAGGTCGAGCACCTCGACCCGGTGCGCCCGGCACACGCCCCGGAAGGGGTTCTCGCCGGAGGGCGTGACGCCGAGCGGCGGGGTCTCCCCGTCGCGGTGGCCCGTCCACGGCGGGACGCACCACTCCATCGCCGCGTTCGTCCATTCGACGGCGCGGGCGAAGTCCGCGGACTCCATGCACTGGGTGATGGCCAGGCAGTACAGGAAGCCCGTGAACATGCCGCTCAGTTCGCCCGCCGTCACCGCGCACATCGCCTCGTCGAGGTGGGCCAGGGCCTCGGCGCGGCGGCCCTGGGCGAGGAGGGCCGCGGCGGTGGCCTGGCGGGCGAGGGCCAGCAGGTCGGGGCTCTCGGCGCGGAGGGCGAGGCGGGTCATGCGGCCGGTCGCCGCGAGGGCCGCCGCGTGGTCGCCGCGGGCGGTGGCCTCCTCGGCGTCCGCCCAGGCGAGGAAGCAGTGCTCGGGGCCGGGCGGCAGGCCCTCCAGGTGGTGCCGGGCGCGGTGCAGCCAGCCGGCCGCGGCGGCGGGCCGTCCGAGGCCGGCGTACTCGTAGTGGAGCCACCAGGCGGCGAGGCCGGCGCCCCGGCGGTCATGGGCCGCGACGTACGCGGCGTGCGTCCGCAGCCGGGCGGCGACGGACTCGTCCACGTGCCCGGACCACCAGGCCGCGTCGGAGAGCACGTCGAGGTCCTCGGCGGTCAGGGCGCTCGTGGGGTGCCGGTCGGCCTCGCGCAGCAGCGCGTACGCCTCGGCCCAGGACTCCCGGGCCGCCGCGGACCGTGCCCGCTCGACGGCGGGGGCCTGCTCGACGGGGACGGCCATCGCCGCTCACTTCCCTTCCCGGTCCCTCCAGGATAGGAGCGCGCACGCCGCCGGGCCCGTCGGCCGGGGGCTCGGGGCGGAACGGGCCGGGCCCCCACCGGTGCGTGACCGGTGGGGGCCCGGGAGACGGGGGCGGGTCCGTCAGCCGAGGTCGACGCCGGAGGCGCGGAGCATGTCCTCGCGCTCGACGATCTTCACGCGCTCACGGCCCTGCGCCTCGCCGAGGGCCTTCTCGGCGGCGTCCAGGGCGTACCAGCCCTCCCAGGTGGTGTACGTGACGCCCTTGCCGTCCAGGAAGGACACGACCGCGTCCTCCTCCGGGGTGTCCGGGGTGAGCAGGCGTCCGTTCGCGAAGTCGTCCAGGAGGTTCGCGACGGTCTCGTTGGCGTCGCCCTTGGTGTGGCCGATGAGGCCGACGGGGCCGCGCCGGATCCAGCCGGTGCAGTAGGTGGAGGCCATGTGCGCGCCGGTCTCCTCGATGACGCGGCCGCCCTCGTCCGGGACGGTGCCGGAGACGGCGTCCCAGGGGAGCTTGGGCAGCTCGTCGGAGAGGTAGCCGACGGCGCGGTACACGGCCCGGACGTCCCAGTCCGTGGTCCGGCCGGTGCCCTTGACGTTGCCGGTGCCGTCGAGCTCGGTGCGCTCGGTGCGCAGGCCGACGACCCGGCCGTCCTCGCCGAGGATCTCGACGGGGGACTCGAAGAAGTGGAGGAAGAGCTTGTGCGGGCGGTCGCCGACGTCGCGGATCGCCCAGTTCTCCAGGGTCTTGGCGACCATGTCGGTCTGCTTGTTCTTGCGGCGCTCGGCGATCGAGCCCTCGTCGTAGTCGATGTCCTCGGGGTTGACGATGACCTCGATGTTCGGCGAGTGGTCGAGCTCGCGCAGCTCCATGGGGCTGAACTTCGCCTGCGCCGGGCCGCGGCGGCCGAAGACGTGGATCTCGACGGCCTTGTTGGCCTTCAGGCCGTCGTAGACGTTCGCCGGGATCTCGGTCGGCAGGAGCTCGTCGGCCGTCTTGGCGAGGATGCGGGCGATGTCGAGGGCCACGTTGCCGACGCCGAGGACGGCGACCTTCTCGGCCTCCAGGGGCCAGGTGCGCGGCACGTCCGGGTGGCCGTCGTACCAGGAGGCGAAGTCGGCGGCGCCGTACGAGCCGTCCAGCTCGACGCCCGGGATGCGGAGCTCGCGGTCGAACATGGCCCCGGTGGAGAAGATCACCGCGTCGTAGAAGGAGCGCAGGTCGTCGAGGTGGACGTCGGTGCCGTAGTTCACGTTGCCGAAGAGGCGGACCTGCGGCTTGTCGAGGACCTGGTGGAGGGCGGTGATGATGCCCTTGATGCGGGGGTGGTCGGGGGCGACGCCGTAGCGGATCAGACCGAAGGGCGCGGGCATCCGCTCGAAGAGGTCGATCGACACGCCCGGCTCGGCGGCGGCCTCGGACTTCAGCAGCGCATCGGCGGCGTAGATTCCGGCGGGGCCGGCGCCGACGATCGCGACCCGGAGGGGGCGGGGCATGACGGGGTTTCCCTTCGCAAGCGACGTGGCGACGAGACCGCCGACACTTAGGCCACCCTAAATAACCCTGTGCGCGAAGAGGTACCCGCCCCCGGTCTATGGCCTCATAAGGCGAACTTATGACTTCCATAAGGAGGGCTAGGCGGTTCCGGAGATCGATTCGGGGTCGACGAACGCGAGGACGGTCAGTGTGATCAGGGCGGCGAAGCCGACCAGCGCGAAGAGGGTGAAGAGCAGTCCGAGCGCGAGCTCCCCGCGTCGGAAGAGGGCGGCCCTCGGCAGGACGACGTCCCCCGGGTCGGCGGGGTCGTAGCTGACCTTGACGGCGATGCCGCCCGCCCAGGTGAACACGTGGCGGATCATGCCCGCCGGGTCCGTGTAGAGGTACATCCCCGGCCTCTCCGGAACCTCGGCGGCGAAGGCCGTGATGCCGTGCCGGATCAGACGCCACTCGCGGTACCAGTTGGCCAGGGCGTTCGCGCCGACGGCGAGGGTCCCCGTCAGGACGAGGCCCCCGGGTATGAGAGCGGCCATGGCGACCGCTTGCCCGGCAACGGCGACGAGCACGCACGCGACGACGATCAGGCCGAGGGCACCGGCCGACAGCCCCGTGATGCGGCGCAGCTTCCTCGTCCGTCTGCTCAGGGGGAGCGTGCGCGTCTCGACGAGCATGGTCCCGTCGGCCGTCGTGTCCCGCCCGGCCGCCCCGGGCAGGGCGGCGTTCACGGTGTCGGCGAACATGGCGGCCGCCGCCGCGCTCGCCCCGGCGATCCGGTGCGCATAGCGCGTGGCCCCCGACGGGGCCGTCAACTCGACGGTGACCGACCGCCCCTCGGCCCGTATCCGCTCGATCGCCGCCAGCGGGATGCGCGCCTCCTCGTGCGGGGTGCTCAGGAGCACGCCGTCGCCGTCGAGCCGGAGGGAGGTCTTCTTGGCGCCCTGGACGACGGGCGTGGAGGGGACGATCGACATGGACGGGATGGTAGGGGCGGGATCCGGTTCACGGGAGGGGTGCCGCCCGGGAACCGGGCGGTCCGTCCGCCGTCCTCGGCCGAGGGCCCGCGCGACGGCTCACTTCGGCTTGAAGAGGATCTTCTCCGGAGGGAGCGTCATCCGCACGGTGTTGGCGTCGGTGATCTCCACGATCCGCTGAAGCCCGATCTGCTCCTTCGGCTTGGCCTGCGTCAGGTCGAGGAACTTGTCCGCGGCTCCCGCCAGGTAGGCGGGGAAGGCGTCGAGCGTGGTGTAGCCGAGCGAGAAGTACTCCTTCAGGCGGCGGAAGAGCTTCGGGAGGATCACCACGTCGTCGGTGATCGACCCCATCCCGGTGATCTTCGCGCCGGAGAGGGTTACGTCGCCGAAGGCGTTGCCCGTGGTGTTCCAGATGCCCACGCCGATCCCCGCCTGCGCCTCCGCCTTCCCTTCGGCCAGCGCGTCGCGCAGGACGGGAAGCAGCCCCTGGTAGAACGTCGGGTACGCCAGACCCAGTCTGAGCAGGTGGTAGTTGGCCGTCCTCTCCTTCAGGAGCCTCACCGACACGTCCAGCTCGTAGCCGCTGGGCCCCGGCGGATCCCCGGCGCAGGCGAACGCCACGCAGCGGCCGAAGACGTCGGCGCCGTTGGTGAGGATGAAGCCCGGGACCGATTCCGGGGTCGCCGAGATCATGTCGTGCGGGTGATGGGGGTCGGGGGTGCGCCGGATGTCACGGAAGCCGAGGAAGGTCAGCAGCGCGTCCGTGGCCTCGTCGCCGAACTTGGCCGGCTGGCGCTTCTCGTCCCCGTAGTTCCCCGTGTAGTGGGTCTCCAGCGCGTCGATGCCTTCGAGCCGGACGTCGACGTGTCCGTCGCGCTCCGGCTGCGGCTTCTCGCAGCCCCGGACGAGCTTCCACTCGCCCACGTAGTCCGGGATGAAGGGGACGGTGTCCCCGTCGGGGGCCGTGCGGCCCGAGAGATGGAAGGATCCCTTGATCAGCAACATGGGCATGGTGTCTCCCACGGCGATGTGCGTGCGGCATGGAAGGGAACCGGTTCTCCTCCTTCCATGCTGCGACCGCGCACGGCGGAGCGCCATCGGGGAGGGGGCAGGGGCAGAAGGCCGCGGTAGGGCCGCTCAGCCCTTCACGCCGGCGACGAACGCCGCCCAGGCTGCGGCGGGCACGACCAGGACGGGCCCGTCGCTGACCTTGCTGTCCCGGACCGGGACGGCGCCGGTGAAGTCGTACGAGACCTCGACGCAGTTGCCGCCGTCGCCGTTGCTGTGGGAGCTCTTGAACCAGTGGGCGTTGTTCAGGTCGTACTGGCGCATCGTCTGTGGTCCTCCGCCGCCGACTCGATCAGGGTCAGGGACGCCTCCGGCGGCAAGGTGGCGATCCTGAGCAGATCGTAGGCGCGCTGTGCCTGCTTCACCACCGCCGGATCGTCGAGGAGCGTTCCCGAAAACGCAGTCTCTGTGTAGGCCGTTGGCGGCTGGTCCTCGAACTCCATCAGTCGGAGTGAGCCCTCCATGACGGAGTGCGCTCCGGCCGCGCGGGGGATCACGGTCACCAGGACCCACCGCGCACGGATCAACTCCGCGATGTGGTCCAGCGCCGCCGCCATCGCCGAGGAGCCGCCTACGGGCGTGAGCACCGCGTTCTCATGCAACACGACCCAATACTCGGGCCTTGTAGTGCCCCGCAGGATTGCTGCCCTGTCGATCCGTGAGGTGACCTTCTCCTCGATGAACTCCTCCGTGGCGAACGGGTGCATCGCCACCGTCACAGCCCGCGCGTACTCCGCCGTCTGCAACAACCCCGGCACCACCGTCGGCGCGAACTCGCAGATCCTCGTCGCCACCCCCTCCAGCTCCGCCACCGCACTGAAATAAGACGCGTACGGCGACTTGTCGATGAGCTTGCGCCACGTACGTTCGAAAATACCGCCGGTTTGTAGGACTTCGTCGATTCGCTGCGCCACATCCCGCTGCGGCTTTCGAATTCCCTGCTCGAACAGGCCGATGTACGCCCCGGATACGAACACCCGTCTGCCCAGTTCGCCCTGCGACAGCCCCGCAGCCTCGCGGCGTTCCTTCAGGAGCTCGCCGAAGAACTCCCACGCGTCCTGCTGCTTGCTTCTGGCCATGGATTAACTCCCCCGCCCTACGCCGCAGTTGTACGGACTGCGAGTCTGCCGATTCTACGGATCCGCCCCCACCCTGGAGAGGCGAAGCAGGAAATGGATTCAGAAAGGCATACGTTGGTGATGGAAGACATCATGAAGCCGACCACGGGGGCACTCGGAACCGCACAAGAGGCAGTGGCGGAATTGCGCGAGGCCCTCGCGAGGGCGGGAATCACGCTCCCCTCGCTCGGGCTCGACGTCGTCACGCTCGCCGCGGAGCCCCCGCGGCCGCTCGTGGAATTGGGATGCTGCACGGTGGAAACGGCCCGGCTCCTCGCCGCCGCCGTACTGCCGAGGGAGGAGGGTCGCTCATGACGCTGCCCATCGGGTCGTACGTCGTCGAGATCCGCACCGGACGGGTCGGGAGACTCATGGGGCGCGAGGGCCCGTACGTCCAGATCCGTCCGCTGGGCGGCGGCCGGGAGTGGGACGTGGAGCCGGAGGGGGTGCGGGAGGCCACCTCGGCGGAGCGGCTGAGCGCGGCCACGGCGCACGTCAACGCCCGCAGCCGCGGCGAGGTGCCCTGAGGGCCCCGGGCCCCCGCCCCGCCCTGCGCCCGCCCGGGTGAACGCCGCCCGGCGGGCCGTTGGTCCATCCGCCGCGCCCGCGCTGCACGCACCTCGCCGCACCGGTTACGTGGTCGCCGCGAACCGGTTCTGGTTCGTGGACCACGGAAGGAGACGAGGTGTTCGGCATGGTGGGACGAGGCCGGGTCGCGAGACCGGCGTACCGGCTGGCGGCGGTGTCCGCGGCGGCAGGGGCATTGCTGGCGGGGGGACTCGCGGGGGCGCGGGCCGCGGAGCCGGAGGGGCGGTACATCGTCGTCCTCCAGGACTCGGCGCGCGGCCGGGCCGACTCGGTCGAGCAGGGGCACGGCCGGGACCACGGGGTGCGGGTGGGCTTCCGGTACCGGCACGCGCTGGTCGGGTACTCGGCGGTGGTGCCGGAGTCCCGGGTGGCCGCGCTGCGGGCGGACCCGAACGTGAAGGCGGTGGCGCCCGACCGGCCCGTGCACGCCACCCGGCAGGTGCTGCCGACCGGTGTGGACCGGATCCAGGGCGACGCGAGCAGCGCGCTCTCCGGGAACGGGACGGGTGCCGTCGACACGGCGGTGGCGATCATCGACACCGGGATCGACACCGGGCACCGCGATCTCAACGTGGCCGGCGGGATCAACTGCACGAACGCCTCGCGTCCCGACGACTACCGGGACAACAACGGTCACGGCACCCATGTGGCCGGCACGGTCGCCGCCCGGGACAACGGCGACGACGTCGTCGGTGTCGTGCCCGGCGCCCGGCTGTACGCGGTGAAGGTGCTCGGCGCCAGCGGCAGCGGATCGACCTCCAACATCGTCTGCGGGCTCGACTGGCTGGCGCGGAACGCCGCCTCGCTCGGCATCAAGACTGCGAACATGAGCCTCGGCGGCGACGGCGCCGACGACGGCAACTGCGGATTCACGAACAACGACCCCGAGCACCAGGCGATCTGCCGCGTGGTGAACGACGCCGGCGTCACGCTGGTCGTCGCGGCCGGCAACAGCACCGACGACCTGGCGAACCACACCCCCGCCGCCTTCGACGAGGTCCTCGCGGTGACCGCCGCGGCCGACTTCGACGGACGGCCCGGCGGTGGCGCCGCCGCGACCTGCCGGACGAGCAACCAGGACGACACCGCGGCGAACTTCTCCAGCTTCGCCGTCAGCGCCGCGGACGCCGCCCACACCGTCGCCGGTCCGGGGGTGTGCATCAGGTCCACCCGCAACCACGGCACCACGGTCGTTTTCTCCGGCACCTCCATGGCCTCCCCGCACGTGGCCGGCACGGCCGCGCTGTGCCTCACCGGGCCCTGTGCGGGCATGACCCCCGCCCAGGTGATCGGCAAGCTCCGCGCCGACGCCGCGGCGCAGCCCGCCGCGTACGGCTTCGCGGGCGACCCGAACGCTCCCGTCGCCGGCCGCTACTACGGACACCTCGTCCACGCCGGCGGCTACTGAGCCGCGCCCCGCACGACGGAGCCCCGGGTCCCGGCCCGGGGCTCCGTCGGCGTGCGCGAGAATGGGGACATGAGTCTGTTCCGCGACGACGGCATCGTGCTGCGCACCCAGAAGCTGGGCGAAGCGGACCGCATCATCACGATCCTCACGCGCGGTCACGGCCGCGTACGCGCCGTCGCGCGCGGCGTGCGCCGGACGAAGTCGAAGTTCGGGGCGCGCCTCGAACCCTTCTCGCACGTGGACGTGCAGTTCTTCGCCCGGGGGAGTGAGCTGGTCGGGCGCGGCCTGCCGCTGTGCACGCAGAGCGAGACCATCGCCGCGTACGGCGGCGGGATCGTCACCGACTACGCCCGGTACACCGCCGGCACGGCCATGCTGGAGACGGCGGAGCGCTTCACCGACCACGAGGGCGAGCCCGCCGTGCAGCAGTACCTGCTGCTCGTCGGCGGTCTGCGGACGCTCGCCCGGGGCGAGCACGCCCCGCACCTCATCCTGGACGCCTTCCTGCTCCGTTCCCTCGCCGTGAACGGCTACGCGCCCAGCTTCGAGGACTGTGCCAAATGTGGACTGCACGGGCCGAACCGGTTCTTTTCGGTCGCGGCGGGCGGGGTCATATGCGGCGACTGCCGGGTGCCCGGAAGCGTCGTACCCTCTGCGGAGGCCATCGGCCTGCTCAGCGCGCTGCTCACCGGCGACTGGGCGACGGCGGACGCGTGCGAGCCGCGTCACGTCAGGGAGGGCAGCGGACTCGTGTCCGCCTATCTGCACTGGCACCTGGAGCGCGGCCTGCGCTCCCTGCGGTACGTAGAGAAAAGCTAGGAGAGACCACTCATGGCCATCGCACGACTCCTCGGGCGCCAGCGTCGGGAGTACAGGACCCCCGAGCCGCACCCGTCCGGCGCCCGGCCGCCGAAGCTCCAGGCCGAGCTCGTGCCGGAGCACGTCGCGATCGTCATGGACGGCAACGGCCGCTGGGCCAAGGAGCGCGGCCTGCCGCGCACCGAGGGGCACAAGGTCGGCGCCGAGCAGGTGCTCGACGTGCTCCAGGGCGCGATCGAGATGGGCGTGGGGGCGATCTCGCTGTACGCCTTCTCCACCGAGAACTGGAAGCGCTCGCCCGAGGAGGTGCGCTTCCTGATGAACTTCAACCGCGACTTCATCCGCAAGACGCGTGACCAGCTCGACGAGCTCGGCATCCGCGTGCGCTGGGTGGGCCGGATGCCCAAGCTGTGGAAGTCGGTCGCCAAGGAGCTCCAGGTCGCCCAGGAGCAGACCAAGGACAACACGAAGCTGACGCTGTACTTCTGCATGAACTACGGCGGTCGCGCGGAGCTCACGGACGCGGCGCAGGCGATGGCCGAGGACGTGAAGGCGGGCCGCCTCGACCCGGGGAAGATCACCGAGAAGACCATCCAGAAGTACCTCTACTACCCGGACATGCCGGACGTGGACCTCTTCCTGCGGCCCAGCGGCGAGCAGCGCACCTCCAACTACCTGATCTGGCAGAGCGCGTACGCCGAGATGGTCTTCCAGGACGTGCTGTGGCCCGACTTCGACCGCCGCGACCTGTGGCGGGCCTGCGTCGAGTACGCCCAGCGCGACCGCCGCTTCGGCGGCGTCGACCCGGCCGACCTCGCCGTCCTCGACAAGGCGTAGGCCTCCGGCCGGAAGCGAGGGGGGACGATGGAGCTGGTCTACACACCGACGCGCGCCGACGTGACCGACGCCGTCCGCGTGCAGATGAGGCACGGCTGGTACCGGTGGCTGATGCGGGTGGTGCGGACCGTCGCGGTCCTGGCGGCCCTCGTGATGGTCCTGGAGCTGTTCGGCCCCGGTGACCCGAAGCCCGCGGGGGCCGTGCGCATGGCGGGGCTCGTGCTGCTGCTCGTGGTCCTCGGCCCGCTCGCGCGGTGGGTCACCGTCCGGCAGATGTACGCCCTGATCGGACGGCAGGGGGAGTTCCGGGCCCGCGTGGACGAGGACGGCGTGCGCTGGACCACCCGCGACAGCGAGGTCGTCCACCGCTGGCAGCTCCTGTCCCGGTACACCGAGACGCCCACGCAGTTCGTGCTGCTCTCCGGCGACAAGGGCGGTGTCGGAGTGGCCGCCCTGCCCAAGCGGGGCCTCACCGACCCGGCCGAGGTCGACCGGCTCCGCCAGGTCCTGGAGCGGAACGCCACCCGCCTGTGACGCGTAGACGAAGGGCCCGCGCCGGATCGTTCCGATGCGGGCCCTTCGCACGTCAGGTCACTTCTGGGCGCACTCCGCGCACGTGCCGAAGATCTCGACCGTGTGCGCCACGTTCACGAAGCCGTGCTCCGACGCGATCGTCTCGGCCCACTGCTCCACCATCGGGCCCTCCACCTCCACGGCCTTGCCGCAGACGCGGCAGACCAGATGGTGGTGGTGGTCGCCGGTCGAGCAGCGGCGGTAGACCGTCTCGCCCTCGCTGGTGCGCAGCGCGTCCACCTCGCCCGCGTCCGCGAGGGACTGGAGCGTGCGGTAGACGGTGGTGAGGCCGACGGAGTCGCCGCGGTGCTTGAGCATGTCGTGCAGCTCCTGGGCGCTGCGGAACTCGTCCACCTCGTTCAGTGCCGCCGACACGGCGGCCCGCTGCTTGGTGGAGCGGCCGCGTACGGGGGGTCCTGCCGTCGCCACGGGGGCCTCCTTGGATGCTTGTCTGCCCCGCCATTCTGCCAGCCCCCCGTGCCCCCGGGATCAGCCGAGGATCAGACCTTCACATCGTCCGTGGGCCGCCGGGTGGCCGGAACCTTCGCGTCGCAGGCCCTCGTGGCCGCTTCCGCCGCCCGGGCCCGCCGCTTGGCGAGCGGGGTGGCGAGCAGGGTCAGGACGAGGAAGATCCCGATCGCGTAGAGGACGATCGTCGCGCCGGGCGGCGCCTCCACGTAGTACGTGGTGACCGTGCCGGACAGGGCCACGACGACGCCGATGACGACCGCGCCCACGAAGGTCGCGCGGAAGGACTTCGACAGCTGCTGGGCCGCCGCGACCGGCACCACCATCAGCGCGCTGACCAGGAGCAGGCCCACGACCCGCATGGCGACCGTGACGGTCACGGCGGCGGTGACGGCGACCAGCAGGTTCAGGGCGCGCACCGGCAGCCCGGTGACCCGGGCGAACTCCTCGTCCTGGCTGACCGCGAAGAGCTGCCTGCGCAGGCCGATCGTGACGAGGACCACGAAGGCCGCCAGGATCGAGATCGCGGTGATGTCCTCGGGCGCGACCGTGGAGAGCGAACCGAACAGGTACGAGGTGAGGTTGGCGTTGGAGCCGGTCGGCGAGAGGTTGATCAGCAGGACGCCGCCGGCCATGCCGCCGTAGAAGAGCAGCGCGAGGGTGAGGTCGCCGCGGGTCTTGCCGTACGCCCGGATCAGCTCCATCGCGACGGAGCCGGCGACGGCGACGAGGGTCGCCATCCAGACCGGGCTGGAGTTCAGCAGGAAGCCGAGGCCGACGCCGGTCATGGCGACGTGCCCGATGCCGTCGCCCATCAGCGCCTGGCGGCGCTGGACGAGGTAGACGCCGACGGCGGGTGCGGTGATGCCGACGAGGAGGGCGGCGAGGAGCGCCCGCTGCATGAAGGCCGGTTCGAGGAAGTCCATGGTCAGGTCAGCAGTCCCGTACGGAGCGGCTCGTCGGCCGCGTGCGGATGAACGTGGTCGTGGCCGGGCAGCGCGTGCTGGCCGAGGGCCTCGGGCGGCGGACCGTCGTGGACGACGCAGCCGTCGCGCAGGACGACCGCACGGTCGATGAGGGGCTCCAGGGGGCCCAGCTCGTGCAGGACGAGGAGGACGGAGGTGCCGCCGGCGACCTGCTCGCGCAGGGTCGCGGCGAGGATCTCCTGGCTCGCGAGGTCCACGCCGGCCATCGGCTCGTCCATGATCAGGAGTTCGGGCTCGGAGGCCAGCGCGCGGGCGATCAGCACCCGCTGGTGCTGGCCGCCGGAGAGCGCGGAGACGGAGTCGGCGGCGCGGTCGGCGAGGCCGACGAGGTCGATGGCCCGCTCGACGGCGGCCCGGTCGGCCTTCGTCAGCCAGCCGAACTTCCGGCGGGAGAGGCGGCCGGAGGAGACGACCTCGCGGATGGTGGCGGGGACGCCGCCGGCGGCGGTGGTGCGCTGCGGCACGTAGCCGACGCGGGCCCAGTCGCGGAACCGCTTCCGGTCGGTGCCGAACAGCTCGATCGTGCCGCCGGTCAGCGGGACCTGGCCGATGATCGAGCGGACGGCGGTGGACTTGCCGGAGCCGTTGGCGCCCAGCAGGGCGACGACCTCGCCGGGGTGGACGGTGAGGTCGACGCCCCGGAGGACGGGGCGGGCGCCGAGGGCCGCCGTGGCTCCGCGGACGGAGATGACGGGCTTGTCGCTCACGACTGCCTCCTACTTGGCGCCGAGCGCGGTCTTCAGCGCGGCGAGGTTGGACCGCATGACCTCGATGTAGTCGCGGCCCTCGGACTTGTCGGTGATGCCTTCGAGGGGGTCGAGGACGTCGGTCCGCAGTCCGGTGTCGCCGGCGAGGGTCTTCGCGGTCTTGTCGCTCGCGAGGGTCTCGAAGAAGACGGTGGAGACCTTGTCCTTCGCCGCGATGTCCTGGAGCTCCTTGATGCGGGCGGGGCTCGGCTCGGACTCGGGGTCGATGCCGGTGATGCCCTCCTGCTCCAGGCCGTACCGCTCGGCGAGGTAGCCGAAGGCGGAATGGGTGGTGATGAAGGTCTTCGTGGTGGTGTTCCGCAGGCCCGTCTCGAACTCGGTGTTCAGGGCGCCGAGTTTCCTCACCAGGGCTTCGGTGTTCTTCCGGTAGTCGGCGGCGTGGTCCGGGTCGGCCTTCTCCAGGGCGCTGCCCACGCCCTTGGCGACCTCGGCGTACTTCACGGGGTCGAGCCAGAGGTGGGGGTCGGCGCCGGCCTCGGACTCGTGGGCCTCGCCGTGGCCGTGGTCGTGGCCGACCTCGGTGCCGTGCGCCTCCAGCTTCGTGAGGGCGGCGGCGTCGACGGTGTTCTTCACGCCGGCCTGGGCGACGGCGTCGTCGACGGCGGGCTGGATGCCCTTGAGGTAGAGGACGACGTCGGCCTCGCCGAGCTCGCCGATCTGCCGCGGCTTGAGCTCCAGGTCGTGGGGTTCGACGCCGGGCCTGGTGAGGGTGTTGACGGCGACGTGGCCGCCGCCTATCTGCTCGGCCAGGTACTGCATGGGGTAGAACGACGCCACCACGTCCAGCTTGCCGCCGCTCCCCTTGCCCGCCGCGTCGGAGCTGCCGGAGCAGGCGGAGAGGGAGACGACCCCGAGCGCGACGGCTCCGGCGAGGGCGGTGGAGGGTATGAGGCGACGTACGTTCATGACAGTCATTTTCAACAAAGATGGAAACGGTTGTCAATTGCCCTCCCTGTGTTCCGGGCCACCCGGGCCCCGAGGCGGAACCGATTTGATACGGGGGGCGTGCGCGCCGGTAACCTGTGGCATTCGCACTTCGTCGTCGTAATGAAGAGAGCACCGTGGCCGCCGACAAGATCGACACCATCGTCAGCCTGAGCAAGCGCCGTGGCTTCGTTTTCCCCTGCAGTGAGATCTACGGCGGTCAGCGCGCCGCCTGGGACTACGGACACCTGGGCGTCGAGCTCAAGGAGAACATCAAGCGCCAGTGGTGGCGTTACATGGTCACCTCGCGCGAGGACGTCGTCGGCATCGACTCGTCGGTCATCCTGGCCACCGAGGTCTGGGAGGCCTCCGGCCACGTCGCCACCTTCACCGACCCGCTGACCGAGTGCACCTCCTGCCACAAGCGCTTCCGCGCCGACCACCTGGAGGAGGCGTACGAGGAGAAGCACGGCCGTCTCCCCGAGAACGGCCTCGCCGACCTCAACTGCCCCAACTGCGGCAACAAGGGCACCTTCACCGAGCCGAAGAACTTCTCCGGCCTGCTCTCCACGCACCTCGGCCCGACCCAGGACAGCGGCTCCGTCGCGTACCTGCGCCCCGAGACCGCCCAGGGCATCTTCACCAACTTCGCCCAGGTGCAGACGACCGCGCGCAAGAAGCCCCCGTTCGGCATCGCGCAGATGGGCAAGTCCTTCCGGAACGAGATCACTCCGGGCAACTTCATCTTCCGCACCCGCGAGTTCGAGCAGATGGAGATGGAGTTCTTCGTCAAGCCGGGCGAGGACGAGCAGTGGCAGGAGTACTGGATGCAGCAGCGCTGGAACTGGTACACCGGCCTGGGTCTCCGCGAGGAGAACATGCGCTGGTACGAGCACCCGCAGGAGAAGCTCTCCCACTACTCGAAGCGCACCGCCGACATCGAGTACCGCTTCTCCTTCGGCGGCAGCGAGTGGGGCGAGCTGGAGGGCGTCGCCAACCGCACCGACTACGACCTGAGCGCCCACTCCAAGGCCTCCGGCGCCAGCCTCTCCTTCCTGGAGCAGGAGACGGGCGAGCGCTACACGCCGTACGTCATCGAGCCGGCGGCCGGTGTCGGCCGCACGATGCTCGCCTTCCTCCTCGACGCCTACATCGAGGACGAGGCCCCGAACGCCAAGGGCGTCATGGAGAAGCGCACCGTGCTGCGCCTCGACCACCGCCTGGCCCCGGTCAAGGTCGCGGTCCTCCCGCTCTCCCGCAACGCGCAGCTCTCCCCGAAGGCCAAGGGCCTCGCGGCGGACCTGCGCCAGAACTGGAACATCGAGTTCGACGACGCCGGCGCCATCGGCCGCCGCTACCGCCGTCAGGACGAGATCGGCACCCCGTACTGCATCACCGTCGACTTCGACACCCTCGACGACAACGCGGTGACCGTCCGCGAGCGCGACACCATGAAGCAGGAGCGCGTCTCCCTCGACCAGATCCAGGGCTACCTGGCCAGCCGCCTCATCGGCTGCTGAATCTGATCGCAGACACGGGAAGGCCCCCGGTTCCGTCTTCGGAACCGGGGGCCTTCCCGTGCCGTCAGGCGGTCGCGGCGGCCGCGGCCGCTTCGGCCTCGGCCTGGCGGCGGGCCCCCTCCGCCGCGCGGCGCTTGCCGAACCAGGCCGTCCACACGCCGAGGGCGCCGAGGACTCCGTAGATCATGACCGGGCTGAGCGTGACCATGGTCCCGGTCGGCAGCGCGTACGCGAGGGCGATGCGGAGCAGCGCCTCCGCCACGTACGCCACGCCCCACACCAGCGTCATCGTGCGCATGGTCGAGCGGAAGCCCTCGTACTGCCACATGCCGTTCCACCAGGCCGTGGACGCCGGGGTGCCGTCGGTCGCGAACTTGCGGCCGAAGTAGAACATCAGCGGGCGCGGGGCGAGCAGCGTCCCCAGGCAGAGCAGGCCGAACAGGCCCGTGACCGACGAGTCCTTGATCAGGAGCGCGCGGGCGGTGTGGGCACCGACCAGCGAGACCACGGCCGTGATCACCAGGAAGACCAGGGTGACCGCGGCGAACTCGTCGATCTTGCGGCGCCAGGCGACCATGATCGCGGTGTCGAGGACCGGCCACGCGCTGCTGAGGAGCAGGGCGGAGAACTCGGACCAGCCGTGGTCCTCCGTCAGCGTGTTGTACGTGAGGATCGGCGCGACGACGTTGAGGCCGATGGTGAGGACCCACCCGATCGCGGAGGACCCGCCTGATCGGGCCGGCTTGGCGGGTGTGGACATGGTTCCCCCTGGGAGTGCTTACGGTCGCGGTGCGGGAGAACGCTAGTCATGCACCGGACAGGGAAGGGGAAACTCCAAGCCAAATGATCTTCAAGGCGGGAAGGTCTTCAGACCCGCAGCGCCCGCCGCACCAGGGAGACGACCGCCGTGAACGCGTCCTCGGCCCCCGGGGCCGCCCACTCGGCGGCGTGCGCCGGGTTGTGGAAGCGGTCCGTGGCGTGGAAGACCGCACGCGCCGTGGTCGCGAAGTCCCGCTCCGGGGCCGCGAACAGGCCCTCGCGGTGACCGTCCTCCAGGATGCGGGCGATCTGCTCGACCAGGTGGTCCTCGTGCCGGTCGACGACCGCGCTGTTCTCGCCGATCAGCACCTGGAAGGTGGCCATCAGCTCCGGGTCCCCGCCCGCCTTCTTGCGCTTCAGGCCGAAGAGGGCCGTGAGCCAGCCGGCCAGCCGCTCGTCGGCCGGACCCTCCGCCTCGACGTACGGCACGAGCGCGACGATCGTCCGCTCCAGCCACCGCTCGGTGACGGCCTCGCGCAGCGCCGCCTTGGTGCGGAAGTGGCGGTAGACGCTGCCGTGACTGACGCCGAGGACCCGGGCCACGTCGACGACGGTCGCCTTCGCCGGGCCGTAGCGCCGCAGCACCTCCTCGGTGGCTTCGAGGATGCGCTCTGCGGTCAGGGTCTCGGTGGCGGCCATGCGATGACAGTACCCGTCAGTGCTCGCTGTCCAGGTGGGCCATCTGCGCCTCCGGGTAGCGGGCGCCGGAGGCCGCGCCCGCCGGGACGGCCTCCTCGACGGCGGCCAGGTCGGCGGCGTCGAGCGTGACGTCCAGGGCGCCGAGCGCCTCCGCGAGCCGGTCCCGGCGCCGGGCGCCGATCAGGGGCACGATGTCCTGACCCTGGGCGAGGACCCAGGCGATCGCGGTCTGCGCGACCGTGACGCCCTTGGCCTCGGCGACCGCGCGCAGCCGGTCCACCAGGTCCAGGTTCCGGTCGAGGTTCTCGCCCTGGAAGCGCGGGGACATCCCGCGGAAGTCGCCGGCGCCGAGCTCCCGGTCCCGGGTGAAGTGGCCGCTGATCAGGCCGCGGGAGAGGACTCCGTACGCGGTGACGCCGATGCCCAGTTCACGGGCGGTCGGCAGGATCTTCTCCTCGATGCCCCGGGAGATCAGCGAGTACTCGATCTGGAGGTCCGCGATCGGGGCGACGGCCGCCGCCCGGCGCAGGGTGTCCGCGCCGACCTCGGAGAGGCCGATGTGCCTCACGTGTCCGGCCTCGACCAGCTCGGCGATGGCGCCCACGGTCTCCTCGACCGGCACGTCGGGGTCGACGCGGGCGATCCGGTAGACGTCGATGTGGTCGGTGCCGAGGCGCTGGAGCGAGTACGCCGCGAAGTTCTTCACGGCGGCCGGGCGGCCGTCGTAGCCGGTGAAGCCGCCCTCGACCGTGCGCAGGGCGCCGAACTTGACGCTGGTCAGCGCCCGCTCGCGGGCGCCGGCGGGCGCCGTCCGCAGCGCCTCCTCGATGAGCAGCTCGTTGTGGCCCATCCCGTAGAAGTCGCCCGTGTCGAGCAGGGTGACGCCGGCGTCCAGGGCCGCGTGGATCGTCGCGATCGACTCGGCCCGGTCGCTCTCGCCGTACAGCGCGGACATGCCCATGCAGCCGAGGCCCAGCGCGGAGACGGTGGGGCCGGTGGTGCCGAGGGGGCGGGTGGGAACGGAGTTCTTCGGTGTCGTGGTCATGGAACAACCATGACATGACCGATGACAGATTTCAATATCTGTCACTCCATCCCCGGCTTCCCCGTCTCCTCCCCGCCCCCCGGTCCCCTCCCCTCACTTCACCGTCCGGGGGAGACGCAGGCTCAGCAGCAGCGTCAGCGCCACCACGCCCAGCTGGACCAGGAGCGTCGTCCGCAGCGCCGTCCCCATCTCCGCCGGCGAGGAGGCCAGCGACAGGAAGAGCGAGCCCAGCGTCGCCACGCCCAGCGTCAGCGCCGACTGCTGCGTGGTCACCATGACCCCGCTGCCCACGCCCGCCCGCTCCGACGGGACCTCGGACAGCACCACCCGGAACAGCACCGGCAGCTGGAGCCCCTGACCGAGACCCGCCACCGCCATGCCCGGCACCAGGTCCCCCACGGAGAGCCCCTGCCAGTCGTGCCCCACCGACCAGGCGATGGCGGCGATCCCGAGGCCCTGGAGCACGGCCCCCACCGGCACGACCCGGGTGCCCCAGCGCCGCACGAGCCGCGGCCCCGCCAGCGAGGCGCCGAAGAACGCGAGCGCCATCGGCACGAGCGCCAGGCCCGAGGCCACCGCGCCCGTCTCCAGACCCTGCTGGAGCGCCACCGCGATCACGAACATGAAGCCGCTGAAGCCCAGCGAGAGCGGCAGCACCACCGACAGCCCGCGCCGCAGCGGGACCAGGGCGAGCAGGCTCGGCGGGACCAGCGGCACGGCGCCCCGGCGGTCCGCCCTCCGCTCCACCCACCAGAAGGCCCCCGCCGCGAACGGGAACAGCGCGAGCGACACCCAGGTCCACAGCGGCCAGCCCGCCGCCCTGCCCTCCGTCAGCGGCGCGAGCAGGGCCAGCAGCGCGAGCGCCAGCAGCAGCGTGCCCGGCACGTCCACCGGCGCCGGACGGTCCGAGCGGGTCTCCGGCACGGCGCGCAGGGCGAGGACCAGGCCCGCCACCGCCACCGGCACGTTCACCAGGAACACCGCGCGCCAGCCGGAGCCCGCGATGTCGGCGGTCACCAGCACCCCGCCCAGGATCTGGCCGCCCGCCATCGCGAGACCCGCCGTCGCCCCGTACAGGCTCAGCGCCCGCGCCCGGCGCGGCCCCTCCGTCGAGGAGTGGATGGTCGCGAGCACCTGCGGCAGCATCAGCGCCGCCGCCGCGCCCTGGGCCACCCGCGCCGCGACCAGGGCCCAGGCGTCCGGGGCGAGCCCGCAGGCGAGCGAGGTCAGGCCGAAGGCGGCCATGCCGGCGAGGAAGAGGCGCCGACGGCCGAAGAGGTCGCCGAGCCGCCCGCCGAGGACGAGCAGCACCGAGTACGCCAGGCCGTACCCGGCGACGACCAGCTCCAGCAGCGCCGGTCCGGCGGCCAGGTCGTGGTCGATGGACGGCAGGGCGACGTTGACGATGAAGAAGTCGATGAGGGGGAGCGCGGCACCGAGGAGGACGGTGAACAGGCCGAGGGCGCCGAGCGCCGAGGGCGGCGCCTGGCGGCCGGCCGGGGCCGCGGTGCGGACGGAAGCGGTGGTAGTCACGGGACCGAGCCTCCGCCTCCGCTCAGCCTGGTACCAGAGTGTCTTTATCCTGGTACAAGCACTACCTGGAAACCGGCTGACGACCTCGGCACCCTGGAGGCATGACCATCATGGCGACGAGCGGACCCGAGGCAGCGAGCGAGACCGACGTGCGGCGCCACGAGCTGGCGGCCTTCCTGCGCAGCCGGCGCGAGCGCATCACCCCCGAGCAGGTCGGGCTGCCCCGGGGCCGTCGCCGCCGCACCCCCGGCCTGCGCCGAGAGGAGGTCGCGCACCTCTCCGCCGTCGGCGTCACCTGGTACACCTGGCTCGAACAGGCCCGTGACATCCAGGTCTCCCCGCAGGTCCTGGACGCCCTCGCCGGAGCCCTCCTGCTCGACCCGACCGAGCGCAGCCACCTCTTCGCCCTCGCCGGAGCCGCCGACCCGCACCCCGAGGCGTCCTGCTCCGCCGTCACGCCCACCCTGCGCCGGCTGCTCGACCAGCTGGAGCCCGTGCCCGCCGCGATCCAGAACAGCCGCTACGACTTCCTCGCCCACAACCGCACCTTCGGGCAGCTCTTCTGCGACCTCGACGCGCTGCCCCGCGAGGACCGCAACTCCCTCTGGCTGGCCTTCACCAACGAGGACTTCCGGGCCTCCGTCACCGACCTGCCCGAGGTCATGCGCGCGCTCGCCGGGAAGCTCCGCGCCGCCATGGCCGAGCACCTGGCCGAGCCCGCCTGGAAGGAGCTCGTACGCCGCCTCGAAGAGGCCTCGCCCGAGTTCCGGGAGCTCTGGGCGCGGCACGAGGTGGTCGCCCCCGGCGGCCGCGTGAAGGTCATCCGCAACGCCCGCGTGGGGCTCCTCGGCTTCGAGCACACCAACCTCTGGCTCGGCCCGAACGCCGGGACCCACCTCGTCACGTACGTCCCCGTGGACGACGCCACCCAGGCCGGCGTCGCCCGCCTCCTCGACCTGGTGGTCCGGGAGCGCGAGGCTCAGGGCGTTCTGACGGCCGTCTGAGGGCCGCCTTCCGCGCGCGGCCCGCCCGGCGGGGACTCCTCCTCCGGCGCCAGGCACCGCGCCGTCCGCTCCGCCGTGCGCCGGGCCCACGCTCCGCTGGTCAGCGCCCCGACCGCCAGGACGGCGAGTCCGCAGCCCGTGATGATCCAGTAGCCGGGGCGGGCCGCCGCCACGAAGGCGTCCGCCTGCGGCGTGGCGCCGACCCCCGCCGCCAGGACCGTGCCGATCACCGCGACGCCCAGCGTCTGTCCGACCTGGCGGCTCGTCGAGGCCACCGCCGCCGCCACCCCGGCCTGCGCGCGGGGCATCCCGGAGACGGCGGTGTTCGTGATCGGGGCGTTCACCAGGCCGAAGCCGATGCCGAAGACCACATACCCGGTGAAGAGCAGCGCGTCGCTCGTCTCGGCGGCGAAGGCCGCGAAGAGCAGCGGCCCGGCCGCCATCGCCGTCCCCGCGAGCAGCAGGGAGGGGCGCGGCCCGCGCGCCGCCGTGAGGCGCCCCGAGAGCGGGGCGAAGACGAAGGTCATGCCGGCCATCGGCAGCATCCAGAGCCCGGCGGACAGCGGGGAGAGCCCGCGCACGTCCTGGAGGTACAGCGTGTTCAGGAAGAGGAAGCCGCCGAGCGAGGCGAAGGCGCAGACCGCGATGACGGTGGCCCCGCTGAACGGCGCGCTGCGGAAGAACCGCAGATCGATCAGGGGCTCGCGACGCCGGGGCTCGTAGAGGAGGAGACCGGCGAGGGCGACGACCGCGATCCCGGCGAAGAGCGGGTCGGTCTCGATGATCGCGTACGTGAGCGAGCCGAGGAGCGCCGTCACCAGGACCTGTCCGACGGGGTCGGGGCGCCGGGGCCGGGGCGCGCGGGACTCGGGGACGTACCGCAGGGTCAGGAGCAGGGCGACGAGGGCGACCGGCAGGTTCACCCAGAAGATCGCCCGCCAGCCGACCGACTGGACGAGCACCCCGCCCACCAGCGGCCCGGCGGCCATGGAGACGCCGACGACCCCGCCCCAGACCCCGATGGCACGCGCGCGTGCCGCCGGGTCCGTGAAGGTGTTGGTGATGATCGACATGGCGACCGGGTTCAGCATCGAGCCGCCCACGGCCTGCACCGTCCGGAAGGCGACCAGGGCCTCCAGGTTCGGCGCGAGGGAGCAGAGCAGCGAGCCCAGGGCGAACACCACCAGACCGGTGGCGAAGACCTTCCGGCGGCCGATCCGGTCGGCGGTGGAGCCGGCGAGCATCAGGAGGGAGGCGAGGACGAGGGTGTAGGCGTCGATCGTCCACTGCATGCCGGCGACGGTGGCGCCGAGGTCGCGCCGCATGGCGGGCAGGGCGACGTTGAGGGCGGTGTTGTCCAGGCTGACGATCAGCAGGCTCATGCAGCAGATCGCGAGGACGACGAGGCGGCGACCGCGTGTGAGCTCGGGCATGTGCGGATCGTATGGCTGTCTAAGAAACTCCGCAGTGCGGGACAATGGCCGAATGACCGCGTTCACCCCCCTCGCCATCGGGCCGCACATCGTGCAGCCCCCGGTGGTGCTCGCCCCCATGGCCGGCATCACCAACGCCCCCTTCCGTACCCTCTGCCGTGAGTTCAGCGGCGGCAAGGGGCTGTTCGTGAGCGAGATGATCACGACACGCGCCCTGGTCGAGCGCAACGAGAAGACGATGCAGCTCATCCGCTTCGACGAGACGGAGAAGCCGCGCTCGATCCAGCTGTACGGGGTCGACCCCGTGACGGTCGGCAAGGCCGTGCGGATGATCGTCGACGAGGACCTGGCCGACCACATCGACCTGAACTTCGGCTGCCCGGTCCCCAAGGTGACCCGGAAGGGCGGCGGCTCGGCCCTGCCCTACAAGCGGCCGCTGCTGCGGGCGATCCTGAACGAGGCCGTGACCAACGCGGGCGACCTGCCGGTCACGATGAAGATGCGCAAGGGCATCGACGACGACCACATCACCTACCTCGACGCGGGCCGGATCGCGGTCGAGGAGGGCGTCACGGCGATCGCCCTGCACGGGCGGACGGCGGCGCAGCACTACGGCGGCACGGCCGACTGGGACGCGATCGCCCGGCTCAAGGAGCACGTGCCGGAGATCCCGGTGCTCGGCAACGGCGACATCTGGTCGGCGGACGACGCCCTGCGGATGATGCGCGAGACGGGCTGCGACGGTGTCGTCGTGGGCCGCGGCTGCCTGGGCCGCCCCTGGCTCTTCGGGGACCTGGTGGCGGGCTTCGAGGGCACCGGGGCCTACGCGCAGCCGGGCCTGCGGGAGGTCGCGGACGCGATGGTGCGGCACGCGCGGCTGCTCGGCGAGTGGCTGGGAGACGAGGCACGCGGTGTCATCGACTTCCGCAAGCACGTGGCCTGGTACCTGAAGGGCTTCGCGGTCGGTTCCGAGATGCGCAAGAAGCTCGCGATCACCTCCTCCCTGGAGGAGCTGCGCGCTCAGTTGAGCGAGCTCGACCTGGACCAGCCCTGGCCGGTGGGCGCGGACGGCCCCCGGGGTCGTACATCCGGAAACAACCGGGTTGTCCTGCCGGATGGCTGGTTGAAGGACCCGTACGACTGCGCCGGAGTGAGCGAGGACGCCGAGCTGGACACGTCCGGAGGCTGAGATTCAGCCCCTTCCGGGGGAGTGATCCTCGCCACCCTTGAGGGGGCTTGCGCTCAGATGAGCGGATCACGGGCAGCTGTACAGCCTGAAGGGGTGGCACCGAGTGCCACCCCTTTTGCCTTCAAGAGTTGAACGCAAATGCTCGATTGGGCGCTCAGAAGAGCGGCTCTTCCCTGATTTGGGTCAACTGGCCTTCGGGGCGTGAAACCGGATACTTCGCATCGGTAACTTTCGAAGTGGTGGCGGATGGGTGGTTAAAACCGTGTGACCGGCAGGCGTACCTCCCTAGAAGCCTTCGATCTGGGTATGTTCCTCGCCGTCAGGGCAGCCAACCGAGTCGTCGAGGAGTCGAGACCCGTGTCGGGAAACATTGATCAGAAGTTCGTGTACGACTTCACCGAGGGCAACAGGGACCTGAAGGACCTGCTCGGTGGCAAGGGCGCCAACCTCGCCGAGATGACCAACCTCGGCCTGCCGGTGCCTCCGGGCTTCACGATCACCACCGAGGCGTGCAAGGTCTACCTCGAGAGCGGCTCCGAGCCGGTCGAGCTCCGCGACGAGGTGACCGCCCACCTCGACGCCCTCGAGCGGAAGATGGGCAAGAAGCTCGGCCAGGCCGACGACCCGCTGCTCGTCTCCGTCCGCTCGGGCGCGAAGTTCTCCATGCCGGGCATGATGGACACCGTCCTCAACATCGGCCTCTCCGACGAGTCCGTCACCGGCCTCGCCCGCCAGGCCGACAACGACCGCTTCGCGTGGGACTCGTACCGCCGCCTGATCCAGATGTTCGGCAAGACCGTCCTCGGCGTCGACGGCGAGCTCTTCGAGGAGGCCCTCGACGAGGCCAAGGCCGCGAAGAAGGTCGCCAGCGACACCGACCTGGACGCCGCCGACCTCAAGAAGGTCGTCAAGCACTTCAAGAAGATCGTGAAGGCCCAGACCGGCCGCGACTTCCCGCAGGACCCGCGCGAGCAGATGGACCTCGCCATCGAGGCCGTCTTCAACTCCTGGAACACGGACCGCGCCAAGCTGTACCGCCGCCAGGAGCGCATCCCGGGCGACCTCGGCACCGCCGTCAACGTCTGCTCGATGGTCTTCGGCAACCTCGGCCCGGAATCCGGCACCGGCGTCGCCTTCACCCGCGACCCCGCCTCCGGCCACCAGGGCGTCTACGGCGACTACCTGCAGAACGCGCAGGGCGAGGACGTCGTCGCCGGCATCCGCAACACCGTGCCGCTGGCCGACCTCGAGTCGATCGACAAGAAGTCGTACGACCAGCTCATGCAGATCATGGAGACGCTGGAGACCCACTACAAGGATCTCTGCGACATCGAGTTCACCATCGAGCGCGGCCAGCTCTGGATGCTCCAGACCCGTGTCGGCAAGCGCACCGCCGGTGCCGCCTTCCGCATCGCCACGCAGCTCGTGGACCAGGGCCTGATCGACGAGGCCGAGGCGCTCCAGCGCGTCACCGGCGCCCAGCTCGCCCAGCTGATGTTCCCCAAGTTCGACGAGAACGCCAAGGTCGAGCAGATCGGGCGCGGCATCGCCGCCTCCCCGGGCGCCGCCGTCGGCAAGGCCGTCTTCGACTCGTACACGGCCGTCAAGTGGTCCCGCTCCGGCGAGAAGGTCATCCTGATCCGCCGCGAGACCAACCCGGACGACCTGGACGGCATGATCGCCGCCGAGGGCATCCTCACCTCCCGCGGCGGCAAGACCTCGCACGCCGCCGTCGTCGCCCGCGGCATGGGCAAGACCTGTGTCTGCGGTGCCGAGGAGCTGGAGGTCGACACCAAGCGCCGCCGGATGACCACGGCCGACGGCCAGGTCGTCGAGGAGGGCGACGTCGTCTCCATCGACGGCTCCACCGGCAAGGTCTACCTCGGCGAGGTGCCCGTCGTGCCCTCCCCGGTCGTCGAGTACTTCGAGGGCCGCATGCACGCCGGCGCCGACGACGCCGACGAGCTCGTCGCCGCCGTCCACCGGATCATGGCCTACGCCGACCGCGTCCGCCGCCTCCGCGTCCGCGCCAACGCCGACAACGCCGAGGACGCCTCGCGCGCCCGCCGCTTCGGCGCCCAGGGCATCGGCCTGTGCCGCACCGAGCACATGTTCCTCGGCGAGCGCCGCCAGTACGTCGAGCGGCTCATCCTCGCCGACACGGAAGCCGAGCGCGAGGAGTCGCTGAAGGCGCTGCTCCCGCTGCAGAAGCAGGACTTCATCGAGCTCTTCGAGGCCATGGACGGGCTGCCCGTCACGGTCCGCCTGCTCGACCCGCCGCTGCACGAGTTCCTGCCCGACATCACCGAGCTGTCGGTGCGCGTCGCCCTCGCCGAGTCCCGCAAGGAGCCGCACGAGAACGACCTGCGCCTGCTCCAGGCCGTGCACCGGCTGCACGAGCAGAACCCGATGCTGGGTCTGCGCGGCGTCCGCCTCGGCCTGGTCATCCCCGGCCTGTTCACCATGCAGGTCCGGGCGATCGCGGAGGCCGCGGCCCACCGCATCGAAGCCAAGGGCGACCCGCGCGCCGAGATCATGATCCCGCTCGTCGGCACCGTCCAGGAGCTGGAGATCGTCCGCGAGGAGGCCGAGCAGGTCATCGCCGAGGTGCGGGCGCAGACCGGCGTCGAGCTGAAGCTCGCGCTCGGCACCATGATCGAGCTGCCGCGCGCCGCCGTGACCGCCGGTCAGATCGCCGAGGCCGCGGAGTTCTTCTCCTTCGGTACGAACGACCTGACGCAGACGGTGTGGGGCTTCTCCCGCGACGACGTGGAGGCCTCGTTCTTCACCGCGTACCTGGAGAAGGGCATCTTCGGCGTCAGCCCCTTCGAGACCATCGACAAGGACGGCGTCGGCTCCCTGGTGCGCAGCGCCGTCGAGGCCGGCCGGGCCACCCGCCCCGACATCAAGCTCGGTGTCTGCGGCGAGCACGGCGGCGACCCGGAGTCGGTGCACTTCTTCCACGAGGTCGGCCTCGACTACGTCTCCTGCTCGCCCTTCCGGATCCCGGTGGCGCGCCTGGAGGCCGGCCGCGCCGCGGCCGAGGCGAAGGGCAGCGACAGCCGCTGAGTCCACCGGGGCCGCCGTCGGTCTCTCACCACCCTCACCGACGGGCGGCGGCTCCGGATTCACAAAAGAGGCGGGACGGACACCTTTGTGCGGAGGTGTCCGTCCCGTTGTTCGTTTGCTTGTCGAGCTGATGTGAGTCAATGTTCAATTGCGGCCGTTTGAATTATTGGACATTGAACTTCTGGATTCTTCAGCGCAAAGAACGGGGCGGGCGCGACCCCCGGATCCCCACCCGGAGGCCGCGCCCTTTACCGATGCCGGGCAGGTGAGCCACAACCTCGCCGACCGCCGCCGGACGGGCAAAGCCCCCCACGGTCTTCACCACGTCACCTCGGTCCTGAAGGTTTCCTGCCCGACCCGTACAGCTTTTCGGTTCCCCCCTGATCGCCGCGATGCCTTTCAACTGTGGCTGAAACACCCTGGTAACGTGCAGTGATGCTGTGCATACTCGTCGTCGGGGGTGGTTGCGAGTGCACAGGTGGGGACGTTCATGCTGCGGATTCATTTCACCGGGAACGATTTGGCAGGGGTGCGGACGGCCGCCCGGCCGGATGTTCTGTGGGAAACGATTCTGAGCTTTCACCGTTTAAGGGACCGGCGCGGCCCCGTCTTCTACGGAGAATGGCGCTCGGACGCCCGGATGCGGCTCGGCGGTGAGACCCGGATCCTCGCCGCGCTCGTTCCCAGCCGCGGCTATTTCCCCGACTTCCTGACGCCCGCCGAAGGCGTCCACGGTCTCGACGAGGGCCTCCAGGCGATCCGTGCCACCGAACCCGGCCGGCTGCGCGACGAGCTCTCGCTGCTCGCCGCCGACCGCTCCGGAGCACGGACCGTGCCCCACTCGCTGCGGGCCCTCGCCGACGGCGGCGCGGAGCCCTTCGACCGGCTCGTGGGGGC
This sequence comes from Streptomyces sp. NPDC004266, assembly GCF_042874095.1. Lineage (NCBI taxonomy): Bacteria > Bacillati > Actinomycetota > Actinomycetes > Kitasatosporales > Streptomycetaceae > Streptomyces > Streptomyces sp. NPDC004266. The sequence continues at coordinate 282,635 of NZ_JBIAMM010000001.1, forward strand.
CCTGCGCAGCTACCACCGGGCCGCGATCGAGCCGTACTGGCCGCACATCCGGGCCCGGGTCGAGGCCGACCGGGCCCGCCGCGGCCGGGCCCTCCTGGACGGCGGCGCCGAGGAGCTGCTCGCCTCGCTGCCGCCGATGCTGCGCTGGCGCGCGCCCGTCCTGGAGGCGGACTACCCGGTCGACCGGGACGTCCACCTCGACGGGCGCGGGCTGCTGCTCCAGCCCTCGTTCTTCTGCCGGGGGACCCCGGTGGTGCTGCGCGACCCCGCGCTGCCGCCGGTCCTCGTCTACCCCGTCACGCACGGCGAGTCGCCGACCGTCCGCGCCCCGGGCGGCTCCTCGCTGGCCAAGCTGGTCGGCCAGACCCGCTCGGCCGTCCTGCACGCCATCGGGGACGGCGGGACGACCAGCGAGCTGGCCCGCAGGGCCGGGGTGTCGCTGGCCTCGGCCAGCCAGCACGCGGGCGTGCTGCGCGAGGCCGGGCTCATCGCGACCCTCCGCCATGGCAACGCGGTCCTGCACACGCTGACGCCGCTGGGCGCCGCCCTGCTCGGCGGTGCCCAGCGGACGGTGGACCTGCGCTGCTACCCGGGCGGCTACGCGCGGAACGGGCAGGTCACGTCATAGCTACGCGCGAAGAGGGCCCGTCCCCGGGAGCGGGACGGGCCCGTCGCCTCGTGGCTACGCGCGGAACGGGCCCCTCACCTCGTAGGTGATGCCGCCCGAGGAGCTGCCGGTCGTGCCGCGCTGGCTGGAGAAGTACAGGCGCGTGCCGTCGGGGGAGAAGGCGGGGCCGGTGATCTCGGAGCCGGACTGGCCGTTGATCCGCAGGAACGGCGTCACGATGTCGTCCGGCGTGATCAGGCAGATCTCCATGTTGCCGCCGTCCTCGGCGACGTACAGGTCGCCGGAGGAGGAGCCGGTGATGTTGTCGACGCCGGTCAGCGGGGCGCCGCCGCCGACGACCAGCGAGTCGTCGTAGGCCAGCTCGTACGTGCCGGCGGCCAGGTCGACCTGCCAGACCCGGTTGTCGCCCTTGGTGGTGAACCAGACGGTGTCGTTGGCGTAGTGGCAGCCCTCGCCGCCGTTGAAGTGCTTGGCGGCGGAGACCTGGGTGCGGGTGGTGGTCGGGGAGCCGTCCGGGTCCGGCACGTTCTGCCAGGAGAAGGTGCCGGAGGCGGCGGTGCCGGCCGTGAGCACCTGGAGGGTGCCGGAGGAGAGGTCGCCCCAGGTGGTGGGGACGAAGCGGTAGAAGCAGCCGTCCGTCTCGTCCTCGGTCAGGTAGATCACCCGGCGCACCGGGTCGGCGGCCGCGGCCTCGTGCTTGAAGCGGCCCATCGCGTCCCGGCGGGTGGCGGTGCCGCCCCACGGGTTCGTCTCGTAGACGTAGCCGAGGGACACCTCCTCGCAGGACAGCCAGGTGTTCCACGGGGTCTTGCCGCCGGCGCAGTTCTGGCGGGTGCCGGAGAGGATGCGGTACGCCCCGGTGACCGTGCCCGCCGAGTCGAACCGCACCGCGCTCGCCCCGCCGCTCGGGTTGATCTCCGAGTTCGATACGTAGATCCAGCCGGTGCCGTCGGCGAAGCAGGCGCCGCCGTCGGGGGCGTTGTGCCAGGCGTACGAGGTGCCGGTCACGGTCTGGCCGGACCGGGCGATCACCCGGCTGCTGAACCCGGCCGGCAGCTGGATGCCGTTCGCGTCGGCCGTGCCGAGCGCCCCGTAGGGGCCGGCGCCGGGCTGGGCGGGGGCGGCGACGGCCGCGCTCTGCCACAGGCTGCCGCCGAAGGCGGCGGCCGAGGTGCCGATGACCGCTCCACGCAGGAAAGTGCGTCGCTCCACGTCTCACTCCCGAGAAGGGTGGTGCCCCGCCGCACCGGTCGGCGACGGGGTCGCGCGCTTCCGGAACCTAGGAGCACGGAGTTGACTGCACGTCAACGAGCGGTGACGGGGAGGCGGCGGGTGCCGGGCGGGTGCCTCGCTGTCGGTGCGGGGCGCTAGGTTTCCCGCCATGGACGTCGACGCACAGCTGCTCGATTCGATCGCGCTCCCGGGAGCGCGCGAACTGGTCTACGGCCGGCCCTTCGAGGCGCAGGCGACCGGTCGGCCCCGGGCCCTGCTGCTGCACGGCGCCGACCTCGAAGTGCACGCACTGGACCCGCTGTTCGCGGGGGACCGGGCGCCCGACGTCGTCTTCCCGCTGCCGTGGCCCGGCTGGGGCGGGGGAGTCCACTCCGCGGACCCCGGCCTGGCCTTCGCCGCCTTCTCCGGACAGCGTTCGGTGCGGGCGGTGCGTGCCGACGGGTCGACCCGGTGGGTGTACGAGCACGCCTGCTGGGACCAGCGCGTCGGGCACCCGCACACCGGCGACGATCGGCAGGTCTGCTCGGGGAGCGAGTCCGGCTCCAGCGGGGTCTCCGCCGACGGACGGTTCGTGTGGGCGCACGTCGTCCTGGAGGCGGGGGACGCCCCCGACGACTACCTGGAGGGCTGGGTCGTCCTCGACGCCGAGACCGGCCGCGAGCTGGCCCGGCTGCCCATGCCGGACAGCGTGGCCTCCGGCTCGTGGCACCTCGTCCACCCCGACGGCGTGCACATGGGCCTGTGCGTGGGCATGGGGCAGGACGGCGTCCTCGTGTACTGGGGGCGCTGGGACGGGCGGCGGCTGACCGTCCACGACGGGCTGAACGACGGGCTCGACCGCATCCTGTTCGACGTCCACCCCGACCACGCCGGATTCCTCACGGTCGAGCACCACGGCAACGACCTCCGGCTGCACGCCCTCGACGGCACGGTCCTCGCCGAGAACGAGGAGGTGCGGTGGGACCACGGCTGCGGCTTCCTCGACGGCGACACCGTCCTCGCGACCACCCAGGTCGAGTACGACTCCGATCCCGGGGCGCACGGCACCTGGCTCCTCGACGCCCGCACCCTGGAGCGGCGCGGGCGCGTCCGCTACCCCCAGGGCACGGCCGACGGCCTCGTCCGCGCCCTCGGGGACGGCACCTGGCTCACCTGCGGCGGCACGAGGGACACCGTCCACCACTGGACGGTCCGGTGACGAGGACCTCGGCACCGGGGGACACCCTGTGCCGGGGCACACTGGGGGCATGCGTGAGACCCCCGACATCGGCGACCGCCACGACCTCGACGTGCTGCTGCGGCGCTTCTACGGCGCCGCCTTCGCCGATCCGCTGATCGGGCCCTTCTTCACCGAGATCGCCGGGACCGACCTGGAGCTCCACCTGCCGCGCATCGCCGACTTCTGGGAGCGCGCCCTCTTCCGCACCGCCGGCTACGGCCGCGACGCCTTCGCCCCGCACGCCGTCCTGCACAGCGCCCGGCCGCTCACCGCCGCCCACTTCGGCCGCTGGGTGCAGCTCTGGCACGCGAGCGTCGACGGCCTCCACAGCGGCCCCCGGGCCGAACGGGCCAAGGCGCAGGGCGAGCGGATCGCCCTCGCCATGCTGCGCCGGCTCGCCGGGCCCGACGCGGACACCGGGGGCACGGGCGGCGGGTTCGTCCCCCTGGCGGCCCTCGAACTGCGCTCCGTGGCCTGAGCGAAAAGAATCCCCGGGAGAGCGATGAGTTCCGAGGGGCGGGGCCGTCTTACCTCTCGACAGGACCGGACGAGAGAAGAGAGAGCGCCATGGCCCCGCAGATGATCTTCGTGAACCTGCCCGTCAAGGACGTCGACGCCAGCAAGGCCTTCTTCGAGAAGCTCGGATACGCCTCGAACCCGCAGTTCAGCGACGAGACGAGCGCCTGTGTGGTCATCAGCGACACGATCTTCGCGATGCTCCTCGAAGAGCCCAAGTTCACGTCCTTCATGGCACCCGGCAAGGAGATCTCCGACGCGACCAAGACCACGGAGGTCCTGGTCACGCTGAGCGCCGAGAGCCGGGAGGCGGTCGACCGGCTCGCCGACGCCGCCCTCGCGGCCGGCGGCACCCCCGCGAAGGAGCCGCTGGAGATGGACTTCATGTACGGCCGTTCCTTCGCCGACCTGGACGGCCACCACTGGGAGGTCTTCTGGATGGACCCGGCGGCCGTCCAGGGCTGAGGCCCGACGTCCGGCTCAGGCCGAGACGCCGCCGTCGATCACCAGGTCCGTGCCGACGGCGGAGCCCGCGTCGTCCGACGCGAGGTACAGCACCGCCGCCGCCACCTCGGCCGCGGACGAGATGCGGCCCAGCGGCGACTGCTCCTTCATCCGGACCTCCCGCTCGGCCTCCGTCTCGCCGGGCTGCAGCGACATCGTGGACTCGGCGGCGCCGGGGCTGACGGCGTTGATCCGGATCCCGTCGCCGATGTGGTCCCGGGCCGCTGCCCGGGTGATCGCCGAGACCGCCGCCTTGGAGACCTGGTAGCCGAAGACGCCGGGGATCCGGACGTGCGGGCCCAGGTTGGACGCGATGTTCACGATGGCCCCGCCGCCGTTCGCCCGCATGTGGCCGACCTCGGCCTGGAGGGCGTGCAGCACGCCCGTGACGTTGACGTCGAGCAGCGTGTGCCAGTCCTCCAGGGGGAGGTCGGCGGCGCTGTGGCCGCCGCCCCGGAAGACCCCCGCGTTGTTCACGGCGACGTCCAGGCCGCCGAACAGCTCGACCGTGCGCCGGACCAGCTCCCTGGTGGACCCGGCGCTCGACACGTCGGCGGTGACCGCCGCGGCCGTGCCCCCGGCGGCCTCGATCAGGGCGACCGTCCCGTCGAGGGGCTCCGCCGTGCGGCCGGCGACGACGACCTTCGCGCCCTCGGCGGCGAACGCGAGCGCGATGGCCCGGCCGAGACCGGAGCCGGCGCCGGTGACGAGGACGGTGCGGTCGGTGAAACGTGCGGACATGCTGGTCAGCCCTTCTGGTGGAGGAGTGCGGCGGCGAGGACGGTGAACAGGACGGCCGCGGCCGCCAGCGACACCGCGTCGCCGCCGAGGGTGAGCAGGGCGGCGAAGAGCACGGTCGGGCCGAGCTCCATCGCCGTGTTCAGGACGCCGCCCGCGAGGCCCGCGCGGTGTGCCGGAACCCCCTCGGTGGCGAGGACCGCGGCGCCCGCGAAGGACAGCGCGGCACCGGCCGGCAGCAGGAGCAGGCCGGGAAGCAGCCCGTACGCGTACGGGACGGAGGTGTCGGAGCCGGTCGCGGCGAGCAGCCCGAGTCCGGCCGCGGCGGTGCCGAGCCCGGCGGCGGTCACCCGCCCGGGGCCGTACCGCCCGATCAGCGGGCCCGCGAGCCGGCCCGAGCCGAGCAGGGCGACCGCGAAGGGCACGAAGGCGGCGGAGGTGAGCGGCGCGGACCAGCCGCGCCCCTGCTGGAGCGCGAGGGACAGCAGGACGAAGACCGTGGCCGTGCCGGCCGCCGTGAGCCCGATCGCCGCGAGGCCCAGGGCGCGGCGGCCGTCGCGCAGGAAGTCCGGGGGCAGCAGCGGGTCGGCGGCCCGCCGCTCGACGGCCCCGAAGGCGGCGAGCAGGACGAGGCCGGCGAGCAGCGGGAGGAGCACCGGGGCGGAGCCCCAGGGGTGGGCGTCGGTGAGGACGAGCCCGTAACTGGCGAGCGTGACCCCGGCGGTGGCGAGCAGCGCCCCGGGCAGGTCGAGGGGGCGGCGGGAGCCGGAGGCCGGGGCGGGCTCCGGCAGGAGCCTCGGGGCCAGGGACAGCGCCGCCGCCGTCACCGCGATCGGGACCGCGAAGGTGCCGCGCCAGGAGGCGGCCGCCGCGACGACCCCCGAGAGCAGGTTCCCCGCGGTCGCGCCGAGCACGGAGAGGCCGCCCCAGGTGGCCATCGCCCTGCCGTACGCGGCGGGTTCGGGGTACAGCGCCCGGAGCACCGCCATCGCGGCCGGGGCGACGAGCGCCGCGCCGACGCCCTGACCGAACCGGGCGGCGAGCAGCGTCCCGTACCCGGGGGCGAGGGGCGCGAGGACGGAGGCGGCGCCGAAGACCACGAGCCCGGCGGTGAGGGGCCGGCGCCCCCCGGAGCGGTCGGCGATCCGGCCGCCGAGGAGGAGCAGTCCGGCGAAGGTCAGGCCGTAGGCGGCGCTCAGCAGGATCAGCTGGGCGCGGTCGAGCCGGAACTCGGCGCCGATGCGGGGGAGGGGGACGGCGAGGGAGGCGAGCGTGAGGACGAGCGTCGTCTGGACGGCGCCGAGGAGGAGGAAGCCGTGCCGGGTGCGCACGGCATCGGGGCGCCGTGACCGTGTCGTCGCCATGTCCATCCCCCTGAGCCCCTGTTCCTCTGATCCCTTGAGCTTTTGAACTTGACCGTACGTTCCAGAATGAGCGCCGAAGAAAGGGCGCCCCCCGTGGGCGCCCGTCCCTCAGTCCAGCAGTCCCAGCGCCTGCTCCGCCGCGTCCGTGACCCGGCCCGGCTCGCTCGACACCTTGCCGACCACCCGGATCCCCTGCAGCAGCACCAGCAGCATCCGGGCGAGCGCCCGCGGATCCCGGCCGGCCGGGAGCTCGCCCCCGGCCCCGGCCCGGACGAGCGCCCCGTGCAGCAGCGTCTCGATCTGCTCCCAGCTCAGCTCGACCCGCCGGGCGACCACCGCGTCGTGCGGCCCCAGCTCCGCCGCCGAGTTGGTGACGAAGCAGCCGTTCAGCCGCTCCCCGTCCGTCGCCGCCTCGGCGGCGAAGCGGCGGACGAGGGCCCGCACGGCCGGCAGGGCCGGGCCCGGCGCGGACAGCTCCTCGACGATCCGCGGATCGCGGGTCTCCAGGTAGCGGTCCATCGCCTTCAGGTACAGCTCGTGCTTGTTGCCGAAGGTCGCGTAGATGCTGGCGCGGCCGATGCCGAGGTGCTCCACGAGGTCCGACATCGTCGTCGCCTCGTAGCCGCGCGCCCAGAACAGTTCGAGGGCTGCCTGGAGTGCGGCCTCCGGATCGAACTCCTTGGTCCTGGCCATGAGGAGACCGTACGGTCATCTGGAACGATCGGTCAAGTTACTTGGTGCGGACGGGATATACCGTCACCGCGACCTCGTCGTCGTCCAGGCACCGTCCCGTCTCCAGGTCGAAGCGCTGCTTCAGGAGCGGCGAGGCCACGAACGGCCGCCCGCCCGCCGAACCGACAAGACCCCGGGACAGCACCTGCGCCCCCGTGAACGGATCGCGGTTGTCGATCGCGTACGTCCGGCCCGAGCGGTCCCGGAAGACCGCCACCTGCCGGCCGTCCGGCAGCAGCGCCGCCACGCCCCGGCCCGGGGTCAGCCGGGCCTCCTCGCAGACCGCCATCCAGGAGTCGGGGGAGGGGGAGAGTTCGAGGGTGGTCGTCATCGTCGTCGTCATCGGGAGGTGGCCCCTTCCAGCGTTCCGATCGTGAGAATCGTGAGGTCCGGCTTGATCTGGTCCCGCTCCGGCACGAACCGGACCGACGGGTCCGGCGCCCCGGGCGCGTTCACGAAGGAGACGAAGCGCTGCAGCCGCTCCGGGTCGTCCAGGGTCTCGGCCCACTCGTCCCGGTAGTCGGCGACGTGCGCGGCCATCAGCGCCTCCAGCTCGTCGCAGAGGCCGAGCGAGTCGTGCACCACCACGTCCCTGAGGTGGTCGAGTCCGCCCTCCAGGCGCTCCAGCCAGGTCGACGTCCGCTCCAGGCGGTCCGCCGTCCGGATGTAGAACATCAGGAACCGGTCGATCAGACGGACCAGTTCGGCGTCCGAGAGGTCCTGCGCGAGCAGGTCCGCGTGGCGCGGGGTCGCGCCGCCGTTCCCGCCCACGTACAGGTTCCAGCCGTTGGCCGTCGCGATGATCCCGAAGTCCTTCGACTGCGCCTCCGCGCACTCCCGGGCACATCCCGACACCGCCGACTTCAGCTTGTGCGGGGCGCGCAGGCCCCGGTAGCGCAGCTCCAGCCGGATCGCCGTCCTCACCGAGTCCTGGACGCCGTAGCGGCACCAGGTCTGCCCGACACAGGACTTCACCGTGCGCAGCGCCTTGCCGTACGCGTGCCCCGACTCGAAGCCCGCGTCGACGAGCCGCGTCCAGATCGAGGGCAGCTGGTCCACCCGCGCGCCGAAGAGGTCGATCCGCTGACCGCCGGTGATCTTCGTGTAGAGCCCGAAGTCCCGGGCCACCTCTCCGATCACGATCAGCTTGTCCGGGGTGATCTCACCGCCGGGGATGCGCGGCACCACCGAATAGGAGCCGTTGCGCTGCATGTTGGCGAGGAAGTGGTCGTTGGTGTCCTGGAGGGAGGCCTGCTCGCCGTCGAGGATGTAGCCGTTGTTGAGGGAGGCCAGGATCGAGCCGACGGTCGGCTTGCAGACCTCGCAGCCCTCACCGCCCCGTGCCTCCTCGCGCCCGTGCGAGTCGAGCAGCGCCGCGAAGGAGGTCATCCGCAGGGTGCGGGCGATCTCGTACAGCTCGCTCCGGGTGTACGAGAAGCAGCCGCAGAGCCCCTCGTCCGTCGGAGCCGGCAGCAGCTTCTCGATCACCTTCACGCAACTGCCGCAGCCCGTACCGGCCTTGGTGCACCTCTTCACCTCGGCCAGCGACTCGCACTGACCGATGGCGTGCTTCGTCACGTTGTGGCAGGAGCAGATCACCGCGTCGTCCGGCAGCGCCGAGGGGCCCAGCGCGACCGGCGCGCCCGCGCCCGCCGGGAGCACCAGCTGCTCGGGCGAGACCGGCGGCACGGTGCCGGTCAGCGGGCGGAGCAGCCCGTACTGCTCGGCGTCGCCGACCAGGACACCGCCGAGCAGCACCCCGTCACCGGAGACCACCAGCTTCTTGTAGACGCCCGAACGGGAGTCGGAGTACACGACGTCGAGGCAGTCCCCGGCCGTCCCGTGCGCGTCGCCGAACGAGGCCACGTCCACGCCGAGCAGCTTCAGCTTCGTCGACATGTCGGCGCCCGTGAAGCCGTCCCCGGCCTCCTCCCCGGCGATCGCCGCAGCCGCCGTCTGCGCCATCTCGTAACCCGGCGCCACCAGGCCGTACACCCGGCCGTCCGAGGCCAGTGCGCACTCGCCGATCGCGAAGACCGCCGGGTCCGACGTGCGGCACAGCTCGTCGACCGCGATGCCCCCGCGCTCGCCGACCGTCAGGCCGCAGTCGCGGGCCAGCTGGTCCCGGGGCCGGACGCCCGCCGAGAAGACCACCATGTCCGTGGCCAGTCGGGAACCGTCCGACAGCTTCATGCCCGTCACGGCGCCGTCCGCCGTCACGACCTCCTGCGTGCCCGTCCCCGTGTGCACGGTCAGGCCCATCTTCTCGATCGTGCGGAGCAGGGCCGCGCCGCCGCCCTCGTCGACCTGCACCGGCATCAGACGCGGAGCGAACTCCACGACGTGCGTGTCGAGGCCGAGGCCCTTCAGCGCGCCCGCCGCCTCCAGGCCGAGCAGGCCGCCGCCGACGACCGCGCCGGTCGTCGCCGTCTTCGCGTACTCCTCGATCGCGAGCAGGTCCTCGATCGTGCGGTAGACGAAACAGCCCTTGGCGTCCTTGCCGGGGACGGGGGGAACGAAGGGGTACGAGCCGGTGGCGAGCACCAGCGTGTCGTACGCGAAGACCCGCCCCGAACGGGCCGCCACCGTCCGGGCCTCCCGGTCCACGGACTCCGCCGGGTCGTCGGTGTGCAGCTCGATGCCGTGCCGCTCCATGAAACCGGCCTCGACCATCGACAGGTCGTCGGGCGTCCTGCCGGAGAAGTACGAGGTCAGCTGCACGCGGTCGTAGGCCGGACGCGGCTCCTCGCAGAGGACCACGATCCTGGCCCGCTCGGTGACGCCACGGTCGGCGAGCGCCTCCAGGAACCGCTGGCCGACCATTCCGTGGCCGACCAGGACGATGGTGGGAGTGGTCATGAGGAGCCTCCGTCGTGGGTGAGCAGGTGGAGCAGGGGGGCCTCGTCGGGCAGGGCTTCGTCGCCCTCCCAGGCCCGTGCGAGCGCGCCGACCGCGGCCAGGTCGCCGAGGAGTACGCCCCCGACGAGCCGGTCCCCACGGACGACGACCTTCCGGTACGCGCTGCGCGTGGCGTCGGTGAGCTGGACGACGTCGTCACCGGGGCGGGCGGTGACTTCGCCGAAGGCGGCGAGATCGAGGGGCTTCGGACCGCGCAGCGTGAGGCGGGTGAGGGCGCGGGTGCCGGTGTACCCCGTTGTGGGCCCGCTTTCCGCCGGGGCGGCCGCCTCTGCCCCGTGGGGGCGATCGTCCCGCGGGGCGATGGGGGTCCCCCCTGCTCGAGCGAAGCCGAGAGCCTGGGGGAGGGTGGGCACACGGGACGGCGCCCTCGGCGGCGCCTCCGCCTCCGGTTCCTCCCCGCACCCCGAGGGCGAGGTGCTCTCGGTGCGGGTCCGGGCGCGGGGGGCGGAGGCACCCGCAGGGGTGCCGTCCGTGGTGCCCACCCGTTCCGCCCCGGCGGAACGACTGCCCACAACGGACGCCAGGAGGTCCGCCAGGGCGTCCGCCTGGTCCAGGGCCGGGCCCGCCAGGCCGTACACGCGTCCCGCGTGCTCCGCGCAGTCGCCGATCGCGTGGACGTACGGGTCCGACGTCCTCAGCTCGTCGTCGACCACGATCCCCGTCGCGACCTCCAGGCCCGCCTCCCGGGCGAGCGCGACCCGGGGCCGCACCCCGCACGCGAGGACCACGACCTGCGCGTCGAGGACGAAGCCGTCGGCGAGTTCGACCGCCGTGACCGCCCCGCCCCGCTGCCGCAGGCCGCTGACCCGGCACTCGGTGTGGACCTCGACGCCGAGGGCCTCGACGTGCTCCCGCAGCAGCGCCGAGGCGTGCTCGTCGAGCTGCCGCTCCATGAGGCGCTCGCCCTGCTGGGTGAGGACCACGTCCGCGCCCCGCTCGGCGAGGGCCCGCGCGGCGGAGACCCCGAGGAGTCCGCCGCCGATGACCACGGCCCGCGCCCCGGGCCGTACGAGGGCGCGCAGCTCCAGGCAGTCGTCGAGGGTGCGGAAGGGGTGGACGCCGGCCGGGAGCGCGGCCCCGCGCAGACCGCGCAGCGGCGGGAGCACGGGGTTGGAGCCGGTGGCCAGGACGAGCCGGTCGTAGGCGACGAGCGAGCCGTCCGCGCACTCGACGGTCCGCGCGGCCCGGTCGATCCGCACCGCCCGCACCCCGAGCCGTACCGGCTCGCGGGTCCCGGGCAGGGCGATCACCTCGGGGGCGTACCGTCCGGCGAGGACGTCGGCGAGCAGCACCCTGTTGTAGGGGGCGTGCGGTTCTTCGCCGAGGAGGGTGACGGGCAGGCGCTGGGCGAGCCGGGCGCCCGCCGTTCCGCCCCCGACCACCACGATCCGTGTACTCATACCGGAAGGGTGCGGGGCCGGTGTTACCCGTCGGGATCCCGACTGTTTCCCGTACGGAACGCTGATCTCCGTCCGGGGCGGGGGCCGCTGTGAGGCCGCAAGCTCTGAACCAGCTCAACGATCAGGCGATCGATGGACGGGGCAACGATCGCCTCCCTAGGCTCACGCTCATGCCCGACATCTCGCTGACCACCCTTGTCCTGCTCTGTCTCGCCGCGCTCGTGGCGGGCTGGATCGACGCCGTGGTGGGCGGCGGCGGGCTGCTCCAGCTGCCCGCCCTGCTGCTCGGCCTTCCGCACGTCCCGGCCGCGCACGTCCTCGGCACCAACAAGGCCGTCTCGATCGTCGGCACCACGGGAGCCGCCGTCACCTATCTCCGCAAGGCGCCCGTGAGAGTGTGGACGGCGGTGCGGATCGGGCTCGCGGCCCTCGCCGGCTCCATGGCCGGGGCCTTCTTCGCGGCCGGGATCAGCAGCGAGGTCCTGCGCCCGGTGATCATGGTGGTGCTGCTCGGCGTCGCGGCCTTCGTGATGCTGCGGCCCTCCTTCGGCGCGAAGCCCGAGGGGGAGGAGCGGGCGCCGCTGACCCGGGCGCGGATCGTGACCGCGATCGTGGTCGTCGGCGGCGGGATCGGGTTCTACGACGGTCTGTTCGGGCCGGGCACCGGCACCTTCCTGGTCCTCTCGCTGACCGCCGTGCTCCACCTGGACCTGGTGACCGCCTCCGCCACCGCGAAGATCGTCAACGTCTGCACCAACGCGGGCGCGCTCGCCATGTTCGCCCATCAGGGCACCGTGTACTGGCAGCTCGCGGCCGTCATGGCCGTCTTCAACCTCGTCGGCGGGACGCTCGGCGCCCGGATGGCGCTGAGCAAGGGCGCCGAGTTCGTCCGCGGCGTGCTGCTCGTCGTGGTCCTCTCGCTGGTCGCGAAGCTGGCCTTCGACCAGTGGGCCTGACCGGGAGCGGGGCCGGAACCGGGAGCGGGACCGGGACCGGGGACGGGAGCGGGGCCGGGGACGGGAGCGGGGCCGGGGACGGGAGCGGGGCTACTTCACCCCGATGAGGTGGCCGAAGGCGACCACGTTCCCCTGGTAGCCGTTCTTCTTCGAGAAGCCGCCGCCGCAGGTGATCACCCGGATCTCGGCCCGGTCGGCCTCGGCGTACACCTTGCGGTCCGGGAAGTGCTCGTTGTCGTACACCTCGATCGCGTCGACCGTGAAGACGGCGGTCCGCCCGTCCTCCCGGACCACCTCGATCCGGTGACCCTTCCTGAGCGCGCCCAGGGTGTAGAAGACGGCGGGCCCGTCGGCGTTGTCGACGTGGCCCGCGACGATCGCGGTGCCCCTGGCGCCGGGCGCGGTGCCGTCCGCGTACCAGCCGGCCAGGTTCCGGTCCGCGGCCGGCGGCACGTCGAGCGCGCCGTCCGCCGTGAGGCCGAGCCGGGTCATCGGGGCGTCCACGTCGGTCTCGGGGATCCGGAGCCGGACCGGCACCGAGGGCGGCAGCGGGTCGGCGGCGGCGTCGGTGTGCACGCTGGGCCCCGCGGCGAAGGCCTGCGCGGCCGACGGCACGGGCGGGGTGACGTTCTCCGAGCCGTTGTGGACGAGCCAGATCCCGACGCAGGCGGCCGCGGCTATGCCCCAGCCCTTGCTTCTGTTGCTCACCTGGGTTCCCTCGGTCGCGCTTCGTGGGGTGTGGCCCTGCCCCCGCCGGGCCGTGTGCGGGCGCGCGGCGGGGGCAGGACAGGCGGTGGTCTCAGTGGCCCTGCGCGCCGCTCGCCCGGCGCCGCAGGAGCCAGACACCGCCGACGGCAGCCGCGGCCAGCACCGCCGCGCCCGCCGTGACCTGGGCGGTGTCGGGGCCGACGCTGCCCCCGACACCGGTCTGGACGTGGCCGCTGGGGCTCCGGTGCTTGACCCACAGGTCGCCCTTGGCGGTCTTGCCGTTGTCGCAGGCCACGCTGATCCCGTAGGAACCGGCCTTGACGTGCTCCGGCACCGTGAACCGTCCGACCACGACTTCCTTGTGCGTGCTCGGCTTCAGCTGGAACTCGCCCGCGCCGAGCGAGTTCGCGTCGCCCACGCCGTGCCCGTGCTTGCCGCAGGCGAGCGTGTTCACGGTGACGGTCTCGCCCGGGGACGCGGACGACGGGGAGAGCTCCAGCGACCCGTGGCCGCCGCCGCCCTGGTTCCAGTTCTCGTCGGCCGAGTTCCAGCTCTCGCCGGTCGAGTTCCAGCTGTCGTCGTTCGCGTACGCCGCGGGGGCGGCGAAGGCCCCTATCGCGGCGACCGTCAGCGCGGTACCGGTGAGCAGGCGGGCAGTGGTGCGCATGGGGGTCCTCCGGGGCGCGCGAGCGGTCATGCCGGCTGGTCCTGCCGGGAGGGACGTCCCGGAGCCGGACCTTCTGAGACCGAGATAAGGGGCATGTCGCGCGCGCCGCCTCCTGATGAGGCATCAGGATTGCTCCGTCCGAGACGGCGTGTCGCCTGGATTTCGGACGTTTTCGCAGGTCAGGGCGGTTCGCAGGCCGTCGGCTGACGGTCCGTGCCGAACGGGTGAGCGCCTCGCGCGGACCTCGGGGCCACCGACGGGTCCCGCGGGGCCGGACCCCCGGCCCACCCGATCCCGGTCGGTCCGGCTCGACGGGCTCCGGCCCGGTGATCCCGGCCAGGACCTCCTCGGCCGTGTGGCGGCCGACGACGTCGGCGTCCCTCGTGAGGGCGGGGTGGGCCCGGCGACCCCCGCGCGGCGAGACGACGTACCTCGTGACCGTCTCGTCGATCCTCCCCCGTACCGCTCGGTCTAGAGGCCGTCCCACTCCACGGAGTCGTACGCGGCGAACACCCGCCCCATCAGCTCCTCGTCCACCGCGAACGCCAGCTCGTCGATCGCCGTCACGGGGGCGATCGTCCGGGAGTTGGTCACGAACGCGGCCCGGTAGTCCGGGAGGCCGGCCAGCGTGACCGGCCGCCGGACCGACTCCAGGCGCCGCTCCAGGAGGCTCATGGTGATGCCGGTGAGGCAGGGCGCCGACGGCCAGACCAGCGAAGTGCCGTCCCAGAAGGCGATGTTGGTGACCGCGCCCTCGGCGATCTCGCCGTACGGAGAGGTCAGCAGGGCCTCGTCGTAGCCGGCCCGGCGGGCCGCGTCGCCGTGGAAGCGCTGGCCGAAGCCGCCCAGGTGCTTGATGTGCGGCGCGGGCCGCCAGTAGTCGACGGTGGTCAGGCGCTGCGGGGCGCCGGGGCCGTCCGGGGCGGGCTCGGCGACGGTCACGACGGTGCGGACGCCGGGATACACGTACACCCGGACCGAGGCGTCCCGCCGCCCGGCGTTCGCGAGGGCCCCGGCGACGAGCTCGCGCACCCGCCCGCCCTCCAGCTCCCGGCCGAAGAGCTCGCGGGTCGAGCGGTCGAGGCGGTCGAGGTGCAGGTCCAGGCCCTTCACGCGCCCGTCCCGCACCTGCATCGCCGTGAAGTGGCCGTACCCGGTCAGGAGGGCGGCGAGGAGCCCCGGATCGGTCGCGGGGGTTCCGTCGATCTCGGTGTGCGGGGGAGGCGTCGTCATGCCCTCACCGTACGGCGCCCGCACGGCACTTGAGCCCGACGGGGTCCGAGGACGCGCCTCTTGACCTCAAGCAAACTTGAGGTATCACGATCGTCCGCATGCTGTTCCGACTGCTCGCCCCCCGCCTCCGGCCGTACGGGCCCCTCCTCGTCCTCCTCGTCGCCCTCCAGCTCCTCCAGACCCTCGCCTCCCTCGCCCTGCCCACCCTCAACGCCGGCGTCATCGACGAGGGCGTCCTGCGCGGCGACACCGGCCGCGTCCTCGGCGGCGGCGCCGGCATGATCGCCGTCACCCTCCTCCAGGCCGTCGCGGCCGCCGCCGCCACCTACACCGGCGCCAGGATCGCCATGGGCGTCGCCCGCGACCTGCGCTCCGAGGTCTTCCGCCGCGTCCAGGACTTCTCCGCCCGGGAGCGCGGCCGCTTCGGCGCCGCCTCCCTCGTCACCCGGACCACCAACGACGTCCAGCAGATCCAGACGTTCACCGTCCTCGTCCTCACCATGCTGGTCGCCGCCCCCCTCCTCTGCGCCGGCGGACTCGTCATGGCCCTGCGCCAGGACGTCCCGCTCGCGCTCGTCCTGCTCCTCTTCGTCCCCGTGATGACCGGCGCCGTCGGCACCGTCGTCCTGCGCATGCGGCCCCTCTTCCGCGGCATGCAGGAGCGCGTCGACCGCGCGAGCCGCGTGCTGCGCGAGCAGATCACCGGCGTCCGAGTCGTCCGCGCCTTCGTCCGCGACCGGCACGAGCGGGAGCGCTTCGCCGCGGCCAACGACGAACTCCTCACCGTCGGCCTCCGGGCCGGCCGGCTCCAGGCCCTCATGTTCCCCACGGTCCTGATCGTCTGGCAGCTGACGACCGTCGCCCTGGTCTACGTCGGCGCCCACCGCATCGACGCCGGAGCCCTCCAGCCGGGCGGCCTCGTCGCCTTCCTCGGCTACCTCCTCCAGACCTCCATGTCCGTGATGATGGTCCTCTTCCTCCTCATGCACATGCCCCGTGCCGAAGCCGGGGCCGAGCGGGTCCGCGAGGTCCTCGACACCCGCCCCTCCGTCACCCCGCCCGCCCATCCCGTCCGGACCCCGACCGGCCCCGGCCGCCTCGACCTCGACGGCGTCGGCTTCCGCTACCCGGGCGCGGAGGAGTCCGTCCTCCACGACGTGAAGCTGGTGGCCCGGCCCGGTGAGACCACCGCGATCATCGGTTCGACGGGCAGCGGCAAGTCGACGCTGCTCGGGTTGGTGCCCCGGCTCTTCGATGCCACCGGCGGCGAGGTCCTCGTCGACGGCGTCGACGTCCGGAGGCTCGACCCCGCCCTGATGGCGAAGACCGTCGGACTCGTCCCCCAGAAGCCCTACCTCTTCTCCGGCACGGTGGCCACCAACCTCCGCTACGGCAAGCCCGACGCCACCGACGAGGAACTCTGGCACGCCCTGGAGGTCGCCCAGGCCGCCGACTTCGTACGCGAACTGGAGCACGGCCTCGACGCCCCCGTCTCCCAGGGCGGCGCCAACTTCTCCGGCGGACAGCGCCAGCGCCTCGCCATCGCCCGCGTGCTCGTCGCCCGCCCCCGCCTCTACCTCTTCGACGACTCCTTCTCCGCCCTCGACCCCCGCACCGACGCCCGGCTCCGCACCGCCCTGCGCGAGGAGACCGCCGACGCCACCGTCGTCATCGTCGCCCAGCGCGTCTCCACCATCCGGCACGCCGACCGGATCGTCGTCCTCGACCGGGGCCGGACCGTCGGCACCGGCACCCACACGTCCCTCATGCGGGACAACCCCACCTACCGGGAGATCGTCCTCTCCCAGCTCACCGAGGAGGAAGCCGCATGAGCACGGCGACCGCGACCCGCGCCCCCAGCCCCACCAAGGCCCCCGTCCGCACCGGCCCCCCGCCCCAGCGCGGCCCCGGCCTCCCCACCCCCTCCCTCGAACGCTCCCTCTCCTTCCGCTCCTCCGGCCTCCGCCTGCTGCGCACCCTCGCCCCCGACCGGGGCCGGCTGCTCGCCGTCCTCGCCGCCGGCGCCGCCGGCGTCTCCCTCTCCGTCCTCGGCCCCCTCCTCCTCGGCCGCGCCACCGACCTCGTCGTCACCGGAGCCACCGGCCCCGCCGGCGTCGACTTCGCTGCCGTCGGCCGGATCCTCGCCCTCTCCGTCGCCGTCGTCACCGGCTCGTCCGCCCTCACCTGGGTCCAGCTGCGGATCGCCACCACCGTCGTCCAGCGGGCCGGGCACCGGCTCCGCGAGCGGGCCCAGCACAAACTGGCCAGGCTGCCCCTCTCCTACCTCGACGGGCAGCCGCGCGGCGAGGTCCTCTCCCGCACCACGAACGACATCGACAACATCACCCAGACCCTCCAGCAGGCCTTCAGCCAGATGACGCGCGCCCTGCTCACCCTGACCGGCGTCCTCCTGATGATGTTCTGGATCTCCCCGGTGCTCGCCCTCGTCGCCCTCGCCACCGTGCCCGTCTCGGTCGCCGTCGCCGCCTTCGTCGGCAAGCGCGCCCAGCCCCAGTTCGTGAAGCAGTGGGCCGTCACCGGCCGGCTCGGCAGCCACGTCGAGGAGATGATCACCGGCCACACCGAGGTCGTCGCCTTCGGCCGCCGCGCCGAGGCCGTGCGCCGCTTCGACGAGCTCGGCGAGGAGCTCTACCGGGCGAGCTTCCGCGCCCAGTTCGTCTCCGGCTTCATCCAGCCCGCGCTGACCTTCGTCGGCAATCTGAACTACGTCGCCATCGCCGTGGTCGGCGGCCTGCGGGTGGCGAGCGGCACCCTGTCCGTCGGCGACGTGCAGGCCTTCATCCAGTACTCCTACGACTTCAACGGCCCCATCACCCAGGTCGCCGCCATGGCCAACCTCCTCCAGTCCGGAGTGGCCTCCGCCGAGCGGGTCTTCGACCTCCTCGACGCCGAGGAGGAGTCCCCAGCGCCGGCCCGCCCGAAGAAGCCCGCCGAGCTCCGCGGCCGGGTCTCCTTCGAGAAGGTCGCCTTCCGCTACGAGGACGGCAAGCCGCTCATCGAGGACCTGTCGCTCACCGTCGAACCCGGCCGGACGGTCGCCATCGTCGGCCCCACCGGCGCCGGCAAGACGACCCTGGTCAACCTGCTCATGCGCTTCCACGAGGTGACGGCCGGGCGGATCACCCTCGACGGCGTCGACACCGCCGCCATGACCCGGGAGGAGCTGCGCTCCGCCACCGGCATGGTCCTCCAGGACACCTGGCTCTTCGGCGGCACCATCGCCGACAACATCGCCTACGGAGCGCCCGGGGAGGTCTCCCGCGAGCGGATCGTCGCCGCCGCGAAGGCCGCCCGCGCCGACCGCTTCGTCCGCACCCTGCCCGCCGGCTACGACACCGTCCTCGACGAGGACGGCGAAGGCCTCAGCGCCGGCGAGAAGCAGCTGATCACCCTCGCCCGCGCCTTCCTCTCCGATCCGGTGATCCTCGTCCTCGACGAGGCCACCAGCTCCGTCGACACCCGCACCGAGCTCCTCGTCCAGCAGGCCATGACCTCCCTGCGCGCGGGCCGCACCAGCTTCGTCGTCGCCCACCGGCTCTCCACGATCCGGGACGCCGACACGATCCTGGTCATGGAGGGCGGCTCGATCGCCGAGCAGGGCACCCACGAGGAACTCCTCGCCGCCGGCGGGGCCTACGCCCGGCTGCACGCCGCCCAGTTCGCCCGTACGGTGGAGACGTGATCGTCACCGTCCGCACCACCACCGACGCGCGCGCCAAGGCCGACGCCCTGGCGCGCGGCGCCGTCGAGGCCCGGCTCGCCGCCTGCGCGCAGATCTCGGGGCCCGTCACCTCCGTCTTCCACTGGCGGGGCGCGATCGAGACCTCCGAGGAGTGGGAGGTGGTGTTCAAGACCACCGAGGCCCGCTACCAGGCCCTGGAGGCGCACCTCCTCGCCGCCCACGACTACGAGACGCCGGAGATCCTCGCCACCCGGGTGACCCGGGTCAACGAGGCCTACGCCCACTGGGTCGAGCAGGAGACCCACGCGGCCGAGGCGATCGAGGCCCCGGCGCCCGACGAGCGGCCGTTCTTCGTGTACGGGACGCTGCGCCCGGGCGCGTACAACCACGACCGCTTCCTCGCCGGCCGCATCGGCACCGAGGCGGACGCCGTGCTGCACGGGGCGGTCCTGCACGACGGGCCCGGCTATCCGTACGTCGTCCCGGCGGACGAGGGCCAGGTGGTCGGCACGCTGCTGACGCCCGCGCCCGGCGCGTACGGCGAACTGTTCGGCCTGCTCGACCGCCTGGAGCTGCCCGTCGGATACGAGCGGGTGGCGAGGGACGTCGTACGGGTGCGGGACGGGGCGCGGGTGTCCGCCTGGGTGTTCCTGGCGGCCCCGGACGCGCCCCTCGGCCCGGTCATCGAGAGCGGCGACTGGTTCAGCCGGCCGTAGCCCCCGCGGCGGCGACCCGCTCCAGGCGCACCGCGCACACCTTGAACTCGGGCATCCGCGAGACCGGGTCGAGCGCCGGGTTCACCAGCGTGTTGGCCCGCCCCTCCCCGTACCAGTGGAACGGCATGAAGACGGTGTCCGGCCGGATCGCCGCCGTGATCCGCGCCGGGGCGACGGCCCGCCCGCGCCGCGAGACCACCGCCAGCGCCTCGCCCTCGGCGACCCCGAGCCGCTCGGCGAGCCGGGGGTGGAGCTCCACGAAGGGGCCGGGCGCCGCCGCGTTCAGCTCCTCGACCCGCCGGGTCTGCGCCCCCGACTGGTACTGGGACACGACCCGGCCGGTGGTCAGCACGACCGGGTAGTCGGCGTCCGTCTCCTCGGCCGCCGCCCGGTGCACCACCGGCACGAACCGGGCCCGCCCGTCCGCCGTCGCGAACCGCTCCAGGAAGAGGCGCGGGGTGCCCGCGTGGCCCTCGTCCGGACACGGCCAGAACACGCCCCGCTCCTCCTCGATCCGCCGGTAGCTGATGCCCGCGTAGTCGGCGGGCCCGCCGGCCGAGGCCCGGCGCAGCTCCTCGAAGACCTCCTGCGGGTCGGTCGGGAAGCCCTTCTCCCAGCCGAGCAGCCCGGCCAGCCCGTGCAGCACCTCCAGGTCGCTGCGGACGCCCCCGGGCGGGGTGAGGGCGCGGCGGCGCAGCAGCACCCTGCCCTCCAGGTTGGTCATCGTGCCGGTCTCCTCCGCCCACTGGGTCACGGGCAGGACGACGTCCGCGAGTTCGGCGGTCTCGGAGAGCACCACGTCCGCGACCGCGAGGAAGTCGAGCGAGCGGATCCGCCCCTCGACGTGCGCGGCGCGCGGCGCCGACACCACCGGGTTGGAGCCCATGAGCAGCAGGGCCCTGACGTCCCGGCCCAGCGCGTCGAGCAGCTCGTACGCGCTCCGCCCGGGTCCCGGCAGCGACTCCGGCGCGACCCCCCACACCCCGGCGACGTGCGCGCGGGCGGCCGGGTCGTCGAGCTTGCGGTAGCCGGGCAGCTGGTCGGCCTTCTGGCCGTGCTCGCGGCCGCCCTGGCCGTTGCCCTGGCCGGTGAGGCAGCCGTAGCCGCTCAGCGGCCGGCCGGCCCGGCCGGTGGCGAGGCAGAGGTTGATCCAGGCGCCGACGGTGTCGGTGCCCTTGGACTGCTGCTCGGGGCCGCGCGCGGTCAGCACCATGGCGTTCTCGGCGTCGCAGAACATCGCGACGGCCTCCCGCAGCTGCGGCACGGACACGCCGGTGATCCGCTCGACCTGCTCGGGCCAGTGGGACATGGCCCCGGCGCGGGCCTCCGCCCAGCCGGCGGTGCGCTCCTCGACGAAGGCCTCGTCCACCCGCCCCTCGGCCACCACCAGGTGCAGCAGGCCGAGGGCGAGCGCGAGATCGGTGCCGGGGCGCGGCGCGAGGTGCAGATCGGCCTGCTCGGCGGTGCGGGTGCGGCGCGGGTCGACGACGATCAGCTTCCCGCCGTTCTCCTTCAGCTCCGTGAGGTAGCGCAGGGCGGGCGGCATGGTCTCGGCGAGGTTGGAGCCGACGAGGACGACGCAGCCGGTCCTCGGGACGTCCTCCAGGGGGAAGGGGAGCCCCCGGTCGAGGCCGAAGGCCCGCTGGTGCGCTGCGGCGGCCGAGGACATGCAGAAGCGGCCGTTGTAGTCGATCTGCGAGGTGCCGAGGACGAGCCGGGCGAACTTGCCCAGCGTGTACGCCTTCTCGTTGGTGAGGCCGCCGCCGCCGAAGACCCCCACGGCATCGGGACCGTGGTCGGCGCGGGTCCGGCGAAGGCCTTCGGCGACGGCGGAGAGCGCCTCCTCCCAGGACGCGGGCTCCAGGGCCCCCGTGTCAGGGCGCCGGACCAGGGGCTCGGTGAGCCGCACCCGGGAGGAGAGCACGGAGGGGGCGGTGCGGCCCTTGCCGCACAGCGCGCCCCGGTTGACGGGGAAGTCGGTCCGCTCGACCACCTCGGCGGGGAGCTCCGGCGCGCCGGTGGGGCGCAGCGACATGCCGCACTGCAGGGCGCAGTAGGGGCAGTGGGTGGGAACGGCGGCGGCGTCGGACATGCGGCCAGCATGCGTCCGGCGTGTTACGCGGGGCGGCGCGGCGTATTACGGCCGCGGTGCGATGCGCTCCGCGGGGCGGGCCGCGCCGGGTGAGGCGAGGGCCTCGGCGACGCCCTCCTCCTTCGGGCCCAGGAAGCGCGGGTCGGGGCGGAGCCCGGCGTCGAGGGCGGCCTTGCCCGCCGCGAAGAGCTCGCGGGTGGTGCCGTAGTACCAGGTGCGGTCGTGGGGTTCGGCGACCCCGACCCCGTACGCGTCGACGCCCGCCCGGCCGCACAGCGCGACGGCCCGCTTGATGTGGAAGTCCTGGGTGACGAGGACGGCCCGGTCGACGCCGAAGACCTTCCGGGCGCGGACGCAGGAGTCCCAGGTGTCGAAGCCCGCGTAGTCGCTGACGATCCGTCCGTCCGGCACCCCGCGCGCGGTGAGGTAGGTGCGCATGGCGCTCGGCTCGTCGTACGAGGTCCGGCTGTTGTCGCCGGTGACGAGGAGGACCCGTACCCTGCCCGCCCGGTACAGCTCGGCGGCGGTGTCGAGGCGGTGCGCGAGGTACGGGGTCGGACGCCCCTTCCAGAGGCCGGCGCCGAAGACGACGGCGACGTCCCGGGCGGGCACGTCGGCGACGGTGCGGAGCCGGGGCTCGGCGACCGTGTGCATCCAGGTGGCCGGGGCGAGCGCGAGGACGGCGCCCAGCATCACGGCCTGGACGGTGCGGCGGCGGGCCCGGGTGGTGCGGGGGATCAACCGGGTGAGCCGTGCCGGCATGCGGAAACCTCCGTGGGGCGGGGAGCGGTGTCGGTCTGTCACCCCGTCCGACGCGCTTCGGCGGCGTTCGGTTCGCCGGACGCCCGTTCTGTTCCGTAGAGCACACCGGCGAGGCCCATCCCGAGGAGCATGCCGAGCAGCTGCGCGGCGGCGAAGGCGGGTACGGAGGCGGGGGCGATGCCGGTGAAGGAGTCGGAGAAGGCCCGGCCCAGCGTGGCCGCCGGATTGGCGAAGGAGCCGGAGGAGGTGAACCAGATCGCCGCGGCGATGTAGCCGGCGACCGCGACGGGCGCGAGGGCGGGGCGGTCGATGTGGCGCAGGCCCTGGACGACGAGGACGAGCCCGGCGGTGGCGACGGCCTCGCCGAGGAGGAGGTGGAGCGCGGCGCGCGGCTCGGTGGCCCAGGAGCCGGGTGCCCGTCCGAACATCGCCTCGGCGAGCAGGGCGCCGGCGACGGCCCCGGCGAGCTGGGCGGCGATGTAGGCGAGGACCTCGCGCCCCTTGCCCTCGTGGCGCCGGGACCACCACTCGGAGAGCGTCACGACGGGGTTGAAGTGGGCGCCGGAGAGCGGGCCGATGAGGGCGATCAGCAGGCCGAGGCCGAGGGCGGACGCGGCGGCGTTGGCGAGCAGCCGGACGCCGACGTCCTGGCTCAGGGAGTCGGCGCGGATGCCGGAGCCGACGACGACGGCGACGAGGGCGGCGGTGCCGATGAACTCGGCTGCGGCGCGCCGGGGGAGCGCGGGCGGGGACATTCTCATAACGGAAAAGATATTCCGTGATTCGGAACGAAAAAAGAGGGGAGGGGAGGGGCGACACCCTCGTACGATCCGTCCATGATCATCGACGACGTCCTCGGGGCCGCGGTCCGCGACAACGCCGACTGGTGCCAGGCCATGTGCCGCGCCCACGGCCTCACCGGCACCTTCGGCCCCCGCGCCTGGACCAGCGCCGTCCGCACCCCGCTCTACTACCCGGACGCGGTGACGCTGACGGAGGACGCCACCGCCGGCGACGTCCTGACCGGAATCGACCGCACCGCCCCGGGCGCCTCCGTCAAGGACAGCCACGCCCGCCTCGACCTGACGGCCGAGGGCTTCCGCCTCCTCTTCGAGGCGAGCTGGATCCACCGCCCCGCCGGACTCCCGGCCCCCGCCGCCACCGGCGACTGGCGCCCGGTCCGCACCCCGGAGGAACTCGCGGCCTGGGCCCTCGCCTGGAGCGGCGGCGACACGGACGAGGCGGCGCTCTTCCGCCCGGAGCTCCTCGCCGACCCGACGGTGACCGTGATCGCGGGCCACGGTCCGGACGGCCGGATCCTCGGGGGAGCGGTCCTCGGCACGAGCACCCGCGTGACGGGGATCTCGAACCTCTTCGCCGTGGACGGCACGGACCCGGCGCACGTGTGGTCCGGCACCCTGGGCCTGATCCCCGCCGACCGCCCGGCCGTCGGCTACGAATCGGGCGACGACCTGGCGCCCGCCCTCGCCACGGGCTTCGAGGAGCTCGCCCCCCTCCGCGTCTGGCTGGCCGGCTAGGGCCTGTCTTTCGGCTCATGCCGGGCCCCGCGGGCCCGGCATGAGCCGAAAGACAGAGCCTAGGCGTCGCGGCCCGGGCGGGACCTTCCGGACACGGCCCGGGGACGCCCCGCCGTCACGCCGCCACGGGGGCGAAACGGTGGAGTTCGTCGGTGCCGGGCTGGACGACGCCGTAGCTGCTCTCCGGCACCTCGTTCCACGCGCCGGGCAGGTCGCCGAGGGGCTCGGAGACGATCAGGCGGGTCTCGTCGGAGACGTCCCGCAGGAAGGCGATGTCGGGATGCAGCCTGCGCAGGGCCTCCACCTGACTGCTGTAGAACAGCGAGCGGGAGGCGTGCGCGCTGGAGTAGCGGAAGGCCCAGAGGCGCTCGCCGTCGGTGAGGGCGAGCGTCATCTGGAGGGGGAACTCCACCCCGTGCTCGCGGCCCACCCGTTCCACGACGCCCGCCATGCGCGCCACGGCGGCGGGCGGGTCCCGGTCCAGGCCGTAGGTGAGGGCCAGGTAGAACATCACCTCGGAGTCCGTCGTGCCCTCGATGCCGGTGTAGAGCTCGGGATCGACGAGCAGGGTGAGGTCACGGCGCATGAGGTGGAAGCCGGCGATGGCGCCGTTGTGCATGAACATCCAGCGGCCGTGCCGGAACGGGTGACAGTTCGACTGCTGCACGGCCGTCCCGGTCGACGCCCGGATGTGGGCGAAGAACAGCGGGGACCGGACGTGGTCCGCCAGCTCCCGCAGATTGCGGTTGTTCCAGGCGGGTCCGACGTCCCTCAGCAGCGCCGGGGTGTCGCCGTGCTCCGAGTACCAGCCGACGCCGAACCCGTCGCCGTTGGTGGTCTCCACGCCGAGCTTGGAGTGCAGGCTCTGGTCGATCAGGGAGTGGGCCGGTCGGTACAGGAGGGTGTCGAGCAGCACCGGAGTCCCCCGGTACGCGAGCCATCGGCACATGCGTGATCACCTGGGTCCCTGCCGGATCGGCGGGTTGCCTCGTGCGCCCCGTCCGGCCCTCCCATTCTCGGCGCCCTCCCCACGGGGTGCCACATCGGCACCGACGGGCGACCGGCCCGGCGGTCACGCGGACGGCCTGGCAGGCGGGGCCCGGGGCGCGTGAGGAGGGCGGCGAGGACACGTCACGCGCCGGAAACGGCGGGGCAACGCGCCCCCGCCAGGATCGGCGCATGACGGAGCCGGACAGCACGCTCGCCAGCACCGCAGGCCTGCTCGTGAGGATCGCCGGACAGCTCGGGACCCAACTGGCCCAGGTGCGTCCGTACGACCGCCGACAGCGGAAACACGACGAGGAGGTATGCCCACCGATGAACGTTCCCGCCCTCGCCCGACAGGTCCGCGCCACCCCCGCCCCGGCCGCGCCCACTTCGCCGGCGCCCGCCCCGGCCGCCCCCACTTCGCCCGCGCCCGCCCCGGCCGCGCCCACTTCGCCCGCGCCCGCCCCCGTCCTCGTCGCCGTGGGCCACGGCAGCCGCGACCCCCGGGCCCGGGCCGCCCTGGCCCGTCTCCTCGACCGGGTCCGCGAGCTGCGCCCGGGGCTCGACGTGCGCCTCGCCCACATCGAGCTGAACGCCCCGCTCCTCGACGACACCCTCGCCGGGCTCGCCGCCGCAGGCGGCCGGGACGCCGTCCTCGTCCCCCTCCTCCTCGCCCCCGGCCACCACGTCACCCACGACCTGCCCGCCGCCCTGGCCGGCAACCCCGCCCTCCGCGCCCGCGTGGCCGACCCCCTCGGCGCCCACCCCCTCCTCGTCGAGGCCCTCGCCGACCGCCTCGCCGAGGCCGGCTGGACCCCCGGCGACACGGACTCCACCGGCGTCGTCCTCGCCTCCGCGGGCTCCCGCGACCCCCGGTCCGGCGCCGTGACCCGCCGGATCGCCGCACTCCTCGGCGAACACCTCGGCGGCGTCCCCGTCGTCCCCGCGTACGCCTCCGCCGCCGCGCCCACCGTCCCCGCCGCCGTCCGCGCGCTCGCCGCCCGGGGCCGGCACCGGGTCGCCGTCGCCTCCTGCTTCACCGCCCCCGGCCTCTTCGCGACCCGCGCCGCCGCCGGCGCCCCCTGGATCGCGTCGGACCCGCTGGGGGCCCACCCGGCCCTCGCCCGCCTGGTCCTGCACCGCTACGACCGCGCCCGCACCGCCTTTCCCGTACGGCAACTCGCCTCCGTCTGAGCTCTTCTGTCGGCCCCTCCGGTTACCTTCGACGCATGGCAGGCATCGAGGACACCAAGGACAGCGCAGACATCACCGACACCCCCGGATACGACGAGACCGCGACCGAACGCTGGGCCGCGGAGCCCGACAAGCGCCCCGGGCGCACCGCCTTCCAGCGCGACCGCGCCCGCGTGCTGCACTCCGCCGCGCTCCGCAGGCTCGCCGGCAAGACGCAGGTCGTCACCCCCGGCACCCGGAGCCACGCCTGGGACGCCAGCCCCCGCACCCGCCTCACGCACTCCCTGGAGTGCGCCCAGGTCGGCCGGGAGCTGGGCGCCGCCCTCGGCTGCGATCCCGACCTCGTCGAGGCCGCCTGCCTCTCCCACGACATGGGTCACCCGCCCTTCGGGCACAACGGCGAGCAGGCCCTCAACGACGTCGCCAAGGACTGCGGCGGCTTCGAGGGGAACGCCCAGTCGCTCCGGCTCCTCACCCGCATCGAGCCGAAGCGCTTCGTGAAGGACGCCGACGGGGAGCTCGTCAGCGTGGGGCTGAACCTCACCCGCGCCGCCCTCGACGCCGCCACCAAGTACCCGTGGGCGCGCGGCGGCCACCCCGAGGACCCCGGCTCGCCGAAGTTCGGCGTGTACGAGGACGACCGGCCCGTCTTCGAGTGGATCAGGCAGGGCGCCCCCGCCCACCGCAAGTGCTTCGAGGCCCAGGTCATGGACTGGTCCGACGACGTGGCCTACTCGGTCCACGACTTCGAGGACGGACTGCACGCCGGGCACGTCGACCCGAACATGCTCCTCGCCGAGCCCGAGCGCGCCGACATCTGGGCGGTCGCCATCGGCCGCTACGTGCCCGAGGACACCGACCCGCAGGAGCTCGCCGAGGCCCTCGACCGGCTCGTCGACCAGGAGTGGTGGCCGCACGGCTACGACGGCTCGGCCGTCGCCCAGGCCCGGCTCAAGGACGCCACCAGCCAGCTCATCGGCCGCTTCTGCCTCGCCGCCGAGGGCGCCACCCGCCAGGCCCACGGCTCCGGGCGCCTCACCCGCTACGGGGCCGAGCTCGTCGTCCCGCGCGAGACCCGCAACGAGTGCGCGGTCCTCAAGGCCGTCGCCGACCGGTACGTGATGCAGCGCCCCCAGCAGGAGGCGCTCCGCGCCGACCAGCGCATCGTCGTCGCCGAACTCGCCGAGGCCCTCGTCGCCCGCGCCCCCGACGGCCTCGAACCGCAGTTCCGGGCCGCGTTCGACACGGCCCGTGACGACCGGGCCCGCAAGCGCGTCCTCGTCGACCAGATCGCCAACCTCACCGACGCCTCCGCCCGCGCCCTCCACGCCCGCCTCCGCGGCCCCCGCTAGGAGGTGCCCCGCCGGTCAGGCCCTCTTCCGTCGCCCTCCTCCGTACGGGACCCTCGCAGGCACGGCCCGGGGAGGTACGACGGGACGAACGCCCGGGGGCGTAGGTTGGAACCGGTCGCAACGAGGAGGAAACGACGTGGTCGACGCAGATCAGACCTTTGTCATCGTCGGCGGGGGCCTGGCAGGGGCCAAAGCGGCGGAGACCCTGCGCGCCGAGGGATTCAACGGCCGGGTGATCCTCATCGGCGACGAACGCGACCACCCGTACGAGCGCCCACCGCTCTCCAAGGGCTACCTCACCGGCGCCAAGGAGCGCGACGGCGTCTTCGTCCACGAGGCCGCCTGGTACGCGGCGAACGACGTCGAGCTCCACCTCGGCCAGTCCGTCACCGCCGTCGACCGCGAGGCCCGCACCGTCCGCCTCGGCGACGGCACCGTCATCCGCTACGACAAGCTGCTCCTCGCCACCGGCGCCGAACCGCGCCGCCTCGACGTCCCCGGCACCGAGCTCGCCGGCGTCCACCACCTGCGCCGCCTCGCCCACGCCGACCGGCTCCGCCAGGTCCTCGCCGGCCTCGGCCGGGACAACGGCCACCTGGTGATCGCCGGCGGCGGCTGGATCGGCCTGGAGGTCGCCGCCGCCGCCCGCGGCTACGGCGCCGAGGTCACCGTCGTCGAGGCCGACCCCACCCCGCTGCACCGGGTCCTCGGCCCCGAGCTCGGGCAGCTCTTCGCCGACCTCCACGCCGACCACGGCGTCCGCTTCCACTTCGGCGCCCGGCTCACCGAGATCGTCGGCCAGGACGGCATGGTCCTCGCCGTCCGCACCGACGACGGCGAGGAGCACCCGGCGCACGCCGTCCTCGCCGCGATCGGCGCCGCCCCCCGGACCGCCCTCGCCGAGAACTCGGGGCTCGCCCTCGTCGACCGGGCCGACGGCGGCGGCATCGCCGTCGACGAGTCCCTGCGCACCTCCGACCCCGACATCTACGCCGCCGGCGACGTGGCCGCCGCCCACCACCCGCTGCTGCACACCCGGCTCCGCGTCGAGCACTGGGCCAACGCCCTCAACGGCGGCCCGGCCGCCGCCCGCGCCATGCTCGGACAGCGCGTCTCCTACGACCGGGTGCCCTACTTCTTCTCCGACCAGTACGACCTGGGCATGGAGTACTCGGGCTGGGCGCCGCCCGGCACGTACGACCAGGTCGTGGTCCGCGGCGACACCGGCAAGCGCGAGTTCATCGCCTTCTGGCTCAAGGAGGGCCGGGTCCTCGCCGGGATGAACGTGAATGTGTGGGACGTCACAGGACCGATCCAGGACCTCATCCGGGCCCGTACGGCCGTGGACCCGGAGGCCCTCGCCGACCCCTCCGTGCCCCTGGAGAGCCTGGTCTGATCGGTGCGAGTGACCCGTAGAATTCATGCGTGGCAGGCAGGATCAACGATGACGACGTGAAGGCGGTACGGGACGCGGTCCCGATCGACGCCGTCGTGTCCGAATACCTCCAGCTGCGCAACGCGGGCGGCGGCAACCTCAAGGGCCTCTGCCCCTTCCACGACGAGAAGTCGCCCTCCTTCCAGGTCAGCCCCAGCAAGGGACTCTTCCACTGCTTCGGCTGTCAGGAAGGCGGCGACACCATCGCCTTCGTGATGAAGATCGACCACCTCTCCTTCTCGGAGACGGTCGAGCGCCTCGCCGCGAAGGCGGGCATCACCCTGCGGTACGAGGAAGGCGGCTACAACCCCGGCCACCAGCGCGGCGAACGCATCCGCCTGATCGAGGCCCACAAGGTCGCCGCCGAGTACTACGCCGGCCAACTCGGCTCCGCCGAGGCGGAGATCGGCCGGAAGTTCCTCGCCGAGCGCGGCTTCGACCAGGCCGCCGCCGAGCACTTCGGCGTCGGCTACTCCCCGGCCGGCTGGGACCACCTCACCCGCTTCCTGCGCGGCAAGGGCTTCTCCGACAAGGAACTGATCCTCTCCGGCCTCTCCCAGGACGGCCGACGCGGCCCCATCGACCGCTTCCGCGGCCGCCTCATGTGGCCGATCAAGGACGTCGGCGGCGAGATCGTCGGCTTCGGCGCGCGCAAGCTCCGCGACGACGACAACGGCCCCAAGTACCTCAACACGCCCGAGACGCCGATCTACAAGAAGTCCCAGGTGCTCTACGGCATCGACCTGGCCAAGAAGGACATCGCCAAGGTCAGCCGGGCCGTCGTCGTCGAGGGCTACACCGACGTCATGGCCTGCCACCTCGCCGGCGTCACCACCGCCATCGCCACCTGCGGCACCGCCTTCGGCGGCGACCACATCAAGATCCTCCGCCGGCTCCTCATGGACAACGGCTCGGCCCGCGTCATCTTCACCTTCGACGGCGACGCCGCCGGCCAGAAGGCCGCCCTGCGCGCCTTCGAGGACGACCAGAAGTTCGCCGCCGAGACGTACATCGCCATCGCCCCCGACGGCATGGACCCCTGCGAACTCCGGCTCGCCAAGGGCGACGAGGCCGTCGCCGAGCTCGTCCGGCCCCGCACCCCGCTCTTCGAGTTCGCCCTCCGCCAGATCGTGACGCGGTACGACCTGGAGACCCCGGCGGGACGCGCCGCCGCCCTCGACGAGGCCGCGCCCGTCGTCGCGAAGATCAAGAACATCGCCTCCCAGCACGAGGTCGCCGTCCAGCTCGCCGGCATGCTCGGCATCCTCGACACCCAGTTCGTGGTCCGGCGGGTCGCCCAGATCGCCCGCTGGCAGCGGCAGGGCGGCGAGCGCGGCCCCGGCCGGCAGCAGCAGCCCCAGCGGACGTACGACACCCCCGCCCCGGCCGCCGCCCCCTCGGGTCCCGCGCTCAACCTGCGCAGCCCCGCCCACCGCACCGAGCGGGAGCTCCTCAAGCTCGCCCTCCAGCGGCCCGAACTGGTCTCCCCGGCCTTCGACGCCTACGGCGTCGACGAGTTCACCGCCCCGCCCTACGCGGCCGTCCGCCAGTGCGTCATGGACGCGGGCGGCGCCACCGGCGCCCCCTCCGACTACCTCGACGCCGTCCGCGAGGCCGCCCCCAACGACTCGGTCCGCGCCCTCGTCACCGAACTCGCCGTCGAGACGATCTTCGCCAAGACCGTCGACGAGGCCTACGCCGGCGACCAGCTCGTCACCGTCCGCCTCCGCGCCGTCGACCGCCGCATCCGCGACGTCCAGGGCACCCTGGCCCGGCTCGGCGCGAACGGCGACCCCGAGCGGCTCGCCGCCGTGCAGAACGAGCTGTGGGTCCTCACCCAGTACGGGCAGTCCCTCCGGAACAACGGCGCCGCGGCCCTCTGACACACGTTCGGTCACGCCCCGGTCTCAAAAAGTCACCGCACGCCCCTCGTGGCGGCGATGTGTCGTACCCCACACTGGGTGACGGTGTCGTTCCGCCCCTCCTGGAGGTCGCCCGCCGTGCAGACCGAGATCCGGACCGTGTCGCAGGAGCCGTCCCCCGAGGAGCCGGACGAGCCGCCGGAGATCCCCGTCCAGCGCCGCCGCACCGGCGACCCCGGCGGCAACGGCCCCTCCTCCGACCTCTTCCGCCAGTACCTGCGCGAGATCGGCCGCATCCCGCTGCTCAGCGCCGAGGAGGAGGTCGAACTCGCCCGCCGCGTCGAGGCCGGGCTCTTCGCCGAGGAGAAGCTCGCCAACACCCCCGATCTGGACTCCCGGCTGGCGATCGACCTGGACCGGCTCGTCGTCCTCGGCCGGATCGCCAAGCGCAAGCTCATCGAGGCCAACCTCCGCCTCGTCGTCTCCGTCGCCAAACGGTACGTGGGCCGCGGCCTCACCATGCTCGACCTCGTCCAGGAGGGGAACCTCGGCCTCATCAGGGCCGTCGAGAAGTTCGACTACGCGCGGGGCTACAAGTTCTCCACGTACGCCACCTGGTGGATCCGCCAGGCCATGTCCCGGGCCCTCGCCGACCAGGCCCGGACCATCCGCGTCCCCGTGCACGTCGTCGAACTCATCAACCGCGTCATCCGCGTCCAGCGCCGCATGCTCCAGGAACGCGGCTACGAACCCACCGCCGAGGAGGTCGCCGCCCAGCTGGACCTGGCCCCCGAGCGGGTCGGCGAGGTCCTCCGCCTCGCCCAGGAGCCCGTCTCCCTGCACGCCCCCGTCGGCGAGGAGGAGGACGTCGCCCTCGGCGACCTCATCGAGGACGGCGACGCCGCCTCCCCCGTCGAGTCCGCCGCCTTCCTGCTGCTCCGCCGCCACCTGGAGGACGTCCTCTCCACCCTCGGCGAGCGCGAGCGCAAGGTCGTCCAGCTCCGCTACGGCCTCGACGACGGCAGGCCCCGCACCCTGGAGGAGATAGGCCGGATCTTCGGCGTGACGCGCGAACGCATCCGCCAGATCGAGTCCAAGACCCTCAACAAACTGCGGGACCACGCCTACGCCGACCAGCTGCGCGGCTACCTCGACTAGTCCAGGTCCCTGACCGTCAGCGTCCACGGTCCGTCCGCCTTGAAGAGCAGCAGGAGCGGACCCGGCGGCAGCGGAACGGTGTGCAGCAGCGGATCGGTGTCGCTGACCAGCAGGGTGGGCCGGGGCGTGAGGGCCGTGTGCCCGGCGACCTCGTGGCACCACATGCCGACGTACCCGCCGCCGTCCTCGTTGCCCTTGAAGTGCAGCTGGAGGTCGGCCGCCCCGCCCGTGTACAGCAGGGCCTCGGGGCCGTACCCGTGCAGCGTCCCCTCCAGCCGGCGGGCGGCGGCCACGGGCTTCACCCGCAGGGCCCAGCGGTTGTACGCCCGCACCCGCAGCCGCAGGGCGCGGCCCTCGGGAGCCGGGGTGACCGCACTCCCCGTGAAGTCGGGGAGGGTGGTGCTGAAGAGGTACTCCCCGTCCTTGTTGCGCTTGTCGAGCGGGAAGACGGCGAAGTAACCCCTGTCCGCGTGCGCGGTCTCGACGAGGACGGGACCGGGCGGGACGCGGCGGTCCACGGTGACCACCTGGTCGCCGTCGCCCGTGACCGTGAAGGGCTCGAAGACGGGGCCGAACTCCCAGCCCTCGACCAGCTCGTACGGCCGGTCGGCCGGCGGGAACGGCCCGCCGGGGGACGGCGAGGGCGCGGGCTCTTCCCGAGGGCCGTCGGCGGCGGGCAGCGGCTGCCCCGGCACCTTCACGACCCCGGTCAGCGGGACCGGCCCGGACACGGCCGGCCGCGGCTCCGGCTCCTCCTCCGCCACCTCGACCCCGTACTCGGTGACGAGGGCGGCGAGGCCGGAGCCGTACCCCCGCCCGAGCCCCGTGAACTTCCAGCCGCCCGACTCCCGGAAGAACTCCCCGAAGGCGACGGCGGTCGCGTCCCCCGTGCCCGTCACCGCGTACGAGGCGACGGCCGCCCCGTCCGGCGCGACCGCCTCCAGGACGCCGCCGTCCGCCGCACCGGCGATCACGATCCGCTCGACGGCCGCCTCCACCTCGTGCAACGCGAGGACCAGCGAAGCCCGTTCGTGCCGCACCGCGCCGGAGGGGTGGACGGGCTGCCCGTCGAAGACCATGTCCGCGTCCCCCCGGACCCGGCCGTCCGTGCCGAGCAGCAGGGCCGCCAGGTCCACGGCGCCCACGCCCTCGGCGCCCACGCGCAGGGTGACCGACGGCACCCACGAATCCTTGGTTATGTGACCCATGCCGCACATCATGCGGCATGGGTCACCGCCGGGTCAGTCGACCTCGGCGACCGCCTGCGCGAACTGTGCCGCGTACAGCCGGGCGTAGGCCCCGCCGGACGACAACAGCTCCTCGTGCGTGCCCTGTTCGACGATCGAGCCGTTCTCCATCACCAGGATCACGTCCGCGTCCCGGATCGTGGAGAGCCGGTGCGCGATCACGAACGAGGTCCGCCCGGCCGCGAGCCGGGCCATCGCCTTCTGGATGAGGACCTCGGTGCGGGTGTCGACCGAGCTGGTCGCCTCGTCCAGGACGAGGATCACCGGATCGGACAGGAACGCCCGCGCGATGGTGATCAGCTGCTTCTCGCCCGCGCTGACCCCCGCCCCGTCGTCCTCGATCACCGTGTCGTACCCCTCGGGCAGGGTCCGGATGAACCGGTCGGCGTGCGCGGCGCGCGCCGCCTCCTCGACCTCGGCCCGGGTCACCGGGCGCGTGGCGCCGTAGGCGATGTTGTCCGCGATGGTGCCGCCGAAGAGCCAGGTGTCCTGGAGGACCATGCCGATGCCCTTCCGCAGCTCCTCGCGGGACATCTTCGCGATGTCCACCCCGTCCAGGGTGATCCGGCCGCCCGTCACCTCGTAGAACCGCATCAGCAGGTTCACCAGGGTCGTCTTGCCGGCGCCGGTCGGGCCGACGATCGCGACCGTCTGCCCCGGATCCACCGCGAGCGACAGGTCCTCGATGAGCGGCTTGTCCGCCTCGTAGCGGAAGGAGACGCCCTCCAGCGCCACCTTGCCCTTGAGGTCCGGCGTCCCCCAGCCTTCGGCCGGGGGCGCCCCCATCTCGCTCGTCGGGCCGTCCGGCTCCTGCTCCTCCGCGTCGAGCAGCTCGAAGATCCGCTCCGCCGAGGCGACGCCCGACTGCACCAGGTTCGCCATCGACGCGACCTGCGTCAGCGGCATCGAGAACTGGCGCGAGTACTGGATGAAGGCCTGCACGTCGCCGATGGACAGGCTGCCGGTCGCCACCCGCAGGCCGCCGACCACGGCCACCAGGACGTAGTTGATGTTCGAGACGAAGAACATCACCGGCTGCATCACACCGCTGTTGAACTGCGCCTTGAACCCGGCCTCGTACAGCGCCTCGTTCTGCTCGCGGAAGTCCTTCGCGGACTCCTCCTGCCGGCCGAAGACCTTCACCAGGCCGTGCCCGGTGTACATCTCCTCCACGTGCGCGTTGAGCGCGCCCGTCGACTTCCACTGCTGCACGAAGTGCGGCTGCGAGCGCTTGCCGATCTTCGCCGCGACGAACACCGAGACCGGCACCGTCACCAGCGCCACCAGCGCCAGCAGCGGCGAGATCCAGAACATCATCCCGAGCACGCCGACGATCGTGAGCAGCGAGTTGATCAGCTGGCCCATCGACTGCTGGAGCGTCTGGGAGATGTTGTCGATGTCGTTGGTCGCCCGGGACAGCACCTCGCCGCGCTTCGCCTTGTCGAAGTACGAGAGGGGGAGCCGCGCCAGCTTCGTCTGGACGTCCTCCCGCATCCGGTAGACCGTCCGGTTGATCACCTTGATCGACATGCGGGTGGAGACCAGCATCAGCAGGCCCGCCGCCACGTAGATCGCGAGGACCCACAGCAGGACCTCGCCGACCGCGCCGAAGTCGATCCCCTGGCCGGGGGTGAAGTCGACCCCGGACAGCATGTCGGCCATGCCGCCGTCGCCGTCCGCGCGGAGCTTCTCCAGGGCCTGCGCCTTCGTGACGCCCTCGGGCATGTTCCGCCCGACGACGCCCGCGAAGATCAGGTCCGTCGCCCTGCCGAGGATCTTCGGTCCGACCACGGAGGCCGCCACCGACAGCACGCCCGCGATCAGCATCAGCCAGAGCGTGCCGCGCTCGGGCGCCAGCTGCTTGAGCAGCCGCTTGCCCGAGCCCTTGAAGTCCATGGACCGCTCACCGGACTGGCCCATCATCATGCGTCCGCCAGGACCGGCCATCAGGCTGCCTCCGCCTCGGTCAGCTGGGAGAGCACGATCTCCCGGTACGTCTCGTTCTCCGCCATCAGCTCACGGTGCCGTCCGGTGCCCACGACCCGGCCCTCGTCGAGGACGACGATCCGGTCGGCCTCCCGGATGGTGGAGACGCGCTGGGCGACGATCACCACGGTCGAGTCCGCCGTCTCCCGGGCCAGCGCGGCCCGGAGCAGGGCGTCCGTCTCGTAGTCCAGCGCGGAGAAGGAGTCGTCGAAGAGGTAGATCTCCGGCCGCTGCACGAGCGTCCGCGCGATGGCGAGGCGCTGGCGCTGTCCGCCGGACACGTTGGTGCCGCCCTGCGCGATCGGGGCGTTCAGGCCGTGCTCCAGCTTGCGTACGAAGTCGGCGGCCTGGGCGACCTCCAGGGCGTGCCAGAGTTCCTCGTCGGTGGCGTCGGGCTTGCCGTAGCGGAGGTTGGTGGCCACCGTGCCGGAGAAGAGGTAGGGCTTCTGGGGGACGAGTCCGACGGTCTTCGCCATCAGGGCGGGGTCGAGCCTCCGGACGTCGACGCCGTCGACGAGGACCTCGCCGCCGGTGGCGTCGAAGAGCCGGGGCACCAGCCCGAGCAGCGTCGACTTGCCGCTGCCCGTCGAACCGATGATCGCGGTGGTCTCACCGGGCCGGGCCACCAGCGCCACGTCCTTCAGGACCGACTCCTCCGCGCCCGGATAGCGGAAGTCCGCGCCCTTGACCTCCAGGTGCCCGCGCTTCAGCAGCTTCGTCACCGGCTCGGCCGGCGGCACGACGCTCGTCTCCGTGCCGAGGACCTCCTCGATGCGCTCCGCGCACACCTCGGCGCGCGGCACCATCATGAACATGAAGGTGGCCATCATCACGGCCATCACGATCTGCATCAGGTAGGCGAGGAAGGCGGTCAGCGCGCCGATCTCCATCCCGCCGCTGTCGATGCGGTGCGCGCCGAACCAGACCACGGCCACGCTGGAGACGTTCACGACGGTCATCACCGTCGGGAACATCAGCGCCATCAGCCGCCCGGTCGCCATCGACACCTCGGTCAGCTCGCCGTTGGACCCGCGGAAGCGCTCCTCCTCGTACCCGTCCTTCACGAAGGCGCGGATGACCCGGTTGCCGGTGATCTGCTCGCGCAGCACCCGGTTCACCGTGTCGAGCCGCTCCTGCATGGTCCGGAAGAGCGGCCGCATCCTCCGCACGATCAGCGAGACGGAGACGCCGAGCACCGGCACCACCGCGAGCAGCACGCCCGACAGGGGGACGTCCTGGCCGAGCGCCATCACGATGCCGCCGACGCACATGATGGGCGCGGAGACCATCAGGGTGAACCCCATCAGGACCAGCATCTGGACCTGCTGCACGTCGTTGGTCGTACGGGTGATCAGCGACGGAGCGCCGAAGTGGCCGAGCTCCCGGGCGGAGAAGGACTGCACCCGGTCGAAGACCGCGCCGCGCACGTCGCGGCCGAGCGCCGAGGCGGTCCGCGCGCCGTAGTACACGGCCCCGATGTTGCAGACGACCTGGACGACGGAGACGCCGACCATCAGGGCGCCGAAGCGCAGGATGTAGCCGGTGTCCCCGTTGACGACGCCGTGGTCGATGATGTCGGCGTTCAGGGTCGGCAGGTAGAGGCTCGCGCAGGTCTGCAGGAACTGCAGCAGGACGAGCAGTGCGATGGGTTTTCGATAGGGCCGCAGATGGGTTCGGAGAAGTCTTATGAGCACGGCTCCTACTATCGCCCGCACCCCGGGAGCGTTACGACTCGGTTTCGGGGCGCGGGCGGAGCCCGGGGGAAGACTTTACGAACCGAACGCGCCCGGGTGGATCTGCTCCCGCGTGGCCACGTACTGCTGCCGCACCGCCTGCCCCGCCGACAGCTCGTCGCCGGGCTCCAGGATCTGCGCGACCGCGCCCTGCCACGGCGGGGGAGCGGACGGGGACAGCGTGCCCCGCGCGACCCCGAGTGCCCAGGCGGCCTGCCGGGCCGCGCCGAGCGCCGCGTAGTCGGCCGGCTGGGGGACGACGACCTGGGCGCCGAAGAGCGCCGGCGCGAGGGCCTGCACGGCCGGCAGGGCGGCCGCCGCGCCGAGCAGGAAGACCCGCCGCACCTCGACGCCCCGCCCGCGCAGCACGTCCATGGCGTCGGTGAGCGCGCAGAGCATCCCCTCGAACGCCGCCCGCGCCAAGTGCTCGGGCTTCATCGACTCGCGCCGCAGCCCGCTGAGCGTGCCCGCCGTGTGCGGCAGGTTCGGGGTCCGCTCGCCCTCCAGATAGGGCAGCAGGACGAGCCCGGAGGCGCCCGGCGTCGACTTCAGCGCCAGCGCCGACAGCTCCTCCAGCGACTCCAGGCCCAGCATCTCGGCGGTCCCGCGCAGCGCCCGTACGGCGTTGGAGGTGGAGACGACGGGCAGGTGCATGCCGGTGGCGTCGGCGAAGGAGGTGATCATGCCGCTCGGGTCGGCGAGGGCCTCGTGGTGCACGGCCATCACGGAGCCGGAGGCGCCGAGCGAGACCACCGCGTCGCCGGGGCCGAGGCCGAGGCCGAGCGCGGCGGCCATCGTCTCGCCGGTGCCGGCGGAGACGAGGAGGCCCTCGGGAGTGATGCCGGCGGCCTCGGAGGGACCGAGGACCTCCGGCAGCACCGCCTGGTGGCCGAGCGCCAGCTCGACGAGGTCGGGCCGGTAGGTCCCGGTCCGCGCGGACCAGTAGCCGGTGCCGGAGGCGGCGCCGCGGTCGGTGGTGCGGCGGACGGGACGGCCCAGGAGCTGCCAGACGAGCCAGTCGTGGGGCTGGAGGACCATGGCGACCCGCTGGGCGTTCTCGGGCTCGGCGCGGGCCAGCCAGCGCAGCTTGGCGACCGGCTGCCCGGCGCCGGGCACGCTGCCGACCGCCTCGGCCCAGGCCTGCCGGCCGCCCAGCGACTCGACGAGGTCGGCGGCGGCGACCTGCGCCCGCTTGTCGTTGCGGACCAGCGCGGGCCGCACCAGGCCGCCCTGCGCGTCGAGCGGCACGAGCCCGTGCTGCTGCGCGGAGACGCCGATGGCCTCCACGCCCTCCAGGAGCCCGCCGGTGGCGGCCTCCCCGAGCGAGAGCAGCCAGGTCTGCGGATCGACGTCGACGGCCTTCGGCTCACCGGGATGCGCGGCGTACCCCTGCCGCAGTACGGCACCCGTGTCCGTGTCACAGACGACGATGCGTGTGAACTCCGCAGAGCTGTCCAGTCCGGCGACTATCCCCATGACACATGATTCTGCCGCACGCGCGGGGCTCAGGTGTTGCTGGTGCCCCAGTCCTCCTCCTCGACCTTGCCGTTGCCCATGCCGCGCCCGCGCAGGGCGTGGACCCGGTCGGTCACGGAGGACGGCAGCCGGTCGCCGACCTTGTCGCCCACGAGGTGCACCGCCTTGCCCGCGGCCTGGCGGCCGGTCTGGGCGGCGGTCTCGGCGGCGTTCCGCACGGCCGGGTTCTCGGCGAACTCCTTGGCGGACTTCTTCATCTGCTCGTAGCGCTCGCGTCCGGCCCGCGTGCCGATCACGTAACCGAGAGCGAGACCCACGACGAACGTCAGCTTGTACCGCACGGCTGCGATCCTTCCCTGGAGGCCCTGGGGATACCGATTGGCGGAGCACCCCCCTGCTTGCGCTAATGTATGTCTCGCAGCGAGCGAGCGCCGCCCGGCAAGGTCCGAGGTGGATCCGATCGGTGCAACGCAGCAATCCCCTGTAGCTCAATTGGCAGAGCAGCCGGCTGTTAACCGGCAGGTTACTGGTTCGAGTCCAGTCGGGGGAGCGCGATCCCCTGTAGCTCAATTGGCAGAGCATTCGGCTGTTAACCGGAGGGTTGCTGGTTCGAGTCCAGCCGGGGGAGCAAGTCGGAAGAGGACCCTTCGGGGTCCTTTTTCGCGTCTCGGGGAACCATCCGGAGCGCGGCGTGGTCTTCATGGACGAGCAGAGCCGATCATCCGGAGCAGGAGATCGTATGAGCGGCTATGCTGCGGCAGACGGCGCGCACACATGTACGCGCCTCACCGTTCGGGGCGGTAGCTCAGCCGGTTAGAGCAGCGGACTCATAATCCGTCGGCCGTGGGTTCGAGTCCCACCCGCCCCACCGAAGAAAAACGTTCTGATCTGCGGAAACGCCCCTGGAGGGGTGTTTCCGCAGGCTGCGTCCACTCCTCGCCCATGATGCGGGAGGGGCGCCCCGGCCTGCCGCACCGTTCCCCGGCCTTCTCCAGCTGGAGCGCCAGGTGGAACGCAGGTGCGGATCCAGGACGATGATGCCACGGCGATCCCCCGGCTCCTGCGTGTGACACGCCGCACACTCCGCCGAATTTCCGACTGCTTCGCGGCGGCCGGCGCCGCGAAGCCCGTCACTCTCGGGAGTGACGCAGAGCGATCGGCCCGTCGACGGGACGGCACCGGGGCCGGGCGGCGGGTCATGCACGGCGGGTCGTGCCCGCGAAGTGCGGCCGGAGCCGCCGCCGTGGCGCCGAGCGGCCGTCGTTTCCGAAGCCCTGTGCGGTGCGGTGCGCGGTGCCCCCGCCCCCTCGCCGTGAGCCCGTATGCACCATCCCAAGTGGCAGGCGGACCGGCGGCAGCTGACGGTGAGCCATGTCGCCGCGTATGGAGAGCCGACACTGGGTCAGCTGACGCGGCGTACGGAAGGAAGTTCAGCGATGCGCTCTGCCCGCATTCTCTTCGCCGCGGCCGCCACCGCCGGCACCCTGGCGCTCGCCGCACCCGGCGCCTACGCGATCACCGCAGGTGACTGGGACGGCTCCTCCCACAGCAAGGAAAGCGACCACGGCAAGCCGGAAAGCGACCACGGCAAGCACGACAGCGACCACGGCAAGCACGACAGCGACCACGAGAAGCCGAAGGGCGGCATGCACACCGGCTCCGGCGCCCTGTCCCTCGTCGGCGGAGACGAGTGGTCCAAGGAGCACGACAAGGGCGACAAGGCCGAGAAGGCCGAGAAGGAGCACGACAAGGGCGGCCGGTACGAGAAGGACCACGACAAGGGCGACGGCTACGAGAAGGACCACGAGAAGCCGAAGGGCGGCATGCACACCGGCTCCGGCGCCCTGTCCCTCGTCAACGCCGACGACTGGACCAAGGACGCGGAGAAGGACAAGCAGAAGGACTGGTCCAAGGACACGGAGGACGAGAGCGGCTACAAGTCGGAGAAGCCGAAGGGCGGCATGCACACGGGCGGAGGCGGCCTCGCGAGCGGCACCACGAACGTGACCGGCGCGGCCCTGGTCGTGGGCGGGCTCGCCGGGTTCGTCCTTTACCGCCGCAAGAAGGCCGCCGGCACGGCTGCGTGAGGAAGACCGGACGCAGGGGCCGCCCCCAGGACGGCGGCCCCTGCGTCCGGCCGCCCACGCCCCCGTATCCCCGATCCCGGATCTTCCGCCCGAATCCGAAGGAGCCCCTGGTGACGACCCGACCGGATCCCGCTGACGCGGGAGCGTCCCGGCGTATCCCGCGGTGGGTGGTCCCCGCCGTGTTCTGGATGCTGGTGCTCGCTGTGCTTCTGCTCGTATTCCGTCCGGGGACGTCCGGCCAGGACACGGAGGCACCGGCCCGGCCCGCGGCCGCCGCCGAGTCCGGTACCGCTTCGGATCCCGCCGCGTCCTCCCTCCCCGGCGCCTCGCACCGTGCCTCGCCGAGCGCCGTCCCGGCGGCCGGTCCGTCGATGCCGAGGTCGGCTCCCACCCGGCTGAGGATTCCCAGAATCGGAGTGGACGCGCCGTTCACCGGCCTGAAGATCGGCCCTTCCGGTGCGCTCGACCCGCCCCCGGCCGACGACACGAACCTGGTGGGCTGGCAGGAGTCCGGCGTCTCCCCCGGTGAACCGGGGACCGCGATCGTCGCGGGCCACCTGGACACGGCCACCGCCCCCGCCGTCTTCGCCCGGCTCGAGGAACTCAAGGGCGGGGACACCTTCGAGGTGAGCCGCGCCGACGGCACCACCGCCGTCTTCCTCGTCGATTCCGTGGAGGCGTTCGACAAGGACGACTTCCCGGACCGGCGCGTCTACGAGGACACCCCCAACGCGCTCGTCCGGCTCATCACGTGCGCCGGCGCCTACGACCGCAAGGCGAAGGACTACACCGAGAACCTGGTCGTCTTCGCCCACCTGGAGGGGACCGGCGAGCGGACCGCTCCGGCCGAGGGAGGCCGCTGAGGCACCGTCGCCCACGACGCCGGCACCACCGCCAAGACGGTCGACCGGACCACCGGTGGCGGCACCTGGGTCCCGCCGGGCCCGTTCACGTTCGAGCACGTTCGAGCAGGGGATCGCGTCCGAGACCGCCCCGGCGACCGACGCCTCCGGCAAGGTCGTCGCCGATGCGGTGAAGATCGTCCGTACGGTCACCGGGACGGACGACGAGAAGAACTTCCCCTGCTCGTACGACCTCGACGGCAACCTGGCGCAGGGGAAGCCGCGGATGAACGGGAGCGTCGCGGCGGGCGGGGGAGACCCCTGTTCCTTTTCGTGTCACTACAGGCACACCTCCGCCGACCCCGACCCCGACCCCGACGCCGGTCGACGGCAGGCCCGTCCGGGCGTGTGGCGCTGATCACACCCCGGACCCGTGATGATCCGGCGCCCCGTTCCGCTGGGCTCTGGGGAGGACGTGGGGGAATCCACCGCCCTCCCGAGGTGCCAGGAGGACCGGGGAACGCGCCGGTTCATACACGAGGGGTGGGACCGATGGACCGAGTCAGCCGCACGCTGCGGGCCGCCGACATGAGCCGCTGCGCCTCCACGTTCGCGACCCGCACGACCGCGAGGACGCGGCTCCCCCTCGACTTCTCCGCGGCCAGCCTGCGGATCGTCGACCGCGTGGTGGACGGTCTGCGACGGGGGGCCGGCGACCCGGCCGGCGTCGCACCCGTCCTCCAGGAACTCGGTGCCTACGTCGGCGAAGTGCTCGTCCGGCGGGCGCGGGCCCGCTGGGTCGACTTCGACGACATGACGGCCGAGCTGTTCCGGCAGCCGGTGGGCGTCCGGACCCCCGACGGACAGGGGTGGAACCCGCTCGGCAAGGTGGTCAACCGCTTCGAGCTGGGCTCCGGCGAATCCGCCTACGAGCTCTTCCTGCAGGTTCCGCGTCGTCCGAACGACCTTCCGCCGGCGCGGGGGACGGCCGACGGCCCGCGCCTGACAGCCGCGTAAGGCGATGCGCCGGGCGGCGCGACGCGGGAAGACCAGGGGAAGAACACGTGAGGGCGGACGACGCCACTCTGCGGCATGCGGTGGAACGTGCGCTGCACGGTGACGAAGAGGCGTTCGCCGAGGTGTACCGGACCGGGCAACCGGGTCTCCTGGGATGTCCGAGAGGGCTCGTCGGCGAGTCCGCCGAGGACGTCGCCTCCGACGCGTGGCCCGAGACAGCCCGCGACCTGGCGCGGTTCCGCGGAGACGGTGCGGGGTTTCGCGGCTGGACCGCGGCCATCGCCCGCAACCGCGCGCTGGACCACCTGCGGCGCCTGCGCTCCCGACCGGGTACGGCCCCCTTCGCGCAGGACGTGTCCGACGGGCCCGCGACGTACTGCGACTCCCTCCTGGCACCCGCGGGCACGGACTCGCCGTCGGCCTCCGGGCACGGCCGCTGACCGCGACCGCTCGCCGTCGGAGTGCGGACGCCCCGAGTCCACGGGCGGGCCCGACGACCGCGACGGGTGCGAGTCCCGGTCTCAGTCCGAGCGGAAGGCGACGCGCACCGCTCCGTCCGTCGGCACGACGAGCACGCCGCCGCCCGTCCTGGCCCAGTCCTCGGGGATGAGGAACATGCGGCCGTTGACCTCGGCGAGGAGCCGCAGACCCTCGTACCGGTACCGGAACCGCTGCGGAGCACCGGCGACGGGCAGGGTTGTCTCGCGTACCTGTCGAGGGGGGAAGTACAGGCGTTCCGCCGTGTCGACGGTCACCGCGGGACGCAGCCACAAGCGCCGCGCCAGGTACCGGGCGTCGTCCGTGCCGTGCTGCTTGGCGTATGCGTGGACCGCCCAGAAGCACGACAGGCCGACCAGCGCGGCGACGAGCGCGAGCGCCAGCCGCTCGCGCGCCACCGGGTAGTCGGCGCCCCCCAGCTTGAAGGACAGCGCTCTGCCGAACACGACGAGGACCAGTCCGCCGCCGATCAGCAGCGGGGTGTCCATCGCCCCGGCACCCCACACGGCGAAACCGCCGAGCACCCCGAGGGCGAACATGACCAGCCCGCAGGCCGAGACCGCGTACGCCACCGGCCGGCCCCACGGCGGCGGGGGCGCGCCCCGGTCTCCCAGCGTGCGCGCCGCGTAGTAGACGAGGACGCCGGCCAGCGCGACGGTGAGCGCCGCGCCCGCCGGGACGTAGAGGGCTCCGGCGCTGCGCAGCGCGTACTCCTGGGTGGAGAAGCCCAGGGTCGCGGCGTCGACGCCGAAGTACGCGTAGAGGGCGTCGGTGTAGGCGAAGCCGAAGTAGAGCAGCAGGGCGCCGATGAACGTGGTCGGGGCGGCCAGGGTGGCGAAGGTGGTGACCCAGTTGCCCCAGGAGCGCGTTCCGCTGTCGGAGTCCGCTTCGGCCATGAGGCTCAGGCTCCCTTCGCTCGGCCGGGCTCAGCCGTTCCCGTCGGACCCGCCGGTCGCGGAGGTGCCGCCGCCGTTGGGCTGACCGGTGGTCTGCCCGGTGGTGTCCCCGGTGGTCTGCCCCGTGGTGTCCCCGGTGGTCTCGCCCGTCGTCTCCCCGGTGGTCTCACCCGTGGTGTCCCCGGTGGTGTCCCCGGTGGTCTCACCCGTGGTGTCCCCGGTGGTGTCCCCGGTCGTCTCACCCGTGGTGTCCCCGGTCGTCTGGCCGGGCGGCGTCACGGGATCCGCGGAGATCGGCTCGCTGACCTCGTCGGAGACACCGGCGTCGTTCCGGAGCGTCGC
Source organism: Streptomyces sp. NPDC004266 (assembly GCF_042874095.1). NCBI lineage: Bacteria > Bacillati > Actinomycetota > Actinomycetes > Kitasatosporales > Streptomycetaceae > Streptomyces > Streptomyces sp. NPDC004266. The sequence goes on from NZ_JBIAMM010000001.1 coordinate 326,375, forward strand.
GCAGACCTGGCGGGTCGGCTTCGAGTTGCCGCCCTCCTGCGAGAACGTGAACTCCGGGGCCGCCGTGCCCCCGGGGGACAAGGTCACGGTCCGGCTCGGCGGAATGGCGGCCCGGCTCTGCTCGCCCGGTGTGCAGTCCAGGACCCAGAGCGTGCCCACATAGGGATCGGACGACGGGTTGGTGACCGTCTTCTTGTAGCTCTGAGGCCAGTGGCCCGAGAAGCCGTCGGAGAGCCGGCCCGCGCGGCTGAAGCTCCCGTTGTCCTTCTCCTTCTCCCTCTCCCTCTTCTCCCTCTCCTGTTTCTGCTGCTCCGTCTCCTGCCCGTCCTGCGTCGTCGGGGCGGTCGCGTCGGTGGCCGGGCTCGGAGCGGGGTCACTGCCGGAGGAGCAGCCGGTCAGCGGGGCCACCGCGGCGCAGGCGAGCGCGAGCGCGAGGAGCGCGCCCCCCGGCCTGCTCCGGAGGCGAGTCGTCCGGCCGCGCATGGAGCCTCCCGATCCGAGTCCGTCGGGGCGGAGTGCCTCCGCTCCTCTTCCGGCAGACTAAAACGGTGCCAAATCGGGAGAAACCGCCGTTCGGGTGCGTGGGCTTCGACCTGACGCGCGGGGCGGACGGGCCGGCGTGCCCGTCCGCCCCGGCGTCACGCGCCTAGTACGTCAGGATGCCCGGGTCCGTCGTGCCCGCCGCGCCCGTCTCCACGTGGCCCGCCAGGCGGCGGAGGTAGTCCGTGGAGGCCGAGGACGTGACGGTGACGTCGTACCAGCGGGCGGAGGCGGAGAGCGGGACGGTGTGGGTGACCGTGGCCCCCTTGGGGACGGACAGGGTCGTCGGGGTGCCGCCGTAGGCGTTGGCGACGGTCACCGTGGCCGTCGTGCCCGCGTTGGTGAAGGTCAGCGCGAGGTCGCCGGTCGTGGCGTCGTGCCGGGCGGTCACCTCCGGGACCGCGGTCTTGCCGGGGGAGCGGAAGCGGCGGAGGAAGCCGTTGGGGCCGTGGACCGTGAGGTCGGTGAGGCCCTTGCTGTACTTGGTGTTCCAGGTGTCCGCGATCGACTTGTTCGCTTCCGTCGTGTACGTCCACGGGGCGTCCGTGCGGTTCGCCGAGGTCACGTAGAACTGGGCGCCGGCCGCGGGGCCGCCGCTGAAGGCGAGGCGGTAGGTGCCCGCCGTCACGTCCGCCGCGCCGTCCACGTACGGCGCGTACTTCAGCGGGCGGGTCGGCTTGGAGCCCGGCTCCTGGCGGGGCATCGTGCCGACGGCCGGGGCGGTGGCCAGGAAGTCGGGGTGGCGGTTCTTGTCCGGGGGGTAGTAGCCGGCCGTCGGGGGCAGCGCGGCCGGCTGGGTCTGCGTGCGGGTGAAGTCGAAGGCGCTGGTCAGGTCGCCGCAGATCGCTCGGCGCCAGGGGGAGATGTTGGGTTCGCGCACCCCGAAGCGGCTCTCCATGAAGCGGATGACCGAGGTGTGGTCGAAGGTCTCGGAGCAGGTGTAGCCGCCGGTGGACCACGGGGAGACGACGATCATCGGGACGCGCGGGCCGAGGCCGTAGGGGCCGGCCACGTAGCCCGCCTTGCCGCCGAAGTAGTCGAGGGCGGTCGGGGCCGTCGACAGGCCCTGCGCCGCCGAGCCCGGGGCGTAGGGCGGGACCACGTGGTCGAAGAAGCCGTCGTTCTCGTCGTACGTGATGAACAGCGCCGTACGGGCCCACACGTCCGGGTTCGAGGTGAGCGCGTCCAGGACCTGCGCGATGTACCAGGCGCCGTAGTTGGCGGGCCAGTTGGCGTGCTCCGAGAAGGCCTCGGGGGCGGCGATCCAGGAGACCTGGGGGAGCCGCCCGGCCTGCACGTCGGCGCGCAGGACGTCGAAGTAGCCCTCGCCCGCCTTGGCGTTCGTGCCGGTGCGGGCCTTGTCGTAGAGGGGGTTGCCCGGCTGGGCGTTGCGGTAGTTGTTGAAGTAGAGGAGGGAGTTGTCGCCGTAGTTGCCGCGGAAGGCGTCGTTGATCCAGCCCCAGGAGCCGCCGGCGTTCAGGCCGTCGCCGATGTCCTGGTAGATCTTCCAGGAGACCCCCGCCGCCTCCAGGCGCTCGGGGTAGGTGGTCCAGCCGTAGCCCGCCTCGGCGTTGTTCAGGACGGGGCCGCCGCCCGTGCCGTCGTTGCCGACGTACCCGGTCCACATGTAGTAGCGGTTGGGGTCGGTGGCGCCGATGAAGGAGCAGTGGTACGCGTCGCAGATGGTGAAGGCGTCCGCGAGCGCGTAGTGGAACGGGATGTCCTCACGGGTGAGGTGCGCCATCGTGGCCTTGGTCTTGGCCGGGATCCAGTTGTCGTACTTGCCCTTGTTGAAGGCGCTCTGGCCGCCCGCCCAGTCGTGGTTCAGGCCCTGGAGGTACTCCATGCCCAGCTTGTCGCTGGTCGGCCGGAAGGGGAGCGTGACCTTGCTGCCGTCCGACTGGTTCCAGACCGACTTCCCGCTGGGCAGGGTCACCGGGCGCGGGTCGCCGAAGCCCCGTACACCCTTCATCGCCCCGAAATAGTGGTCGAAGGAACGATTCTCCTGCATCAGGACCATGATGTGATCGATGTCCTGGATCGTGCCGGTGGCGCCCTGCGCCGGGATCGCGGCGGCGCGGGCGATGCTCTCCGAGAGCATCGTGAACGCGGCGGCGCCGCCGGTCAGCTGCAGGAACCGGCGGCGGTTGAGGTCGGCCATGGGGGAGTTGCCCTCCGGGTGTGAGTACGGCGGTGGGGGTGCGGGTGCGGCGACCGGGCGGACCGGCCGCCGGGCGCCCCAAGGAGAGCGCCCGTGAACCACCGCCAGGAGGCCGTCCCATGACTGCCCGTCGTACGGCGGGCGAACCCCCCGTGCCCGAACGTGAAAACTCACAACCGAACGCCCCCGGTGGGTCGATGACCCCCAGGGGCGAGCGGGAAGCGACAGAAAACTACTCGACGACGAGCTCGACCTCGATGTTTCCGCGCGTGGCCTTCGAGTAGGGGCAGAAGGCGTGCGTCTTCTTCAGCAGGGCGAGGCCCGCCTCGCCCTGGAGGTGGTCGGGGAACTCGGCGCGCATCACGACCGCGAGGCCGAAGCCGCCGTCCGCCGGGTCCTTGCCGATGGAGACCTCGGCGGTGACGGAGACCTCGGAGACGTCGATGCGCTCCTGGCGGGCGATCACGCCCATGGCGCTGGCGAAGCAGGCCGCGTACCCGGCGGCGAAGAGCTGCTCCGGGTTGGTGCCCTGACCGTTGCCGCCGAGGGCCTCGGGGTGGGCGAGGGGGAGGTCGAGCCGCCCGTCGGAGCTGACGGCGCGGCCCTCGCGGCCGTTGGCGGTGGCGACGGCGGTGTAGATCGCGTCCATGGGGTCTTCCGTTCCTCGAAGGGGCCGTGTGGTGCTGCCCTCATATTGTTAGAGCACGATTAAGTTGTGCACAACTTAATAGCGTGTGATGCGCGTCTCCCGTATCCTGGACCCCATGGACGAGGACTTCCTCCGGCTCGACAACCAGATCTGCTTCTCCCTGCACGCCGCCACCCGCGCCTTCAACGGCGTCTACCGGGGCGCGCTCAAGGAGCTGGGCCTGACCTACCCCCAGTACCTCGTCATGCTCGTGCTCTGGGAGCACGGAGAGCTGCCCGTGAAGGGGATCGGCGAACGGCTGCGCCTCGACTCCGGCACCCTGTCGCCGCTGCTCAAGCGCTTGGAGGCGGCCGGATACGTCGAGCGCCGCCGCAGCCCCGAGGACGAGCGGTCCGTCACCGTCCGCCTCACCGGCGACGGGACCGCCCTGCGCGAGAAGGCCCTCGGCGTGCCGCGCCGGATCGCCGCCGCCACCGGGCTCGACCTGGCGGAGCTCGGGGAGCTGCGGGAGCGGCTCCACGCCCTGGCCGCCCGGCTCGACGGCGTCGACCCGGACGACGTGGCGGCCGCCTGCGGCTGACCCCTGCTCGTACGGAGCGGGCGACGGCCCCTTACGCCCCTTACGCCCCCTACGACCTCTTACGAAGCGGTGATCACCAGCGCCGCGTTGTGCCCGCCGAAGCCCACCGACGTGGAGACCGCGAGGCGGAGCCGGGCCCCCCGGGCCGTCGTCGGGACGTCCAGGTCGACGCCCTCGTCCGGCTCCGCGAAGTTCGCGGTCGGCGGCACGGTCTCCTCCGCGAGCGACAGCACCGTGAGAGCCGCCTCCACCGCCCCCGCCGCGCCCAGCAGATGCCCGGTCACCCCCTTCGTCGACGTCACCGGAGGCCGGTGCGGAAGGAGCGCCGCGAGCACCGCCCCCTCCACGGCGTCGCCCCGCGGCGTACCCGTCCCGTGCGCGTTGACCAGGTCGACGTCGCCCGGCACCGCGCCCGCCTCCGCGAGCGCGCCCCGGACGGCCGCCGTCAGACCGGAGCCGTCCGGCCGGGGCGCCACCACGTGGTGCGCGTCCGACGTCGCCCCGTAGCCCGCGATCAGCGCCCGGGGCCGGGCCCCGCGCGCGACGGCGTCCGCCGGGCGCTCCAGCACCAGGAACCCGGCGCCCTCCGCCATCACGAAACCGTCCCGGTCCCTGTCGAACGGCCGCAGCGCGCCCGCCGGGTCGTGGAACCGGCGGGACAGCGCGCCGAGCCGGTCGAAACCCGCGACGTAGAACGGGCTCAGCGACGCCTCGGCCCCGCCCGCCAGGACGATGTCGCAGCGGCCCAGGGCCAGCAGGTCGAGCGCGACGCCGATCGCCGTGGCGCCCGCAGCGCACGCCGTCGTCACCGCCGTCGACGGGCCGCGGATCCCGAACTCGACGGCCAGCTGCCCCGCGACGGAGTTCGGCAGCGCGCCCGGCACCGCGAAGGGGGACATGTCCCCGGGACCGTCCGTCCGCAGCACCTCGCGCTGCGCCTCGAACGTGAGGACGCCGCCCGCCCCGATCCCGGCGACCACGCCGACCCGCGCCCCGTCCCAGCCCGCGGGGTCCAGGCCGGCGTCGGCGAGCGCCTCCCGCGCCGCGACCAGCGCGAGCAGCGCGCTCCGGTCGGGCCGCCGCACCGTCACCGCCCTCCCCAGGTCCCCGGGAAGCCCGGGTGCCCGGCAGACGAGGTGGCGCAGGCCGCCCCCCTCCTCGAGGGCGGCGGTGGCCTTCCCGGCGCGGACGGTCTCCCAGGTCGTCGCGGCGTCCGCGCCGGCCGGGGTGAAGAGGCCGATGCCGGTGACGGCGGCCCCGGCGCCGAGGCCCGTGCCGCCCGGCCCCTCCGGCATGCGGCCCGTCATCGGGCCGCCCCCGCGGACCGGCGGACGAGGTCCCCGATCGCCGCGACCGTGGGCGCCGCGTACAGCTCCTCCTCCGGGACGGGGACGCCCCGCTCCTTGCGGAGCACGAGGGCGAGCTCGGTGAGGAGGAGCGAGTCGAGCCCGGCCTCCTCGCGGGTGGACTCCGGGGTGATGTCCGCCGGGTCGAGACCGAGCGAGACGAGCAGGGTCTTCAGTTCGTCGAAGGTCAGGGCGTTCCTTGTGGGCAGAGGCTCGTGGGCAGGGGTGGGGGTCAGAGCGCGGCGCACGCGCGCGCGTGGTTCAGGCCGAGCAGCACGCACACGTCCGTCAGGAGCGGCACGTGGTACGCGAGCGGCCGGGGCCCCGCCTGGTCCGGGCGGGAGACGAAGCCGCCGTCCGGCCGCTGCCGCTCCAGGAGGTGGCGTACCGCCCGCCCGGTCGCACCCCGGGCGGACGGCACGGTCGGTGTCCGGGCCACCGCGATCAGCGCGTACGCCGTGCTGATCGGGTCGCTCGGATCGGACGGCACGTGCCCCCAGCCGCCGTCCGCGTTCTGCGTGTCGAGCAACCGGGACACGGCCCCCGCCCGGGCCCGCGCCACCTCCGCCCGGGCCGGATGCCCGGGCGCCACGACCAGGAAGGAGTCGTGAGCGAGGACGGTGCGGAACAGGGCGTTGCTCTCGTTCAGGCTCCAGCTGCGTTCGAAGGAGCCCGCGGCCTCCTGCCGGGCCACCACGAACCGGACGGCGGCCTCCACCGCCGGCCGGTGCGCGGGCTCGGGGGCCAGCGCGTTCACGGCCGCGGCCGTTATCCCCACCTCGGACGCGGTGCCGTGCTCGAAGGTCGGGAAGCCGCCGTCCGCGCCCTGCCGGGCCAGCAGGTACCGCTCGCCGTCCGCCACCTCCGCGCCGAACAGCACCGCGCCCGTCGCCCGCAGGAACTCCACGCAGTACGAGGTGTCGTCCACGTCGCTCTGCCCGACACCCCGGTCGAACCCCCAGCCGCCGTCGGCGTTCCGGTGCTCCGCCAGGGCCGTCGCGAGGGCCCGCAGGGTGTGCGCCGGAGCCCCCGCCCCGGCCAGCGCGAGCCCGCCGGTCGCCGTCGCGAACACGTCCATCCCCGTGATGAACGGCAGCCCGCCGTCCTCGCGGAGCCAACCGCGCAGCTCCCGCGCCCGCGCCCGCACCGCCTCCGCGTACCGGGGACGCAGCCGCAGCGCGAGCAGCGCCAGGATCCGGGCGAGATGGTTGCCGTACGGCGGCGGGCCGGGCAGCGAACAGGGTTCGAGCGCCCGCCAGTCCTCCTCCGCGACGAGCCTCGGCGCACCCGTCCCGAAGGCGTGCAGGACCTTGAGCGCCGCCATCTCCGTGATCAGCCAGCGCTGTTGGCCGCGCGCCTCGAAGAGCGTCTCGGGGGAGGGGAGTTCGGGGAAGGGATGGGCGCCCAGCTCGGCCAGGAGCGTCTGGAACATCAGCCGCTTGCGCCCGGCGGTGAAGTGGTCGAAACCGCCGAGCAGCCGGGCGAGCGCGCCCCGCCCGTCCACGTACTCGCCGAGGGCCGCGCGGGCGGCGCACTCCTGCACGGGGTCGGGAGCGCCCTCGTCCAGGGCCGTCTTCAGGCGCCGCGTCAGCCGCTCCTGGGCGTCGGGGTCCACACCCGTCACCGTGAGCAGCCGCAGGGCCAGGGCGGATTCCAGGATCCGGCTGTCGCACGGCGCCCGGAGCAGTCCCCCGGGCCCGGCGGCCGCCACCAGACGGGTGGCGAGCCGTGCCCGGGCACGGTCGAGCGGCTCGGCCCCCGGGAGGGGCTCCGGCCGGGGGCCGGGGACGGCGAGGGAGGCGCCGGGTAAGGGCAGCGCGCAGTACGTCATGGGGAGGTGTCCTTCGGTGCTGTCGTACGAAAGGTGGGGTACCGGCCGGGGGAGCGGCGGCCGGAAACGGCGGTGGCCGGGAACGGCGGTGGCCGGGAGAGGCCGTGCGCTTCTCCGCGCCCACGGCGGTCGGCGGGGCGGGAGGCGCCGTGCGGTCTCCGCGCCCCGGGCGGTCAGCCGGGGAAGAGGCGCCGCACCGCCTCCGCGCCGGCCGGGACCAGCGGGGTGTAGCCCCCGGTCAGGACCGCGAGCGGGGCGACGAAGCCGCACCAGGCGATCTCGTCCGGATCCGGCCGGGGCGCGCGGTCCGCCACCCAGCGGTGGACCGTCAGGAAGCAGGCGCCGTGCGGATCGTCGACGCGGATCCGGTACGCCTCCGTCAGGCCGGGCGCCCGCTCCCAGCCCAGCTCCTCCCGGAGCTCCCGGAGCGCGGCCGTCCGGTACTCCTCGCCGCTGCGGACGGCCCCGCCGACCAGGACGTCGTAGTGGTCCGGGTAGGCCGGTGCCGAGGCGGTCCGCCGGTAGAGGAGCACCCGGCCCGCGTGGTCGGTGCAGACGGTCGCCGCGTACCGGCGGAGCAGTCCGACGGGCGGCCCGGCGGCCCGTCCGCCCTGGACGACCACCCGGTCCCGGGGATCGACGTAGTCGACGCGCTCGGAGACGTACCCCTCGTCGGGGTGCCGCTCGTCGGGGTGCCTCCCGGCGGCGGGGGCCCCGGAGCCGCGCCCGTCGGACGGGGACGCGTCGGAGGGGCGCCTCTCCGGTGCGGGCGCGTTCACGTCCGCTCGCGGACGCGCGCGTGCAGCGGACCGGCCGGGCGCAGGTTGATGCCGAACACGGGCTCGCCCACCGGGCCGGTCGTCTCGACCGTGAACCGGGAGAGGAGCGCGCCGAGCAGCACCTCCATCTCCCGCATCGCGAACCGCGTCCCGAGACAGGCCCGCGGGCCGATGCCGAAGGGGAGGTACGCGCCGGGCGGCAGCGGCGACCGGGCCGGGAAGCGGCCTGGGTCGAAGGTCTCGGGCTCCGGCCAGACCTCCGGGTCGCGGTGGGTCAGGTAGGGGCAGACGAGGAGGTCCGTACCGGCCGGGATCGCCCAGCCGTCCAGCGTCTCGTCCGCCGGACTGTGCCGGGGCAGCAGCCAGCCCGTCGGGTAGAGCCGCAGCGTCTCGGAGAGCACCGCCTCCACCGCCCGCGCGTCCCCGGCGGCCCGCTCCATGACCTCCGGATGCGCGTCGAGCAGGACGAACGCCCAGGTCAGCGTGCGGGCGCTGCTCTCGTACCCGGCGACGAGCAGGGTGACGAGCTCGTCGCGGATCAGCCGGTCCGTGTACGCCGGGTCCGTCTCGGCCGCGTCGAGCAGCCGGTCGAGGACGCCGGGGCCCGCCGGGCGGGGCGCGCCGGACTCGCGGGACCCGGCGCCGGTGCCGCCCCCGCCGTGGCGGACGCGGGCGTCGGCCAGCGCCCGCAGGATCCGCTCGTCGAGCGCGGCGATCGCCGACCCGACCTCCGGCGGCAGCGCGGTCGCGCCGCCCACGTCGGTGGGGAGCGCGGCGACGATGTCCTGCACGGCCGCGAGGTCGACGTACGTCTCCCGGTCCAGGGGCCGGTCCGTGAGCGAGCGCCAGATCGTGTCGACCGTGAAGAACTGCACGTCCTCGGCGATGTCGGTCGGCGCGCCCCGGCGCGCCCGCTCCGCCCAGCGGCCGACGACGCGGGCCGCCGCCTCCGCGAGGTGGTGCTCCCAGCGCTGGATGCCCCGGCCCGTGAACATCGCCTGGAGCAGCCTCCGTTGGGACCGCCAGGCCTCGCCCGTGGCGGTGATCATGCCGTCGCCGAGGAGGGGCCTGGCCCGGTGCGACCGCTTCACGTACCGGTCGCCGCCGACGCCGAGCACCTGGTGCACGTGCCGGGGTGCCGTGACCAGGACCGCCGCCCGGCCGCCGCGGCGGAATCCGGTCAGCCGGCCCGGCGCGTGTGCCCGGCGGAGGAGGTCGACGAGGGGGGCTCCGGAGGCGGTCCAGGCCGTCACGACGCCGTCGTCGAGGAAGTCGGGCAGCATGCCCTCCGTCACGCATTGCGATTGCATGATGACGTATCGTAGCGCTCCGTGCGATCTTCAGATCCGATTCGATCTTCCGCGGCGGTGCCGCTCGGGGTGCTCGACCGGCTCTCCCTCGACGTGGCGGAGCTGCACGCGACGGACTCCGCCCTGCACCTCGGCGGCTTGATCGTCTTCGAGGGGGAACCCCCTTCCCGGGCGCGGGTGTTGGATCACCTGAGGCGCCGCGTCGGCCCGCTCCCCGAACTCGCCCACCGGCTCGCGGGCGACGCGGGGCGCCCCCGCTGGGAGCCCGACCCCGGCTTCGACCCCGACCGTCACCTGTACGAGCTACCCGGAGGCGCCGACCCGTTGACGGTCGTGGCCGAGCTGCTGCGGCAACCCCTGCCGCGCGAACGGCCGTTGTGGGGGATCTGGCTCGTCCGCCGGGCCGGCGGCGGGCGATGGGGGCTCTGCTACCGGGCCCACCACGCCTTCCAGGACGGCGCCGCCGCCGTCGCCACCCTGGAGCGGCTGCTCGGCCCCGAGGGGGCGCCGCGCCCCAGGGCCCTCGCCTTCCGGCCGCCCCGGCCCGTGCCCTGGGCCGCCGTCCTCCCCGAGTTCAGGCCGCCGCGCCGCGTCACCTGGTGGCCGGCCCTCGACACCCCGCCCGCCGGGTCCTACGCCGCCGCGTTCGCCGACGTCGACACCGCCCGGCTGCACGCGCTCGGCCGTCTGACCGGGGCCACCGTCCCGCAGCTCTGCCTGGCCCTGACCGCCGGGACGCTGCGCGCCTGGCACCCCGACGGCTGGGGGCCGGACGGCCCCGGCCACGGCCGGGGGCTGCGCGCCAACCTGGGCATCGGCGTCCGGGACCCCGACGACCCCCGCCCCCTGCTCGGCAACCGGGTCGCCGTCGCCGGGGTCGACCTCCCCTGCGGCGAACCCGACCCGGTCCGGCGGCTCGCCCGCCTCGGACGCGCCCTCGACCACGCCCGGCTCGCCCGGCTCGCCGACGCCCACCGGGTCGTCCTGGGCAGACTCCCGTACCGGATCGGCCGCCTGGCGCTCGTCCGGGGCGTCGACGCCCGGTACACCCCGCTCAGCGTCGCCGACCTCCGGATCCGGCAGCCGCTCGGCTTCGCCGGTGTCCCCGCGGCCGGGGTGTACGCCCTGCCGGTCATGGTGCCGGGCCAGCCGCTCTTCGTCGCCTGGGTGGTGCACCGCCGCCGCCTCCACGTCACCTTCCTCGCCGACCGCGCCCTCGCCGGCGCCGAACGGCTGCCGGAGGCATGGGAGTCGGCCCTCGTCGCGTACGAACGGCTGGCCGGGGAAGGCGCGTTCGCGGGGGTGTGCGGGCTGCCCGGGCAGGCGGGCGAGGGCCCGTCCGCACGGGCGGGTGACGGCGCGTCCGCACGGGCCGAGGGCGGGGCGGGGGCGTCGTGAGCGGCTCGGATCCGATGCCCCCGCAGCCGCCCGGCCCCGGGCGGGAGCGGTCGCCCGATGACGGGCGGGAGCCGTCGCCCGGTCATGGGCGGGAGCCGTCGCCCGGTCATGGGCGGGGGCCGTCGCCCGACCCCGCGCAGGAGCGGCCGCCCGCTCACGGGCAGGACCCCCCGCCCCGGCCCGGCCGAGTGCCCCCGCCCCGGCACGGGCGGGCCCCCGGGGCGTGGCCGCTGCTCGGGCACCTGCCGTACCTGGCCACCCGGCCGCTGGCCTTCCTGGACTCGCTGCCCGGTCACGGCGACGTGGTCCGGGTGCGGATGGGGAGCCGCACCGCCCACGTGGTCAGCCACCCCGCGCTCGTCCGCCGCGTGCTCACCGACCGCGTCTCCTTCGACCGGAGGGGCGTCCTGTACGAGAAGGTCCGGGCGCTCCTCGGCAACGGCCTCGCCACCTGCCCGAACGCCGAACACCGGGACCAGCGGCGCGCCCTCCAACCGGCTTTCCACCCCTCCCTCATGGACCGCTACGCCGCCGTGATGACGGCCGAGACCCAGGCCCTGACCGGGCGCTGGCGGTCCGGAGCGGTCATCGACGTCACCGAGGAGGCGTTCCGGCTCACGACCGCCGTCGCCGTCCGCACCCTCTTCTCCGCCGGCATCACCCAGCGCGCCGCGGAGGAGCTGCGCGAGGCCCTCGAAGTCCTGCTGCGCGGGGTCTACACGCGGGTCGTGGTCCCGGCCGTCGACCGGGTTCCCTCCCCGTCCCGCCGCCGCTACCACCGGGCCCTGGCCCGCTGGCGCACGGGCGTCGCCGCCATCGTCGCCTCCTACCGGGCGACCGGGGTGGACCACGGGGACGCCCTCTCACTGCTGCTCGCCGTGCGGGACGAGCACGGCCGGTCCCTGTCGGACGCCGAACTCGGCGACCAGGTCGCCACCCTCGTCCTGGCCGGCGCCGAGACCACCTCCTCGGTCGTCGCCTGGGCCCTGCGCCTCCTGGCCGACCACCCCGGGGCCGCCGCCCGGCTGCACGAGGAGCTCGACGCGGTCCTCCCGGGGCGCCCGGTCACCCCGGCCGACCTGCCCCGGCTGCCGTACACCGGCGACGTGGTGCGCGAGGTGCTCCGCCTCTATCCGCCGGCCTGGGCGGTCACCCGCACCACCACCCGCGGGACCGAGCTGGCGGGGAGGCCGCTGCCACCCGGCTCCACGGTCGTCTGCTGCCTCTACCTGCTCCACCGGCGCCAGGAGCTCTTCCCGGACGCGGCCCGCTTCGACCCGGGGCGCTGGGCGGCGGGGGCGGTGCCGCGGGACGCCTGGCTCCCGTTCGGGCTCGGGGCCACCAAGTGCGTCGGGGACGCGTTCGGCACGGTCGAGGCCACCCTCGCGGTCGCCGCGATCGCCTCGCGCTGGCGCCTGGACCCGGTCTCGCCGCGCCCGTCCCGCCCGGTCCCGCGCATCGTCCTCTCGCCGGGGCCGCAGCCGATGCGACTTGCCGAACGGTGACCGGAGAAGCGGGCCCAGCCCCCCGTTCACCGAATTGTAAGGAGCATAGTCCGCACTCGCCCCTATACTCGCCCCATGTCCGACATCACCATCCGGCGCGCCACCGCCGACGACTCCCCACGGCTCACCCGGCTCGTCCGGACCTCAGGGGCCTACCGGGGCGACTACGCCGCCATGGTCGAGGGGTACCAGGTCGGCGGTCCGTACATCGAGCACCACCCCGTCTTCGTCGCCGTCGACGAAGGTGACGGCGGCCGGGTGCTCGGCTTCTACGCCCTCCTCGTCGACGAGGCCGAGCTCGACCTCGCGTTCGTCGCCGACGCCGCCCAGGGGCTCGGCATAGGCCGGCTCCTCATGGAGCACATGACCGAACAGGCCAGGGCCGCCGGCCTCGGCGCCGTGCGGGTCGTCGCGCACCCGCCGGCCGAGGAGTTCTACCTGCGGACCGGCGCCGTCCGCACCGGCACCGTGCCCCCCGCCGGCCGCATCCACTGGGAGCGCCCCGAGCTGCGGTACGACGTCGCGTGACCGCCGCCCAGGACACCCAGGAGCGGGAGCGGGACCGCCGCAAGGTCTTCGCCGACCTCACCCCGCTGCGCACCTCCGCGCACTACCGCCGCCTCTGGTTCGGGAGCACCGTCTCCTGGGTCGGACAGGGCATGACGGCCCTCGCCGTCTCCCTCCAGGTGTACGACATCACCCGCTCGCCCTTCTCCGTCGGCCTCGTCGGCCTCTTCGCCCTCGTCCCGCTGATCGTCTTCGGCCTGTACGGCGGCGCCATCGCCGACACCGTCGACCGGCGCAAGCTCGGCCTCGCCAGCGCGAGCGGCTCCGCCGCGCTGTCCATCGCCCTGGCCGCCGCCGCGTTCGCCGGCTTCCACCACGTCTGGTTCCTGTACGGGATCGTCGCCCTCCAGGCCGTGTGCAACGCGCTCAACGCGCCCGCCCGCTCCTCGATGATCCCCCGGCTCCTGCCGCCCGAGCAGCTGCGCGCCGCCAACGCGCTCAACTCGATGGTCATGACCTTCGGCACCCTCGTCGGGCCCAGCCTCGGCGGCCTGATCGTCGGGTTCGCCGGCTACCAGACCGCGTACCTCGTGGACGCCGTCGCCTTCACCGCGAGCCTGTACGCGATGTGGCGGCTGCCGTCCATGCTCCCCGACCGCACGGGCGGCAAGAGGGCCTCGGTCCTCGACGGGCTCCGCTTCCTCGCCACCCGCCCCAACCTGCGCATGACGTTCTTCTCGGACTTCTGCGCGATGATCCTCGCCCACCCCCGCGCCCTGTTCCCGGCCGTCGCCGTCCTCTGGTACGGCGGCGACGCCAGGACCACCGGACTCCTCGTGGCCGCGCCCGCGTTCGGGGCGCTCCTCGGCGGGGTGCTGTCCGGCTGGCAGGGCCGCATCCGCCACCACGGGCAGGCGATCCTTCTCGCCGTCGCCTGCTGGGGCACCGCCGTCGCCGTCTTCGGGCTGACCCGGAACCTCTGGCTCGGGCTCCTCCTGCTCGCCCTCGCCGGCTACTCCGACACCGTCTCGATGATCTTCCGGAACACGATGATGCAGGTCGCCGCCCCGGACGAGATGCGCGGCCGGCTCCAGGGCGTCTTCATCGTGGTCGTCGCGGGCGGGCCCCGCCTCGGCGACTTCCTCGCGGGCTCCGTCGCGGACCTCACCTCGCCGGCGGTCGCCATCACCGGCGGAGGGGTCGCCTGCGTCGTCGCGATCGGCCTCCTCGCCCTGTACGGGCGCGGATTCCGCCGCTACGACGCCCACGACCCGACTCCCTGACCGCCCTCGAACGGCCCCCGCCGCACTGGCGGTTGGCCGCCACGGCACATAACCGCCAGGAGCGACAGGGGTCGACTCCCGCCCCATGGGCCAAGACTCCTCGCGGACCCGGAACACACCCCCGACCCCGGGTCCGCGAGGAGTTCGAACGATGACGTCGAGGACCGCACCCTTCGACAGAGGCAGGGCCGCGCTGCTCGCCGCGGGCATCTCCCTCGTGATGCTCTCGGCCGGGCAGACCGCCGCCGCGAACACCACCGCCCCCGCCGTGCCGGACACCTTCGCGGCGTCCGCGACGAGCCGCACCGTCACCCTCGTCACCGGCGACCGCGTCACCCTCACCGACCTCGGCGACGGGAACCGGACCGTCACCGTCGACCGGGCGAAGGGCGCCACCGGCGCCGTACGCAGCCGGACCGCGAACGGCCGCGTCACCGTCGTCCCCGACGAGGCCCGCCCCTACCTCGACTCCGGCGCGCTCGACCCGCGCCTCTTCGACGTCACCGGCCTCGTCGAGCAGGGCATCACCGGCGAACTCCCGCTGATCGTCACGTACGGCGGGAAGAGCGCCCGCACCGCCGCCGCCCCGCGCGGCACCGAGACCGTCCGCGCCCTGCCCAGCATCGGCGGCGCGGCCGTCACCGCCACCGACCCCACCGCCTTCTGGCAGGACTTCACCGCACGCGGCACCCGGGCCGCCCGCGCCGCCGCCCCCGGCAAGGTCTGGCTCGACGGCCGGGTGAAGGCCGCCATGGCCGAGTCCAACGCCCAGATCGGCACCCCGAGGGCCTGGGAGGCCGGACTCGCCGGCAAGGGCGTCAAGGTCGCCGTCCTCGACACCGGCGCCGACCTCGGCCACCCCGACCTCGCGGGCCGGATCTCCGAGAGCAAGTCCTTCATCGAGGGCCAGGAGGTCGCCGACCGCAACGGACACGGCACCCACGTCTCCTCCACCGTCGGCGGATCCGGCGCCGCGAGCGACGGCGAGGAGAAGGGCGTCGCCCCCGGCGCCACCCTCGCCGTCGGCAAGGTCCTCAGCGACCAGGGCTCCGGCACCGAGTCGCAGATCATCGCGGGCATGGAGTGGGCCGCCAAGGACATCGACGCGAAGATCGTCTCCATGAGCCTGGGCTCCCCCGAACCCAGCGACGGCACCGACCCGATGGCCCAGGCCGTGAACGCCCTCTCCGCCGAGACGGGCGCCCTCTTCGTCATCGCCGCCGGAAACTCCGGCGCCCCCGGCTCCATCGGCTCGCCCGGCGCCGCCGACTCCGCGCTCACCGTCGGCGCCGTCGACTCCGCCGACCGCGCCGCCTACTTCACCAGCCAGGGCCCCCGCCACGGTGACCAGGCCCTCAAGCCCGACGTGTCGGCGCCCGGCGTGGACATCCTCGCCGCCCGCTCCCGGCTCGTCGCCGGCAGCGGCCCCTACACCTCCCTGAGCGGTACGTCGATGGCGACCCCGCACGTCGCCGGCGTCGCCGCCCTCCTCGCCGAGAAGCACCCCGACTGGACCGGCGCCCAGCTCAAGAACGCGCTGATGTCCTCGTCGAAGACCCTCCACGCCGGAGCGTACGAACTCGGCGCCGGCCGGGTCGACGTGGCCGCCGCGATCACCGCGGACGTCACCGCCACCGGCTCCGCCGACCTCGGCTTCACCTCCTGGCCGTACGAGGCGAACAAGCCGGTCACCAGGACCGTCACCTACACCAACTCCTCGGACCGGCCGGTCGAGCTGGACCTCGCCGTCGAGGGCATGCCCGCCGGGGTCGCCGCCCTCGCCGACGCCACCCTCACCGTCCCCGCCCACGGCGCCGCCTCCACCACCGTCACCGGCGACGGCACCAAGGCCCCCGTCGGCCGGTCCTCCGGCCGGATCACCGCCACCGCCGACGGCACGCCCGTCGCGCACACCGCCCTCGGCCTGGTGAAGGAGGAGGAGCGCTACACCCTCACCGTCCACGTCAAGGACCGCGACGGCACCCCCGCCCCCGCCCGCCTCGGCGTCCAGCAGCTCGCCGCGAACGTGGACCCCTTCCCGGCCGCGGTCGGCGAGTCCGGCACCCTCGAACTGCGCCTGGAGCCCGGCACGTACACCGTCGACACCTTCCTCGACGTCCGCGGCTCCCACGGCGAGGACTCCCTCGGACTCGGCTTCCTCACCGAACCCGAGATCGTCCTCGACCGCGACCGCGAGATCACCCTCGACGGACGGCGGCTCCGCGAGATCCGAGCCGAGGTCGACAAGCGCACCGAGACCCGCCAGCTCCTCATGGAATTCGACCGCGAGGCGAACGGCGCCTCCTACGGCGGAGCCGTCCAGGTCCCCGCCACCTACGACTCGATCTTCGCCGCGCCCACCCGGAAGCCCGCCACCGGCACCTTCGAGTACCGGACCGTCTGGCGCCTCGGCAAGCCGCTCCTGGAGACGAGCGTCGACGGCGTCCGCCTCTCCGACGCCACCCCGCAGGCGGGCGCCGCCCTCCTCGAAGGCCGCCACCGCCTCGGCCTCGTCGACGCGGGCACCGGCACCCCCGCCGAGTACACCGGCAAGGACGCCACCGGCAAGGCCGTCCTCGTCCGGCTCACCGAGGGCGCCGACCCGGCACGGCTCGCCCAGACCGCCCAGGACGCGGGCGCCAAGGCCCTGTTCGTCACCGACGACCGGCCCGGCCGGCTGATGAAGTGGTTCGGCACCGAGGCGTACGAGGACCGGCCGCTCGCCGTCGCCACCGTGAACACCGCCGACGCGCACCGGCTCGCCGCCGGCGCCGCCCGCGGCAAGCGCGTCGACCTGACCGGCACCCGCTTCACCCCGTACGCCTACGACCTCTCCGAGGGGCACCCCGGCGCCATCGGCACGGACCTCGTCTTCCGGCCCGACGCGGACGAACTGGCCACGATCCGCTCCACGTTCCGCATGCCGACCAAGCGGAAGGAACTCGGCGGCGAGTTCCGCTACTCGCTCACCGACACCTTCCGGATCGGCTTCGGCTTCAAGGAGCGGATCGCCTTCCCGACCGAGCGCACCGAGTACGTCTCCACCGGCACCGGCCAGCGCTGGCACGAGTCCGTCGACCTCGGCGACTCCCTGGAGCAGCGCGGCGGCCGGTCCGCCTACCGGGGCGGCAGCCGCACGGAACTCGACTGGTTCGGCCCCGTCTGGCACCCGTGGCTCGGCACCGGCCTCGGCTGGGGCCAGCAGCGCACCGGGAACGACCTCCGCTTCAACACCCCCGGCTGGGGCGACTCCGGCACCGACCACACCGGCTTCGGCAACGTGTGGGGCGACGACACGATGACCCAGTACACCGAGGTGTACGTGAACGGCGTCCGCGTCGACCGCAAGAAGAGCTCCGGCGCCTACGCCTGGGACGCCCCGGCGGAGGAGGCCGCGTACAAGGTCGTCACCGACACCGCGCTCGACGCGGACCGCTGGCGGCTCGGCACCGAGAGCCACAGCGAGTGGACGTTCCGCTCCGCCGAGACGCCCTCCGACCAGGTCACCTACCTGCCGATGCTCAACCTCGGCATCGACGTCGACACCGACCTGAACGGCGACGTCCGCTCCGGCGGCCGGCTGCCCGTCGGCGTCTCCGCCGAGTACGTGAAGGGCGCCGCCGGCACCGGCACCATCGGCACCGGCACCCTGGAGGTCTCCTACGACGAGGGCGCGACCTGGACGAAGGTCGCGCTCGAGAAGTCGTGGCGGGGCGCCTCCTGGACCGGTGAGCTGCGGATCCCGTCGGGCGCGGGCTCCGTCTCGCTGCGGGCCGGCGCGAGCGACGACCGGGGCGGGTCGGTGAGCCAGGAACTGATCCGCGCGATCGGCGTGAAGTAGGCGCGTAGGGACGGCCGGGCCCCTTCTTCCGGGGGCCCGGCCCTCACGCGGTCAACGGGCGTTCGGCAACGCCTTCTTCAGCACCTTGCCCATGTCGTTGCGGGGGAGGGCGTCCAGGTAGCGGACCACCCGGGGACGCTTGTGCGGCGCCAGCAGACCCGCCACGTGGTCGGCGAGCTCCGCCTCCACCGGCGGCTCCTCCCCGTCCTGCGGCACCACCCAGGCCACGATCCGCTCGCCCAGGTCGGGATCCGGCTCGCCCGTGACGGCCGCCTCCCGGACACCGGGATGGTCGAGGAGCGCGTTCTCGATCTCACCCGCCCCGATCTTGTACCCCCCGCTCTTGATCAGGTCCGTCGCCTTCCGGCCCACCAGACGCACCCCGCCGTCCGCCTCGCGGACCGCCATGTCGCCGGTGCGGAACCAGTCGCCGTCGAAGGCCGCGGCCGTCGCGTCCGGCCGGTTGAGATAACCGGAGAAGAGGTTCGGCCCGCGCACCTGCACCTCGCCGACCGTCTCCCCGTCGAGCTCCCCGAGCTCGGATCCGTCCTCGTCCACGAGCCGCAGGTCCACGCCCGCGAGCGGCGTCCCGACCGTCCCCGGCCGGGGCTCGCCTCCCGGGCGCACGCTGGTGTTCATGAGCGTCTCGCTCATCCCGTACCGCTCCACGACCGTCCGGCCCGTCGCCGCCGCGATCCGCTCGTGGTCGTGCACGGGCAGCGCGGCGGAACCGGAGACGAGGAGCCGGGCGCCGGCCAGGGCGGCGACGAGGGCTTCGTCCCGGTCGAGCGCCTCGGCGATCCGGTGGTACATCGTGGGCACGCCGAAGAGCATGGTCCCGCCGGCGCCCAGCTCCCGCCCGACGCCCTCCACCGAGAAGGCCCCCAGGTGCCGGACCTCGCCGCCGCGCCGCAGCGGGCCCAGGATCCCGAGGACCAGCCCGTGCACGTGGAACAGCGGCAGCGCGTGCACCAGGACGTCGTCCGCCGTCCACGACCAGGCCTCGGCCAGCGCGTCCAGGGAGGCGGCGACCGCGCGGCGCGAGAGCAGGACGCCCTTCGGAGGGCCGGTCGTGCCGGAGGTGTAGACGACGAGCGCGGTCGCCTCGGGATCGACGGGCACGGCCCCGGGCGGAGCCTCCGGCCCGGTGAGCTCCACGTCGACCCGGGGGAGCGCCGCGAGCCCCGCCGGCAGCTCGTCCCCCGGGCCCGCGAGCACCAGGTCGGGCGTGCTGTCGCCGAGGATGTGCGCCAGCTCCCGCTCGCCGGTGCGCGGGTTGAGCGGTACGGCCGGCACGCCGGCGAGCAGGGCGGCGACCACGGCGACGGCCGTGCGGGCGGTGGGCGTCGCCCAGACGGCGACCCGGCCCGCGCCGCCCACCCGCCCGGCCAGGGCGCCGGCGGCGCGGGCCAGCTCGGCGTACGTCAGGGTGTCGGGGCCGACGCGCAGGGCGGGGCGGTCGTCGGACGGAACCGCCCGTTCGAGTTCGGGGAAGAGCGCACTCACCGGTCGTACTCCTCGGGTCGTCGAGGGCGAGGGGTTACGTGCCGCATTCTGCCCCGCCGCGGACTGCGCCCGCTGGGACGGCGCCCCCCCGCGCCCCCGTCGTGGGCATCGTCCCGCTGGGGCGGTGCCCACCCCCGCGCCCCCGTTGTGGGCAGGCGTTCCGCAAGGGGCGGAACGGGTGGGCACAACGGAACGGCGCCCCTTGCCGGCGCCAGAGGCTTCCGCGCCTGAACCCGCACCCGCAGGTACGGCGCACACGGGGTGCGGGTCAGGGCACGGAACGCGGAGGCGCCGCGAAAGGGCGCCGTCCCGTGTGCCCACCCGTCCCGCCCCTGCGGGACGACTGCCCACACGGCGGGTGGCGGGGCGGCACCGCCCAGCCGGGCGCAGCTCACACGGGCACGGGCGCGGCACCGCCCAGCAGGGCGTCGTTCAGCGTGGTACGGGGGTCAAGGAGCGGTGGTCGTCAGTTTCGTCGGGTGGGGGTCCGGCGCCCCACCCGCCGGCTCGATCCCGCGCATCCGCCCGTACGCGTACACGCACCCCGCCAGCGCGATCGCGACCACGAGGAACGGCGGGTTCTCTCCGTGCTCGGCGATCCGGGGCGTGAAGTATCCGGAGAGTGCGACTCCGCCCATGCCCATGCCGAACACCCCGAGCGCGAGGCCGCGCTTGGCGGGCGGGAACCAGGAGTCGACGAGCGGGATGCCGATGGCGAACGTCGTGCCGCCGAGGCCGAGGAGGAAGCCGACGACCAGCAGCAGGCCGTAGCTGTCCTCGACGACGACCAGGAGCAGCACCGGAACGATCGTCAGCGCCGAGACCAGCGGGAACATCGGCTCAAGATCCGTGGGAGGGGCGCGGCGCGCCGGACTGGTCCGTACGAGGGTCCTTCAGGGCCAGGTCACCGTGGTCGGCGGCGTGCCGTCGTCCTCGACGCGCAGGCGGGCGCCGTCGCTCCCGGCCGACACCTCGACCGTGATCGCGCCGACCCCCGGCCGCCGGTGCGCCGCGGCGAGCGCCCCGCGCAGCACGGCGAGGAGCCGGTCCGCCGTCTCCTCGTCGACGAGCGTGTCGACCGCGCCGGAGAAGTGCACGGACGGCTGGAAGCCGAGCGGGACCGCGGCCCCGCCGGTCTCGCGCAGCACCCGCCCCCGGAAGGAGGCCGGCGCGTCCGCCGGCGGCTGCTGGAGGGCGAAGATGGTGGTCCGGACCTCCTGGATCGTCGAGTCCAGCTCGTCCACGGCCCGGCCGAGCAGCGCGTCCTCGTCGGAGGAGCCGGCCGCCCGCCGCCGGGTGGACTCCAGCATCATCTCCGTGGCGAACAGCCGCTGCACCACCAGGTCGTGCAGGTCCCGTGCGATCCGGTCGCGGTCCTCGAAGACGGCGAGCCGCTCCCGGTCGTGCCGCGCGTCCGCGAGGACCAGCGCGAGCGCCGCCTGCGAGGCGAACTGCGAGGCGAGCAGCCGCTCCACCGCCGAGTACGGCCGCCCGCCGCGCCGCCGGGGCAGGGCGAGGGTGCCGATGAGCTTCCCGCCGCTCTGCAGCGGCAGCATCATCGACGGGCCGAAACGGGACCGCACATGGGTGGTCATCCGCGGATCGGTCGCCGAGTCCTCGACGAACACCGGCTCCCCGCCCAGGAGCTGGACCAGGACCGGGGAGCCGGGCGCGATCGTCGTGCCGACCAGGTCGCCCGGGTCGTCCGTCGTGGAGGCGGCGACGATCTCCATCCCGCCCTCCTCGGTGGGCTGGAGGACCACGCCGGCCGAGGCGTCGGCGAGGACGCGGGCCCGCTCGGCGACGGTCGTCAGGGCGTTCTCGGCGGTGGCGCCGGTGAGCAGGGCCGTGGTCACCGCGGCCGCGCCCTCGATCCAGCGCTCCCGCTGCCGGGCCGTCTCGTACAGCCGGGCGTTGCCGATGGCGATCCCCGCCTGGGAGGCGAGGACCCGGAGCAGGGCGAGGTCCTCCTCGGTGAAGGGGCCCGCGCGCTTGTCGGTGAGGTACAGATTGCCGAAGACCTCGGTGTGGACCCGGATCGGGACGCCGAGGAAGCCGTGCATCTGCGGATGGCCCTCGGGGACGCCGGAGGAGCGCGGGTCGGCCGTCAGGTCGTCGAGCCGCAGCGGCCGCGGGTCCCGGACGAGGGCGCCGAGCAGCCCGGTGCGGCCGTCGGGGAGGCGGCCGATCCGCCGCCGCTCCTCGTCGGTCATGCCGGAGGTGAAGAGTTCGGTGAGGCGGTGGCGCTCGGGGTCGACGACCCCGAGCGCCCCGTAGCGGGCTCCGGTCAGCTCGGTCGCGGAGTCCACGACGTGCTGGAGGGTGGTGCGGAGTTCGAGGTCCGTGCCGACGCCGAGGACCGCTTCGAGCAGCATGGGCAGGCGGGGGGAGTCCTCGTCCGTGTCCGGGGCCCCGGCGCCTTCGTCCATGATCGTCATGGTCTCATCGTCGTACGGATCACCCGGTTCCGGATGATTCAGTCCTCGTCG
The DNA here is from genome assembly GCF_042874095.1 of Streptomyces sp. NPDC004266. Lineage (NCBI taxonomy): Bacteria > Bacillati > Actinomycetota > Actinomycetes > Kitasatosporales > Streptomycetaceae > Streptomyces > Streptomyces sp. NPDC004266. The sequence continues at coordinate 348,100 of NZ_JBIAMM010000001.1, forward strand.
GCGAGCGGGTCCCGCTCCGCCAGCGGGTCCAGGACCATCGGCTGGACCTTGCCCTCCAGCATCGCGCCCAGGCCCAGGACCGCGCACACGTCCGGCCGTTCGGCGATGTGCACCGGCATCCCGGTCGCCTCCCGCAGCATCTGGTCGAGGCCCGGCAGCAGGGCGCTGCCGCCCACCATCATGATCCCGCGGTCCGCGAGGTCGGCCACCAGGTCCGGCGGGCAGTCCCGCAGCACCTTCCCGATGCCGTCGAGGACCGCCGTCAGCGGGGTGTGGATCGCGTCCCGCACGGCGGCGGTGTCGACGGTCACCGAACGCGCCAGGCCCGTGGCGACGTCCCGCCCGTGGATCTCCGTCCAGGCGGGTCCCTGCGTCGTCAGGCCGTTCCCGCTGAGGGCCAGTTGCAGCGGGCGCACCGACTGGCTCGGCAGCATCAGCTCGTGGTGGTGGCGCAGGTGCTGGATGACGGCGTGGTCGATGGCGTCGCCGCCGACGGGCATCCGCTCCGCCGTGACGATCGCGCCGAGCGAGAGCACCGCCACCTGCGTGGTCGCCGCCCCGCACACCAGGATCATGGTCGCGGTCGGCTGCTCGACGGGAAGCCCGCAGCCCACGGCCGCCGCGATCAGGGTGTCGACCAGCTCGACCCGGCGCGCCCCGAGACCGACGAGGGTCTCCACGGCGGCGCGCTGCGCGAGCGGGTCGCTGTCGTGCGGGGTGCAGGCGGCCGCCCGCAGCCGGGGCTTGCGGCGCAGCTGCCGGCGCAGCTTCTCGCCGAGCAGGTGACGGAGCATCCGCTGCGCCATCTCGATGTCGACGACCGTGCCGCCCGACACCGGGCGCACGACCCGGATGTAGTCGGGGGTGCGGCCGGTCATCTTCTCGGCGAGCGCGCCGACGGCGATCAGCGCTCCCGTACGGGTGTTGACGGCGGCGACGCTGGGCTCGTCGACGACGAGCCCGACGCCCTTGACGAAGACCCGGGTGCGGGCGGCCCCCAGGTCGACGGCGACATGGCAACGACGCAGCTGATCAAGGCTGACGGTCACGGCGGATCCTCCGGAGTGCGGTGCTGGCACGGGCGAGGTGGTCGCGATTCGCGGTCCTGTTCGCATCGTCCGGCCCTCCGGGGCGCGGCGCGCGCTGGGCTGCGCCGCCCGGGGCCCCGGGCGCGGGGCGTGTCGGAGTCCCCACTCCCGGTGAGGAGGGCGCGGAGGCGATCCTTCCCGAAGCGGGAGAATCACGGCGCACCGCCGTCGACCTGCGGTTTCCACACAGGATCCTCACGTTCGCGCCTACCTGGCGCAGCACCGGGCCGCATAGCCTGCGGGCCCCATGGACTACTGCCACGCGTGCCGGCGGCATCTCAACGGGGCCCTCGCCTGTGCCGGGTGCGGGACTCCCGTCGAGGAACTGCGGTACGAGACCCCCCGCACCGCGGACCCCACCCCGGTCCACGCGCCGGTCCACACCCCGGACCACGGCTACGGAGCCCCGACCCGGCCCGCGATCCACGGCACCCCGGACGGGTTCGCGACCTACGGCGCCCCCGGGGCCTACGACACCCCCGGGACCTACGGCGCGAACGGCCAGGCCGCGGCCTACGGCGCCCCGGGCCAGGCCCCCGCTTACGGCGCCCCGGGCCGCCCCGCGGCCCACGGCGACCCCGACGGGCCCACCGCCTACGGGGAACGGAGCGGGCCCACCGCCTACGGGGAACGGAGCGGGTCCGCCGCCCACGGAGCCCCGAGCCCGCCCGCCCACGACGAACCGTCCCCGGCCGGCGGCGCCGGCGAGGACGATCCGGACCGGCCCGCGCCCGAGCACGTCTACGAGCTGGACGTCCTCGAACCGCCGCACCCGGTCCCCGGTGGGCGCCGCGCCGCCCGGGGCCGCTCCGTCCCGCGGCGGGGGAAGAGGTCGCGCTCGCGTCGGGGCCGTACGGTCCTGGTGGGGACGGTGGGCCTGGTCCTCGCGGCCGGGACGCTGAGCCTGGCGAAGCTCGCCCTGGAGCCGTCGCCGCAGGACGGCGCCGCCACCGCCGTGGAGGAGCTGGAGGTCACCGAGACCCCCCTCTCGCCCGAACCCGTCGAGACCACCGAACCGCCCGACGGATCGAGCCCGGCTCCGGTGACGGACGCGCCGAGCTCCGTCCCCGCGCGCCCCCGCCAGGTGAGCGCAGAGACGGGATCGGGGTCGGGCTCCGGATCGGGCACGGGGCCCGGCACGGGCGCGGGCACGGGCACGGGGGCCGGTACCGGCACGGGTACCGGCCAGGGCGGCGACGCCCCGACCTCCGCCCCGACGACCACCGGACCGGCCTCCCCGTCCGCCACGCCCACCGCGTCCCCGTCCGCGACGGCGAGCGGCCCGACGCCCACCGGCTCGGAGACGCCCGGCGGGCCCACGCCCTCGACCACCGGCCCCACGCCGAGCCGGACCCCGACGCCCAGCCCCACGCCGACGTGCACCCGCTTCCTCTGGTGGTGCGTCTAGGGACCCGGTCCCCGGGGGGACTACGCCACGTCCGCGCCCAGCATCCGCTTCAACAGGTCCCGGAGCAGGGTCCGTTCGGTCTCGGTCAGTTCGCCGAGGGGTTCGCGGGCGAAGTCGAGGGAATCGCGCAGCCGGCGGGCGGTGTCCAGGCCCTCGTCGGTGGGGACGGCCAGCTTGACCCGCCGGTCGTCCGGGTCGGGCCGGCGCTCGACCAGGCCGCGGGCCTCCAGGCGGTCGACGATCCCGGTGATGTTGGACGGCTCGCACTTGAGCTTCTGGGCGATGCGGCGCATCGGCAGCGGGTCGAGCGAGAGCAGGCCGAGGACGCGGGCCTGGGCGCCGGTCAGCGCGTGCTGCGCGGCCGCCTGCTCGTACTCCTCGTAGTAGCGCGCCACGACCGTGCCGATCAGCTCGACGACTTCGAGGGTCAGGGGGTCCGTGCGTGAGGTGGCCATGGGGACGAGTCTACCCAGATGCTTGACAACATGAAATATCCAGGCGCATGGTTGTTTGAGGTAGTGAACCTTTTGCGATCTGAAGCTTTTCTGGAGGCCGTGCTCATGTCCGTTCTTCCCGCGTCCAGCCGTGAGTGGCACCTCGTCGCCCGTCCGCACGGCTGGCCCGTGCCGGCGGACTTCGCCCTGCGCGAGACCCCGGTCGCCGCGCCCGCCGAGGGCCGCATCCTCGTGCGCAACCTGCACTTCTCCGTCGACCCGTACATGCGCGGAAGGATGAACGACGTGAAGTCGTACGTTCCGCCGTTCAAGCTCGACCACCCCATGGACGGCGGCGCGGTCGGCGAGGTCGTGGCGTCCGACGCCGAGGGCTTCGCCGTCGGCGACCACGTCCTGCACGGCCTCGGCTGGCGCGAGTACGCCGACGTCCCGGCCCAGCACGCCACCAAGGTCGACCCGGCGCTCGCCCCCCTCTCCGCCTACCTCGGCGTGCTCGGCATGACCGGCCTCACGGCCTACGCCGGCCTCTTCGAGGTCGCCTCCTTCAAGGAGGGCGACGCCGTCTTCGTCTCCGGCGCGGCCGGCGCCGTCGGCAGCCAGGTCGGCCAGATGGCGAGGCTCCGGGGCGCCTCCCGGGTCATCGGCTCCGCCGGCTCCGACGAGAAGGTCAAGTTCCTCGTCGAGGAGCTCGGCTTCGACGCGGCCTTCAACTACAAGAACGGCCCGGTCAAGGACCAGCTCCGCGAGGCCGCCCCGGACGGCATCGACGTCTACTTCGACAACGTCGGCGGGGACCACCTCGAAGCCGCGATCTCCTCGCTCAACGTGCACGGCCGCGCCACCATCTGCGGCATGATCGCCCAGTACAACGACACCGAGCCGGTCCCCGGCCCGCGCAACATGGCGATGATCATCGGCAAGCGGCTGCGGCTCCAGGGCGTCCTCGTCGGCGACCACTACGGCCTGCAGAACCAGTTCGTCCAGGAGGTCGGCGGCTGGCTCGCCTCGGGCGAGCTGAAGCACCGCGAGACCTTCGTCGAGGGCATCGAGAACGGCGTGGACGCCTTCCTCGGCCTGCTCCGCGGCGACAACACCGGAAAGATGATCGTCTCGACGACCCGCTAGTCTTCCCTCAGCCGTCGCGATCGTGGGCGCGAGTCGCGGCGAACCGAAGAAGGAAGACAACAGCATGTCGATCCAGCAGTCCGACGTCCTGTACACCGCCGTCGCCACCGCCGAGAACGGCCGTGACGGGCGCGTCGCCACCGACGACGGCCAGCTCGACGTCGTCGTGAACCCGCCCAAGGCCATGGGCGGCTCCGGCGCGGGCACCAACCCCGAGCAGCTCTTCGCGGCCGGCTACAGCGCCTGCTTCCAGGGCGCGCTCGGCGTCGTGGCCCGCAACGAGAACGCCGACGTCTCCGGCTCGACGGTCACCGCCGAGGTCGGCATCGGCAAGAACGACGACGGCTTCGGCATCATCGTCAAGATCTCGGCGGCCATCCCGAACGTGGACGCCGAGACCGCCAAGAGCCTGATCGAGAAGGCCCACCAGGTCTGCCCGTACTCCAAGGCGACCCGCGGCAACATCACGGTCGAGCTCGCCGTCTGAGTCACGGACGCGCACACCGGGCGAGGACCGCACCCCGAACCACGGGGTGCGGTCCTCGCCGCGTACGGAGGGCTGCGGCATCATGTCCGTGTCCTGCCGACGGGGGGAGCGAGTGGTGTCGGAGAACGGGTCGGAGCAGACCGGTGGCGAGCTGATCGGCGGGCGCTACCGCCTGGGCGAGCGGCTCGGCCAGGGCGGCATGGGCGTGGTCCGGCGGGCCACCGACGAGCTGCTCGGCCGCCCGGTCGCCGTCAAGACCCTCGCGCTCGACTCCGGCGCCGACCCGGGGGGCGCCCTGCGGGAGGCCCGGGTCGTCGCCCAGATCCGCCACCCCCATGTGATCGTCGTCCACGACGTCGTCGAGCACGACGGCCTGCCCGCCCTGGTGATGGAGCTGGTCGACGGCGGCTCGCTCGCCGACCGGCTGGCGGCGGGCGAGGTGCTGACCCCGCGGCAGGCCGCCCGGCTCGGGCTCGACCTCCTCGACGCGCTGTCCGCCGCGCACGCCCGCGACGTGCTGCACCGGGACGTGAAGCCCGCCAACGTCCTCCTGGAGAAGGACACCGGCAGGGCGGTCCTGACCGACTTCGGCATCGCCAGCCTCCCCGGGGCGACGACCCTCAGCCGGACCGGGGTCTTCATCGGCACCCCGGAGTACACGGCGCCGGAGCGCATGCAGGGCGGCGACGCCGGACCCGCCTCCGACCTGTGGTCGCTCGGCGCGCTGCTGTGCGCGGCGGCCACGGGCACCTCGCCGTTCCGCCGGGACTCGATCGGCGCCGTCCTGCACGCGATCGTGTACGAGGAGATCCGGCCGTCCGAGCGGATGGGACCGCTCGTCCCCGTCGTCCGGGGCCTCCTCGAACGGGACCCGGACCGGCGCCTGGGCGCCGCCGAGGCCCGCCGGATGCTGGCCGCGTGCGCGGCGGGGGAGCCGCCGCCGGTCTCCTCGTACACCCCCACCGCGCGCGAGACCGTCCCCTCCGCCGCCCCGGGCCGCTCCGCCCGCACCCCCGGCACGACCACCGCCGGGGACCCGGGGGCCGGACGCCGGAGCGGCAGGGCCGTACCGATCGTGGCCGCCGCCGTCGCGGTCTGCGTCGCGGTGGCGACCGTGGCGGTCCTGCGCGCGGTCCAGGGCGACCCCGCGACGGGGGCGCCGCCGGCCGCAGGCCCGGGGAGCACCTCGGCCGCGTCGACGCCCGGCCGGAACGCCCCGGCGACCACCCCCGCCCCCGCCGAGTCCGACCCGGAGGCGTACGAGTACCGGGAGGTCACCGACGTCCGCGGGTTCACCGTGACCGTCCCGTACGGCGCGCGCCGCTCCACCGACGGCGAGCGGGTGATCTACACGACCGGCGACGGGGCCGTCAGGGTCGGCATCAGGATCCGGCCGGTCCCGTCCGGCGGGGCGATCGGCGTGATGCGGGCCTCCGACGCGAGCGGCCCGACGGACTATCCGGGGTACCGCGACGCCACCGTCGAGGAGACGACGCACAAGGGACTGCCGGCGGCTCGCTGGGAGTTCGGCTGGAACGGATTCACCCCCGCCGAGGGAGCCCGCCACACCGTCGACGTCTGCTGGGAACAGGACGGCACCCTGTACGACCTGTGGGCGTCCGCCCCGGTGCCGCGCGCGGAGGAGGGCCGGAGCGCCCTCGACACGGCCCTCGACTCCTTCCGCGCGACCGGCGGCTGACCTGCCCCGGAGGCCCTCGGAGGCACCGATAGGGTGGCCCCCATGCGTGATTTCGGGGCGGGTTTCAAGTACTTGTTGCAGGGCCAGAAGTGGGTCGGCGGGCACGGGCGTTGGCTCGGCTTCGGGCTGCTGCCCGGACTCGTGACGCTCGTCCTCTACGCCGGCGCGCTCGTCGGCCTCGGCTACGGCGCCGACGACCTGACCGCGTGGGCGACGCCGTTCGCCGACGACTGGTCCTCGCCCTGGCAGGGCGTCTTCCGCGGCGCGCTGACGGGCCTCGTCTTCGCCTTCGGGCTCTTCCTCGCGGTGATCACCTTCACCGCCGTGACCCTCCTCGTCGGCCAGCCCTTCTACGAGTCGCTCTCCGAGGAGGTCGACCGCAGCGAGGGCGGCGAGGTCCCCGAGTCGGGCCTGCCGCTCTGGCGCGAGCTGTGGATCTCGGCCCGGGACAGCCTGCGGGTCCTGGTGCGCGTCGCGTTCTACGGCGTCCTGCTCTTCGCCTGCGGGTTCATCCCCGTCGTCGGCCAGACCGTCGTCCCCGTCATCGGCTTCTGCGTCTCCGGCTTCTTCCTCGCCGAGGAGCTGACGGCCGTCGCGCTCCAGCGCCGGGGCGTCGAGCTCAAGGAGCGGCTGCGGCTGCTCCGCGGGCGCCGGATGGCCGCCCTGGGCTTCGGCGTTCCGCTGACGCTCGCCTTCATCGTGCCGTTCGTCGCCGTCTTCCTCATGCCGGGAGCGGTCGCCGGCGCCACCCTGATGGCCCGCGACCTGCGCGGCGAGAACGCCGACGGGGACGACGACTCAGAAGAGGACGACCGAACGAGCGGCAACCTTCCTTCCTCCGGTGGCGACCAGGGGGTGCACCACTTCCCCCACTGAGAAGGAACACATGACGTCACACAAGCGGAAGACGGGCCGCCGGCGCGCGGTCGTCGGCGGCCTCAGCGCCCTCGGCATCACCGGCGCGGCCGTCGTCGCCGGCGGGCTGCTCGCCCCGGCGGGCGCGGCGGGAGCCCTCGCGGCCTGGCCGGAGGCGAAGGGCGACAAGCCGGTCGCCACGACCATCGAGGTCTCCGGCACCTACGACGGCAGGCTCAAGCGCTTCCACGGCACCGGTGAGCTCGGCTCGGACGGCCAGGACGAGAGCCAGAAGCCGCTGTTCGTCCTCGAGGACGGCGCCGTCCTCAAGAACGTGGTCCTCGGGACGCCGGCCGCCGACGGCGTCCACTGCCTCGGCAGCTGCACCCTCCAGAACGTCTGGTGGGAGAACGTCGGCGAGGACGCCGCCACCTTCAAGGGCACCTCCGCCTCGTCGGTGTACGCGGTGTACGGCGGCGGCGCGAAGGGCGCCTCCGACAAGGTCTTCCAGTTCAACGGCGCGGGCAAGCTGGTCGTGACCAAATTCCAGGTCTCCGACTTCGGCAAGCTCGTCCGCTCCTGCGGCAACTGCGGGAAGCAGTACGCGCGGACGATCCTGATCAACGACGTGGACGTCACCGCGCCCGGCAGGTCGATCGTCGGGGTCAACGCCAACTACGGCGACACGGCGACCCTGCGGAACATCCGGATCCACGGCGACCCCCGGCAGAAGATCAAGCCGTGCACCCGCTTCACCGGGAACAGCACCGGCAAGGAGCCCGAGGAGACCGGCACCGGTCCGGACGGCACCACCTGCCGCTACTCGGCCGCGGACCTCTCCTACCGGTAGCCCCGGGGGGAGGTGGCGGCCCCGAGGGCCGGTGACGCTTCCCCCACCGCGCCCGGCCCTCAGTCGTCGAGGGCCGGGTGCAGCTCCGGGCGCGCGTCCCACCAGGCCCGGTGGAAGGCGTTGTTGTCCACGTTCGCCAGGTACGCGCGGGCCGCCGCCCGGTACAGCAGCTCCGCCTGCGGGGCCGGCACCGCGGCCCGGTTCCAGGCGAGCCGGATCCGCCCCGTCACCGGGTCGCCCTCCAGGGGGCGGAGGACCGTGCCCTCCGCCGCCGGAGCCGTCGGCTGGCTCATCGAGATCGCCCGGCCGGACGCGATCAGGTCGTAGTGCATCTTGCGGTCGGCGACCCGGTGCCGCAGCGAGGGGGTGAACCCGGCCTTCCCGCAGGCCGCGACCAGCGCCTCGGGGCCGCCGTCGTCGTCCTCCACCAGCGTCATCCAGGACTCGCCCGCGAGTTCGGCGAGCGCGATCCGCTCCCGGCCGGCCAGCGGATGCTCCGCCGAGAGCCGCACGCAGAACGGCTCCTTGGGGACGAGGGTGCGGGCCGTCGTCCCCTCGGGCAGCGGCACCTCGTGGTCGTTGACCTCCCCGTACAGGACGGCGTCGTACCGCCCGACGCCGAGTTGACGGGTCAGCGTCGTCGCCGAGTGCTCCACGGTGACGGCGATCTCCCGCCCCGCCACGACCTGTTCCAGCTCCCCGAGCAGCCGGTCGACGAGGACGAGCAGGATGCAGCCGAGCCGCAGCGGGGTGTGCGGGGCGACGGCCCGGGCCCCGGCGACCAGCGCGTCCATCTCGCCGAGCACGAGCCGCGCCTTGGCCAGTACGAACTCGCCCAGCGGGGTGGGCTCCACACCGTGCCGGCCGCGCAGGAAGAGCTCCCCGCCGGCGACCCGCTCGATGCGCCGCAGCTGCGCCGAGAGGGCCGGCTGCGAGACCCCCAGCCGCCCGGCGGCCCGCCCCAGACTGCCCGCTTCCGCTATCCGGCAGACGGCTTCGAGATGCCTCAACTCCAGCTGCATTTCAGCAGCGTACGCAGCGATGCGCGGGCGCACCATAACCCGCGTCTTATGCCGGATGAGATGTCCCGAACTGGCCATGTCCACGCCCATACTCGGCGCGACGATCCGTCTCCCCCACCCTTGAACGGAGCACGACGTTGTACCCGACCAGACTCACGGCGGCCGCGGCCGCCCTGGCGCTCTCGGCGAGCCTCGCGACCGCCCTCGCCGGACCGGCGACCGCGGCGGCCCCCCAGGCCCTGCCCGTACCCCCGGGGCACGGCAAGGCGCTCGCCCTCGCGGCCGCCGACAAGGCCGCGAGCAGCGGCCTCGACGAGCTGCGGCACGGCGCCGACGAGGACCTCGTCCGGACGTCCGTCACCCCCTGGACGAACGGCCTGTACTACGCCTCGTACGAGCGCACCTACCGCGGTCTGCCGGTCGTCGGAGGCGACGCGGTCGTCGTCTCCGACAGCTCCGGCAAGGTCCGCGAGGTCACCGGCGCCCCCGCCCCCGCCATCAGGCTCTCCACCAAGGCGAAGGTGACGGCCGACGCGGCCCTCGCCACCGCCCGGAAGCAGCTGGCCTCGGTCGAGAGCGCGAGCGCCCCGGAGCTGACCGTGCTCCTCAAGGGCGGCAAGGCCGTCCTCACCTGGCACACCCTGGTCGTCGGCCGGACCGCGCAGGACGCCCCGAGCTCCCTCGACACGTACGTCGACGCGCGCACCGGGTCCGTCGCCCGCGCCACCGACAAGATCCTGCACGCCGACGGCCGCGGCTACCACAACGGCAACGTCACCATCGACACCGCCGCGACCTCCATGACCGACACCACCCGCGGCGGCTTCAAGTGCGGCGGGCAGAACGGCAGCGCCTACACCGGCTCCTCGCCGTGGGGCAACGGCACCGCCAACGACCTGGTGACCGCCTGCGTCGACATCATGTACGCGGCGCAGAAGGAACACTCCATGCTCAAGGAGTGGTTCGGCTACAACGGCCAGAACGGCCAGGGCGGCATGGTCCCGGCCCGCGCCGGCCTGAGCGAGGTCAACGCGTACTACGACGGCACGAAGACGACCTACGGGCGGTCCCAGACCGGCTCCAACCAGCTCACCGGCATCGACGTCGTGGCGCACGAGTACGGCCACGAGATCTTCGACCGGACGCCGGGCAGCTCGGGCTCGTCCAACGAGAACGGCGGCATGAACGAGTCGACGGGCGACATCTTCGGCGCGCTCACCGAGCACTACGCCAACAACCCGAACGACACCCCGGACTACACGGTCGGCGAGAAGGTCAACTTCTTCGGCGACGGCAAGCCGATCCGCTACATGTACAACCCCTCGCTCGCCGACAACGCCCCCAACTGCTACCCGCAGTTGACCTCCGGCACCGAGGTGCACGCGGCGGCCGGCCCGCAGAACCACTGGTTCTACCTGCTCGCCGAGGGCTCCAACCCGGGCGGCGGCAAGCCCAGCAGCCCCATATGTTCCGGCGGGCCCTCCTCCGTGACCGGCATCGGCATCCAGAAGGCCGGCAAGATCTTCATGGGCGCCCTGCTCATGAAGACCTCCTCCTGGAACCACCTCGCCGCCCGCAGGGCGACCCTGACCAGCGCCAAGAACACCTACGGCAGCGCCGAGTGCAACGCCGTGAAGGCGGCCTGGAACGCGGTCGGCGTGCCGGCCCAGTCCGGTGAGACCGACTGCGGCGGCACCACCACGCCGGACTTCTCGCTCGCCCTGAACCCGTCCTCGGGCTCGGTCCAGCCGGGTGCCTCCGTCACCTCCACGGTGAACACCTCCACCACCGGCGGCAGCGCGCAGACCGTGCAGCTCTCCGCGAGCGGCGCCCCGAGCGGCGTCACCGTCTCCTTCAGCCCCTCCTCGGTGACCTCCGGCTCCTCGTCCACCATGACCGTGCAGGTCGCGGCGGGCACCGCCAACGGCACGTACCCGATCACCGTCACCGGCAAGGGCTCCGCCACGCACACGGTGACCTACCAGCTGTCGGTCGGCACCACGACGCCGCCCACCGGCTGCGACAGCACCGAGCACACCTACCAGAGCACCCTGGCCTCCGGTCAGGCCGAGGCCCAGCCGGACGGCTCGTACTACTACTCGGCGACCTCCGGCACCCACGTGGGCTGCCTGCGCGGTCCGGCCGGCACCGACTTCGACCTGTACCTGCAGAAGTGGAACGGGTCGACCTGGGTGGACGTGGCCGTCGGCGGCACGGCGACCTCCGACGAGGACACCAGCTACTACGGCACCGCGGGCTACTACCGGTACGTGGTCCACGCGTACAGCGGCTCCGGCGCCTACACGCTGGGCCTGAGCGCCCCGTAAGGGGATGAGCGCCCCGTAACGGGGGCGGGGCGCCGTCGCGGACCGGGGGTTCCGTGACGGCCGCCCCGGAGGGCCGGACGGTCGTATGTCCCACGACCGTCCGGCCCTTCCTCCGTGCTCAGCCCACCTCGGCGAGCACGAACCCCGGCTCCTCGGGCCCCGCGTCCGCGATCCGCCCGCCGTCCGGGCCCCAGGCCCCGGCCAGGCCGCAGCCCACCCCGTCCTCGTTGGCCCCCAGGACGTTGCCGAGCACCACGTGGAGACCGAAGTCCCGGGCCCGCACCGGATACACCTTCTCGAAGGAGTCGTTGTCGGAGCCGAGCACCGAACTCGCCAGATAGACGGCGCAGCCGTCGGCCGCGGCCCGCTCGGCGAGCTCGGGGAAGCGGTTGTCGTAGCAGGTGGCCAGGGCGAAGCGGACCCCGTCGAGGGCGAACCGTCCGTCGGCCCCGCCCGGTTCGAAGACCTCCGCCTCGATTCCGTACAGGTGCTGCTTGTCGTAGCGCGTGAGGAGCGAGCCGTCGGGACCGATCACGAGCGTGGTGATGCCGAACCCCGAACCGCCGTTCCTCATCGGCCCGTTGACCACGGCCGCCGCACCGGCGGCCCGGCAGGCCTCCCGTACGGGTTCGAGGCGCGGGTCGTCCTCGGTGAGGACCAGGGCGGGCGTGTCCCGGATCAGGGACGGCTCGTACCCGGTGAGCGAGAGCTCGGAGAAGACCACGACCCGGGCCCCCTCCGCCCCGGCCGCCCGGACCAGACCGGCGATGGTGCGGACGTTGGTGTCGATGTCCCCGGCGGCCGGGGCGAACTGGGTGGCTGCGACGATCATGGCGGCCATCCTCTCGCATGGGCATGTAAGGGTCAATGTGGGGTTGAGTCTGTTAGCTCCCGGGCCGTCTCGCGCAGTACGGCGAGGAAGGCGGTCGCCGCGACCGTGGGGGCCGGTGGAGTGGCCGCGCAGATCCGGCGGTACGGGGCGTCCTCCGGGTGGAGCGTGACGAGCGCGACGTCCGGGCGGACCGAGGCCGCCGCGAGCGCCGGCACCAGCGTGACGCCCAGGCCCGCCGCGACCGCGCCGAGCTTGGCGATCCAGTCGTGGGCGAGCAGGCCGGTGCGCGGGCGGAACCCGGCCGCGAGGACCGGGCGGAACAGGGTGTCCTCCAGGCGCTCGTCGCCGACGATCCACTCCTCGTCGGCGAGTTCGGAGAGCCGCACGGCCCGCTGCCCCGCGCGCGCGTGCCCCCGCGCGAGCGCCACCAGCATCGGCTCCTCAAGGAGGTGGTGCAGCGTCACGCCCGGCGGCGGGGGAGCGTCCCGGGGCGGGCCGACCACCGCGAGGTCCTCCTCCCCGGCGGCCACCAGGCGCAGGTGCTTCGCGGAGGGCCCCTCCACCCGGCTGACCGTCACCCCCGGGTGCCGCTCCCGGAACGCGGCCTGCGCGCGCGGCACCAGGGCCGCCGTGGCGCTGGAGAAGGAGCCGAGGCGCAGCAGCCCGCCGTCCAGGGAGCGCAAGGCCCCCAACTCCGCCCGCGCGGTGGCCAGTCGGTCCCGGACCGCCTCCGCGTGCGGAACCAGCACCCGGCCCGCCTCGCTCAGTCGCACCCCGCGCGGCAGCCGCTCGAAGAGCTCGGCGCCGATCTCGTCCTCCAGGGACCGGATCTGCCGCGAGACCGCGGACTGCGTGTAGCCGAGGAGGCGGGCGGCGGCGGTGAAGGAGCCCGCGCGGGCGACGGCGAGGAACACCTCGTACAAGCCATGAGGAACGGGCATGGGAAGCATGCTAGACATTCGCTTGTCGCATGCCGGAGCCGGTCCTAGCGTCGACGGCATGGACAACACCCCGCAGACGATCGCCTTCCTCGGCCTCGGATCCATGGGCCTGCCGATGGCCCGTCGCCTCCTCGACGCCGGACACCCGCTGACCGTCTGGAACCGCACCGCCGCCAAGGCGGACGCCCTCGTCGCCGACGGCGCCGCCCGCGCCGCGACCCCCGCCGAGGCCGTCCGGGACGCCGACGTCGTCGTCACGATGCTCGCGGACCCGGCCGCCGCCCTCGCCGTCGCGGACGAGCTGATCCCCGCCCTGCGCCCCGGCACCCACTGGATCGACACCTCGACCGTCGGCCCGGACACCGTCGCCGCCCTCGCCGCCCGGATCCCCGCCGGGGTCACCCTCCTCGACGCGCCCGTCATGGGCAGCGTCGACCGGGCGGCCGCCGGCGAGCTGCTGATCCTCGCGGGCGGCGACACCGCGCCCGTCGCCGGCGTCCTCGACCGGCTCGGCACCGTCACCCCCTGCGGAGGCCCCGGCGCGGGCGCCGCCCTCAAGCTCGTCCTCATCAACGCCGTCATCGGCGGGGTCGCCCTCGTCGCCGAGGCCCTCGCGCTCGCCGACTCCCTCGGCCTGCCCCGCGAGCTCGCGCTGCGCACCCTCGGCGCGGGCCCGCTCGCCGGCGCCGTCGGCCGGGCCACCGCCACCGGCTCGCACTTCCCGGTCGCGCTGGCCGCGAAGGACGTGGCCCTGGCGACGGCCGCGGCGAAGCTGCCCGTCCTGGAAGCCGTCCACGCGGCCCTGACCGAGGACCCGGACCTGCTCGGCGAGGACCTGGCGGCCCTCGCCCGCCGAGCCTCCTAGGGGGCTTCTCCGTCCCCGCGCAGCAGCCGCAGGAAGTCCCGGAAGGCGCCCGGCATGTCGACCGCCGCGGGGTCCAGGAGCCACTGGTACTGGAGGCCGTCCATCACCGCCGTGAGCAGGGGTGCGGCGCGCTCCGGGGTGAGGCCGCCGGGCAGTCGCTCGCCGAACTCCAGGCGCAGGATGTCCGCCATGTCGGCCCGCACCTGCGCGTACCGCTCGGTGAAGAACTCCCGCGCCGGGTGCCCGTCCGTGACGCTCTCGCCGAGCAGCGCGGAGAAGGTCTGCACGATCCCCGGCCGCATCGCGTTGTACTCGACGAGCGACTCCAGGAGGTCCAGCCGCCAGCCCTCGCGGTCCCGGCCCCCGCTCGTGTCCCAGCGGTCCCGCTCCTCCAGGACCGCGACGAGCAGCGCCTCCTTCGTCGGGTAGTAGTGCAGCAGCCCCTGCTGGGTCAGCCCGACGCGCTCGGCGACGGAGCCGAGGGTGGCGCCCCGGTAGCCGCGTTCGGCGATCACTTCGAGGGCGGCGCGCAGGATGTCCGCGCGCCGCTCCTCACTCCTGGCCCGCACCATCGCCGTGGCCCCCTTCCGCAGGTCCGTCCGTCCGACAGGACCGTACCCGCTCGTCCCGCCCTGCGAGTAACGAAAGGGTAACGTCACCTACCGATCTACAGGTAGGTGGGTGCACGATGTGCGGCATCGGGGTCATCGGCACGTCAACGAGGAGGTACGGCCATGGCGGAGAACACCGCGGAGACCGTGAGGAACGCGGTCGTCGAGGCGGCGCTCGGCAAGCTCGACCTGGACGCCAAGACCCGGCTGCTCGCCGGCCAGGACATGTGGTCCCTGCCCGCCCTGCCGGAGATCGGCCTGAAGTCCCTGGTCATGTCCGACGGCCCCATCGGCGTCCGCGGCGTCCGCTGGACCGCCGACGACCCGTCCGTCGCGCTCCCGTCCCCGACCGCCCTCGCCGCCTCCTGGGACCCCGCCCTCGCCCGCCGGGCCGGACGGCTCCTCGCCCAGGAGGCCCGCCGCAAGGGCGTCCACGTCCTCCTCGCGCCCACGGTCAACCTGCACCGCACCCCGCTCGGCGGCCGCCACTTCGAGGCCTACAGCGAGGACCCGTACCTCACCGGCGTCATCGGCACCGGCTACGTCCAGGGCGTCCAGGACGGCGGCGTCGGCACCACCGTCAAGCACTTCGTCGCCAACGACGCCGAGACCGACCGCTTCACCGTCGACAACAGGATCGCCCCGCGCCCCCTCCGAGAGCTCTACCTCGCCCCCTTCGAGGCCATCGTCGAGAACGCCCGCCCCTGGGGCATCATGACCGCCTACAACCAGGTCAACGGCGTCACGATGACCGAGCACCACCAGCTCGTGAACGAGGTCCTGCGCGGTGAGTGGGGCTTCGACGGCTACAACGTCTCCGACTGGATGGCCGCCCGCTCCACCACCGCCGACATCGCGGGCGGCCTCGACGTCGCCATGCCCGGCCCCACCACCGTCTACGGCCCGGCCCTCGCCGCCGCCGTCCGCGCCGGCGAGGTCGAGGAGTCCGCCGTCGACACCGCCGTACGCAACGTCCTGCGGCTCGCCGCCCGCGTCGGCGCCCTCGAAGGCGCCCCGCCGGTCGTCACCGCCCACCCCGCCGCCATCGACGGCGACGCCCTCGCCCGCGAGATCGCCCGCCGCGGCTTCGTCCTCGTACGGAACGAGAACGCCCTCCCGCTGAAGAACGGCACCGTCGCGCTCTCCGGCGCCGCCGCCCGCGACGCCCGGGTCCTCGGCGGCGGCTCCGCCCAGGTCTTCCCCGACCACGTCGTCTCCCCGCTCGACGGCCTCGCCGCCGCCCTCCCCGAAGGCGCCCTGACCTTCACGATCGGCGCCGACCCCAGCGAGGAACTCGCCCCCGCCGGATCGATCTCACCGGGGTTCGCCCTCCGCGCCCGCTGCCGCGACGCCGCGGGGAACGTCATCGGCGAGGGCTCCCTGCCCAACGGCCAGGTCCAGTGGATCGGTGACGACCTCCCCGAGGGCGTCACCCACGAGGCCCTCGCCTCCATCGAGGTCGTCGGCACCTTCACCCCGCGCGAGTCCGGCGAGCACGCCTTCGGCACCCGAGGCCTCGGCGCCTTCACCCTCACCGTCGCCGGGACGACCGTCTTCGACGGCACCCAGGTCATGGGCCCCGAGACCGACCCCTTCGAGGCCTTCTTCGGCTCCCCGGTCGAGCGCGGCAAGGTCGCGCTCACCGCCGGCGAGACCGTCGAGGTCTCCCTGCTGCACACCCTCGACAAGGAGTTCGCGACCCCGCTCCCGGCCGTCATGTTCTCCTTCGTCCACCTCGGTCCCCGCCGTGACCCCGACGAACTGATCGCCGAGGCCGTCGAGGCCGCCCGCGCCGCCGACACCGCCGTCGTGGTCGTCGCCACCACCGAGCGCGTCGAGTCCGAGGGCTTCGACCGCAAGGACCTCGCCCTCCCCGGCCGCCAGGACGACCTCGTCCGCGCCGTGGCCGCCGCCAACCCGAACACGGTCGTCGTCGTCAACGCCGGCTCCCCGGTCGAGCTGCCCTGGCGCGAGGACGTGGCCGCGATCCTGCTCGGCTGGTTCCCCGGCCAGGAGGGCGGAGCCGCCCTCGCCGACGTCCTCACCGGCGCCGAGGAGCCCGGCGGCCGCCTCCCCACCACCTGGCCCGTCGCCCTCGCCGACGCCCCCGTCACCGAGGTCACCCCGACGGACGGAGAACTGCACTACACCGAGGGCGTCTTCATCGGATACCGCGCCTGGGACAAGGCCGGCGCCGTCCCCGCGTACCCCTTCGGCCACGGCCTCGGCTACACCACCTGGTCGTACGAGTCGCTGGTCGCGACCCCCGACGCGGTCACCGTCCGGATCACCAACACCGGCGACCGCCCGGGCCGCGAGACCGTCCAGATCTACCTGGCCCCCGTGGCGGACCCGGTGGAACGCCCCGCCCGCTGGCTCGCCGGCTTCGCGAGCGTCGCGGCCGCGCCCGGCGAGACCGTCGAGACCCGGATCGCGCTGCCCCGCCGCGCCTTCGAGATCTGGGACGAGGACAAGCACGACTGGACCCTCGTCACCGGGACGTACGAGGTCGTCGCCGCCCGCTCCCTCACGGACGCGCGCCTGACCGCCACTCTGGAGGTCTGACCCGCCCGCACCCCCACGGCCGGCCCCGGGGCGGAACCTGACAACCGCCCCGGGGCCCCTCACTCCTTCGTGATCCGCCGGTACGCCAGCTCCGCGAGCCGCGCCTGCCCGTCCCTGCTCGGATGGAACCAGTCCCAGGGGCTCAACTGCCCGCCGTCGAAGCGGAAGCCGAAGACCGCCCCGCCGTCGTACCGGCAGCGCGCGTCCTTCGCGCAGACCTCCTCCAGGACCCCGTTGTACGCCACCACCCGGTCCCGCACCGCCGCCCGCCGCCGCTCGGCCACCGGTCCCAGGTCCTCCGCGTCCGCCAGCATCGCGCCGCAGATCCCCAGCTTCCACACCTCGAGCCCCATCGGGCTCACCCGCCCCGTCGACCACAGGCGCTTCAGGTCCGGCACGCTCGCCACGTACACCTGCGCCTTCGGGGCGCCCGCCCGCAGCCGGGCGAGGGCCGTCTCGAAGGAGGCGCGGAACTCGGCGACCGGGGTCATGAGGTCCGGGGTGGCCCGGCAGGCGTCGTTCGCCCCCATCATCACCGTCACCAGCTCGGGCTTCTCGGCGGCCGCCCCCGCCATCTGCGCGGGGAGGTCCGCCATCCGCGCACCCGTCCGGGCCAGGTTCCAGCTGCGGGTGGCCACCTTCTCCGGGCCGAGCAGCCGCAGCGCCAGACTGTTGACGGCCCTGTCCGTCCCGGTCGCCCAGGACACCTCGGGGCAGTCCGAGAGGAGGGAGCAGGCGTCGAAGGCGCGGGTCATGGAGTCGCCGACGGCCGCGACGGAGCCGGGGGAGACGTCCCACGCGGGCGTCGGCCTCGGCTTCGGCTTCGGGGCGACCGCCTCGACCGGGGCCTTCTCCGGCTCCCCGGCCGTGC
Source organism: Streptomyces sp. NPDC004266 (assembly GCF_042874095.1). Lineage (NCBI taxonomy): Bacteria > Bacillati > Actinomycetota > Actinomycetes > Kitasatosporales > Streptomycetaceae > Streptomyces > Streptomyces sp. NPDC004266. The sequence goes on from NZ_JBIAMM010000001.1 coordinate 366,101, forward strand.
AGCCGGAGAGCACCCCACCGCACAGCAGAGCGGCCGTCGCGGCGGCGACAGCGGTACGGAATCGGCGTCGGCCGCGCATCCCCGGCCCCTCCTTCGGCGTCCTGGCGGGTGAAAGCTTCGTGTTCACCGGCACCCGGACCGACCGTACGTCACACCGATGACGGTGCGGCACGGTAGCTTTTCCCCCGTCGAACCAGAGGCGCCTTTGCCGACCGGCTCCGGTAAATTACATCACGTCACATGCTGTCCCTTTTTTGATGGTTTGCGATGCTCTGCTCCTGATGCTGTTTACTGAGGCCGCTGGGAAGGCGAACCTCGTCCCACACTGGAGGTCCCGGTGACGACACGTGGAGTCCTGTACGTTCACTCCGCACCGCGCGCGATGTGCCCGCACGTCGAATGGGCGGTCGCGGGTGTCCTCGGTGCGAGGGTCCAGCTCGACTGGATCCGCCAGCCGGCGTCCCCCGGCACCTGGAGAGCCGAGTTCTCCTGGCAGGGCCAGACCGGCACCGCCTCCAAGCTCGCCTCCGCGCTCCGCGGCTGGCAGATGCTCCGCTTCGAGGTCACCGCGGAACCCTGCCCCACCGCCGAGGGCGAGCGCTACAGCGCCACCCCCGACCTGGGCATCTTCCACGCCGTCACCGGCATGCACGGCGACATCCTGATCCCCGAGGACCGGCTGCGGGCCGCCCTGGCCCGCTCCGCGCAGGGCGAGACCCAGCTGGAGACGGAGATCGCCAAGCTGCTCGGAAAGCCCTGGGACGACGAGCTGGAACCCTTCCGGTACGCGGGCGAGGGCGCCCCCGTCCGCTGGCTGCACCAGGTCGTCTGACGCCCCCTTCCGACGGGTTGTAGATTCCGCCGGGGTGCGCAGGGGGCGCGCCGGGCGGGAGAGAAGTGACGCGTGACGGTTTGCCGGGCGCCGCGTTCGGCGCGGCGGTGGTCTTCCTGGGGGCGGGGGTCGCGGGGGGTGCCTGGCCGACGGGCCGGGCGGCGCTGGTGAGCGCCCTGGTGTGCGGGGCGCTGGGAGCGACGCTCCTCGCGGTACGACGGGGCCGTGCGGCGGCCCCGGAGGTGCGGGACGCCGTCCCGGAAGCGCCGGGCAAGACCGACGCGAAGCCGGTGCGGCCCGGCCGGTCCTCGCTCGTGGCCGCCGCCCTGGTCTGGGTCCTGGCCCTGCTCGCCGGAGGCGTCTGGGCGCTCGCGGCCGGGGACGACGACGCGGACGGCACGAGGGCGGACGCGCCGCCCACGGCGGAGGCGAAGCCCGCCGCGTCCCGCGACCCCCGGCCGGCCATCGCCTGGACCGTCCCGCCCGCGGGTCAGAAGTACGACGAGGGCGTCGGCGCGTGGGGCCTCGGCTCCGCCGTCGCCCAGGGACGCATCGACGGACTCTTCGCGTACGACGGCGCGAGGGGGAGCGTCCGTTGGAGCGTGGCCGCACCCGCCCGCGAGGCCCTGTGCGCGATGAGCCAGGACGTCGAGGAGGGCGTCGGCCTCATCGCGTACGGACGCCACGAGAAGCCCTGCGCGACCGTGCTCGCCGTCCGCGCCTCCGACGGCAAGGTCATGTGGCGGCGGAAGCTCGGCGGAAAGGGCCTCGCCAGGGGAGCCCTCGGCGTCGGCGGCGCCACCGCCGTCACCGCCGAGGACGACGCCGTACGGGCCCGCTCCACCGAGTCCGGCGACCAGCGCTGGCAGCGGGCGACGCCGAAGGGGTGCGCGACCCTGGCGCTCGACGCCGACGCCACCCGTGCCCTCGTCGTCGAGCAGTGCGGCCGGGGCGCCCGGATCCTCGCCCTCGACACCCGTACCGGCGCCCAGCGGTGGAAGCGGGACCTGCCCGTCGAGTCGGCGGCCCACGCCTCGGTCGTCTCCGTCTCCCCGGTGGTCGTCGCCGTCGACGAGGCGGACGCCCGCGGCACCCACGCCTTCCTGCTCTTCGACGACAGGGGAGCCCCGACCGCGACCGTGCCGCTGAGCGGTCCCGAAGGCGTCCTCTCCGCCCACGGGGACGTCGGCGACGGACGCGCCGTCAGGCCCCTCGTCCGCGACGGCCTCCTGGTCACCTTCGCCGAGAAGGGGTCGATGGTGCCGACCGCCGTCGTCGCGTACTCCCTGAAGGACGGCCGGAAGGCGTGGGTGCACAGCAGCGAATGGCAGACGATGGCCCTCGCCGCCGAGCCCGACGGCCGCGTCGCCTTCCTGGCGTCGGACGCGTCCGTCACGTTCCTCGACGGAGCCACGGGCAAGGCGACCACCGTCCTGGAGCCCGACGCGGACAAGCGGCCGGAGATCTCCATCCGGCCGGAACTGGTCCCCGTGACCGGTGGCCACGTCGTCCTCAACCAGATCCTGTTGCAGGCGGAACCGGCGGCCTTCGCCCTGCGCTGAGCCCACGAAAAGGCCCACCCCGGGCGGGGGTGGGCCTCACGTGTGGAGCGCGGGTCAGACCGTGCGGAACGCCAGGACCACGTTGTGGCCGCCGAAGCCGAACGAGTTGTTGATCGCGGCGATCGTGCCCTGCGGCAGCTCGCGCGGCTCGCCGCGGACGATGTCGGCCTCGACCTCCGGGTCCAGGTCGTCGACGTTGATCGTCGGCGGGGCCACGCGGTGGTGGAGCGCCAGGACCGTCGCGACGGTCTCGATGCCGCCCGCGCCACCGAGGAGGTGACCGGTCATCGACTTCGTCGCGGAGATCGCGACGTGGTCCAGGTCGTCGCCCAGGACCTTCCGCAGCGCCTTGATCTCGGCGACGTCGCCCTGCGGCGTCGACGTGGCGTGCGCGTTGAGGTGGACGACCTCGGACGGCTTGAGGTCCGTGGAGTCCAGCAGGTTCTGCATCGCGGCGGCGATGCCCCGGCCGGTCGGCTCGGGCTGCGCGATGTGGTGGCTGTCGGCCGACAGGCCCTGGCCGAGCACCTCGCAGTAGATGCGGGCGCCGCGGGCCTTGGCGTGCTCCTCGGACTCGAGGATCACGACACCGGCGCCCTCGCCGAGCACGAAGCCGTCGCGGCCGGTGTCGTAGGGACGCGAGGCCTTCGTCGGCTCGTCGTTGTTCTTGGACATCGCCATCATGTTGGCGAAGGCGGCGATCGGCAGCGGGTGGATCGCGGCCTCGGTACCGCCGGCGACGACCACGTCGGCACGGCCGGTACGGATCATCTCGACGGCGTAGCCGATCGCCTCGGCACCCGACGCGCACGCGGAGACGGGGGTGTGGACGCCCGCCCGGGCGTTCACCTCCAGACCCACGTTCGCGGAGGGGCTGTTGGGCATGAGCATGGGCACGGTGTGCGGGGAGACGCGGCGGACGCCCTTCTCCTTCAGCACGTCGTACTGGTCGAGCAGGGTGGTGACACCGCCGATGCCGGACGCGATGACGGAGCCGAGCCGCTCGGGCACGACCGTCCCGTCCTCGCCCGCCGGGGCGGTGTAGCCCGCGTCGGCCCAGGCCTCACGGGCCGCGATCAGCGCGAACTGCGCCGAGCGGTCCAGCTTGCGGGCCAGCGGGCGGGGCAGCACGTCACCGGGGTCGACCGCGGCGAGCGCCGCGATCTGGACGGGCAGTTCGGCGAAGCGCTCGCCCTCCAGGGGCTTGACGCCGGAGCGCCCCGCGAGAAGACCTTCCCAGGTCGACGCGGAGTCGCCACCCAGCGGTGTGGTTGCGCCGATACCGGTGACGACCACGGTGCGATTGGTCGAGCTCACAGGAATTCGTTCTCCATGTGTGTGATGGTCGGAATACGGCGCCACCGCCGGGTGGCGGACCGAGTCAGCGTGGACCGATTCGGCAGGGGCCGAATCAGTCCTGGTGCTTCAGGATGTAGTCGGCGGCGTCGCCGACCGTCTTGAGGTTCTTGACGTCCTCGTCCGGGATCTTGACGTCGAAGCGCTCTTCGGCGGCCACGACGACCTCGACCATGGACAGGGAGTCGACGTCCAGGTCGTCGGTGAAGGACTTGCCGAGCTCGACGTCCTCGACCGGAATGCCGGCGATCTCGTTGACGATCTCGGCGAGACCCTTGACGATCTCTTCCTGGGTGGCGGCCATGGTGGCGCTCCTTCTTGTGTCTGTACTGAGGAAAACGGCTTCCGGAAGGTCCGGAGTGCCTAGGGGAGAGTAACGACCGTCGCGGCGTAGACGAGACCCGCCCCGAAGCCGATGACGAGCGCGGTGTCGCCGCTCTTCGCCTTCCCGGTCGCCAGGAGCCGCTCCATGGCGAGCGGGATCGAGGCGGCCGAGGTGTTGCCGGTGGTCTCCACGTCACGGGCGACCGTGACGTGCTCCGGCAGCTTCAGAGTCTTCACCATCGAGTCGATGATCCGCATGTTCGCCTGGTGCGGGATGAAGACGTCCAGGTCGTCCGCCGTGATGCCGGCGGCGTCCAGGGCCTGCTGGGCGACCTTCGCCATCTCGAAGACGGCCCAGCGGAAGACCGCCTGGCCCTCCTGCGTGATGGCGGGGAACTTGATCTCGCCCTGCTGGTTGAGCGGAAGGTTCGAGACGTCGCCGACCTGGAACTCGTTCCACGGCACGGTCTGCTTGATCGTCTCGGACTTGTCGCCCTCGGAACCCCAGACCGTGGGGCCGATGTGCGGCTCCTCGGAGGGGCCGACGACCACGGCGCCGGCGCCGTCGCCGAACAGGAAGGCCGTCGCGCGGTCCTCCAGATCCGTCAGGTCGCTGAGCCGCTCGACACCGATGACCAGGACGTACTCCGCCGAACCCTCGACGATCATGCCCTTGGCCAGCGTCAGGCCGTAGCCGAAGCCCGCGCAGCCGGCGGAGATGTCGAACGCGGCCGGCTTCCCGGCGCCGATCTTGTCGGCGATCTCGGTGGCGACGGCCGGCGTCTGCTTGAAGTGCGAGACCGTGGAGACGATCACGGCACCGATCTGCTCGGGGGTGATCCCGGCGTCGGCGATGGCCTTGCCCGAGGCCTCCACCGACATGGCGGCGACCGTCTCCTCCGGGGAGGCCCAGTGACGGGTGGCGATGCCGGAGCGCGAGCGGATCCACTCGTCGGACGAGTCGATCTTCTCGAGGATCACCTCGTTCGGCACGACCCGGGTGGGGCGGTAGCCGCCGACACCGAGGATCCGCGCGTACGGGGCGCCCTTGCTGGGCTTGATCTTCGACATGTTTCTCGACACTCCTTGTCAGACGGCCGCGTGCTCGGCGATGAGCGTACGGGCCGCGTCCAGGTCGTCGGGAGTCTTGAGGGCGACCGTGGCCACACCCGGCAGGGCGCGCTTGGCGATCCCGGTCAGGGTGCCGCCGGGGCACACCTCGATCAGCGCGGTCGCGCCGAGCTCCTGGAAGGTCTCCATGCACAGGTCCCAGCGGACCGGGTTCGCGACCTGGCCGACCAGGCGGGCCACGACCTCGGCGCCGTCGGTGACGACCTGCCCGTCCTTGTTGGAGACGTAGCGGGTGACCGGGGCGGCCGGCGACAGCTCCTTCGCGGCCTCCTCCAGCGTCGCCACGGCGGGGGCCATGTGGTGCGTGTGGAAGGCGCCCGCGACCTTGAGCGCGACGACCCGGCGGACGCCCTCGGGCTTGTCCGCCTCCAGGGCGGCCAGCTGCTCCAGGGTGCCGGCGGCCACGATCTGGCCGGCGCCGTTCACGTTGGCGGCGGTCAGGCCGAGCTTCTCCAGGTGCGGGACGGTCACCTCGGGGTCGCCGCCGAGCAGCGCCGACATGCCCGTCGCGGTGATCGCGGCGGCCTCGGCCATCGCGAGACCGCGGGTGCGGACGAGGCGGAGCGCGGCGGTGTCGTCGAGGACGCCCGCGAACGCGGCGGCGGTGAACTCGCCGACGCTGTGACCGGCGACGACGCCGGGGGCCACGTCACCGAGGGCGGCCGCGGAGAGCAGGCCGGCGGCGACGAGGAGGGGCTGGGCCACGGCGGTGTCACGGATCTCGTCCGCGTCCGCCTTCGTGCCGTAGTGGGCGAGGTCGAGCCCGATCGCGTCCGACCAGGCCGCGATGCGGTCGGCGGCGCCGGGGAGTTCGAGCCAGGGGGTCAGGAAGCCGGGCGTCTGGGCGCCTTGGCCGGGAGCGACGAGTACGAGCACCCTCACACTCTCTCTTGGGGACGGCTCCGAGCGCCCGTGAGGACAAGGACGAAGAACCGTCGGGGGAATTGTTGGTGTTCGACAAAAGTCTAGGACTGCTGATCTCCGTCGGCCAAGCGTCCCAGGATCAGTGCGATCCGCAGAGTGAACGCGGAACGAACGTCGGAGGGTGACCAGCCGGTGACGTCGGTCACACGTCGAAGCCGGTAGCGCACGGTGTTCGGGTGGACGAAGAGCATCCGGGCCGCGCCTTCCAGACTGCTCGCCTGCTCCAGATAGACACTGAGGGTTTCGAGCAGCGCCGACCCCGCCTCCTCCAGCGGTCTGTAGATCTCCTCCACCAGCTGCTCGCGCGCCGAAGGGTCGGAGGCGATGGCGCGCTCCGGAAGGAGATCGTCCGCCAGAACCGGCCGGGGGGCGTCCTGCCACGCCGAGCAGGCCTTGAGACCGGCCGCCGCCGCCTGCGCGGAGCGGGTCGCGGCCAGCAGGTCGGGGACGACGGGACCGGCGACGACCGGCCCCGCCGCGTACGGCCCGATCAGCGCCTTGGCGACGGCCAGGGGGTTGTCGTTGCCGCCCGCGATGACGACGAGCCGGTCGCCGAGGACACCGGTGAGGACCTGGAGCTTGGCGTGCCGGGCGGCCCGGCGGATCGCCTCGACGGTGAGCTCGCTGTCCCCGTCGGGCGCGGTGCCGAGAACGACGCACACGTGGTCGGGCGAGTTCCAGCCGAGGGCCGCGGCACGGGAGACGGCACCCTCGTCCGCCTCGCCGGAGAGCACCGCGTTGACGACGAGCGATTCGAGCCGGGCGTCCCAGGCGCCCCGGGCCTCGGCGGCCTGCGCGTACACCTGGGCGGTCGCGAAGGCGATCTCCCGCGCGTAGACGAGCAGCGCCTCCCGCAGGACGTTCTCGTCCCCGGGGGCGGCGACCTCCTCGATCGCCGACTCCATGACCTCGATCGTGGTGCGGACCATCTCCACGGTCTGCCGCAGGGTGATCGCGCGGGTCAGCTCCCGGGGCGCCGTGCCGAAGACGTCGGTGGAGATGGCCTGCGGGGTCTCCGGGTGCCGGAACCACTCGGTGAACGCGGCGATGCCGGCCTGGGCGACCAGACCGATCCACGACCGGTTCTCGGGCGGCATCGCGCGGTACCACGGCAGCGTCTCGTCCATGCGGGCGATGGCGCCGGCGGCGAGTCGCCCGGACGACTGTTCGAGGCGCTTCAGGGTCGCGGCGTGCGGATGGGCGGCGTTCACGGGTTCAGGCACGGGGACAAGACTGCCTTATCGGGACGCCCGCATGCGGGGCCGGGGCCGCTTCGCCGGGCTACGGTACGTCCGTGATACGCATCCAGCGCGCGGCCGAGCGGTACCCCGGGGGCGACCCGGCGGCCGGGATCGAGACCCGGCACGCCCTCTCCTTCGGCCCGCACTACGACCCCGACAACCTCCGCTTCGGCGCGCTCCTCGCCGTCAACGAGGAGCGGCTGGCCCCCGGCGCCGGCTTCGACGAGCACCCCCACTCCCACACCGAGATCGTGACGTGGGTGGTGGAGGGCGAGCTCACGCACGCCGACAGCACGGGGCACACGTCGGTGGTCCGCCCCGGGGACCTCCAGCACCTCGCCGCGGCGGCCGGCGTCCGGCACGTCGAACGCAACGACGGCGAGGTCCCCCTGGTCTTCGTCCAGATGTGGCTGGCCCCGCTGGAGCCGGGAGGGACGCCGTCGTACGAGGTGGTGCGGGGCGTCGGGGACACGTACGACCTCCCGGCGGCGGGCGCGACGCTGCGGGTGGAACGCCTCAAGGCGGGCGAGACCGCGGAGCTCCCGACCGCGGCCTTCACGTACGTGCACGTGGTGCGGGGCGGGGTGTCGCTGGGCGACGAGTCCCTGGGCCCGGGGGACGCGGCCCGGCTGACGGGGGCGGAGGGCCTGGAACTGCAGGCGACCGCGGACACGGAGCTCCTGACCTGGAAGATGCGAGCGCCTTAGCCCCGCGCCCCCCGTTGCGGGCTGCGCCCGCCGGTGCGGTGCCCACCCCCGTGCCCCCGTTGTGGGCATGCGTTCCGCCGGGGCGGAACGGGTGGGCACAACGGAACGGCGCCCTTGCCGGCGCCAGAGGCTCCCGCGCCCTGACCCGCACCCCTGGTGACGGCGCACCCGGGGTGCGGGTCCAGGCGCGTAAGGCGGAGGCGCCGCTGAAGGGCGCCGTCCCGTGTGCCCACCCTCCCCCAAGCTCTCGGCTTCGCTCGAGCAGGGGGGACCCCCTCGCCCAGCGGGACGATTGCCCACACGGCGGGTGGCAGAAGGGCACCGCCCAGCTCGGCGCGGCCCCGCACCAGGGCGAGGGCACCGCCCAGCTCGGCGCGGCCCCGCGCCGGTGCGGGGACCGGGCGCGTCAGCGCAGCGCGCTCTTCGTCTTCCACGCCGCCCAGGACACGTTCCACGCCCCGTACCCGTTCCCCTCCGCCACCACGCCCTTCGTCTCGCGCCCCTTGATCTCGAAGGGATCGCCCACGTTCACGGACGCGTAGAAGGAGGAGGCGTCGGCGTCGCTCATCCCGATGCACCCCGAACTGTGGTTCGCGCGCCCGAAGTACGCCGCGTTCCACGGCGCCGCGTGCGCGTACATCCCCGACCACGTCAGCCGCATCGAGTAGTCGACGTCCTTGTTGTAGGCGTCGCCGAGACCGACCGTCTCGGAGTTCATGTTGATGGTGCCCTCCTTCGCCATCAGCACGGCCGTCCCCCGCCAGGACCGCTTGTCGCCGCCCGGGGTGCCCCCGGAGACCGGGATGCTCCGGACCGCCCGCCCGTCCCGTTCCAGCGTCAGCCGATGCGCGTCCAGGTCGACCTTCACGACCTGCGCCGCGCCGACGGTGAAGCCCGTGCGGTAGTCCCGTACGAACCAGCCGCCGCCCGAGTCCGTGCCGTCGAGGTCCGCTTCGAGGGTGACCTTCGTGCCCGGCTTCCAGTACTCCCGGGGACGCCAGTCGACCCGGTCCCGGCCCGAGTAGTCCTTGACCCAGCCCCAGGAGCCCTCGGTGCCGTTCGAGGTGGTGACCTTCAGCTGCCGCTCCACGTCCGCCTTCCGCGTCACCGGCAGGTCGAAGACGATGGAGAGCGGATGCCCGATGCCGACCGTGGTGTTCTTGCCGGGTGCCAGGGTCACCTTGTTGACCTTCTCGGGCTCCGGGGTGGTGAAGGACGACCGGCTGGTCGACTCCTTGCCGTCGGCCGCACGGGACGTCACCTCGACCGTGTACGAGGTGCCGGGCGCCGCCTTGCGGTCCGACACCCAGCTCGTACCGCCCGCGTCCGTACGCCCCTTGAGGGCACCGCCCTCCGCGTCCACCACCTTCACCGCCGTGAGCGTGCCGCCGGTCGCCCTCACGGTCACCGGACTGCCGGCCTCCTTCCTCAGGACCTCCACCTTCGCCGGCGGCGCCTGCGAGGAACCGGCCCCCGACCCCGCCCCCGACGGGCCCCCGTCCGCCGCCTGGGCCGTGCAGGCGGTGAGGGAGACGACGAGCGCGACGGCCGCCAGGGCGGGACGGGGTGTGCGTATCGGCAGCACGGAAGACCTCCGCGGTGTGAGGGAGAAAGGGTGGGATGTCCTGGACTGTAGGTCGCCCCCGCATCCCCTCGGGGGCCCGGGAGCCTCTGTGACCGGGGCTGCGGCAGAACGGTCATCGTCCGGTCACAATCGCCGCGCGCACCCGTCGTATTCGGCTGTGAGCCTGCTGTGCGCCCCGACCACCGAGGGGCGGAACAAGGAGGCTCCCGTTGTGTCAGCGCTGCTCGTGACGGCCGCACCCACCGACCGCCGCGCCCCCGCAGAACCGGTCAGGCTCGGACCCGTGACCCCCGAGGCGTACCGCGCCTTCCTCGGCTCCCGCTCCGGTGCGGACGGGCCCAGCTTCCTCCAACTCCCCTCCTGGGCCCAGGTGAAGGAGGGCTGGAGCCACCAGCTCGTCGGCTGGGGGCGGGAGGGCGCGGAGCTCTCCGGCGTCGCGCTCGTCCTCCTCCGGCCCTTCCCCGGCACCCGGAAGTACTTCGCCTACCTGCCCGAGGGGCCCGTCGCCGACTGGGCCGACCCCGACCTGGACGGCTGGCTCTCCCCGCTCCTCGGCCATCTGCGCTCCCTGGGCGCCTTCGCCGTCCGCATGGGACCCGGGCCCGCCTACCGCCGGTGGAACGCCGCCACCGTCAAGGCCGCCACCGGGCCCGGCCGTCGGCTCTCCGACGTCCTCGCCGACGAGGTCGACCCCCTGGGCACCGCGGTCGCCGAGCGGCTGCGCGCCCGTGGCTGGCGCAAGTGCGGCGGCGACTCCGAGGACGGCGCCGACGCCCAGCCCCGGCACGTCTTCCAGGTCCCGCTCGCCGGCCGCAGCACCGACGACCTGTGGACCGGTCTCAACCAGGAGTGGCGGCGCAACGTCCGCAAGGCACGGAAGTCCGGCGTCGAGGTCGTCGTCGGCTCCGCCGCCGACCTGCCCGAGTTCTACCGGCTGCTGCGCATCACGGAGGAACGCGACGGCTTCCGGCTCGGCCGCTCCCTCGCGTACTACGAGCGCCAGTACGCCGTCCTCAACGCCGAGCAGCCGGGCCGCATGAAGCTCTACCTCGCCCGCCACGAGGGCGAGATCCTCGCCGCGCACACCATGCTCGCGGTGGGCGGCCGCGTCTGGTACCAGACCGGCGCCTCCGCCGACCACCGCCGCGAGGTCCGCCCCTCCAACGCCCTGCAGTGGCGCATGATGCTCGACGCCCACGCCCTCGGCGCCGCCGTCTACGACCTCCGCGGGGTACCCTCCACCCTTGATCCGGACGCCCGTTCCCACGGCCTCCTCCGCTGGAAGCTCGGCACGGGCGGACAGGTCGTCGAGACGCTGGGGGAGTGGGAGATTCCGATGCAGGGCACGACCAACGGGGCGCTGTACCGCGCCTTCCAGGCCTATCTGGCCCGTCGATGACGGCGACGCTCACCGCACCACCGGAGCGGAAGAAGGCCTCCGCCCTCCGCAGCGGAGCCCTCATGGCCGCGGGCTCGCTCGTCTCCCGCGCCACCGGCTTCGTGCGGGCCTCCGTCGTCGCCGCGGCGCTCGGCGCGGGCTACGTCGCCGACGGGTACGCCGTCGGCAACTCCGTCCCCACCATCGTCTACATGCTGCTCCTCGGCGGGGCGCTCAACGCCGTCTTCGTCCCCGAACTGGTCAAGGCCGCCAAGGAGCACGAGGACGGCGGCGTCGCCTACACCGACCGGCTCCTCACCCTGAGCGCACTCGCCCTGACCGCGCTCACCACGGCGGCGGTGCTGGCCGCTCCGCTCATCGTCGACACGTACACCGACTACGCGGGCGCACAGCGCGAGATGACCATCACCTTCGCGCGCACGTGCCTGCCGCAGATCTTCTTCCTCGGGCTCTTCACCCTGCTCGGACAGGTCCTCAACGCCCGGGGCCGGTTCGGCGCCATGATGTGGACCCCCGTCCTCAACAACGTCGTCGCCGTCACCGTCTTCGGCCTCTTCCTCGCCGTCGGCGACGGCGGCGAACTCACCCCCGGGGAGACCGCCCTCCTCGGCTGGGGCACCACCGCCGGCATCGCCGTCCAGGCCCTCGCCCTGCTGCCCTCGCTGCGCGCCGCCGGCTTCCGCTGGCGCCCCCGCTTCGACTGGCGCGGCAGCGGCCTCGCCGCCCCGCTCCGCTCGGCGGGCTGGCTCGTCCTGCTCGTCCTCACCAACCAGGGCGCGTACTGGGTGACCACCCGGCTCGCCACCTCCGCGGGCACGGACCCCACGGTCAGCGGCGGAGGCCTCGCCGCGTACAACAACGCCTACCTCCTGTGGACCGTCCCGCACGGCATCATCACCGTCTCCCTCGTCACCGCGCTGCTGCCCCGGATGAGCGGCAGCGCCGCCGAGGGAGACCTCGCGGGGGTCCGGCGGGACGTCTCCTCCGCGCTGCGGACCAGCGCGGCGGCGATCGTCCCCGCCGCCTGCGCGCTCCTCGCGCTCGCCGTCCCGCTGATGACGGTCGTCTTCCGGTACGGGGCGACCACCGGCGACGACGTGCGCGCCATGGCCTGGACCCTGATGGCCTTCGCGCCCGGCCTGGTCGCCCTCTCCGGCCAGTACGTGTGCACCCGCGCCTTCTACGCCCTGCGCGACACCCGCACCCCGTTCCTGCTGAACCTCGTCATCGCCGGCCTGAACGCCGCCCTCTCCCTGGCCGCCTCCTCCTGCCTCCCCGCCCGCTGGGCGGTCACGGGCATGGCGGCGGCGTACTCGCTGGCGCTCGGGGCGGGCTGGGCGGTGACGGCGTACGCGCTGCGCCGCCGGCTGGGGAAGGGCACGGGCGAGGCGGTCTCCGCGCTGGCACGGCTCCTCGTGGCCGCGGTGCCGGCGGCGGGGTACGGGCTGTTCGTCGTGGACGCGGCGGGGGAGGCGGGGGCGGTGGTGGCGGGTCTGGCGGGAGCGGCGACGATCCTGACGGTCTTCGCCCTCCTCGCCCACCCCCTCCGCCTCACAGAACTCCAGACCCTCCTCCGCACCACCACCACCCGCCTCCACCGCCCCTGAAACCCCTCGCCCCCCTTGCGGGCCGCGCCCAGCGGGACGATCGCCCACACGGCGGGGGCACGGCGGCACCGCCCCAGCGGGCGCGGCCCGCAACGGGGGCGCCGGCGCAGTACGAACCTCAGCGGCCCCCGCCGGCCGGCCCGACCGACCTTGGGATACTTCACGACATGCCCCGCGTGCTCCTCATAGAAGACGACCCCTCCGTCCGCGAAGGCGTCGAGCTCGGCCTCCGTCGCCGCGGGCACGAGGTCCGCACCGCCCCCACCGGCGAGGCGGGTCTCGCCGCGCTCGGCGAGTTCCGGCCGGACCTGCTGCTCCTCGACCTGATGCTGCCCGGCATGAACGGCGTCCAGGTCTGCCGCCGGGTCCGCGAGGGGAGCCAGCTGCCGATCATCATGCTCACCGCCCGCGGGGACGACTTCGACGTGGTCGTGGGCCTGGAGGCCGGCGCCGACGACTACATCGTCAAGCCCGCCCGTACGGAGGTCATCGAGGCCCGGATACGGGCCGTGCTGCGGCGCATCGAGGAGCCCGGCGCCGGCCGGGCCGCCGTCGAGTTCCACGGGGAGCTCGCGATCGACCGGGCGGGCCTGACCGTCGCCAAGGCGGGCGAGCGCGTCGCCCTCGCCCCCTCCGAGCTGAAGCTGCTGCTGCACCTCACGGCCGCCCCCGAACAGGTCTTCAGCCGGCAGCAGCTCCTGGAGCACGTCTGGGAGCACAGCTACCACGGTGACGCCCGGCTGGTGGACGCCTGTGTCCGCCGGCTGCGGAACAAGATCGAGGACACCCCGGGCGAGCCCCGGTACATCCAGACCCTGCGGGGCTTCGGCTACCGCTTCGGCCCCCTGTGAAGGCCTGCGTGAGCCCGGACCCGGACGGCGGGAACGGCGACGGACCGGCTCCGGGACGCCGTCGCGGGACCCGCGGCCCCCGCCTCCACCCCTTCGGCCTCCGTACCCGGCTCGTCCTCGCCTTCCTCCTCGTCGCGGCCGTCGGCTGCGGCACCACCGCCGCCCTCACCTACCGCGCCGCCCGGAACGCCATCCTGGAGCAGACCCAGGACACCGCCGTCTCGGCTTTCCGCGACCAGGTCGATCCGCTCGTCATCACCCTGCCCGTCAACGGGGACTCCCTGCGGGATGTGGTCCTCTCCATCGCCCGCCAGGGCAAGCCCCGCCCCTGGCGGGTCTACGCCGAGTACGGCTCGGTCCGCATCTCCTCCACCGACCGCCCCACCTCCTCCGTCGTCACGCCCGAGCTGCGGGCCCGGGCCCAGGCCCGCACGGCCACCCCGCACGGCAGCTTCCAGCGGGTGGTGAAGAACGGCACGCCGTACCTGACGATGGCCGTCCCCGCCGTGTTCCGGACGCACGTGAGCCAGGGGACGGCCCAGCCGACCGGTCTCGTCTTCTACGCGGTCATGGAGCTCGACGAGGAGGAGGCGAACATCGAGGCCATGGTGACCGCGGCCCGTGACGGCGCCCTCCCGGCGCTGGCCGTGGCCCTGGTGCCCGCGCTCATCGCCTCGCGCGGCGTGCTCCGCCCCGTGCGGGAGCTGCGGCAGGCGGCCCACAGCATGGGCCGGGGCCGGCTCGACACCCGTATCCACGCAAAGGGCAGCGACGAACTCGCCGATCTCGCCCGGACGTTCAACGAGTCCGCCGCCCAGCTGGAACGTTCCGTCGCGGAACTCCGCAACGCCGAGGCCCGCGCCCGCCGCTTCGCCTCCGACGTCTCGCACGAACTGCGCACCCCGCTCGCCGGCATGCTCGCGGTCACCGAGGTCCTCGACGAGGACGCCGGCAGCCTCGACAGCGACACCGCCCGCGCCGTCCGGCTGATCAGCGCCGAGACCGGGAAGCTCGCCGTGCTCGTCGAGGACCTGATGGAGATCTCCCGCTTCGACGCGCGGGCGGCCGAGCTCCACACCGACGAGGTCGACGCCGCCGACTGCGTCCGCAAGACCCTCCAGCACCGGCACTGGACCGATCCGGCGCAGGTCGTCCCGTACCTTGGGGAGGGGATCAGGGCGCGGCTCGACCCGCGCCGTTTCGACGTCGTCGTCGCCAACCTCGTCGGCAACGCGCTGCGGCACGGGGCCGCGCCGGTGACGGTCAGGCTGTACGCGGAGGGGGACGAGCTGGTGACGGAGGTCGCGGACCGGGGGCCGGGCATCCACCCGGACGTCCTGCCGCACGTCTTCGACCGCTTCTACAAGGCGGACCAGGCCAGGACCCGCTCGGCGGGCAGCGGCCTCGGCCTGGCGATCACCCTGGAGAACGTCCGGCTGCACGGCGGCACCGTCCACGCCGCCAACCACCCGGCGGGCGGGGCGGTCTTCACCGTGCGGATGCCGCTGTGAGGCGCCGGACGACAGCGGGCCTCCGGACGACCCCGGGCCTCCGTGCGACCCCGGGCCTCCGTACGGCCTCGGGTCGCCGGACGACCGCGCCCCGCCGGGCGGCCGTCGCGGCCCTGCTCGGGACCGTCGCGCTCGCCGCCTGCGGCATCCAGGAGAGCGACGTCGTCGAGGCGGGCGGCGCCGCGACCGTCGCGGTCGCCCCGGCGCCCGAGTTCCGCATGGTGCTCTACTTCCTCGGGCCGGACGGACGGCCGGTCCCGGTGGTCCGTGAGCTGGGGCCACCGGTCCCCGACCCGACGTTCGCCTCGGGCGGCTCCGAGTCGGCCGAGGACCGCAAGGCCCAGGGGCTGGGCTCCGGATGGGCGCGGGACAAGCGCGGTGCCCGGGCCGCCACCGACGAGGTGCTCGCCGCGCTCCTCGCCGGCCCGGCCGGTGCCGACACCGCCGCCGGCCTGACCACGGGCCTCCCGGTGTCCGGGAAGCCGCCGCACGCCGAGGCGACCGGGACCCTGACCCCGGAGGGCCGCCGGGTCGTCCTGCTCCGGTCGACGTTCCCCGTCAGGGGCCTGTCGGAGGCGGCCGTCCAGCAGTTGGTGTGCACGGCCGCGTACGCGGAGGACGGCGGGGGCATGGTCGACGTGAGCCTGGCGGGCGTCGACGGCACGCTCCCGACGACCCGCTGCGATACCTGAGGGGCTCCCGTCAGCGCGCGCGCAGGTCCGCGAGCACCGCGTCCGTGAACGGCGGCCACGCCTCGACCGCCCACGGTCCGAAGGGCCGGTCGGTGAGCACCACGCACGCCGCCCCCGTGCTGTTCCCGCCCGCCCACCGGGCGTCCGGGTCGATCCACAGGAACGTTCCGGCCTGCCCGAAGTGCCCGAAGGTGCGCGGCGAGGAGCTCGCGCCCGTCCAGTGCGGGGACTTGCCGTCGCGGATCTCGAAGCCGAGCCCCCAGTCGTTCGGCTTCTGGTGCCCGTAGCCGGGCAGGATGCCGGTCAGACCGGGGTACGTGACGGTCATCGCGTCCAGGACGGTCCGGGCGTCCAGCAGCCGCGGCGCCTGCACCTCGGCGGCGAACCGCACCAGGTCGTCCACGGTGGACACGCCGTCCTTCGCGGGCGAGCCCTCCAGGGTCGTCGAGGCCATGCCGAGGGGCTCCAGGACCGCCTGGTGCAGATACTCGGAGAAGGGGATGTCGGTGGCCTTGGCGACGTGGTCGCCGAGGGCCTCGAAGCCGGTGTTGGAGTAGATCCGGCGGGTGCCCGGCGCGGCCATGACCCGGTTCTCGTCGAAGGCGAGCCCCGAGGTGTGGGCGAGGAGGTGGCGGACGGTCGAGCCCTCGGGCCCGGCCGGCTCGTCGAGGTCGATCGCCCCCTCCTCGTACGCGACGAGGACGGCGTACGCCGCGAGCGGCTTGGTGACGGAGGCGAGCGGGAAGCGCTGCCCGGTGGGGCCGTGGGACCCGGCCAGGGTGCCGTCCGCGCGGACGACGGCGGCGGCCGCGGTGGGGACGGGCCAGTTCTCGATCGACGCCAGGCTCGGCAAGCTGCTGTGCATGGGGCCGAGCCTACTTGCTTCGAGTGCACTCCAACGTTTTAGCGTGGGGACATGAGCGTGACCGAGAGCATCGCGAGCACGACCGGGCTTACGGGGAAGGACCGTTACACCATCAGCGAGGTGGCCGCCCTGACCGGCCTCACCGCGCACACCCTGCGCTGGTACGAGCGGATCGGGCTGCTGCCGCAGGTCGACCGTTCGCACACGGGACAGCGCCGCTTCACGGAGCACGACCTCGGCTGGCTGACCTTCGTCGGCAAGCTGCGGCTGACCGGGATGCCGGTCGCCGACATGGTCAGGTACGCCGAGCTGGTGCGCGAGGGCGACCACACCAGGGACGACCGGCGGGAGCTCCTGGAGGCCACCCGACGCGACGTCCTCGCCCGGATCACGGAGCTCCAGGACACGCTCGCCGTGCTCGACATCAAGATCAGCCACTACGGGACCGCAAGCGGAGGCACACCTTCATGACCAGCGTGACCAAGATCGACACCGTACGCCTCGGCGGTCAGGGCGGGCCGGAGATCGGAGTCCAGGGCTTCGGCGCCATGGGCATCAGCGAGTTCTACGGCGACACCGACGAGGCGGCCGCCCGCGACACCCTCGACGCGGCCCTGGAGGCGGGCGTCACCCTGATCGACACCGCCGACATCTACGGCAGCGGCGCCAACGAGGAGTTCCTCGCGCCCTTCCTCGCCGCCCACCGCGACGAGGTCACCCTCGCCACCAAGTTCGCCATAGAGCGCCGCGCCGACGACCCGGCCCACCGGGCCGTCCGCAACGACCCCGCCTACATCAAGAAGGCCGCCGAGGACAGCCTGCGCCGCCTCGGCGTCGAGACCATCGACCTCTACTACATGCACCGCCGCGACCCGCGGATCCCCTTCGCCGAGTCCGTCGGCGCGATGGCCGAGCTCGTCCAGGAGGGCAAGGTCCGCTTCCTGGGCCTGAGCGAGGTCACCGGGCCCGAGCTGCGCGAGGCCCACGCGGTGCACCCGATCGCCGCCCTCCAGTCGGAGTGGTCGCTCTTCTCCCGGGACGTGGAGCGCAGCGCCGTCGGCGCCGCCGCCGAGCTCGGCGTCACCTTCGTGCCCTACTCGCCGCTCGGCCGGGGCTTCCTGACCGGCGCGTTCGCGGACGCGGGCAAGGAGCTGTCGGGCGGCGACTTCCGCCGGCACCAGCCCCGCTACACCGGCGAGAACGCCGAACGGAACGCCGCCCTCCTCGACCCGGTCCGGAAGATCGCCGCCACCCACGGCGCGACGCCGGCCCAGATCGCCCTCGCCTGGGTGCAGCAGCGCGCCGCCGTGCACGGCCTCACGGTCGTCCCGATCCCGGGCACCCGCAAGCGCTCCCGCCTCCTGGAGAACGCGGCCGCCACCCGCATCACCCTCACCGCCGCCGAACTCGCCGAACTGGAGCCGATCGCCGGCCTGGTGGCCGGCGACCGCTACCCGGACATGAGCTCCACGTCGGCGGCCCGAGAGGCCTGAGCCCCACCGCCCGCTCACGCGAGCCCCAGGGCGAAGACCGCGAAGCCCGCCGCGAGAAGCCCCGCCAGGGTGCGGCGGACCGGGCCGGTCTTCGCCCACGGGGCCTCGAAGACGCGCGCGTACCGGCCGATCGCGACCAGCAGCCCGGCGAAGACCGGCATCCAGGCCAGCCGGGCGAGGATCCAGCCCACCGAGTCCGGCGCGCCCACCAGCCCCGCGACCTCGCCGGCGTACGAGGCGGGGATCGCGGCGGTGAGCATCGCCGTCTGGTGCCAGCACAGGATCGTCATCGCGGACAGGTTGACCACGACGACCGGCGCCCACAGCGCGGGCCGCCTCAGGAGCGTGCCGAGCCGGTCCCGGAGCAGGACCGCCGCACCGCTCTGCGCGGCGGCGAGGGCGAGGACGAGCAGCGACGGCGGGTGCGAGTTGGTGCGGGCCTCACCGGGGACGCCGACCATCGACGCCGGGTAGCCGAAGAACAGCAGCAGGGCGGCGAAGAGCGCGGCGCCGCCGAGCAGCAGCCCCCACGCGTGGCGCCGGACGACCCGGCCCTCGCCCCACGAGACGCCGAGCTGGTACGCGAACAGCCAGCCGGGCAGGATGTTCAGGACGCTCAGCCAGGACGGCACGGCGTCGGCGTACGGCCCGTACCGCAGGAAGTCGACGACGGCGACCGAGCCGAGCAGCGGCGCCGCGGCCCACACCCCGAGGCGGCGGGCCGCCCGCACGCACAGCGGGGTCAGCGCGGTGACCACCGTGTACACCCCGACGAACCAGAGCGGCTGGATCACCAGCGTGGACGCCGTCCGCAGCGTGTCCACGGGCACCCCGAGCCCGAAGCGCAGCACCGGCAGCAGCGCCGCCCAGACGGCGGTGACCCCGAGCACCGGGCGGCCCAGCCGGGCGAGCCGGCCGCCCAGCCACGCGCGCGTGGAGCCCGTGCGGCGCCGGTACGACAGGACCGACGCGTAGCCGCCGACGAGGAAGAAGATCCCCAGCATCTGCAGGACCCAGCTGACGGGCGCCAGACCCGCGAAGGTGCCCAGCGGGCTCGCGTTGTGGATCGCGCCGTCGGCGGAGAGCGTGAAACCGCCGAGCAGCCAGTGCCCGGTCGGCACGGCGAGCAGAGCGAGGGCCCGCAGCCCGTCGACCGCCCGGTCGCGGTGGGCGGGGGTGGAGGACTCGATCTTCCGGACGAGGGTCCTCATCGGACGTCCCCCTCGGCGATCGCGGCGAACGCGCGGAGGGAGGCGGTGCCGGGCGCGAAGTAGCCGCCGTGCCCGGCGGCGTCCCCCGCCGGGATCAGGCGCGCCCCGAAGGCGGGGTCGGTGGGGTCGGCGCCGTGCCCGAGGCCCGCGAACTCGACGTTCGGGACCCGGTCGATCCAGTCGGTGGGATCCTTCGCCGCCCAGACGCGGGCGGAGGTGCCGAGCTCGGAGACGTTCTCGGCGCGCATCCCGGGGGAGCCGAAGACCACCAGGTCCTTGGCCTTCAGCTCGTGCGCGGCGAGACCGCAGACCACGGAGCCGTAGCTGTGGCAGAAGACGGACGGCTCGGCCGCGCCGACGGCGGCGAGCCCGTCCGTGAAGCGGGTCAGCCGCACGGCCCCGGCCTCCGCGAGCCGGCCGGTGGCCGCGTCCAGGCCGACCCCCACGGGCGTCGTGTACCCGGCCCAGGCGACGACCGCCGTACGGCCGCCGGTCGCCCGGCGCAGCCCGGCCGCCATGTCGGCGAGCGGCCGCACGCGGACGGCGTCGACGTCGGAGCCGGGCACGATCACGGCCACGTGCTCGGCCCGCGCCAGGTCCCCGTAGACCAGCGCCACCTGCCCCCGGCCGCGCGGATCGTGGGCGAGGACCCGCGCCCCGCCGAACTCCCCTTGCGTGGAGCGGGCGTTGGCCTCGTACCGCAGCTCCAGGGGCGCCCCGTCGAGGTTCCCGACGACCGTCGGGTGCGTCCGGGCCAGCTCCCTCTGTCGTACGGGACTCAGTCCGGCGAAGAACCGCGCGATCTCGGCCGGGCCCGTCCGCTCCGGGTCGGGCAGCCCCGCGGCCCGCCACGCCGCCGCCCCGGCCGGGGCCCCGGTCACGGCCTCCTGGGTGTTCCCGGACGCCCAGCCGGCCGTCCCGGCGATCACGCCGGTCACCACCGCGGCGGTGATCAGGGTCCTCGTGAAGCGGCGCATCGGCCCGCCCTCCCTCGCTCTCGTCGTTGGCGAGAGGAAGGTAGGAAGACGACGGGTGACGGCACGTCACACCGGGGAGCCAAGTCCGCGGTGATACCGGGGTAGGGGGCGGAGGAGCGGCCAACACCAGCCCTGGGGTGGGGATTTCCCCCGGGTGCTAGCGCGACTCCCCGGGCGTGACCAGGCCCGACTCGTACGCGAAGACCACCGCCTGTGCCCGGTCGCGCAGGTCCAGTTTGGCGAGCACCCGGCCGATGTGGGTCTTCACCGTCTGCTCGGCGAGGACCAGGGTGTCCGCGATCTCCTGGTTCGACAGGCCCCGGGCGATCAGCTCCAGGACCTCCGTCTCGCGCGGCGTGAGCCCGTTCAGGCGCAGCGCCGTGGTGTCCCGGCGGGGCGCCGGGCGCGAGGCGGCGAAGTCGGCGATGAGGCGGCGGGTCACGGACGGGGCGAGCAGCGCCTCGCCCGCCGCCACCACCCGTACCGCCGCGATGAGATCGGCCGGCGGCGCGTCCTTGAGGAGGAAGCCGGACGCGCCCGCGCGCAGCGCCTCGTACACGTAGTCGTCGACGTCGAAGGTGGTCAGCATCAGCACCTTCGGCCGGTGCACGACCCCGGCCGGCGGATGCAGGATCTCCCGGGCCGCCGCGAGCCCGTCCAGCTCCGGCATCCGCACGTCCATCAGGACCACGTCCGGGTGCGTCGAGCGCGCCACCTCCACGCCCTGCCGCCCGTCCGGCGCCTCGCCGACCACGTCGATGTCGGGCTGCGCGGCGAGCAGGGCGGCGAAACCGGCCCGCACCATGGCCTGGTCGTCGACGATGATCACGCGGATGGTCACTCGGTGTCCTTCGTACGCAGGGGAAGCCTGGCCGCGACGCGGAAGCCGCCGTCGGGCAGCGGCCCGGTGTCCAGCGAGCCGCCGGTCAACCGTACGCGTTCCCGCATGCCGACGAGCCCGTGCCCGGTGCCGGCGGCGCCCCGCTCGACGGAGGAACGCTCCTCCAGGGACGGCCCGTTGACGACGAGAACGGTCAGCCACCCGTCCTCGGCCCGTACGGATACGCGGGTCGAGGCCCCGGGCGCGTGCCGCACCACGTTCGCCAGGGCCTCCTGCACGATCCGGTACGCCGACAGGTCCACCGCCTGCGGCACCTCCCCGAGGTCGGCGGCGAGCCGCAGCTCGGCCGGCACCCCCGCCCGTACGGTCGCCTCGACGAGCTGCTGGACCCGGTCGAGGCCCGGCTGTGGAGCCCGCTCGCCCTCGCCGCCGTCACTGCGCAGGACGGAGAGCAGCCGGCGCATCTCGGCCAGCGACTCGCGCGCGCTCGCCGCGATGGAGGTGAACTCCTCGCGGGCCGCGTCCGGGAGTTCGGGGATGCGGTACGGGGCCGAGTCCGCCTGCACGGTGATCACGGACATGTGGTGGGCGACGACGTCGTGCAGCTCGCGCGCGATCCTGGCCCGCTCCTCCAGGAGCGTGCGGCGGGCCCGTTCGGCCTCGTTGATGGTCTCCTGCTCGGCCAGCCGCCGCTGGGCCTCGCCACGGGCGCGGACGGCCGAGGTGAGGAGCAGCAGCACACCGCTCAGGACGAGCAGCAGGAGGTGCAGGCTGGTGAGCCCGGCGGGCCGGAAGGCCTCCAGGACGAAACCGGCCACGCCGGTGGCCAGCCACACCCCGAACAGCGCCCGGCGGGACTCGCGCAGTCCGAGCGCGACCATCAGCGCGCAGTAGCCGATGACGACCGGCGGGGTCCACGGCCACATCTCCGCCCGGGGGCCGTCCGAGCCGAGCAGCACGAGCGCGCCGAGCACATCGGCGGCGAAGACGACCCACCAGGCCTGGAGGGGACGGGTGACGGCGAGGAGCAGCGGCGCGGCCTGGGCGGTGCCGAGGGCGCCGGCGAGGGCGCCGTTGACGCCGTAGTCGTTGATGAGGAGCAGGACGGTGGAGGGGAGGAGCGCGGCGGTGAACGCGAGGGCGACGGCGTACGGCAGCAGCCGCACCCAGCGACCGGGCGCGCCCGCGAGGAGCGGGGCGCCCGGCGTGGTGGGCGTGGTGAGCGCGACTCCGAGCCCCTGGAACGCCTCCCGCGTCCGGGCGATCACCCACCGCCCACCGGGACGACGGCCGACGGGCGGGGGAGCGGTGGGCGGCTGGGGCCGCGATTCGATGTCCATGACGCCCCCAGCGTAGGGAGCCCCGTGACGCGGGGCGTCATACCGAGGACCGGGGTGAACCCTGATACCGGGGTATGAACCGGGCCCCACCCACACCCGTTGCGACCGCATCCGCGGGGGCGGTGGCCCGGGCCCCGTTGCGGGCGCCCGTCCGCCGGGGCGGTGCCGCCGCCCCCGCGCCCCCGTTGTGGGCATGCGTTCCGCTGGGGCGAGGGGGGTCCCCCTCGCCCAGCGGGACGACTGCCCACACGGAGGTGGGCCGGGGGCACCGCCCCGCGAAGGCGGGACGGCCCCCACACCCCCTCACAGCTCCGCCAGAAGCTCCGCCTTCTTCGCCGAGAACTCCGCATCCGTGACCAGCCCCGCCTGATGCAGCTCCCCCAAGTGACGAATCCTTTCAGCCACGGCCCCCGGATCCCCGTGCCCCGCCCCCCGCCCCCCGGCCGGAACCGCGACGGGCACGGCGGCGCGGTCCCTGCCCCGGATCGCGGCGAGGACCGCCGCGGCGAAGGTCAGGGACTCGTGCACCGGCCCGTAGCGGCCGAAGACGACGCACGCCGGGTCCTGGTCGGGCTGGACGGCCCGGGGCCCGCCGGCCCGGGGCACGAGCCGCAGGTACCCGTCGACGCCGTCCGGCGAGCGCCACTCGACCCCGCAGAGGTCCCGTACCGAGAAGACCTGGTCGCCGGCCTTCCACTTCTCCGAGGACGCCCCCGTCCGGGACCAGCGGAAGGCGACCTCCGACGTCCCGTCGAAGCTGGCCTTACCGTCGTACGCCTTGAAGGACTGCGGCCCCGGCGGCGGCGCCACCAGGAACCGGTCGGCGGGCGCGAAGCCCCCCGCGTCCGCGAAGCCCCCCGCGTCCACGTCGCCCGGCGCGTACGCCTCGTACCCGACGGCCCCCGCGGCCCCCGGGCGCGACGCGAGGAGCGCCAGCAGCTCGTCCCGGCAGTGCTCGGCGAGCGCCTCGCGTTCCGCCGGGAGCACCAGGCGGTACGGATCGCTGCCCTCCTTGAGCTGCCCGGCCGCCGCCTCCATCAGCGGATCGGCGCCCGGCCGCGGCACGGCGTGCAGCACGACGGTGCCCCGCTTGCCGGGCGTGAGCGTCACCGACGCCAGCGCCTCGTGCGGCACGCGTCTCTCGCGCAGCGCCCCGAAGAGCTTCGGCGTGCGGATCCCCCGGTCGAAGCGGATGACGAGGGCGTCGCTCTCGAGCTCCCAGGTGGCATGAATTCCGGCCAGCACATCACCCATGCGCCTCATCGTAAGCGGCGTGTGCCCTTGCGTCGCCCCTGTGAAAGGTCCTGAAATTGCGTGATCTACGCGCGTCAGAGCCCTTCCGTGCCGGATATTCCGTCGTGGCAAGCGCTGTCGGCACGTGCGCAGACCAGGTCCGGGTACGCCCCGACGCCTATCGCGGCGAAGTTGCCGAGGCTCTGCGTCCCCGGCTCGAAATAGCCGCTGTGGCCGAGCGCGCCGTGCGCGGAGAGCAGCCTCGCGCCGAACTCCGGCGCGACCGGGTCGGCGCCGTGCCCGACCCCGCCCACCTCCAGGTGCGGCACGTCCGCGATCCAGTCATCGGCGTCCCGCATGGCCCACACGCGCGCGTGGCTGTCGAGGTCGGCGGCCCGCTCGACCCGCATGCCGGGGCTGCCGGCCACGGCCAGGTCGGTCACCCGGGCGGGCAGCCGGGGCGCGGCGGCCCCGCAGAGCACGGAGCCGTAGCTGTGGCAGAAGAGCGCCACGCGCGCCTCCGGGGGCAGGGACTCGGCGAGGCCCACCAGGCGTACGGCCCCCTCCTCGGCCAGCCGGCCGGTCACCGCGTCGACGCCTATCCCGACGGGCGCGGTGTAGTCGGCCCAGGCGATGACCGCCACGCGCGCCCGTGGCGAGGCCTGCCGCTCGGCCGCGTAGAGGGCCTCGGCCATGCCGGCGGGGGCTCCGTACCGGCCGTGGGTCTTCTGGAAGGTGAGCAGGTTGGTGTCGACGCCGGGCACGATCACCGAGACGCGCCGGGCCCGCTCCAGATCGCCGAGGACCTCGGCGGCCCGCCCCGTACCGGTGGGGTCGAAGGCGAGGACCTGGCGGCCGGGCCGCATCAGCGAGGCGAAGCGGTCGACGCGGCGCCGGGCCTCGTGCCGGCCTTCGGGGGAGAGCCTGGTGTCGTCGACCCTGCTCCGCTCGGCGGCGTACGCGCGCGCGAGGGTGATGCGGTTGGCGCGGTAGCGCAGGGCGACCGGGGCGCCGTTGAGGTTGCCGACGACGAGCGGGTGCCGGGCGGCGAGCCGGGCGCCGCCCGCCGGGCCGAGTGCGGCGAAGAACGCGGCGACGGCGCGGGCCGGGGCGCCCGGGTCGGGCAGCGGCCGGTGGTCGATCCGGTCCCGTGCCCAGGCGGCGAGCGCGGCCTCGCGGGACGACCACGGCAGGGGCTGGTGCCGGATCGTGGTCCACCCGGTGGTCGCGAGGAGTACGAACACGACGGCGAGGGCGAGGAGCGCGCGCGTGGCGACGAGGGCGGGCGAGGCATCGGAGGTCACGGGCGGCCACCCTACGGGGCCCGACGCAGGTCCCTTCACACGGCGGCCCTCCTGCGGGAAGCGGAGGGCCTGCGCGGCGGTCCTGGCGCGGCGGCAGGCCGGCGGCCTGCGCGGCAGCCCCCGTACGGAAGGGCCGGCGGCCTACGCCCCCGCCCCCGGCCCCTCCCCGGACCGGTCCCGCCAGTGGGAGACGAGCGCCGGGCCGAGGTGGTCGAGGTACTCCTCGGTGAGCGCGCGGATGGCCTCCAGGCTCCCGTCCGTGCCCCGGCCCCACATCTGCCCGGTCACCCGCATCACCCCGCTGAAGGCCGCCACCGCGATCCGGGGGCGCGGGTCCTCGTCGACGTCGAGGCCCTCGCGCGCGGCGATGATCCGGGAGATCGTCTCCTCCATCTCGGTGGAGCGGCGCAGGTGGGCGGCGAGCAGCGCGGGCGTCGACTCGATCATCCGGTACGTGCGCAGGTGCAGCTCGACGGGGACGACCTCGGCGATCGCCTCGCCGATGGTGTCCCAGGCGCACAGGACGGCGTTGCGCATCGCGTCGAGGGGGGCCTCGGCCGGGGGCCGCTGTCCGAGGGCGTGCACGAAACGCTCCTCCACCATCCGCTGGACGGCGAAGGCGACCTCCTCCTTGGAGGAGAAGTACCGGAAGAAGGTGCGCTGGGAGACCTCCACGGCGTCGACGATCTCGTCGACGGTGGTCCGCTCGTACCCGTGCTCGGTGAAGAGCTCCAGGGCGACCCGGATCAGCGCGTCGCGCGTGCGCTGCTTCTTCCGCTCGCGCAGTCCGGGCACGGTCACGTCGGTCCTCTTTTTCCGGCATTTCGTCCTGCTCAGCGTACCTGTGAGCTACGTGACAGTTACCGACGCGTGAATCGCTTTGTCAATTGTCAGTGACTGTCATTAGCCTCGTTCGCATGACTAGTCAGACCACCGTGGAAAAGGCCCCGCAGGGTCAGGGGGACGCCCGGGAACCCGCTCCGGTCCCGGCGAAGGGACTGCGCGGCCACCCGTGGTTGACGCTCTTCAGCGTGGCCGTCGGCGTGATGATGGTCGCGCTCGACGGCACGATCGTCGCCATCGCCAACCCGGCCATCAAGGAGGACCTCGGCGCCACCCTCGCCCAGGTCCAGTGGATCACCAACGGATACCTGCTCGCGCTCGCCGTCGCCCTGATCACCGCCGGCAAGCTCGGTGACCGCTTCGGCCACCGGCAGACCTTCCTCATAGGCATCGCCGGCTTCGCCGCCGCCTCCGGCGCCATCGGCCTGTCGCACTCCATCGGGGCCGTGATCGCCTTCCGCGTCCTGCAGGGCCTCTTCGGCGCCCTGCTGATGCCGGCCGCCCTGGGCCTGCTGCGCGCGACCTTCCCCGCCGAGAAGCTGAACATGGCCATCGGCATCTGGGGCATGGTCATCGGCGCCTCCACGGCGGGCGGCCCGATCCTCGGCGGCTTCCTCGTGGAGCACGTCAACTGGCAGTCCGTCTTCTTCGTCAACGTGCCGGTCGGCGTGCTCGCGCTCGTGCTCGGCCTGGTCATCCTCAAGGACCACCGCGCCGAGAACGCGCCGCGGTCCTTCGACCTCCTGGGCATCCTGCTGCTCTCCGGCGCCATGGCCGCCCTCATCTGGGGCATCATCAAGGCCGGTGAGTCCTGGGGCTGGGCGAGCGGCAACACCTGGGGCTGCCTGCTCGGCGCGGTGGTCCTGTTCGCGGTCTTCGCCTTCTGGGAGACGAAGGTCAAGGAGCCGCTCATCCCGCTGGGGATGTTCCGCTCCGTGCCGCTCTCGGCCGGTGTGGTGCTGATGGTCCTGATGGCCTTCGCCTTCATGGGCGGGCTCTTCTTCGTGACCTTCTACCTCCAGGGCGTGAAGGGGCTCGGCCCGGTCGATGCCGGTCTGCACCTGCTGCCGCTGACCGCGATGATGATCGTCTCCTCGCCGCTGGCCGGCGCGCTGATCACCAAGTTCGGGCCGCGCGTGCCGCTCGTCGGCGGCATGGTCTGCACGGCCGTCGCCATGTTCGGCATGATCACGCTCACCTCCGGCACCGGCACCCTCGCCATGTCCCTCTGGTTCGCCCTGCTCGGCCTGGGCCTCGCCCCGGTCATGGTCGGCGCGACCGAGGTCATCGTGGGCAACGCGCCGCTGGAGCTCTCCGGCGTGGCCGGCGGTCTGCAGCAGGCCGCCATGCAGGTCGGCGGCGCGCTCGGCACGGCGGTGCTCGGCGCCGTGATGTCCTCGAAGGTCTCCGACTCCTTCGCGGGGAACTGGAAGGAGGCCGGCATCCCGGTCCCGGCCGACCCGCGCCTCGAACAGGCCGCCGAGTTCGGCATGACGCCGCCGGAGCTGGCCCAGGCGCCGGGGATGACCCCCGGCCTCCTCCAGCAGATCACCGGCGTCATCCACGACACCTTCCTCGACGGCATGGGTCTGGCCTTCACCGTCGCCGGTGGCGTCGCGGTCGTCGCGGCCCTCGTCGCCACGCTCACCAAGCGCGGTGAGAACGCGGAGGCGGGCGGCATGGGCGGTCACATCTGACGCTCGCCCGTCAGGGTTCCCGTAGGGGGCCGTCACCCGTTCGCGTGAACGGGGGCGGCCCCTCTTCCGTTGTCCGGAGACCTCCGCCATCCTCGTGATTACAGAGAGTGACGAAACGGGGGTTCATCAGCATGTATACGAAGACCGTCCTCACCGGCGCGGCCGTCACGGCCCTCCTCCTGACCACCCTCACGGCGGCACCTGCGGCGTCGGCCGTACCGGCAGCCGCGTGGGCCGGGGCTCCGCCCTCCGGCGCCGCGCCGTCCGGGACCGTGCTCGGGGCCTGCGGGCCCGGTCGGCTCTGCCTCTGGCCGAAGCCCGACTTCAAGGGCCGGCCGTGGACGCACGAGCTGGCCACGACCGACATCGACAGCTGCGTCGCCCTGCCGCCGGGCACCTCGGCCCAGTCCCTGGCGAACCGCACGGGCCGGCCGGTCACCACGTACCAGTCGGCGGAGTGCGGGGAGACGGGAGAGTTCGAGACGTACCCGGGGAGGGGGACCTGGGTGCCGCAGACGGCCTACGAGGTCAGAGCGTTCAAGCTCTGGGAGCGGTAGGCGAGGGGACATCGCGCGGCTCGCCCGACCCCGGAGGTCCCGGCGAGGCCGACGCTCCCGGCAGGGCCACCGCCTCAGGCGGGGCCGAGAGCCGGGCCACCTCGGTGCGGAGCGCCCGGACCTCCAGGGTGAGCGCCTCCAGGAGCTCCGTCTGCCGGCGCTCCACCGCGTCGTCCCGGTCGAAGCGGGAGATGAACCAGGCGGCGATGTTGGCCGTGACGACACCGAGCAGGGCGATGCCCGAGAGCATCAGGCCCACCGCGAGGACCCGGCCGAGCCCCGTGGTCGGGGCGTGGTCGCCGTAGCCGACCGTGGTCATCGTGGTGAAGGACCACCACACCGCGTCCCCGAGCGTCTTGATGTTGCCGTGCGGGGCGTCCCGCTCCACGTGCAGCACGGCCAGCGAGCCGAACATCATCAGCCCGACCACCGCGCCCGCCACATACGTGGTGAGCGTTATCTGCGGGGCCATCCGGGCCCGCCGGCCCACGAGGAGGAGCGTGGAGACGACCCGCAGCAGCCGCAGCGGCTGCACCATCGGCAGTATCACCGCCAGCAGGTCCAGCGGATGGCCGCGCACGAAGTGCCGGCGGTCCGGGGCGAGCACGAGACGGACGAGATAGTCGAGCGCGAAGGCGCCCCAGACGGTCCACTCGGCGTAGGTGCACAGCCGGTGCACCCACGGCTCGGCGCCGGGAGCCACGATCGGCACCGCGTAGGCGATGCCGAACACGACCGCGAGCACCAGGAGCGGCGTCTGGGTGCGTTCCTCCCAGCGAAGCTTCATGACGGACATGACCGGCATCGTAAGGAACGGCGAAGGGCGGCGGGACCGCGTCCCACCGCCCTCACCAGCCGAAACGAACGGCCGACGGCGTCCGTCAGGCGTCGCCGCCCGCCGGGCCCGGGTCGGCGGCCGCGACGTCGAGCAGCTGGTAGCGGTCCACGGCCTGCTTCAGGGCCGAGCGCTCGACCTTGCCCTGGCGGGCGAGCTCGGTCAGCACGGCGAGCACGATCGACTGCGCGTCGATGTGGAAGTAGCGGCGGGCCGCGCCGCGCGTGTCCGCGAAGCCGAAGCCGTCCGCGCCCAGCGAGGTGTAGGAGCCGGGCACCCAGCGGGAGATCTGGTCCGGCACCGACCGCATCCAGTCCGAGACCGCGACGAACGGGCCCTCGGAGCCCTGGAGCTTGCGCGTCACGTACGGGACGCGCTGCTCCTCGTCGGGGTGGAGCAGGTTGTGCTCCTCGACGGCCACGGCCTCGCGGCGCAGCTCGGTCCAGGAGGTCGCGGACCAGACGTCGGCCTTGACGTTCCACTCCTCGGCGAGGATCCGCTGCGCCTCGATCGCCCACGGCACGGCGACGCCCGAGGCCATGATCTGCGCCGGGATCGTGCCGGCCTCGGCGGCCCTGAAGCGGTGGATGCCCTGGAGGATGCCGTCGACGTCCACGTTCTCGGGCTCGGCCGGGTGCTGGATCGGCTCGTTGTAGACGGTGAGGTAGTAGAAGACGTCCTCGGCCTCGGGGCCGTACATCCGCCGCAGACCGTCCTTGACGATGTGCGCGATCTCGAAGCCGAACGCCGGGTCGTAGGCGATGCAGGCCGGGTTGGTCGAGGCGAGGAGGTGCGAGTGGCCGTCCGCGTGCTGGAGGCCCTCGCCGGTCAGCGTGGTCCGGCCGGCGGTGGCGCCGAGCACGAAGCCGCGCGCCAGCTGGTCGGCCATCTGCCAGAACTGGTCGCCGGTCCGCTGGAAGCCGAACATCGAGTAGAAGACGTAGACCGGGATCAGCGGCTCGCCGTGCGTGGCGTACGCCGAGCCGGCGGCGATCAGCGAGGCCGTGCAGCCGGCCTCGGAGATGCCGTCGTGGAGCATCTGGCCGGTCGGCGACTCCTTGTAGGCGAGGAGGAGTTCGCGGTCCACCGCCTCGTACTGCTGGCCCAGCGGGTTGTAGATCTTGGCGCTCGGGAAGAAGGCGTCCATGCCGAAGGTGCGGTACTCGTCGGGGGCGATCAGCACGAAGCGCTTGCCGATCTCCTTGTCCCGCATGAGGTCCTTCAGGATGCGGACGAAGGCCATCGTGGTGGCGATCGACTGCTGCCCGGAGCCCTTCCTGGCGGCGGCGTAGGTCTTGTCGTCGGGGAGGGGCAGGGGCTTCGCCCGCACGACCCGGGTCGGGACGTACCCGCCCAGCGCCTTGCGGCGGTCGTGCATGTACTGGATCTCCTCGGAGTCCCGGCCCGGGTGGTAGTAGGGCGGCAGGCCCTCCTCCAACTGCCGGTCCGTCACCGGGATGTGCAGCCGGTCGCGGAAGCGCTTGAGGTCGTCGACCGTCAGCTTCTTCATCTGGTGGGTCGCGTTGCGGCCCTCGAAGTTCGGGCCCAGCGTCCAGCCCTTGACGGTCTGCGCCAGGATCACGGTCGGCTGGCCCGCGTGGGCCTTCGCCGCCGCGTAGGCCGCGTAGATCTTCTTGTGGTCGTGGCCGCCGCGGCCGAGGTGCAGGATCTGCTGGTCCGACATGCCCTCGACCATGGCCCGCAGCCGGTGGTCGTCGCCGAAGAAGTGCTCCCGGATGTAGCCGCCGGTCTCCGTGGCGTACGTCTGGAACTGGCCGTCGGGGGTGGTGTTCAGCTTGTTGACCAGGATGCCGTCGCGGTCCTGCGCGAGCAGCGGGTCCCAGGAGCGGTCCCAGATCAGCTTGATGACGTTCCAGCCGTTGCCCCGGAAGATCGACTCCAGCTCCTGGATGATCTTGCCGTTGCCGCGGACCGGGCCGTCGAGCCGCTGGAGGTTGCAGTTGACGACGAAGGTGAGGTTGTCCAGACCCTCGCGGGCGGCGATGGACAGCTGGCCGAGCGACTCGACCTCGTCCATCTCGCCGTCGCCGAGGAACGCCCAGACGTGCGACGCGGAGGTGTCGGCGATGCCGCGCGCCTCCATGTACCGGTTCATCCGCGCCTGGTAGATCGCGCCGAGCGGGCCGAGGCCCATCGACACCGTCGGGAACTCCCAGAAGTCCGGCATCAGCCGCGGGTGGGGGTACGACGAGAGGCCGTTCGGGAACTTCGACCTCTCCTGGCGGAAGCCGTCGAGCTGGGTGTCGCTCAGCCGGTCCAGAAGGTACGCGCGGGCGTAGATGCCGGGGGAGGCGTGCCCCTGGAAGAAGATCTGGTCGCCGCCGTCGCCCTCGTCCTTGCCGCGGAAGAAGTGGTTGAAGCCGACGTCGTACAGGGAGGCCGAGGAGGCGAAGGTGGCGATGTGGCCGCCGACGCCGATGCCCGGGCGCTGGGCGCGCGAGACCATCACGGCCGCGTTCCACCGGGTGGCGTTGAGGACCTTGCGCTCGATCTCCTCGTTGCCGGGGAAGAACGGCTCGTCCCTGGTGGCGATGGTGTTGACGTAGTCCGTGCTGCGCATCTCGGGCACGGCCACGCGCTTCTCGCGGGCCCGCTCGATCAGGCGGAGCATGAGGTAGCGGGCCCGCTCACGGCCCCGCTCGTCGACGGCCGCGTCGAGGGAGTCGAGCCATTCCTGGGTCTCTTCCGGGTCGAAATCCGGGACCTGGCTGGGAAGGCCGCCAATGATGATCGGGTTGCGATCGGATCCGGGAGCCACGCTCTTCCTTCGCTGTTCGGTGGTGCCCACGGGGCCACGGGCTGGTCAGGAGATGTCCATCGTGTACCCCGCCGGCGCCGGACGTCACATTTACCGAGGGGTAACCCCCGGGGGGTGCCTCGCCCGCCTTCCAGGAGTGAGGGTGCGGTCAAATCGCAACCTTACGCTCAACCCGCGCATGCGTTTCGTCCGGGCGTTCGGCAGACTGAAACCTCAGAAGTCAGCAAAGCGGGACGAAGCATGTGCACCCGATCACGGAGGAGGGACCGGCGGTGCCGGAAGTTGCGGCGAGACGGCCCCAAACGTCACCGTTTCGGCGGTCTCGGCGGCCGGGTACTTGCGCGATCCGCCCCGGCACGTGTGGACTACGGCCAGCGCCACGCGCATACGCGTGGCCCACAGCATTTACCGAATGAGCAGGAGGCAAGCCGTGAGCGCGACCGCGGACCACGCGGAGGAGCGGACCAACCCGGCAGCGAGGCTGGGGTTCGAGCCCGGACAGGTGGTCCAGGAGATCGGCTACGACGACGACGTCGACCAGGATCTCCGTGAAGGCATCGAGTCCGTCATCGGACAGGACCTCGTGGACGAGGACTACGACGACGTCGCCGACGTCGTCGTGCTGTGGTTCCGCGACGAGGACGGCGATCTCACCGACGCCCTGGTGGACGCCATCGGTCTTCTGGAGGACGGCGGCAACATCTGGCTGCTGACCCCGAAGACCGGCCGCGACGGCTACATCGAGCCGTCCGACATCCAGGATGCCGCGCAGACAGCGGGTCTCTCCCAGACCAAGAGCATCAGCGTCGCCAAGGACTGGACGGGCACCCGCCTGGCCGCCCCCAAGCGCTGATCACCACGCTGCGAGGAGCCCCCGCCGGTCCGCCGGCGGGGGCTTTCGTGCGCAGGCCGTAGGGTGGGGTTCACCGGTACGGCCCAAGGCCCGGGCCCCGTCGAAAGGGACGCGTACGCGATGGCGATCGAGGTCGGCACCAAGGCCCCGGAGTTCCAGCTCAAGGACAACCACGGCCGGACCGTGCGGCTCTCCGACTTCCGCGGCGAGAAGAACGTGGTGCTGCTCTTCTACCCCTTCGCCTTCACCGGCGTCTGCACCGGGGAACTGCGCGAGCTCCGCGACAACCTCCCGGCGTTCGTCAACGACGACACCGAGCTCCTCGCCGTCTCCAACGACTCCATCCACACCCTCCGCGTCTTCGGCGACCAGGAGGACCTGGAGTTCCCGCTGCTCTCCGACTTCTGGCCGCACGGCGCGGCCTCCCGGGCCTACGGCGTCTTCGACGAGGAGAAGGGCTGCGCGGTCCGCGGCACCTTCGTCATCGACAAGGAGGGCGTCGTCCGCTGGACCGTCGTGAACGCCCTGTCGGACGCCCGCGACCTGCGCGACTACGTGAGGGCCCTCGAAGCGCTCTGAGCGCCCCGAGGCCGACACCCGCGGATTCACCGGGCGAATCGACTGTTTCGACCGGGAACCCGTCACTAGGATCCAGACGTTGATCCGATGCCAACGCACGACTGGGGGCGCTGCCCCTGGAAACCTATGGAGGGACTCGTGGGAGTCAGCCTCAGCAAGGGCGGCAACGTCTCGCTGACCAAGGAGGCCCCTGGCCTCACCGCCGTGACCGTCGGTCTGGGCTGGGACGTCCGCACCACCACCGGTACGGACTTCGACCTCGACGCCAGCGCCATCCTGGTGAGCGAGGCGGGCAAGGTCCGCAACGACCAGGACTTCGTCTTCTTCAACAACCTGAAGAGCGCCGACGGCTCGGTCGAGCACACCGGTGACAACCTCACCGGCGAGGGCGAGGGCGACGACGAGCAGGTCAAGGTCAACCTGGCCGGCGTGCCGGCCGACGTGGCCAAGATCGTCTTCCCGGTCTCGATCTACGACGCGGAGAACCGCCAGCAGTCCTTCGGCCAGGTGCGCAACGCGTTCATCCGCGTCGTGAACCAGGCCGGCGGCGCCGAGATCGCCCGGTACGACCTCTCCGAGGACGCCTCGACCGAGACCGCCATGGTCTTCGGTGAGCTCTACCGGCACGGCGCGGAGTGGAAGTTCCGCGCCGTCGGCCAGGGGTACGCCTCGGGCCTGCGCGGCATCGCGCAGGACTTCGGCGTCAACGTCTGAGCCGAACCGTTCGAACCGTCCGGCGCCGCACCTCCCGTGTGGCGCCGGACGTGCCTCATCACCACCGGGGAGGAACCGAATCATGGGCGTCACGCTCGCCAAGGGAGGCAACGTCTCCCTCTCCAAGGCCGCACCCAACCTGACCCAGGTCCTCGTGGGGCTCGGCTGGGACGCGCGCTCCACCACCGGAGCCCCCTTCGACCTCGACGCCAGCGCCCTGCTGTGCCAGGCCGGCCGGGTGCTCGGGGACGAGTACTTCGTCTTCTACAACCAGCTCCGCAGCCCCGAGGGGTCCGTCGAACACACCGGCGACAACCTCACCGGCGAGGGTGACGGGGACGACGAGTCGCTCATCGTGGACCTCACCAAGGTGCCGGCCCACTGCGACAAGATCGTCTTCCCGGTGTCGATCCACGACGCCGACAACCGCGGCCAGAGCTTCGGCCAGGTCAGCAACGCGTTCATCCGCGTCGTGAATCGGCTGGACGGCCAGGAGCTCGCCCGGTACGACCTTTCGGAGGACGCCTCCACGGAGACCGCGATGATCTTCGGCGAGCTCTACCGCTACAACGGCGAATGGAAGTTCCGGGCGGTGGGACAGGGGTACGCGTCCGGGCTTCGGGGCATCGCTCTAGACTTCGGGGTCAACGTTTCGTAAAGCCTGTAATTTCACGATGGGGTAGACAGTGATTCTGAAAACCTTCGGCTGGTCGTTCGCGATCACTGTGCTCGGCTTGGCCGTGGCGGTGCTCTACGGGGGGTGGGAGGCGTTCGGGATCGTCGCGATCCTCTGCGTCCTGGAGATCTCCCTGTCGTTCGACAACGCGGTGGTCAACGCCGGAATCCTGCAGAAGATGAATGCCTTCTGGCAGAAGATCTTCCTCACGGTCGGCGTGCTCATCGCGGTCTTCGGCATGCGCCTCGTCTTCCCCGTCGTGATCGTCGCCATCAGCGCGAAGATCGGCCCCCTCGAAGCCGTCGATCTCGCGCTGAACGACGCCGACAGGTACCAGGAGCTGGTGACCGACGCGCACCCGTCGATCGCCGCCTTCGGTGGCATGTTCCTGCTGATGATCTTCCTCGACTTCATCTTCGAGGACCGGGACATCCAGTGGCTGCGCTGGATCGAGCGCCCGCTCGCCAAGCTCGGCAAGGTCGACATGCTGTCGGTCTGCATCGCGCTGGTCGTCCTGCTCATCACCTCCATGACCTTCGCGACCCAGGCCCACCAGCACGGCGGCGCGCACGTCGACAAGGCGCAGACGGTCCTGGTCTCCGGCATCGCCGGCCTCATCACGTACCTCGTCGTCGGCGGCCTCTCCGGCTACTTCGAGAACAAGCTGGAGGAGGAAGAGGAGCGCGAGCACGAGGCCGAGGAAGAGGCCAAGCGCACCGGCAAGAAGGTCTCCGCGGTCCAGCTGGCCGGCAAGGCCGCCTTCTTCATGTTCCTCTACCTGGAGGTCCTCGACGCCTCCTTCTCCTTCGACGGTGTCATCGGCGCCTTCGCCGTCACCAACGACATCGTCCTGATGGCGCTCGGCCTGGGCGTCGGCGCCATGTACGTCCGTTCGCTGACGGTCTACCTGGTCCGCCAGGGCACCCTCGACGACTACGTCTACCTGGAGCACGGCGCCCACTACGCGATCGGCGCCCTGGCCGTGGTCCTCATGATCACCATCCAGTACGAGATCCCCGAGATCGTCACCGGTTCCATCGGCGTCCTGCTCATCGCCTGGTCCTTCTGGTCCTCCGTCCGCCGCAACAAGCGGCTCGCGGAGGCCGAGGGCGGCTCCGGCCCCTCGGACGACAAGACCGAGGTGCCGTCCGGGGTGTGACACCCCCGGCGGCGAGGAACGCTTCACTGCGGGGCGGCCGATGCACCGGCCGCCCCGCAGGCATGTGCACGGCGTAGACGACCAGTGGGGGTGAAGGCGGCATGGCCTTCTGGGACAACCTGTTTCCGACGAGGGCGGCGCAGTTCGACTCGGGCAGCGCCGCGTCGAACGCGATCGACCTGACGAAACGGCGGCCGACCGTCTCGCTCACCAAACAGGGCGCCGCCACCGGCAACCTCCGGGTCAACCTCTCCTGGCGGATGCGCACCTCCGACATCGAGGGCCGCTCCCGGCAGAGCGGCCGGCTGCTGCGGAACCCGGCCCAGCTCTTCAAGCCCGAGGTCGTCCAGGCCCACACCCAGGGCATGGTCAACGTCGACCTCGACCTCGGCTGC
The DNA here is from genome assembly GCF_042874095.1 of Streptomyces sp. NPDC004266. NCBI lineage: Bacteria > Bacillati > Actinomycetota > Actinomycetes > Kitasatosporales > Streptomycetaceae > Streptomyces > Streptomyces sp. NPDC004266. Next base: position 402,174 of record NZ_JBIAMM010000001.1, read on the forward strand.
CTCTACGAGCTCACCGACGGCAGCAAGGGCGTCGTGCAGCCCCTCGGCGGCTTCTTCGGCGACCTCAACACGGCCCCGTACGTGAAGCTCAGCGGCGACGACCGCTTCGGGGGCTCCTCGGGCGAGACGGTCTTCGTCAACCTGGACCACCGGGACGAGATCAAGCGCCTGCTGTTCTTCGTCTACATCTACGACCAGACGCCGGCCTTCGACCGCACGCACGCCAAGGTCACGCTCTACCCGAGCAACGGCCCCCGGATCGAGATCGAGCTCGACGAGCGCGCCCCGCAGGCCCGCTCCTGCGCCGTCTTCTCCATGGAGAACGTCAAGGGCGAGCTGACGGTCCGCCGCGAGGTGCGGTTCGTGTACGGCTTCCAGGCCGAACTGGACCGGCTGTACGGCTGGGGGCTCCAGTGGGGGCGCGGCTACAAGACCAAGGCGTAGGGCCCTGTCCGCCGGCTCAGCTCCGGACGAACTGGGGCCCCATCGGAGGCATGCGGAACTCCGGCGCCGGGTTCTGCTCGGGGGCGGTCACGGGCTGCGGGTAGCCGTACGCGGGGGCCGGGGCGTTCCCCGGCTGCTGCGGGTACCCGTAGGCGGGCGCCCGGTCCGGCATGGGGGGCACCCGGTCCGGCATGGGCGGCACGGCCGGCTGCGGCGGCACGGGAGTGTGGGCCACGGTCAGGTCGGGGTCGTGGGAGCCGCCCGCGGGGGAGCCGGCGGCCGACGCGCCCTCCGGGGAGCCGGAGACGCCGCCGACCGGCCCCTGGGCGTCCCGGGAGGCGTCCGGGGCGCCCCCCAGGGCCGCGTCCTCCGCCGCGTCCTCGTCGACCGAGATGCCGAAGTCCGTGGCGAGACCGACGAGCCCCGTCGGATAACCCTGCCCCACCGCGCGGAACTTCCAGCCGTCCCCGCGCCGGTACAGCTCGCCGCAGATGACCGCCGTCTCCTCGCCGGTCTCCGCCGTCACGTCGAACAGGGCCAGCGGCTCGCGCTCCGTCCCGGCCACCGCGTCGTACAGCAGGATCCGCAGGTCGGAGACGGAGCGGAAGGTGCCGCCGTCGGAGGAGGCCGCGATCACCACCCGGTCGACCGAGACGTCGAGCGCCGCCAGATCGGCCTCCACGGTGTCCGTCAGGCCCTCGGAGACCCGCTTCTTCGGCAGCCGTCGCACCAGCCCCGAGGGGTGGCGCGGCTGGTTGTAGAAGACGAAGTCCTCGTCGGACCGCACGCGGCCGGAAGGCCCGAGGAGCAGGGCCGAGGCGTCCACGTCGGGGACCCCGGGGCCCGGGGTCCAGCGGAGCACGGCCCGTACGGCCGCGGTGTCGAGAGGGACGTTGGAGCCCTTCTGCATCGCGTGCGTCATGACCGCAATCCTGCCCTCCCGCCCGACCCGCGGACAACGCGGGGGCGCTCCCGATACCGGAACGTGGCGCGGGACGCCGGTCGGTTACCTGAATTTCATGCGCCCAGGGAACTACGGACACCCGCACCTACGTACTATTACCGGCCACATGTCATCAGGGCCGGAGAGGCAGACGGGGGACTCACATGCGTCATTTCGGGCACATCCCGTCCGCGGTGCGGACCGGGCTGTTCCACCAGGAGCCGGCCGACTTCACGGCCGACTCGCCCGCGCGCACGCTCGCCGTGGCCCTGGGCGCCACGCTCTACAGCCCGGCCACCCGGCCCCGGCTCGCCGACGCCGTGCGCAAACAGGCCGGACGCGGCGTGGTCTCCATGGTGCTCTGCCTGGAGGACTCCATCAGCGACGCCGACGTCGAGGCGGGCGAGGACAACCTAGTCCGGAACTTCGCCGACCTCGCCGCCGGGACCGGGACGGACGCCGGCACCGCCCCGGACCTGCCCCTGCTCTTCATCCGGGTCCGCGAACCGCACCAGATCACCGACCTCGTCGACCGCCTCGGCGCGTCCGTCCGCCTGCTGTCCGGATTCGTACTGCCCAAGTTCACCGAGGCCCGCGGCCGCGCCTTCCTCGAAGCGCTCGCCGAGGCCGAGCGGACCACCGGGCGGCGCCTCTTCGCCATGCCCGTCCTGGAGTCCCCCGAGCTCCTCCACCTGGAGACCCGGGCCGAGACCCTCGCCGGGATCGCCTCGATCACCGACAAGTACCGCGACCGCGTCCTCGCCCTCCGCCTCGGCGTCACCGACTTCTGCTCCGCCTACGGCCTGCGCCGCTCGCCCGACATGACCGCGTACGACATCAAGATCGTCGCGAACGTCATCGCCGACGTCGTCAACGTCCTCGGCCGCTCCGACGGCACCGGCTTCACCGTCACCGGACCCGTCTGGGAGTACTTCCGCCCCGGCGAGCGCATGTTCAAGCCGCAGCTGCGCCGCAGCCCCTTCCTCGAAGGCCGCGCCGAGGACCTGCGCACCGCCCTCATCGAGCACGACCTCGACGGCCTGCTGCGCGAGATCGAACTCGACCGGGCCAACGGCCTGCTCGGCAAGACCTGCATCCACCCCACCCACGTGGTGCCGGTGCACGCCCTCTCCGTCGTCAGCCACGAGGAGTGGAGCGACGCCCAGGACATCCTGCGGCCCGACCGGGACGGCGGCGGCGTGCTCCGCTCCGCCTACACGAACAAGATGAACGAGGTGAAGCCGCATCGCGCGTGGGCCGAGCGCACCCTCCTGCGCGCCGAGGTCTTCGGCGTCGCCAAGGAGGACGTCGGCTTCGTGGATCTGCTCACCGCCGGCCTGGCCGGCTGACGAAGGGACGTCGACGACGTGGTGTGGACCGGAACGTGGGTCGCGGAGCGACTGGGCGTCGAACTGATCGGCGGCGAGGAGCTACCGGCCCTGTTGGGCCTCGCACTGCGTCGCAACCCCAAGCGCGCGCACCTGCTGGTCTCCAACGTGCTCGGCAAGCACGTGCCGCAGCGGCCCTCCCTGGTGTACGGCTCCGGCCTCGCCCTCGGCCGCAGCGTCCGCGCACTGCTCGGCGACGAGGAGGCCGCCCGGTCCGTCGTCCTCGGCTACGCGGAGACCGCCACCGCCCTCGGGCACGCCGTCGCCGACGGCCTCGGCCTCGCCCCGTACCTCCACTCCACCCGCCGCCCGGTGGCCGGCGTCGCCCGCGCGGGCGGCTTCGAGGAGTCCCACTCCCACGCCACCTCGCACCTCCTGCTGCCCGAGGACCCCGAGCTCCTCGCGGGCGACGGCCCCCTCGTCCTCGTCGACGACGAGTTCTCCACCGGCAACACCGTCCTGAACACCATCCGCGCCCTGCACGAGCGCTACCCGCGCGAGCGGTACGTCGTCGTGGCCCTCGTCGACATGCGCTCCGCCGCCGACGCCGGCCGCCTGGACGCCTTCGCGACGGAGATCGGCGCCCGCGTCGACCTGATCGCCGGCGCGGCCGGCACGGTCCGCCTCCCGGACGGGGTCCTGGAGAAGGGCCAGGCGCTGGTGGCGGAACACGAGAAGGCGCAGGGGACGGAGACCGGCCCCGTGCGCCGCGTGCCGCGGGAGGCACCCGTACGGGTGGAACTCGGCTGGCCCGAGGAACTCCCCGACGGCGGCCGGCACGGCTTCACGACCGAGCACCGGGAGCGCCTGGAGACGGCGCTGCCGGGGATGGCGAACCGGATCGCGGAGGCGCTCGGCACCCCGGCGGGGACGGGGGCGGGGAAGGCCCGGCCCGCCCCCGGGGCCCAGGCTCAGACCCAGTCCCAGGTTCAGCCCCAGACCGAGTCCCAGGCCCAGACCGAGTCCCAGGCCCAGCCCCAGGCCCAGGTTCAGCCCCAGACCGAGTCCCAGGTTCAGCCCCAGCCCCAGCCCCAGGCCCAGCCCCAGCCCCCGGCCCGACCCGGGGAACGGCCCCCGGCGAACCCCCGCGTGCTCGTCCTCGGCTTCGAAGAGCTGATGTACGCGCCGCTGCGCCTCGGCACCGCCCTGGAGGACGCCGGTCACGACGTCCGCTACTCGACCACCACCCGCTCGCCCGTCCTCGCCGTCGACGACCCCGGCTACGCGATCCGCACCCGACTCGTCTTCCCGGCCCACGACGACCCCGCCGACGGGCCCGGCGAGCGCTACGCCTACAACGTCGCGGGCGCGGGCTTCGACGCCGTCGTCCTCGTCGTCGACTCCACCGCCGACACCCCGGCCCTGCACGCCCCGGACGGCCTGCTCGCCCAGCTCGCCGCGCACATCCCGCGCGTCGTGCTCGCGGTGGTCCCGTCCCACGTCCCCACGGCCTCCGTCACCGAAGCTCCCGAAAGGAGCTCCATGCTGCCCGAGCCCCTCCGCGGCCCCGCCTTCTCCTCGTACGCACCCGAAGAGGTCGGCTGGCTGCTCCAGGACCTCTCGGACGTCGAACTCGAGGCACCCACCGAGGAACGGGAGGAGGCCATCCAGAGCGGCGGCGCCCACTACGCCGAGTCGCTCCCCGTCGAGTACCAGCCCAGCGAGCGCTACCAGGAGCTCTTCCACACCGCCCTGGAGAGCTCCGCCGCCCGGATGGCCCGCGCGGTCGGCACGGTCACCGAGACCGTCCTCGCCGAGCGGTCCGCACGCCCCGTCCTGGTCTCCCTCGCCCGGGCCGGCACCCCCGTCGGCGTCCTCATGCGCCGCTGGGCGCAGGCCCGCCACGGCCTCGACCTCCCGCACTACGCCGTGTCCATCGTGCGCGGCCGCGGCATCGACGCCAACGCGCTGCGGTGGCTCGCCGCCCACCACGACCCGGCCGACGTCGTGTTCGTCGACGGCTGGACCGGAAAGGGCGCCATCACCCGCGAACTCGCCGAAGCGATCAAGGAGTTCGACGGCTTCGACCCGGAGATCGCGGTCCTCGCCGACCCCGGCTCCTGCGTCCGCACCTACGGCACCCGCGAGGACTTCCTCATCCCGTCCGCGTGCCTCAACTCCACGGTCTCCGGCCTGATATCGCGCACGGTCCTCCGCTCCGACCTCGTCGGACCGAACGACTTCCACGGCGCCAAGTTCTACCGCGAGCTGGCCGGGTCCGACGTCTCCGGGGCCTTCCTCGACGCCGTCGCCGCCCGCTTCGACGAGGTCGCCGCGACCGTCGACACGGACGTCAAGGAGCTCCTGGCCGCCGACCGCACCCCCACCTGGGAGGGCTGGGCGGCCGTCGAGCGGATCAGCGAGGAGTACGGCATCCACGACGTCAACCTGGTCAAGCCGGGCGTCGGCGAGACCACCCGCGTCCTGCTCCGCCGCGTCCCCTGGAAGATCCTCGCCAAGCGGGGCGCCGACGCCGAGCTCGCGCACGTCCGGCTGCTCGCCGAGCAGCGCGGCGTACCGGTCGAGGTGGTCGACGAACTCCCGTACAGCTGCGTGGGACTGATCCACCCCCAGTACACGAGGGGCGCCACGGGCGCCGACGGCAAGGCGGTGGTGTCCCGGTGAGCACGCAGACGAGCACGCCGACCGGTCCCGAGACCTCGACGGGCCCCGAGACCTCGAACGAGACCGGGCCCGAGACCGAGACCTCGACGGGGCCGGAGACCCCGACCGCGACCGGGACCGGCATCAGGACGGGCACGACCCTGGTCGCCAGCGACCTCGACCGCACCCTCATCTACTCGACCGCGGCCCTCGCCCTCGGCATGCCGGACGCCCAGGCCCCCCGGCTGCTCTGCGTCGAGGTCCACGAGTCCAAGCCGCTCTCCTACATGACCGAGGACGCGGCCGAACTCCTGGCGCGGCTGACCGCCGAGACCGTCTTCGTGCCCACCACGACGCGGACGCGCAAGCAGTACCAGCGCATCCAGCTCCCGGGCACCGCACCGGCGTACGCGATCTGCGCCAACGGCGGACACATCCTCGTCGACGGCGTCTCCGACCGCGACTGGCACGAGTCCGTCCTGCGCAGGCTCGACGACGAATGCGCGCCGCTCTCCGAGATCCGCGCCTACCTCACCGCCACCACGGACCTGTCCTGGGTGCGCAAGCACCGGGTGGCCGAGGACCTCTTCGCCTACCTGGTCGTCGAGCGGGAGCGGCTCCCCGAGGACTGGCTGGACCGCTTCGGCGGCTGGGCGGGCGACCGCGGCTGGACCGTCTCGCTCCAGGGCCGCAAGGTGTACGCCGTACCGAAGCCGCTCACCAAGAGCGCGGCCGTCCGCGAGGTCGCCCGCCGCACCGGCGCCACGCTCACCCTGGCCGCCGGGGACTCCCTCCTCGACGCCGACCTGCTGCTCGCCGCCGACCGGGCCTGGCGCCCGGGCCACGGCGAACTCGCCGACAGCGACTGGACGGCACCCCACCTCGACGTCCTCGCGGAGCGCGGAGTGGCGGCGGGGGAAGAGATCCTCCGCCGCTTCCGGGCGGCCGTCGCCGGCTGACCTGAGGGTCAGCCGCAGCAACCCCCGCCGCAGCAGCCGCCGCCGCCCCCGCTCGGGGCGGGGGCGGCACCGGCGGCACCGCCGACGGCCACGGCCGACAGCAGCTTCACGGTGTCGTCGTGCCCGACGGGGCAGGCGGCGGGAGCGGAGGACTCGGCCATGGGACGGCTGAGCTCGAAGGTGTCGTCGCAGGTGCGGCAGCGGTATTCGTAACGAGGCATGGCACCAGGCTAACGGCGGCGGCGCCGGCGACCACCGGGCGGACGGGCGCCCGCCCGGGCCTCACAGGGCAGCCGAGCGACCGCCCCGGCCCTCCCCGCCCCGATCAGCGACTCAGCGACCGGCCCGGGAACGGGCTCGGGGACGGCCGGGCCGTTCAGTGACCGGAGCCCCGTTCCTCCCGGATCTGCCCGACGACCCGGGCGGCGGTGGCGCGGACGGCCTCCAGTTCGGTCAGGAAGTGCCAGTAATCGGGGTGGCGGCCCTCCAGCCCGTCCACGGCCCGGTCGAGCCGGGCGACGGCGTCGTCGAGGGGCCGGGCGTGGCGGGGGTCGGGCGTGTTCCGTCCGGCCATCGCGAGCCGCTGGGCGTCCCGTACCGCGAACCGCGCCCGGTCGGTCTCCGCCTTCGGGTCCTTCGCGACGGCGTCCAGGCGGCGCAGCCGGTCACCGGCGGCCGAGACGGCCTCGTCGGTCGAGTCGAGCAGCGCGCGGGCCGTGGAGAGCAGCGAGGTCGCGTCGGGCCAGCGCTGCTCGGCCCGCGCCCTTCCGGCCTCGGCGAGCCGCTCCTCGGCCTGCCGGAGCGTCGCGACGGCCTGCTCCGGCACGTGCTGGAGGTCCTGCCAGCAGGCGGCCGAGTACCGCCGGCGCAGCTCGGAGAGGACGGGCTCGACGCCTCCCGCGCGGGTGGTGAGCGCCTCGGTGCGGGTACGCAGCGACACCAGGCGCTTGTCGATCTCGGCGGCCCGCTCGGGCAGCCGCTCGGCCTCGGTCCGCACGGCCTCGGCGTCCCGCAGCACCCGGTCGGCGCGCTGGAGCGTCTCGGCGACCCCGTGGCGGCCCGCGCCCTCGTTGAGACGGGTGAGCTCGGGCCCGAGCGCGGCGAGCCGCGCGGCCAGGTCGTCGGCGCGCAGCCCGCTCTCCCGGGCGCCGTCCAGGGCGCCGCTCGCGCCCCGCAGGGCCTGCCGGGCCCGCTCGACGGCGGGCGCGAGGCGGGCGAGCTGGGTCTCGGCGCGCCCGAGGAGAGGGGCGAGCCCTTGCTCGAACCGGTCCAACTCGCCCTTGACGCGGTCGAGCTCCTCCTTGGCGCGGGTCAGATCGGCGCGGGCGCGCGAGGCGGTGGCGGCGTCCAACTCGTCCCGATCGAGGTCATGCGCGTCGACGGCACTGATGTAGCCGTGGCTGACCTCGTCGATCCGCCGCCCGAGCGCCTCGAACCCGTCGACGGCGCGGCGCGCCTCGGGGGAGCCGTCCACGGCGGTGATCGTCTCGATGGAGATGCGCAGCCCGCGCTGGGCGGTGTCGAGCTCGTAGAAGGCGGCCGCGGCGGCGTCCTTGGCGGCCTGGGCCTCGGCCCGCTGCCCCTCTCCGCGTCCCCCGAACCAGCGACGGGTCCCGCCGCCCGCGAAGGCCTGCGGCAGCAGCGCGCCCACGAGCAGGGGCAGCGCGAACGCCAGCCGGAACGCGGAGGAACCCCCGGGCGCCGATGTGCCCCCAGGGGGCGTCCTGTCGATCAGGCCGGGCCCGCGGCGTCCGGCACCGCGCCCCGCCGTGTCGTCGTGGGTCGGCATGGCTCCGCCATGACTCCCCCCTCCGCCCCGCGATGTCCGGTGCCGGACGCCGCTCCCTGATCCGGCCTGATCGACAGGACACCCCCTAGCGTCGCTCGCCGCCACGTACTACTCCCCGTGCTCTGTCCGCCGTGCCCGGTCCGGTTCATTCTCCCACCCGGTAAGGACGAACACACGGCCCGGTCAGTTCACCGTACGAACGGCGACGTCCCCGTTGTCGCTGCGCAGACTCACGACGTGCCCGCTGCCGTCGCGGCGGGGCACGTCGATCCGGACGTCGCCGTTGTCGCTGGAGCCGGAGGCGGCGTACTCGGCCTCGGGCACCGTCACGGTCACGTCGCCGTTGTCGGTGACGACGTCGACCTTGCGGGGGACGGCGGCGAGGGTGATGCGCACGTCCCCGTTGTCGGACCGGACGGCGACCTCGGCCGAGGTGACGGAGCCGTCGACGTCCAGATCCCCGTTCCCCCCACCGAGATCGAGCGCTCCGCTGACCTTCCGTACCCGCACGTCCCCGTTGTCGGACCGCACCTTCAGGGGCGTGTCGAACCCCTCGGCGGTCACGCCCCCGTTGTCGTCCTCGACGGTGACGGCGACACCGCGGGGCACCTGGATCCGGTGCACGGCAGAGCAACTCGCCGCGACGGCATCACACTCCACCCGCAACGTGAGCCGCCCGTCCACCAGCTTCCAGTCGGCGTCGGGCCCGGACCCCATGAACACCCACCCGTCGACCTGCCGCTCCACCCGCACGTCGTCGACGTCGGCGGGCGTGATCACCAGCTCGGAGTCGTCCGAGTCGACGATGAGCGCGTCCCCGTCGAACGCGAACGTCTTCCGCTCCACCGGCGCCCCCTCGACGTCGGCACCGCTCCCGCACCCCGCGAGCACGAGCACGGCGACCCCGGAAGCGAGCAGCGCACGGGACGTGCGGCGTACGGCCATGACGATCAATCCCCCAGAAGCGACGTCCACGATCCCCCGACCGTAGAACCCCGCCACCCCCCGTCACGATCCGGCGACCCACCGTCCAGGGGGTAGGGCTACCCCCAGCACCCATCCGTTTGCGACACCCACCCACCGGCCATGTAGGCTGTTGCCTCTTCCACGGGTGCGTAGCTCAGGGGTAGAGCGCTGCTCTTACAAAGCAGATGTCGGCGGTTCGAAACCGTCCGCGCCCACCAGGGAAAAGGCCCCCAGCCGATCATGGCTGGGGGCTTCTCCATGCCACACGGATGCCACATGACATCCACGCTCGACCGCTACGACGGCGGTCGATCACGACTGGGGCGGCTTCTGAGCGGCTACTCCATGCAACCGCCCGCCCCGCGCTGCGTTCCCGCACGTCAGTGACTACGTCTACAGGGACCGCGATCCGGACCCGCCGGAGGAGAAGACCCCCGGCCAGTGCGACCTGCCAGCCGATCGCACGCTAACAGCCCAGGCACTGCAGTGCGGTAAGAGTTTCTCTACTTCATCAAGGCACCCGCCGCGCACAGCGCGGCGCGCGCGGCCCGTCGCCCGGGCCTGCGCTCCTGTCTCCGCCCCGCTCCAGCCCGGCCGCCGTCCGCACGCCTGACAGCTTGGGTTGATGGGTGACGAACCCACGAGGTGGCCGAGGCGGTACGCGAGTGCGGCTCAAGACGATGCCTCCGGCGGGGGCGCTCCGACTCCGGGATGGAGGGGGGCCGTGGGCGGGTGCCGGCTGGTGGGTTGTGGCGGTGGGGGGCTCCCATCCTGTCTGCCGTCGACCCAGGCAGAGCCGAGCAGACACGGCACCGGGCCCGCTCCACGGTGTGTGGACCGACGGCAGACGGGATGGGAGAGTTGGGGGGAATCTCGCAGCAAGAGCAGCGGATCGCTCCTACTCGCGCCCCGCAATTTACCCCTTGGCTTTCGAAATTCCAGCCGACGTCAGGTATTCAGCCCTGGATGAGTTACTTAAGACCGTGCGCGGCCGCGATGTGAGGCCGCTGTGCGAGGAGGGTTTTCAGTCTGCTGTTAGGCCACAGGTCGATGTGGGGTGCTTTCCCCTCAGAGTTGTGTTGCTCCGCCCAAGCCACGGCGTCCGTCGTAAAGCGGCCGCTAGTAGCGATGATTAGGCCCCGCACTAGCGTAGGCCCCCACAGCTTGCCGGCTGTTACTGACTCCATGACAGCAGTGGCATTAACCGAACGGCTTAGCCAGTGTTTTGCTTGCACGATCACTCGTTCCGTACGGACACCCCCGGAACCGTCTTTGAGGACACGGTCCAGCGAGAGGTCACGTCCACGGTCAGGAGCACGAGTTTGCGTCAGCCACTCGACGTTCTGGTGCTCTGGAATGGCTCGCAGCAGGTCATAGAGGAGCCGTTCAAACCCGTCGTCGCGCAGCCGATCCCACGGTAGGGCCAACGTGGCTGCTCCCGTGAGATCACCAGAGGCTGCCTGCCCAAGGTCGATGTCTGGGACGGGCAATGGATCACTATCACCCAGAGCCTGGGCCTGGATGCCCGTGCGCACGGCTGGCCAATCGAATTCAGCGATGTCATGCCAGTCGTGCCCCTGGCTGAATCGCATGTGTCGAATTAGATCCCACCATCGATCAATGCTTTCGGCGTCCTCGCCCAAGAGTCTAGCGATTTCCCGAATCGCCGTATCGATCCTATCGGTCGAGTCGTTAGTCAATTGCTCCAACGAGTCGCGCTTCGTACCCTCGACGGCGATAGGGAGCGCTGCGTCGACGGTGGCGACGAGTTGCTCCAAGCGGCCTCGGGCAGCTCGCCGGCGAGCCCGGTCGAGTCGATATCGGTAGGCGGCAAGGTCCACAGCTGGCTTGTCGGTAGCATCATCCACCGCGGTTGTCGGAACACCGGCTTCGAAGCATTCAAGGTATGCCTGGCCAACTTCCTGGATGTCCGGAAGGGGGTCGCTGATGGTCCAGCCATCGATGAGTGGAAGCCCGGGGAGGAGGTCTGCCCAGGCGGCCCGGAGCCCGTCATACTCGATATTCGAGCCGAGTTGCGGGCCGGTCGGAATGAGGGGTTGCGCCCGCTCCCACACCCCTTCGAGCTTCTTCAAGTTGGCCGTCGTGCGGTCCATGGCAGCGAGCAGCTCTTCCAGATCCATGGCTACAGAGTCGCACCTACAGCAAGAGCGTGGGGGGCTTTCGGCACCACCAACTACGAAGACCAGACGGCTCCGCCTGGCTCCCGCAATCATGAGTCGAGCCCCAACGGCCACCGATGTCCAAGGCCACCGACATGCCTCCGGCGGGGGCCTCAGGCTCCGGGATGGCGGGGGCGCCGTACGCGGGTGCCGGCCGGTGGGGTGTGACGGTGGGGAACTCCCATCCCGCCTGCCGTCGACCCAGGCAGAGCCGAGCAGACACGGCACCGGGCGTCCAGGTCGTTCGTACAGTGGCGCGCTCCACCTGGACGCCCGGCACCGCGCCTGCTCCACGGTGTGTGGGCCGACGGCAGACGGGACGGGAGTCGGGGGTGCGGATAGCGCAAAGGCTGCCTGCGGCTTCAAGTTCGTAGCGGCGTCTTAGCCGACCCTGAGTTCACCAGTGCAGGAATCGAAAATTCCCGATCTTTCAGGAATGCCTAAAGCGCAGGTGCACGAAATCAGAAACCACACCTGAGATCGCTTCGTCAAATCCATGGCGGTTGGCTACGGTAAGGCGAAGTTGCCAAATTAGGCCTTGAACCCTCAGTAGCTTTGTTTCAGCCAGCGCTTGCAGAGATGGCCAGGGGCACCTGATGTGCGCCTCTTCTAGATACTCCACGCCCTTCCAGAGGTCAGCTGGATTATGCAGGCTTTCCCACCAGTCCGGGTCCTTCAAGTACAGCTTTGCAACGTCAGAACTGAACACAGAGAGATCCGCCGCCGACACGAACGCAGGAGTGCCCGTCTCCTTCGCATGCTTGTGGATCAAAATGCTCGGAGTGGTGTCGCATTTCAGTACGGCAAGCTTCGCATCAACGTCACGAACCGGAACCGGCCGACTGTAACTACCGTCAAGGAATGACGGGATTAGAGAATACTCTGCAGCCGAAAGCAGGATTAGGTTTTTGACCAAAGGCAAATCATCGGCCAGTTCACTCTCGTATTCGCCCCATGACTGACAGAATCTTTCAACGACCTCCAAAGCGTTGGGCGCATACTGGAAAAGACCGTGATGTTCGAGCACCGGAACGAGCCCTTCTGAGGGCTTTTTAACCTCTTCAGTCATTCCCTTGACCTGAATCCGAGAGCAGACTATGTGAACAGCGAGAAGGCGATGCAGGTAAGGCCGTAACTGGCACTCCAAAGGGTCATGTTATACAAGATGCTCGCCACTACCTGACAGGGGACCGTCGGCAGATCAACTACAACAAGCGTATACAACAGAAGGCCAAGGATGACGCCCGCCACAAGGGCCACTGCACCGACTTGAACAGTGAGGTCAACGTCTCGATTTTTCGCAAAGGCGAAAACTAGCCCCAAAGCCACACCTTGAACGGTTACGGTCAGCTTCGCAGCTTCAGCCATGATGGATGCCTGGCTCGATTGACCTCCACTTCCATGCACGTTCTGCGTCCCAAACTCAGCCAAGAATCCCCAGAGCAAGTTTGCGCCAAGATAGAGGAAAATTACCGGGGAAAGGGTGAAGGTTGCAATGATTAGAGTGATGGGCACGCTCGAATTAAGCATAACGAGGGCTGTGATCAACGCCAGGATTCCAGCGGCAACCTGAGTGGTTACAATTAGGCGCCGAGCAATCTCACCAGAACGCTCCTGGTTTCCTGTCCCGTCTTTATCCTCGCTACCGTTATCTCTCTGCTCCCCCGATTGAGACTTCCCCCCTTCGGCTTCGCTGGCCATCGAGCCTCCGTTTGATTCGATAGGTCTCAGCCTGCCGGAGCGACACTGATCCCGGAGGAAGGGTTACTGCATATGGTGGAATAATTTCACCCCCGAGACCTACAGCCGCAGCGCCATGGGCGACGCAGACGCCCGGAACATCGCTGAGCCCCGATGGGGCGTGCCGTATCCGTGCCAATATCACGTGGGGAGCCTCGGTGAAGGAGGGGCATTGGCGGGCGCCGGGATCCGCTCTCTGATCATCGGTGTGGGCCAGGCCAATGATCGTCCTCCCTCTCTTGCAAAGCAGGGCTTCATGACACGGGCGGCAAGGCTTGGGTGGGCTGGCTACTGCGCCAACCAATCGGTCAACTGGAGACGTCACGATCTAGTGCCGTACTTGCATGTTGGAGGAACTCGCGAACAACACCGTCCAATTGCTTCAGCTTCTCAGGAAACTTTGAGGTGTCATAGGCAACGATCGCGTCACCTACCTCGTCGGAGAGGCGAGCGAAGCTCAGCAGGATTCGAAACGGGGCAACGAGGTCGCTGGACAGCTCCGTTACCTTGGTCACGAACGGTTCGATGTCAGCTGGTCCGTCAAGGACAACGTGCCGGCCGAATCGGCTCACATCGTCAGCGAGCACTATGGCCCGATCAACGTAGCCGTCCTTAAACTCACTGCTCTTCAGGTATGACGTAGGATCTGTGGCTTCGTTTTTCGAGATCCTCGTCCGGTCGAGGAGCCGCCCGAAGTGCACCCAGGGTTGTAGGTGATCGTGGAATGTCATGGCAGCGGACGAGAACGCCTCGTAGGAGGCTCGACGTGGCGCCCTACGTTCACGCACCGCCTCATTGCGCATCTGCATCTTGGTTGCTGACCTTGCGGTCCAGCCAGTCACGATCACGCCTACTGTTCCGACTCCGGCACCCAGCACAGCAGCTATCCCTGCATCCATGACGACGATGATGCCGCCATAGTCGCTTCCGAGTAGCGCACTTGATCGAGAAGGCGAAGAAAGCACACCCTTCCACGGGTCGATGGTGCGGTTTTCACTCGGAGCTGGAGGGTAGTTGGGTCGACCACGAGGCAGCCCTGGCTGGGTGTGCGGCCGAGCTTGGCGACCTGGAGGGCAGGAAAGCTAGACGATCGCGTGCGCGAGCGTTTCGGACTCCTTGGCTAACTGCCCCCGGGCGTCGCAGAAGCAGACTCCTCGCCGAGTCCCAACTCCGCAAGTCACGGCCTATTCGTGGACGGCCGTACGTCATCGTGCCCGCGCTAGGCCTCTGACCTGGCAGAACTCGTGATCCGCACGCGCCCTCCGGAGCCGTGTGCAGGCAAGGTACTGAGGCCTCCGAACCAATGGCAATCTGCTGGTCAACACGTCTTGCACCCTCCACGATGGCCGTCATGGACCGGTTGCAGGACAGTGCGTGGCAGTACGTGGCGGAGGTGCTCCGCCCTGAGGATCTCCCGATGCTCGCTGCGCACGCGCTGGTTGACGGGCACGACTCTCCTGCCCTCCGTGAGCTGGCCGGCCTGCCGCGCCGGAGCGATGCGACCGAGGTCCGCGAGCTGTACCTCCAGGCGCTGAGCGAGCTCGACGTGCCTCTTCCTGACGAGGAGACGGCCGGCCGACGTCTCCTCGTGAGCCTCGCGGTCGGTCTCGCGCAAGGCGCGCTGAGTCCCAGGGAAGTGGGCGACGGTCTCTCGATGACCGTTACGGCACGCACCCGGGAGGAGGCGCAGTTCCTCTCCACCGCAGCGGAGTACAGCGAATGGATCCAGCCGGATGATCTCCTGGCATGGGGACGCGAGCTACAAGCGGCAGCCCAGTTGTTGGCGGCTTCTACCGATCTTGGCCCTGGCATCCACGTACCAGCTTCGCGACACGACTGACCGCCTGGCCTCGGCGCGCTCGCGTGCCAGATCCGTGCCAGGGCGAGCGGTCACCCACGGGCACCCGGAGCCCGTCGGGGGGTAAACGCCCGTCGGGGGACTCGTCGCCTGGCACGCGCGACGACCAGCGAGTACGTATCCGCGCGTGGTGCCAGGTCTGCGAAGCGGACGTCGGCGGTTCGAAACCGTTCGGGCCCGGCAGTCCGGAGGCCCCGGGCGGTCATGGTCCGGGGTCTTCGGTGGCCCTGGTGGGCGTCAGTGGGGTGGTCGGTCGCGGCCGGGCTCTCGTCGGCGGAGGTCCGGTGTGAGGGTGAGGGTGAGGTGTGCGGCCGGGGCGTGTGGGGGGTCCTCGGCTGTGGGCGGATCGTGTGGTGGGTGGCATCGGGGCCCTGGTCGGCGGCCCGGTTCGCAGGGCGTCATCCAGCGGCCACCACCGGGCCGGCCGTGACCTGAGGAGGGTGGGGGAGCAGCGGTGCGAGGTTCTCCCTCACGAAGTCCGCCGCCCGTTCGATCGATTCCTCGGCGCCGGATCGGTCCTCGAAGACGCTGGTGGAGACCATCACCCCGTCCCCGGCGTCCACCCAGTAGTAGGCCACGAAGCCGGGGACTCGGCGCAGGAGGGGCACGAATCCCTCGGCCACCTGGCGTCCTGCCTCGGCGGAGTCGGTCACTCCTTCGTAGCGCCGGATCACTGCGTACATGCTGATCTCCTCGTGGGTCCCAAGGTCACCTTGCGTGAAACGACATACCCCCGTCGGTCGCCTCTCGCTCGGGGAACGTCCGGAGGTGACCTGGATAGACGCACCGGCTCCGTCAGGGAGAAGGCCTCGGACCGATCGTGGTCCGGGGTCTTCGGTGTGCGTCGTGACGGTGGACGGGGCGGCCGGCGGACAAGGGGGCATGGCGGTGACCGTCTGGGTCGATGACTGGCAGATGCAGTGCTGTGGGGAGGGCTTCGCGTCGGGCGGGGTCGTCTCGTGGAACCTGGTGCGGGTCGATCCGGAGGATTACGCCGATGTCGTCGGGGAGCGGCAGGCGGCCGCGATCGACTTCCGTGAGGAGCACCATGGGCAGCGGCCGGACCGCGAGGCCGTCTCGCTGGAGGTGCTGACGGTCGTCGAGGTCCACTGTCGCCACGAGGCGTCCCCGGGCATGACCGCCTTCCCCGTGCCGGGTACCGCCGTACTGGTTCCGGTCGAGGAGGCGGACGGGTGGGCCGAGGCTCGGCCGGGTGTTCGTTTCGCGGGGTACCTGGTGACCGCCCGCTTGGCGTAGGGGTGGGTTTCCGGCCGGGTGGCGGGGGGTTTCCGTCGATCATGGCCGGGGGTCTTCGGCGTGGTGGGAGCGGGTGTGGTCGGATGAGGGGATGAGCACCTTGTACTTGTTTGCCAGCGCCGCCGAGCCCGTTTTCGACATCGCCCGCGTCATCGAGGACGCGCAGGCCGACGGCTGGGACGTCTGCCTCGGGCTCACCCCCACGGCGGCCCGCTGGCTCGCCGGGTCGCTCGACGGGCTCGCCGTGCTCACCGGGCATCCCGTGCGGTGGGACTACGGGCTTCCCGGCGAGCCGGACGTGTGGCCGGAGGCCTCGGCGGTCCTCGTCGCGCCGGCCACCTTCAACACCGTGAACCAGTGGGCGCTCGGGATCGTGGACAAGTTCGTCGTCGGCGTGGTCGCGGAGGGGATCGGCAAGGGGATTCCCATGGTGGCCATGCCGTGCGTGAACGCCGCCCACGCCCAGCACCCGCAGTTCGAGCGGTCCCTGGAGACCCTTCGTGGTGCCGGGGTCTCGGTGCCGTACGGCGAGGACGCCTTCCTGCCGGAGCCGTCGGCGGGCTTCCCGTGGCGGGCGGCCCTCGATGCCGTCCGGGAGCGGGTGGCCGTCGGCTGAGAGGGGTGGCCGTCGGCTGGGAGCGGGTGGCCGCCGGCTGGGAGGGGCGCGGGTCGAAGTTGACGTGGACGCGTCCCGGCCGGTGTACTCCGGGCATGTCTGACGTGGGGGACGCGCCCGAACCGGGTTCGCAGGGCGGCGAGATGACGCCGCAGCGGTACATCGAGACCAGGATCGTGCAGTACCAGGAGTGGTACGACGCCAAGGCGACCCGGATGAAGGCGATGCACCTGCGGATGCGGACCGTGTCCGTCGTGGGCGGCGCGCTGGTGCCGGTGTTCGTGAACCTGGACCTGGGGTTCGCGCGGCTCACCGCCACGGCGCTGAGCGTGGTCGTCGTCGCCGCCATCTCGCTGGAGAGCGTGTACCGCTACCGGGAGCAGTGGAAGAACTACCGGTCGACGGAGCAGCTGCTCGGGCACGAACGCGTCTACTTCGAGGCCAAGGTTGGGCCGTACCGCAACCTGGGCCGGCGCGAGGCGTTCTCCGTCCTCGTCGCCCGCGTCGAGAAGGCCATCGCCAACGAGAACTCCGCCACCCTGAACGTCATGACCCTCGGCGGACAGGTCGACTCCGACGTGCAGCGTCAGGCGGTCCCGGCCGCCCGGCAGGAGGCGGAGGAGGCCGCGTAGCGCGCCTCCGCGGGCCCCGGGTGCCGGGGCCCGCAGGGTGTCAGCCGACCCGCGCGGTCAGCACCACTTGTAGTCGACCCGCGTCGAGTTGTACGAGCACGTGTCGACCGTCGTGCCGTTCGACCTGCGCAGCTTCGCCGTGTCCCGGTCGTTGTTCCAGACGTACGCGGCACGGTTCTGGTACACGTTCGCGGCCGTGTTCGTGCCGCGGCCCGTGCGGACCGTCACGATCTTGCCCTTGCCGAGCGTGTAGTTGCCGAACGTGTACTTGTGGTTGGCCGCGTCCGTCAGCGTCCAGCCCCGCAGGTTGACCGCCGCGCCGGTCGTGTTGCGTATCTGGACGTACTCGGCGTTGAGGCTGCCGTTGGACCGGTTGTCCGTGCCCGGGCTGTCGTAGTAGATCTTGTACAGGTGGACCGAGCCGGCGGCCTGGGCCTGCGAAGGCAGGAGGAGGATGCCGGAGGCGGCGGCCGCGGTCACGGCCGCGAGCGTGCGTACGCGAAGCATGAGTGTCCCTCAGTTCTCTTCCGGGCGCCCGCCGATGGGGCCCGGAGAGCACACAGGATATGCATGATCTTCACTTCTTCCGCACGGATTCCGGTCAGTCCCGGTCATCCGTCCTAGACTCGTCGCATGGGCAGCGAACCGCTGCGGATCACCGTCCTCGGATCCGCCACCCCCTTTCCCCGGCCGGGCGACGCCTGCTCCGGCTACCTCGTCGAGGGCGGCGGCGTCCGCCTCTGGGTGGACGCCGGGACCGGCACCCTCGCCGAGCTCCAGCGGTACGTCTCGCTCGGTGAGGTCGACGCCGTGTGGATCTCCCATCTGCACGCCGACCACAGCGCCGATCTGCTGACCGCCTACTACGCGCTGCTGTACGCGGGGCTCGAAATCCCCCTGCCCGTGCCGCTCTTCGGCCCGCCCGGCATCGCCGACCGGCTCGCCGCCTTCCTCACCAACGGGCCCGACCGCAGTCCGGTCGAAAAGGCCTTCGCCGTCGAGGAGCTGCGCGACGGGCATCTCGCCCGCGTCGGCGGGCTCACCCTCCGGTCCCGCGCCGTCGACCACGGCGGTCCGCCCGCCTTCGCCCTGCGCGTGGAGGACGGGGAGGGGCGTTCGCTCGTCTACTCCGGGGACTGCGGGCCCTGCCCCGCGCTCGTCGAACTCGCGCTCGACTGCGACCTGTTCGTCTGCGAGGCCGACGGCGCCGTGCCCGGGCACCATTCGGCCGCACAGGCCGGGCGGAGCGCCGCCGGCGCCCGAGCCGGCCGCCTCGTCGTGACCCACGTCGGACCGGGGACCACCCCGGCGGAGGCCGTCGCCCTCGCCGCCGCCGAGTACCCCGGCCCCATCGCCCACGCCGACCCCGGGCTGCGGTTCGAGGCCGGGGCGGGAGCGGGGGCGGGAACCGGGGCGGGAGCCGGCGCCTGAGGCGGGGCGGGCGATGGGGCCGGAGCCGGGGCCTGGGGCGGGGTGGGAGCCGGGGGCGGAGCCTGAGGCGGCCTCACGCGTCGAAGTCGTACTCCAGGACGTACGACGACGAGTCCAGCGTCATCTCGTTGAGCTCCACCGCCATCCCGGGCCCCGTGAAGGCCGTGCGGCCGATGAGCACCACCGGCGTCCCGAACTCCAGGGAGAGCCGGTCCGACTCGTCCGCCGTCGGCATCCGGCAGCGGATCTCCTCCCGGAACCGCACCGGCCGGTGCCCCAGCTCCGTCAGGCGCGCGTAGGTGCCGCCGGGGCCCGTGTCCGGCTCGGTGATCGGCGTACCGCGGACGAGCTCGGCGGAGAGGTACGACACCGAGAGCAGCACCGGCTTCGTGTCGAGGACGAAGCGGCGGCTCCGGACGCAGACCGGCGCCCCCGGCGCCAGGTTCAGCGCCCCCGCGACCCGGTCGCCGGCCTCCGTCTCGCCCACCTCGATCTGGTCGACGACCAGCTCCCGGTCCTCGACGTCCGCCGACCAGACCGAGCGGCCGTTGCCCCACCGGTCCCCGGCGAGGCGCGGGATGCCCCGGCGGCGCAGCGGACGGAAGACCCGGACGAAGACCCCGGCGCCCTTGCGCGCCTCGGCGAGCCCCTCCGTGCGCAGCACGGACAGGGCCTGGCGAGCGGTCATGCGAGCCACGTCGTAGGTCGTCATGAGGTCGTTCTCGCCGGGGAGACGATCGCCCGGCGCGAAGGCGCCCGACTGGATCGCGGTTCTCAACTCGTCGGCAATGCGCTGGTACTTGGGCCGACGAGCGCTGTCCTGGTCAGTCACGGGTGGACCACTCCCTTCGTCTGCGGGACACCCTACGGCGCGCTCCTCGGCCCCGGTGCACGCCCGTACGCCGTCCCGCCCGGTCGATCCATCCATCGGGGGACATCTCTAGAGATACGTTGACAGGGCCCGGTCGCCGCGCTTCCCTGAGTGTCCCCAGGCTTCAGGGACCGGGACGGAGGGGATGCGTGCAGCCACTGCCCGAGGTCGGTGACCTCGTCCGCGACACCGCCACGGGGCGGGTCGGTTTCTACGTGGGGAGCGCCTCCGGACGCTTTCTGATCCGCGCCGTCCACGGTGGCGCCGAGTGGGAGGCCGAGCCCGTCGACGTCCACCTCGCCACGCCCCTGCACGAACTGCGCGCCCGCACCGCCGAGATCAACGCACGGAGCAGACGCGGCCTGGGTGGGTGAGGGGAGGGGCGAGAGGCGGGGCGGGGTGGCCGGGCGGTTGCCGCCGGGGAGCGTGGCGAGCTCGGGGCGGGTGTTCCCGGGCGCGGCTCGTCCGGGGCGGGGCGGTTGTCAGTGGTCCGCGCCACACTGGAGACATGTGCCGCAGCATCAAGACCCTCCGCCCGCCCGTCCTGCCCGAGGAGGCGACCGAGGACGACATCCGCGCCGCCGCCCTGCAGTACGTCCGCAAGGTCTCGGGCTTCCGCGCCCCCGCCGCCCACAACCGTGAGGTCTTCGAGCGGGCCGTGGACGAGATCGCCGACGCTACCGAGAGACTCCTCGCCGGCCTGGTGGTGCGCGGCGCGCACCCCGCCGCCGTCGGGACGCGGGAGCCTCGGCCGGATGCCGTCGGGACGCGGGAGCCTCAGCCGGATGCCGTCGGGACGCGGGGGACTCGCCCCGCCGCCGTCAGGACGCGGGCGCGGGAGCCGCGGTCGGACGGCGTATGAGGTACGCGGCGAGGCCGCCCGCGAGGAAGAGCGCGAGGGTCGACACCCCCGCGCTGAACCAGGTCGCGCCCAGCCACTGACCGCCCAGCCAGCCGAGCCCCACGCTGTACGAGGCCCAGGTCACGCCCGCCAGCGCGGACCACGGCAGGAACTCCTCGACCCGTCGCTTCGCCGCGCCCGCCCCCAGCGAGACCACGGAGCGGCCGGCCGGGGCGAAGCGCGCGAGCACCACGAGCAGCCCGCCGCCCCGCGCGAGCGCGGTGCCGAGACGTTCCTGCGCCAGTGAGAGGCGGCGTGAGCGCCCGATCGCCCGGTCCAGCCTGGCCCCGCCGCGCAGCGCCAGCCGGTACGCGAGGAAGTCGCCGAGCACCGAGGCGCCGGCCGCGCAGAGGAGCAGGGGGAGGAGCGACGGTACGCCGGCGGAGGCCCCGGTGGCCGTCGCCGCCGCCGTGGCGGCGGTGATCACGAGGAAACCGCTCGGCAGCACGGGCAGGAAGACGTCGAGCAGGATCGACGTCGCCACGACCGGGTAGATCCATGGGCCGGCGGTGAGCGACCGCAGCGAGCCCAGGCTGTCGAGCAGATTCACAGGCCTGAGCCTACGCGGGGGCGGGCGCCCGGCCGCCGGTGGGTGCGGGGCCGGCGCCGGTCTGTGGGGGACGCGTATGCGGATGGGCGCCGGCGGGAGAGGGGGCGGGGGGAGAGAGGGGCCGGGGGAGAGGCGCCGGCGGGAGAGGGGCCGGAAACCGTGCTGCGGTTTCCGGCCCCTCCCGGTGGACGTGCTCCCGGGTCAGGCCGCGACCGGCGCGCCCCGCTCTTCCCGTGCCTTCGCGGCAGTCGTCTCCCCGGCGCCGAAGAGCCGGTCGAGGGCCAGCGCGCCCGGGCCCGTGAACACGAGCAGGGCGAAGGCCCAGCAGAACATGGCCGCGCTCTCGCCGCCGTTCTGGATCGGGAGGAGCGACTCCGGCTGGTGGACCTTGAAGTACGCGTACGCCATCGAGCCCGAGGCCAGGAAGGCGGCGCTCCGGGTGCCGACGCCGGCCAGGACCAGGATGCCGGCGCCGAGCTGGATGACGGCCGCGTACCAGCCCGGCCAGGTGCCGGCCGGTACCGCGCTGCCGCCGAGGACGCCGAAGAGCGAGGAGGCGCCGTGGCAGGCGAAGAGCAGGCCGACGACGATGCGGAAGAGGCCGAGCGCGTAGGGCTGGGCCTGGTTCAGCCGGGCGGCGAGGCTCGCGGGGGTGTCGGGAGAGCCGGAGGCGGCGGGCGTCGTGCCGGCCTTGGCGGTGTCCGGGGCGTTCGGGTCGGTCATGGGGGTGGGACTCCTTCGGTCTGGCCTCGTCCGTGGGGAACGGGGCGCGGGGGGACGGAAACCGATGAGGTCGTCAGGTTAGGCACCCCTCACCAATACTTGCAAGTTCAACATTCAGCCACCGGGGAGTGTGTGGCGGGGCTCACTCCCCGGCGGCCGCCGCTGACGCAGGCTCAGTGGGGCGGTGGTCAGCAGCCGTTGAGGACGGACTGGAGGGCGCTCTTCTCGGCGGAGTCGACGCTGAGGTTCCAGTAGTACTTCACCTGCACCCACGCCCGGACGTACGTGCAGCGGTAGGCCGTCCGCGAGGGCAGCCACGTCGCCGGGTCCTGGTCGCCCTTGGCCTGGTTGACGTTGTCGGTGACGGCTATGAGCTGCGGCCGCGTGAGGTCGTTCGCGAAGGACTGGCGCTGGGAGGTGGTCCAGGAGTTCGCGCCCGAGCGCCAGGCTTCGGCGAGCGGGACCATGTGGTCGATGTCGAGGTCGGAGGCGACGGTCCAGGTGGCGCCGTCGTACTCCGAGTACCAGCTGCCGCTGGTCGCGGCGCAGTTGGAGTCGGTGACGACGTTCACGCCGTCGCGCTTGAGGACGGTCTCGCGCGTGTTGCAGGTGCCGGACTGGGTGATCCAGTGCGGGAAGAGGTCCCGGCTGTAGCCCGTGGTGGAACCTTCCGCCTTGACCGTGAGGGCGGCCAGGTAGGTGCGGGCGGTCGCGGCGCTGACCGGGGTGGGCATCGCGGCCTGCGCGGTCGGGGCGGTGGCGAGGAGGCCGGTGACGGTGAGGGTGGCGGAGGTGGCGAGCACGGCGAGTCGACGCGCGTAGATCATGCCGACGGGCATGTGAACTCCCTTGGTGTGGGGGGACCTTGGCTGGTAGCCGTCCCCGCGGGGTGCCGGGCGGTCGGGCCCGGTCATCGTGGCGGCGCCAGGTTTCCTTGCGGGGTGCGCCAGGTAACAGAGTGGCGACATGGACACGTCACATCAAGGGGTGTGCGGGTCCTGATGGAGTGCCAGATTCCGCCCGCGTTCAGGAGTTCAGGAGTTCAGGAGTTCAGGACTTCAGGGGGATGAAGGGGCGAGGGGAGCTCGGGGTGCGCGGGTGCGGGGGCCCGCGGCGCGTCCCGGAAACGCCTCGCGCGCGGCCGGGAGGTCCGGCCGCGCGCGAGGGGGGTACGAGGAAGAGGGGGTGCCGCGCCTACGACAGTGCGGTCAGCGTGATCGAGCCGTCCTCCGCGCGCTCCACCCGCAGCCGGGTGAGGTCGGCGACGTGCACGTCCGGCGCGAAGGCCGCCGCCCGCGGGCCCACGCCCACGACCCGCATGCCGGCCGCGCGGCCCGCCCGGATGCCCGCCTCGGAGTCCTCGAAGACCACGCAGTCCGCCGGGGCGAAGCCCAGCGCCGCCGCGCCCTTGAGGAAGCCCTCGGGGTCCGGCTTGCTGGCGCCGACGCTTTCGGCCGTGATCCGGGTCTCCGGCACGGGGAGCGCCGCCGCGCCCATCCGGGCCTGGGCGAGGGCCTCGTCCGCCGAGGTCACCAGGGCGTGCGGCAGGTCCGCGATGGCGGCCAGGAAGGCGGGGGCGCCGGGGACGGGGACGACCCCGTCGAGGTCGGCGGTCTCCTCGGCCAGCATCACCCGGTTGTCGGCGTGGTTCTCCGCCATCGGGCGGTCCGGCAGGAGGACGGCCATCGTCGCGAACCCCTGGCGTCCGTGCACCACCTTGAGCACCTCGTCCGGGTCGAGCCCCTGCCGGTCCGCCCAGCGGCGCCAGCAGCGCTCGACGACGGCGTCCGAGTCGACGAGGGTGCCGTCCATGTCGAGGAGGAGGGCGCGGGCGGTGAGCGTCGCCGGGGTGCTGGCAGGCATCGGGTCTCCAGAGGGGGTGGCGCGGAGAACGAAGTGGTCCCGCCCACCGGTCAGGGAGTGCGGGCGGGGCCACTTTGTTCTTTCACGATACAAAACCGGGGGTCGTCTTGGCCAACCGGTCCGCGTGCCGGAATCCCGCGGCCCGCCGCAGGGCCCGTCGGCGGCCCGCCGCAGGGCCCTCCGTGGGTCGTCGCAGGGACCTCCGGGGCCGTCGTCGGCCCGCTGTCGCCTGCGCCGTCATGCCCGCTGGCGCCCGCCGGTCGTGACGCCCGCTGGCACCCGCCGGTCGTGACGCCCGCTGGCGTCCGCGCCCGTGACGCCCGCTGGCGTCCGCGCCCGCCCTGCCCGGTCTACAGCCAGGTGCTCCGCTCCAGGGCCTCGCGGGTGTGGGGGCCGTACACGCCCTTCGGGTCGCCCTCGATGTACATCCAGGACTGGTAGTTCTTCACCGCGCGCCAGACCTCCTGGTCGTACTTCCCGTCCACGTCCCCGTGGTACGCCCCCGCCAGGGTCAGTCGCGCCTGGAGCTCGACCACCTCCTCGCCCCTGGAGCCGAGGCTCAGCGTGACCGCCGCCTCCTCGGTCGGCCGTGCGGACGGCGTGGTCGTCGTCGGAGCCGCGGTCGTCGGTGACGCGGAGGGGACGGCGGCCGGAGGGGCCGCCGGGCTCGTCGACGCGCTCGGGCTCGCGGTGGTGCGGCTCGGGGTGGGAGCGGAGGAGGGGGACGCGGACGTCCGCTGGGGGGTCGGGGAGGACGTGGTCGGCTCGGGGGACTCCGACGAGGGGGACGGCGCCTCCGACACGGCGACGTTCAGGGACGCGCTCGTGGTGACCTCCGGGACGGCCGCCCGGTCGTCGGTCTCGTCCGCGCCGCCGAGGACGGCCGCAGCCAGGGCCGCGGTGCCCGCCACGGCGACGGCGGCCACCGCCGCGACCACCGCGCCGCGCCTGCGGCCCCGGCCCCGCGCCTGCTCCCGGTCGTGCGCGGGCGGCACGTCGCCGATGCCGCGCAGCAGCAGCGGCATCGTCTCGGAGGGGTCGCCCGTGCCGCCGGGGCGGCCGTCCTCGGGGTGCGGCCCCGGCCCCGCCGGGTATGCCCCGGGGCCGGCGGGGCGCACCGCCGGCATCGGCGCCGTGAGGTCGCCCCCCGGTCGGATCGCCGCCAGCCGGGTGGTCGGCGGATCCTCCGTCGAGTGCGTCGAGTGCGTCGAGTGCACCGGCTCCGTCGCGCGCACCGGCTCAGCCGAGTACGCCGGCTCAGCCGAGTACGCCGGCTCAGCCGAGTACGCCGGCAGATACGCGGTCGGCTGCCCGTCCGGCCCGTCCGGTCCGTCCGCACCGGCTGCCGCCGAGTCCGCCCCGCTCGCCGGGTGCGTCGCGTACGGCCCCGCCGCGCCGCCCCCCGTGGCATACGGCCCCGCCGCGCCGGCCCCGTGCCGTCCGTACGGTCCCTCCGGCCCGCCCGGCTCCTCCGACCCCTCGGACGCGTCCAGGATCACGTACGGCCTGATCCGGAGCGGGTCGAAGTCCTCGGCAGCCGCCGTCTCCGCCGCCCGGGCGCAGGCGCAGCCAGGTCTGTGTACACCGCATTCAGGACATGCGTGTCCGGTCATGATGGGTCCCCTCCCCGATACAACTGCGAGCGATTATGCAGCCCGCCCCTGTATGTCGGGCGAACGGCCGTGCCCTTCCGCAGGCCATAACGGGACATTCGGACCAGGATGGAGGGGCCGCCCACGGAGACGGAGACCCCATGGCCCAGGACACAAGCCCGGACCGGATCGGCGAGGCCCCCGTGCCCGGGGAGGGACAGAGCCACCGCACCGTCCTCGTCGCGATCGGCGCGCTGCTGCTCGGGATGCTGCTCGCCGCGCTCGACCAGACCATCGTCTCCACCGCCCTGCCGACCATCGTCAGCGAGCTCGGCGGGATGGAGCACCTCTCCTGGGTGGTCACCGCGTACATGCTGGCGTCCACGGCCGGGACGCCCCTCTGGGGCAAGCTCGGCGACCAGTACGGGCGCAAGAAGCTCTTCCAGGGAGCCATCGTCGTCTTCCTCGTCGGCTCCGCCCTCTGCGGCATCGCGCAGAACATGCCGCAGCTCATCGCCTTCCGCGCGGTCCAGGGCCTCGGCGGCGGCGGCCTCATGGTCCTGTCGATGGCGATCGTCGGCGACCTCGTCTCACCCCGGGAGCGCGGCAGGTACCAGGGCCTCTTCGGTGCCACCAGCGTCCTCGGCCCGCTGCTCGGAGGGCTCTTCACCGAGCACCTCTCCTGGCGCTGGGTCTTCTACGTCAACCTGCCGATCGGGATCGTCGCCCTCTTCGTGATCGCCGCCGTGCTGCACATCCCGGTGCGCTCCACCCCGCACACGATCGACTACCTCGGCACCTTCCTCATCGCCTCGGTCGCCACCTGCCTGGTCCTGGTGGCCTCCCTCGGCGGCACCACCTGGGCGTGGGGCTCGCCGCAGATCATCGGCCTCGCCGTCCTCGGAGCCGTGCTCCTCGTCTGGTTCCTGCACGTGGAGCGGAGGGCCGCCGAACCGGTGCTGCCGCTCAAGCTGTTCCGGATCCGGACCTTCAGCCTCGTCTCGGTCATCAGCTTCGTCGTCGGCTTCGCCATGTTCGGCGCGATGACCTATCTGCCGACCTTCCTCCAGGTGGTCCAGGGCGTCACCCCGACCATGTCCGGCGTCCACATGCTGCCGATGGTCCTCGGCATGCTGATCACCTCGACCGCCTCCGGGCAGATCGTCTCGCGCACCGGCCGCTGGAAGGTCTTCCCCATCGCCGGCACCGCCCTCACCTGCCTCGGCCTGCTCCTCCTCCACCGGCTCACGGAGACCAGCTCGACCTGGTCGATGAGCGTCTGCTTCTTCGTCTTCG
The DNA here is from genome assembly GCF_042874095.1 of Streptomyces sp. NPDC004266. Classification (NCBI taxonomy): domain Bacteria; kingdom Bacillati; phylum Actinomycetota; class Actinomycetes; order Kitasatosporales; family Streptomycetaceae; genus Streptomyces; species Streptomyces sp. NPDC004266. Next base: position 428,777 of record NZ_JBIAMM010000001.1, read on the forward strand.
GAGCCGGACTCGGCCTCGTCATGCAGGTCCTCGTCCTGGTCGTGCAGAACGCCGTCTCGTACGAGGACCTCGGCGTCGCCACCTCCGGAGCCACCTTCTTCCGCTCCATCGGAGCCTCGTTCGGCGTCGCCGTCTTCGGCACGATCTTCACCAACCGGCTCACCGGCGAACTCGCCGACGTGTTCGCGAACGCGGGGACGGAGCTCCCGCCCGGCACCGGCGCGGAGCAGGTCGCCGCCGACCCGCGCGCCATCGCCCAGCTCCCGCCCGAACTGAGGCCGGACGTCCTGCACGCGTACGCCACGTCCATCACGGACGTCTTCCTGTACGCGGCGCCCGTCGTCCTCGTCGCCTTCGGCATCGCCTGGTTCCTGAAGGAGGACAAGCTGCGCGCCTCCGTCACCGCGCCCGACACCAGCCAGACCCTGGCCTCCAACCCTGTCGAGCGCTCCTCGTACGAGGAGTGCGCCCGCGCCCTGTCCGTCCTCGGCTCCAGGGAGGGACGCAAGGAGATCTACGTGAGGATCACCGAACGCGCCGGGCTCGACCTGCTGCCCGCCGCGAGCTGGCTGCTGCTGCGCATCCGCCGCCACGGGATCGTCGAACCCGTCCGGCTCGCCGAGGTCACCCCCGTACCGCTGCGGGTGATCACGGAGGCGTCCCGGCAGGTGGAGGAGCGGCGGCTCGCGGTCCGGGAGGGCGTCCAGCTGGTCCTCACCGAGGACGGCGTACGGGCCGCGACGGTACTGGCCGAGGCCCGGGAGGAGTCGCTCGCCGAACTCCTCGGCGACTGGTGGGGGCCCGACCGGCCGACCGACCTCGTGCAGCTGGTGGAGGAGCTGACGGCCGAGCTGTGCGGCTCGGACGGGGAGCGGCCCCACAGCCCCGGCCCGCCCCGCGACCACCGGTCCTGAGCCGACGGAGCCCGGTGCGGCCCCGGGTCCGGGGGCCGACGGAGCCCGGTGCGGCCCCAGGTCCGGGGCGCGGACTCAGAGCTCCTTGCCGTACCAGATGTCCATGTAGGGCCCGGTGCAGTACGCGGGGATCTCCGCGTACCCGTGCCGCGTGTACAGGGCCCGCGCCTCGACCAGGTCGAGGCGCGTGTTGAGGACCATCCGGCGCGCGCCGAGGCCGCGGGCCTCCTCCTCCAGCCTCCGCAGCAGGCCGCCCGCGCCGCCCGCGCCGCGGAAGGCGTGCCGCAGGAAGACCCGGGTCAGCTCGGCGCGTTCGCCGTCCAGCATCAGGACCCCGCCGCAGCCGGCCGGCTTCCCCTCGAACCGCGCGACCAGGAACTGCCCGGTCGGCGGGGTCAGCAGCTCGACGCCGTCGTTCGTCAGGCCCTCGTCGATCTCGGCCTCGGTCGCGGGCCGCTTCCAGTAACGGCCGGCCACGTCGCCGTAGTAGTCGCGCCGGAGGGCGGTCGCGTCCGGGGTGTCGACGCGCTCGGGGGAGAAGGTCCAGGTCATGCGGGTCATTGTGCGACCCGCACGACCGGCCCCGCCGCCGAATTACTTCGGCGACGCCTGCTGGACGACCTCGAACGACCACAGGGTCGAGCCGGAGGCGGCGGGCTTCGGCCGCTCGCCCCCTTCGCCGCCGCCCTGGTGGGCGGCCTTCATGGAGCCGTTCATCCAGTTCTGGAAGTCCTCCTCGCTGCGCCAGCGGGTGTACACCAGGTACTGGTCGGTGCCCTCCACAGGGCGCAGCAGCTCGAACCACTCGAACCCGTCGGACCCCTCCACGGCCCCGGCCCTGGAGGCGAAGCGCTGCTCCAGCACCTCGCGCTGCTCGGCCGGCACGGTCAGGACGTTGATCTTCACGATGCTCATGAAGGGCAGGATATGGCCCACGGCTCCGGCCTCCCCGCGGAGGACGCGACGGCGGACCCCGGTCGGGTGGGTCCGGTACGCGGGCGGGCCCGCCGAGGTGCTGCCCGTCGACGGGCCGGTGCCCTGAGGGGGAGCCCCGGCCCTATCCGACCACGCGGGCCAGGAGCAGGCCGTCGTAGCCCTTCGTGCCGACCGTCTGCAGGGCCGTCGCGTCCAGGCGGGGTTCGCCGGCGATCAGGTCGAACATCTCGCGCGTGCCCGTGATGGCCGGGTCGTCCGGGTCCGGGGTGGCGACCCTGCCGTTCCGCACCACGTTGTCGACGATGATCACCGTGCCCGGGCGCGAGAGCTTCAGGGCCCAGGCCACGTAGTGCGGGTTGTTGACCTTGTCGGCGTCGATGAAGACGAGGTCGAAGGGGCCGGCGCCCTCCTCCTCGAGCCGCGGCAGGCTGTCCAGGGCCGCGCCCGTCCGGACCTCGACGATCTTGTCGAGGCCGGCGCGGGCGATGTTGGCGCGGGCGACGTCCGCGTGGGCCGGGTCGTACTCCAGGGTGATCAGCCGGCCGTCGGCGGGCAGTGCGCGGGCCAGCCAGATCGTGCTGTAGCCGCCGAGGGTGCCGATCTCCAGGATGTTCCGCGCGCCCTGCGTGGCGGCGAGCAGGTGGAGCAGCTTGCCCTGGTTGGGGGCGACGGCGATCTCCGGGAGGCCCGCCGCCGTGGAGTCGGCGAGCGCGGCCGTGAGCGCCTCGTCGGCGGGGGCGATCGTCTCGGTGATGTACCGGTCGACCGCGGACCACCGGTTTTCCTGAGGGTTCGTCATGCGGGCGAACGTACACCTGCGTCCTTGCCGGAGCGGCGCCTTTTCCCCCGTACGGCGAGCGGCACCGCGCACGGCACCAGGAGCAGCAGGCCGCCGCCGACCGTCAGGAGCCAGACGGGGACGCCGCCGCCCACGGTCATCAGCCGGTCGGTGTACTCGACTTCGCGGTACGGCGTGTCGGCGACGGCCCGCAGGTGGTGGTCGTCGTCGATCCGCTCGGGGTGCGGGAAGCGCTGCTCCAGGACCGTCAGCCGGACCGGCCGGTCGCCCGCGAGCTCCGCGACGGCGCCCTCGGGCCGCTCGATCAGGCCGGCGAAGGTGACCTCGGGGCGGTCGCCGCCGATGGGGGAGCGGGGCTCCATCCGGTGCTCGGCGAGTACGTGGAGCCCGAGGTCCTGGGGCGTGCGCGCGAGGCGGGAGAGCCGCATGGGATAGACGAGTTCGGGGGAGGGGAAGGCGATCCGCAGCGGGGTCAGCTCGCCGTGGAGGGTCGCGTCCTTCTCCTGCGGGGCCAGGCGGACGGCGACGTACTCCCACTTCCGCTCGACGTACGGCCGGAGCGCGCCGGTGAGCCGCTCGGGCAGCTCGAAGCCGTTGGCGCGCAGCCAGTGGCCGAGGGCGTCGGGGTCGGTGGCGGTGAGCCGGGCCACGTCGAAGGGGCCGAGGCGTTCGCGCCCGACGACACCGACGCCGGAGCCCGCGCCGGGCGGGGCGGCGGCGGCTCCGTCGCCGTGGTCGCCGTCGAAGGGCCAGTCGCCCTCGCGCGGCCAGAAGTAGGGGCGGTCGCGCTGCTCGGGTTCGGCGAGCCGGTCGAGTTCGTCGAAGAGCGCCGGGTCGCCGAGGCGGACGTCGGCGCGGCCGGGCACCGGCATGACCCAGGCCGCCCGCCGGGCGTTCCCGTGGACGTAGAAGCGCATGACGACGGTCTCGGTGCGCCCGTCCCAGCGGACGGCCGACTCCTCCCGGTCGACGCCGATGCGCTCGGCCTTGTCCGGGATCATGGCGCCGCAGCCGCAGGCGTACGCCGGTGCGACGAGCGAGCCGAGCTGGAGCGCGAGCAGCGCGACGACGGTGGTCAGGATTCTGCTGTGTGTCCCCCGCATGGGAGCTCGGACGTGTCCGGGGAGGATCCGGTTCCACCCGCGGGGGCGTCCGGTCGGGGGCCGTCCCGCCGGGGTCACGCGCTGCGGACGCGGAGTTCCTTCACGCCGTTCAGCCAGGCGGCCCGCAGCCGGCGCGGTTCGCCGGCGAGGGTGAGGTCGGGCAGGGCGTCGGCGATGGCGTGGAAGATCAGCTCGATCTCCTTGATCGCGAGGGACTTGCCGAGGCAGAAGTGGGGTCCGCCGCCGCCGAAGCCGAGGTGGGGGTTGGGGTCGCGGGTGATGTCGAAGCGCTGGGGGTCGGTGAAGACCTCGGGGTCGTTGTTGGCGGAGGAGTAGAAGAGGCCGACCCGGTCGCCCTTGCGGATCTTCTGCCCGCCGAGTTCGGTGTCCTGGGTCGCGGTCCGCTGGAAGGAGACGACGGGGGTCGCCCAGCGCACGATCTCCTCGGCGGCGGTCGCGGGCCGCTCGCGCTTGAAGAGCTCCCACTGGTCGGGGTGGGTGAGGAAGGCGTGCATGCCGTGGCTGATGGCGTTGCGGGTGGTCTCGTTCCCGGCGACGGCGAGCAGCAGCACGAAGAAGCCGAACTCGTCGGAGGAGAGGTTGCCCTGGCCCTCGGCCGCGACGAGCTGCGACACGATGTCCTGGGCGGGGCACTCCTTGCGGGCGGCGGCCATGTTCATCGAGTAGCCGATGAGTTCCATGGCGGCCTCGGCGCCGATCTCCTCGGTGATGGCGTACTCGGGGTCGTCGTACGCGACCATCTTGTTCGACCAGTCGAAGATCCGGGAACGGTCCTCCTGGGGGACGCCGATGAGCTCGGCGATGGCCTGGAGGGGGAGTTCGACGGCGACGCGGGTGACGAAGTCGAAGGTGCCGTCGGCGTCCGTGCCGCGCCGCGCCTCGTCGACGATGGCGTGCGCGCGGTCGCGCAGGGCGGTCTCCAGGTTCCGGATCGCGCGGGGGGTGAAACCGCGCTGGACGATCTGGCGGACCCGGGTGTGCTCGGGCGGGTCCATGTTGAGCATGATCAGCTTCTGGACCTCGATCTGGTCCCGGGTGATGTGCTCGTTGAAGCGGATGACGGCGGTGTTCTCGTTCGAGGAGAACAGCTCGGGGTGGGTGGAGACGTACTTGACGTCCGCGTGGCGCGTGACCGCCCAGTACCCGCCGTCCGCGAAGCCGGTGACGCCGGCCGGCTGGGAGCACCACCACACGGGCGCGGTCTGCCGCAGCCGGGCGAACTCCGGGAAGGGGACGCGGTCGCGGAGCAGATCGGGGTCGGTGGCGTCGAACCCGTCGGGGAGGTGGGGGCAGGCCATCGGCAACACTCTCCATATCTGATGGACCATCAGAAGTTGCCGGGAAAGTTAGTAACGAGTTCTACAAGTGGCAAGGGGCGGAGCGGGAACTGTTGCGTCCCGGACCCTTGCGTACCGGCGGTAGCAGTCATAAGACTGCAGGAAGAACTAGAACGCGTACTAGTTCCCCGTGACGCCGACCGGCCGGGGTGCCGGGACACCCCGGTCGGTCGAGGAGAGGACGAGCCCATGGCCGCGGAACCCGTCATCGTCGAAGCCGTACGCACCCCCATCGGCAAGCGCGGAGGCGCGCTCGCCAACCTCCACCCCGCCTACCTCCTGGGCGAGACCTACCGCGAACTCCTCGGCCGCACCGGCATCCACGCCGACTGCGTCGAACAGATCGTCGGCGGTACGGTCACCCACGCCGGCGAGCAGTCCATGAACCCTGCCCGCACCGCCTGGCTCACCATGGGCCTGCCCTACGAGACGGCCGCCACCACCGTCGACTGCCAGTGCGGCTCCTCGCAGCAGGCCAGCCACATGGTCGCCAACATGGTCGCGGCCGGCGTCATCGACATCGGGATCTCCTGCGGCGTCGAGGCCATGTCCCGCGTCCCGCTCGGCTCCGGTTCCAAGCACGGCCCGGGCAAACCGTTCCCCGACGAGTGGAACGTCGACCTGCCCAACCAGTTCGAGGCCGCCGAGCGCATCGCCCGCCGCCGCGGACTCACCCGCGAGCGCGTCGACTCCCTCGGCCTGCTCTCCCAGGAACGGGCCGCGACCGCCTGGGCCGAGGAGCGCTTCAAGCGCGAGACCTTCGCCGTCCAGGTCCCCACCACGGAGGCCGAACAGGCCGCCGGACAGGGCATGTGGCGGCTCGTCGACCGTGACGAGGGCCTGCGCGACACCACCATGGAGGGCCTGGCCCGCCTCAAGCCCGTCATGCCCACCGCGATCCACACCGCCGGGAACTCCTCCCAGATCTCCGACGGCGCCGCCGCCCTCATGTGGGCCTCCAAGCGCATGGCCCGCGCCCTCAAGCTCCGCCCCCGCGCCCGGATCGTCGCCCAGGCCCTCGTCGGCGCCGACCCGCACTACCACCTCGACGGGCCCGTCGACGCGACCCGGGCCGTCCTCGGCAAGGCCGGGATGAGCCTGAGGGACATCGACCTCGTCGAGATCAACGAGGCCTTCGCCTCGGTCGTACTGAGCTGGGCGCAGGTCTTCGACCAGGACCTGGAGAAGGTCAACGTCAACGGCGGCGCCATCGCCCTCGGCCACCCCGTCGGCGCCACCGGCGCCCGGCTCATCGCCACCGCCCTGCACGAGCTGGAACGCACCGACAAGGAGTTCGCGCTCGTCACCATGTGTGCGGGTGGGGCGCTCGCGACCGGGACGATCATCCAGCGGCTCTGACGGAGCCCTCCGCGTGGAACGCCGCAGGCCCCGCCCCTCCGTGAGGAGGGCGGGGCCTTGCGGATGCGCGATGCGGCAGTGGTGCTTCTCAGTACCAGCCGTTGGCCTGCCAGAACGCCCAGGCGGCGTTCGGGGAGCCGTAGCGCTCGTTCATGTAGTTGAGGCCCCACTTGATCTGGGTGGCCGGGTTGGTCTTCCAGTCGGCACCGGCCGAGGCCATCTTCGAGGCCGGCAGGGCCTGGACCAGGCCGTAGGCGCCCGAGGACGAGTTGGTGGCGGTGTGGTTCCAGCCGGACTCGTGCTCGACGATCTTGCTGAAGGACGCGAACTGCGCCGGCGGGACGATCTGGCGGGCGATCTCCTGCTCCGAGGCGGCCGAGGCCGAGCCCGTCGTGCCCATCACCGCGGCCGACGTGCCGACGAGCACGGCGGCGGAAACGGCGAAGGTCTTCTTGCGGGCGTTGACACGAGTGGCGATCGAGCGGAACAAAACGTCTTACCTAACGTCGGGGACAAGGGGTGCGCCGGGCGTTTTCGGCATGCCGGAACCAGGGCCCGGGAAGCCCGGGAACTGGGGGAACCGGCCTGCCGTGGTGCTCCCGGACGAGGTGTCCTGAGCACCGGCTGCCTGGCGACGTCCACCAGAGAAGCAGGGTCCGAACGGCCGGGCAAGGACCCCCAGTACGAGGGAGGTTCGGACCCGGAGGGTCGGCGGGGGCGGGTGGGTACGTGACGTTTCCGCAGGCCACGACCGGGTGTGGGGCGGTTTGGGCAGGTCTGTCGGTCTACTATTCCAGCTCGTACGTGACGTAGGTCCTGTGGGGCGCCTCACCCGGGGAGGGCCCTTCCGGCGCCGCGAATGTGACCTGGGCCTCGAAGTTCGCCCGCCGCGTGGCCCGCCGCAGCGCCCTCAGGAGCGCGCCGCCGACCGTGAGGGTCAGGACGACGGTGAGAGCGGCCCGGCCGAGGTCCCAGCCGAGGGAGGTGGCGAGGACGTAGGCGAGGAAACGGACCAGGTTCTCGTGCACGGGATCCCCGGGCACGAAGGAGATCGCCTGGCCGACGCCGCCGACCGTCACCCATCCGTAGAGGTTGGTGACCGTGCCGTACGCGAACGCCGCCACGAACCCGTACGCGGACAGCATCAGCAGCTCGGCCCGCCCCCGCAGCCCCTCCGGGCCCGGCAGCAGCCCCGCGCCCATCGCGAACCAGCCCATCGCCAGCATCTGCGTCGGCATCCACGGCCCCACACCACCCGTGAGCAGCGCGGACGCGAACATCGTCACCGCGCCCAGGACGAAACCGAAGCCCGGCCCGAGGACCCGGCCGCTCAACAGCATCAGGAAGAACATCGGCTCCAGGCCGGCCGTCCCCGCCCCCAGCGGCCGCAGGGCCGCGCCCACGGCGGCGAGCACGCCCAGCATCGCCACCGCCTTCGCGTCCATCCCGCAGTCGGCGATCGTCGCCACGACGACCGCGATGAGGAGGGGGAGGATCAGGGCGAAGAGCCAGGGGGCGTCGGCCGCGTGGTCCGTGACCGCCGCCGCGCCGTCGGCGAAGAGCGGCCAGCCGATCCCGATCAGACCGATGAGGGAGACGAGGAGGAGCGCGGCCACCGAGCGCGGCCCGAGCCGGATCGGACGGACGGCGCGGGTGCTGCGGCCAAGGCGGGTGGTGCGGCCAAGGCGGGTGGTGCGGACCAGGCGGGCGGGGCGGGTGCTCACAGCGCCGCCTCCACCTGCTCGACCGTGAGCCACGGCTGCGGTGCCAGGATCTTCGCCACCTGCGGGGAGAACGCCGGCGAGGACACCACGACCTCGGCCGTCGGGCCGTCCGCGACCACCTCCCCGTCCGCGACGATCACCACCCGGTGCGCCAGCTCCGCCGCCAGCTCCACGTCGTGCGTGGCCAGCACGATCGCGTGCCCCTCCGCCGCGAGACCGCGCAGATGCGCGACCAGACGGGCCTTGGCCGCGTAGTCCAGGCCGCGCGTCGGCTCGTCGAGCAGGAGCAGCGGCGGGCGGCCGGTCAGGACCACGGCCAGCGCGAGCGCGAGCCGCTGGCCCTCGGACAGGTCCCGGGGGTGCGTGTCGTCCGCCAGACCCGGCAGCAGCTCCTCCACCAGCGCCCGGCAGGTCCCGGGCGTCGTGCCCGCGTCCGCGTCGGCCGCCGCGCACTCGGCGGCCACGGTGTCCGCGTACAGCAGGTCCCGCGGCTCCTGCGGGACCAGGCCGACCCGGCGGATCAGCTCGCGGGGGTCGGTGGCGTGCGGGACGTGGCCGGCGACCCGGACGGTGCCGCCCGTCGGCTCGATCATGCCCACGAGCGTGGAGAGCAGGGTGGACTTGCCGGCGCCGTTCCGGCCCATGAGCGCGACGGTCTCGCCGGGGGCGACCCGGAGGTCGATCCGGCGGAGGGCTTCCACGCGGCCGCGGCGTACGGCGAGGCCTTCGACGAGGGCCGGGGGAGCGGTGGGGGCGGGGGCGGAGGCCTGGGTGCGGCGCCGTTTGAAGGGGTTGATCCCCCCACCCCTTCCCTTCCCGGGACCGTCGCTCCGTCCCGGGCCCCGTCCGGCCTCCGGCCGCGTGCCCGAACGCCGGACGGGCTGGAGGTCCGGCCCCGCGGGGACCCGGCCCTCCAGCCTCCCCTTCAGGCCGCCCGCCCGCCGCCTCGCGTCCCGCACCGTCAGCGGCAGGGGGTCCCAGCCCGCGAGGCGGCCCAGGGCCACCACCGGCGGGTGGACCGGGGAGACCGCCATCATCTCGGCCGGCGGGCCCATCACGGCCTCCGGCAGGAGGAGGACCTGGTCCGCGTACTGGACGACGCGCTCCAGGCGGTGCTCGGCGAGGAGGACCGTCGTGCCCAGGTCGTGGACCAGGCGCTGGAGGACCGCGAGGACGTCCTCCGCCGCCGACGGGTCGAGCGCGGAGGTCGGCTCGTCGAGGACGAGGACCTTGGGGTGCGGGGTCAGGACGGAGCCGATCGCGACCCGCTGGCGCTGGCCGCCGGAGAGCGTGGCGATCGGGCGGTCGCGCAGCGCGGCGAGGCCCAGGAGGTCGAGGGTCTCCTCGACGCGGCGCCGCATGACGCCGGGCGCGAGCCCCAGGGACTCCATGCCGTAGGCGAGCTCGTCCTCGACCGTGTCGGTGACGAAGTGCGCGGACGGGTCCTGCCCCACCGTGCCCACCAGGTCGGCGAGCTCGCGCGGCGGGTGCGCGCGGGTGTCGCGGCCGTCGACCGTCACCCGCCCGGTCAGGGTGCCGCCCGTGAAGTGGGGGACGAGGCCGGAGACCGCGCCGAGGAGGGTCGACTTGCCGACGCCCGAGGGCCCGACGAGGAGCACGAGCTCGCCCTCGGGGACGGTGAGGTCCACGTTCCGCAGGGTCGGCCCGGCGTCCTCCTCGTACCGCACCGAGACGTTCTCGAACCGGATCACGTGTTCCTCTCCAGGGGCGAAGGTACGGGCGCCACGAACGCCGGGATCAGGCCCACCAGGACCGACACCGCCGGCCACAGCGGCAGCTCCGGCGCCTCCAGGGGGACGACCCCGGGGCGCAGCGCCTCGGGGGCGTACGCGCTCGCCCGGATCATCAGGACGGCGACCGCCACCCCGGAGCCCGCGACCAGCCAGGCCCGCGCGCCCCAGCGGTCGGGCCGGTAGCGCGTGCGGACGGTCCGGCGGCCGCCGAGCCGGAGGCCGGCCACGGCGGCGAGGAGTCCGGCGCCGAGCAGCGGCAGCCCGTACCCCGCGCCCTCCGCCGCGAGCAGCCCGTACGAGCCGGCGCACACGCCGAGGAGCCCGCCCAGGGTGAGGACGTTCGTGGTGCGCCGTACCGCCGCCGGGACCTGCGCCGTCCGCCCGTACCCGCGCGCGTCCATCGACGCGGCGACCGCGATCGACCGCTCGAGGGCGCCCTCCAGGACCGGCAGGCCGATCTGGAGCACCGCCCGCACCCCGCCCGTGGGCCGGCCCCGCAGCCGGCGGGCGGTCCGCAGCCGGGCCACGTCGGCGACCATGTTCGGCGCGAAGGTCATCGCCACGACGACGGCGACCCCCACCTCGTACAGCGCCCCCGGCAGCGACTTCAGCAGCCGCGCCGGGTTGGCGAGGGCGTTCGCGGCCCCCACGCAGATCAGCAGGGTCGCCAGCTCGGCGCCGTCGTACAGCGCGAACACCAGCTGCTCGGCCGTCACCCTGCCCCCGATCCGTATCCCCCGGGCCCAGTCGGGCAGCGGCACCTCGGGCAGCGTGAACAGCGCGTGCGTACCGGGGAGGGGCGAGCCGAGCAGCAGCGAGAACACCACCCGCAGGGCCACCACGAACAGGCCGAGCTTCACGAACGCGCCGTACGAGCGGGCCCAGGGCGCGTCCGTGCGCCGGGCCGCGACGACGTATCCGGCGACCCCGACGAGCAGCCCGAGCAGCAGCGGGTTCGTGGTCCGGGAGGCGGCGACGGCCAGGCCGAGCGCCCACAGCCACCACGCGCCCGCGTGCAGGGCGTTGGCCCGGCTCGCCTCGGGGGCGGTGAGCACGGAGGCGGTGAACACCCGGAGGCCACGGGGGACGCTGGGGGCGGCACTCATGCGCGCCGGCGGGCCTTCCAGATCGCCGCCCCGCCGAGGGCCAGGACGGCCGCCCCGCCGACGAGCACGCCGAAGGACGGGCCGCCGCCCGAACCCTCCGCGGCGGCCGGGGCGGTGGGACCGGCCGAGGCCGGGGTCCGCTCCGTGACCTGCTCGCCGCAGCCGTGCGCCGGGTAGCCCGCGATCCCGCACAGCATGGCCGAGCTGTCGTACCGCAGCGGCTTCGCCACCGCGGCCAGCGCCTCCGCGCCCGTCGCGTCCTCGCGGACCTCCGCGCAGCCGACCTTGACCAGCTTCTTCGGCGGGGCCTCTCCGGGGGGCGCGTCCGCGGGGCCGCCGAAGTCGACGACGACCGCGATCCGCTTGGTGCCGTCCCTCTTCTCCACGCCTCCGCAGATCCCCGGGAAGTCGGGGGCGACGGAGGGCAGGGAGGTGTCGTCCGTGCCGTTGCTGATCGCGAAGCGGAAGCCGAGGGCGTCGCCGTCGGAGGGCCGGGCGGTCGCCGGGCCCTGCGTGGCGTACGTCCACGGCTTTCCGCCGTCGCTCTCCCAGAACGACCAGTAGCGGTAACCGGCCGCCTGCGCCGGGACCGCCGCGACCGCGATCAGGGCGAGGAGCGCCCCGGCCACGGCGCCCGCGACCTTCGCCGCGGCGGTCGTGATCCCGGCGATCCGTCTCCCCGCGACCCTCGTCCCGGCGATCCGTGTCTCCCCGGCCCTCGCCCCCGCGACCCTCGTCCCGGCGGTCACTTCTTGCGGCCGCTCACGAGGAAGCCGACGCCGACGCCGACGAGCGTGCCGATGCCGATGATCCACCAGACGTCGAAGCCGGACTCGGCGTCGTCGCTGGTGGAGGAGGCGGAGGTGTCCGGCGTCTTGGGCGCCGGGCCGGTGGCGTTGAGCTGCTCGACCAGGTCCGCCGTGCCGAACTCGCGCGGGTCGGTGTCCGTCGCGCGGGCCGCCAGTATCAGCTGGGCGTAGGCGGCCGGGCCGCCCTCCTTCGCCCAGGCGGCGGAGTTCTTCTCCAGCCACGCCAGGGCCGGCTCGGCCTCCTTGGCGGCGCCCGCGGCGGCGAGCGCGACGACGGCGTCGGCGGTGTTGCCGACGTCGGGCTGCGCGGTGGTGTCGGTGGCGCCCGGCATCGGCGGCAGGGTGAGGTGGCCGGTCTTCGCGAGCGCCTTCGACAGGTAGGAGGCGCCGTTCAGCGCGGCCCGCTCGACGGTCGGCTTCGACAGGTCCGTGCAGGCCGGCGGCTGCTCTGGGGAGGCCTTGGTGGCGACGACGCTCTTGCCGAGCCCGGCGAGGGTGGCCGCCGCGGTGGCGTCGGCGTTGGCGAGGAGCTTGCCGGTCTTGTCCGGCTGGTACGCGAAGGCCCCGGCGCCGTCCTTGTCCGAGCAGGGCAGGGCGAAGGCGAGGAGCGCGTCGTACGGGGTGCGGCCCTCGGCGGAGGTGAACGAGACGGGCCGCACGCCGATCGCGGCGAGCGCGCCGACGACGATCGAGGTGGAGTTGGCGTCGCTCGCGCCGCCGACGCCGTAGCCCCAGCCGCCGTCCTTGTTCTGCACGCTCCGCAGCCAGTCGGAGCCGGCCTTGACGGCCTTGTCGATCGTCTCCGGGGCGGCGGCCTGGCGGCGCACGGCGTGGAGCGCCTGGACGGCGACGGCGGTGGCGTTGGTGTCGCGCATCGTCTTCGCGTCGCAGGGCTTCGACACGTCCGCGCGGTACGAGGCGAACGAGCCGTCGGCGCACTGCTGGCCCAGGAGCCAGTCCACGGCCCGGTCGGCGGGCTGGTAGCCGGTGCCGCGCTGGGCGAGGAAGGCGAGCGACTGACGCCAGACACCGTCGTACGTCGGGTCCTTCGTGCCGTACAGGCCGGACGGGAGCGTGCCCGTGGACGGCGACGGCGAGGGCGCGGCGGAGGCCGCCCCGGCTACTCCGGTGCCGAGCACGACTGCGGCGGCGGCGAGCGCGGCGGCGCCGCGGCGGACGGTGTTCATGGGGCCCTCTCCTGCGGCCGGGCACCGGCACGCCTCGGGGGCACCAGGCTCGGCTCCGTGTTCCTCGACGGTGCCGGCGGTCACGTCCCGGGCGGGGCATTCCGGCTCGCCGCTGGTTTCGGAGCGGCTCACGGCTCGGGGCATCCCCTGCTCGGGCGAAGCCGAGGGCCAGGGGAAGGGGCGGCACCGGATTTCCACCGGCTTCCCCCCGTACGGGCATGATGACGACGCGCCCACTCTACCGGCCCGTAAGGACGCTTCTCCGGGGGTGGGAGGTGCCTCACACGGGGGTGGGAGCAGGTTGCCGGGACGCTCCCCGGGCAGCTGATCGCTGTGCCATGCTGACGCCGCCGCCCACGCGCGCGCGTGGACCGGCGACGGCAGGACGACGGCGTCTTCACGGGGGTGCGGAATGCGGGCGTTGACCGAGAGCGACCCGCGGAGGGTCGGTCCCTACCGGCTCCTCTACCGGCTGGGCGAGGGCGGCATGGGCCGCGTCTACCTGGGCCGCTCGCGGGGCGGCCGGACGGTCGCGCTCAAGGTGGTGCACGGCGTCCTCGCCGGCGACCCGGGTTTCCGGACGCGCTTCGCCCGCGAGGTGCGGGCCGCCCAGTCGTTACGCGGAGCGGGCACGGTCCCCGTCCTCGACGCCGACCCGGACGCGGAGGTGCCCTGGCTGGCCACCGCGTACGTGCCGGGCCCCGCGCTCTCCGACGCGGTCCTGGCGCACGGACCCCTCCCCGAACCGGCCCTCTGGCGGCTGCTCTCCGGCCTCGCGCACGCCCTCGACGGCGTGCACCGGGCGGGGCTCGTCCACCGGGACGTCAAACCGTCCAACGTGCTGCTCTCACCGTCCGGCCCCCTGCTCATCGACTTCGGCATCGCGCGCTCCGCCGACGAGACGGCCCTGACGGGAACGGGTCTGGTCGTCGGCTCGCCCGGTTTCATGTCGCCGGAGCAGGCGGAGGGGCGGACGGTCGGTCCCGCCGCGGACCTCTTCTCGCTCGGCGCGGTGCTCGCGTTCGCGGCGACCGGACGCGGACCCTTCGGTGGCGGGTCGGTGGCGGAGCTGCTGTACCGGCTCGTCCACCACGAGCCCGACCTCACCGGGGCCGAGGGGCCGTTCGCGGAGCTCGTACGGCGCTGCCTGGCCAAGCGGCCGGACGACCGACCGCCGGTGGCCGAGCTCGCCGCGACCGCCGACGCCCACCGGGAGGAGTCGGGGAGCTGGCTGCCGGCCCCGGTGGTCGCGGCGATCGCGCAGAAGGCGGAGGAGCTGCTCAACGCGGAGGCGGAGTCCGAGCCGGAGCCGGAGCGGGAGCGGGGGCCGGAGCGGGGGCCGGCGTCGGAGCGGGGGCCGGCGTCGGAGCCGGACACCGGGCCCAAGCCGGCGCCCACGGGCACCGGTACCGGGACGGGTGCGACGGCCGCCACCGCCGCCACCACCGTCCTCCCCCCGCCCCCGCCGACCGTCGTTCTGCCCCCGCCCCGCGCCGCCGTCCGGGGGCCGGCCGCCGCGCCGCGGGCCCGCGCCCGGTCGACGGGGGTGCCGACCGCGCGGGAGCGCGCCGTGCGGACGCTGACCGCGGGTCTGGGCAGGCCCCTGTTCGGGTTGTTCTACCTGGCGCCGATGGTGGCCTTCCTCGTGGGCGGTGTCGACCTCCTGAGCCGGGCGGAGGCGTACCCCTCGCTCTCCGACCAGGCGCAGGGCCCCTACCAGTGGGCGATGGACGACTGGTGGCGCGTCCCCGCGACGCTGCTCCTGATCGCCGCGACGGTGGGCCTCCACGGCTACCGGGGGCGGCTGCTCACGGTCCGGCCCGGCCGGGTCCGGCTGTGGTCGGCCGGGATCGCCGTCTACTGGATCGCGCTGATCGCCGTGCTGACCCTGCACCTCCTGTGGTTCCTGTTCGTGGAGAACGGCTACGACTCCTACGAGCACGGCGGGCAGCACTGGCTGTGGTGGGTGGCGATCCCCGTGATGGTGCTCGGCGGCGGCGTCTCCCCGCTGGTCCTGATCATGTCCCTCATCCGCCTCTTCAAGGCCTGAGGCCGGGTCCCCGGACCGCGACGTACGTGACGGGGTCCGTGCCCGCCACTGGCTCCGCGCGCCCGAGCTTCACCAGGCGGCGGACGTGGGCCTCGGCCTCGCTGACGGCGATGTTGCGGGAGCCGTGGGGGATCTGCTCCCAGGGGCGGTTCCATTCCATGCGCTCGGCGAGCTGCCAGGGCGTGAGGGGGGTCGTGAGGAGGGAGAGGAGGCCGGTGAGGCGTTCCTCGTGGTGGTCGAGGAGTTCGCGGACCCGGCCCGCGGCGTCGGCGAAGGCGTACTGGTGGGCGGGGAGGACCTCGGCGACGCCGAGGCGGCCGATCCGTTCGAGGGAGTCGAGGTAGTCGCCGAGGGGGTCGGTCTCCGTGACTTCGTCGGGGTCCTCGTAGAGGCCGATGTGCGGGGAGATCCCGGGCAGCAGGTGGTCGCCGGAGAAGAGCCGGCCGTGGCCGGGCAGCCGGGAGGGGTGCTCCTCCTCCAGGTGCAGGCAGACGTGCCCGGGGGTGTGGCCGGGCGTCCAGATCGCGCGCAGCCTCCGTCCGGCCAGGTCGAGGAGCTCCCCGGGGACGATCTCGCGGTCGGGGAGGGCCGAGCGGAGGCCGGGCAGGGTCCGCGTCCGGCCGGAGGCGCGGGCGGCCCGCAGCGGGGCGATGTGGTCGTCGGGGGCGCCGACGGTGGCGAGCTTGCGGGCGAGGTAGTCGAGCCAGGTGCCGGGTTCGGACTCGCGGGTGCGGCGGACGACGGCCGTGTCGGCGGCGTGCATGGCGATCCAGGCCCCGGACTCCTCGCGGACCCGGCCGGAGAGGCCGTGGTGGTCGGGGTGGTGGTGGGTGATGACGACGCCGTGGATCTCCCGTACGGACAGCCCCAGGGCGGTGAGCCCGTCGGTGAGTTCGGTCCAGGACGCCGGGTCGTCCCAGCCCGTGTCGACGAGGACCGGGCCGCGGTCGGTGTCGAGGACGTGGACCAGGGTGTGGCCCAGGGGATTGTCCGGGATGGGCACCCGCAGGGACCAGACGCCTCCGCCGTGCTCGGTCACCTGGGTCATGAGCGTCCTCGTCTCTGCGCACCGGTCGGCCGTCGCCCGCCGCCAACTGAAACTGACTATCCGTCAGAGTAGCCCGTGGTGCGGTGACTTCCACCCGCCGGTGACCTGCGTTCCGGTGGTCGGGGCAGGTCCCGCGGGGTGGGTCGGCATCGCCGGCTCCCCGTACAACCATCGCCATGTCTCGTATGTCTGTCTGGTTGTCGTTCGTGCGAGCGCTCGTGCGACCGGTCCATCGAGGGGGCGACGCGCCCTCCTCCTCCGACTGAAGAAACGGACATCATGCACCCTCACCGCCACCGCGCCACCGGCCGCGGACTCGCCGCCGCGACCCTCGTCCTCGCCACCGTCACCGGCGCCCTGGTCGCCGCCCCGGCGTCCGCCGCCCCGGCGACGGGCACCCTCGCCGCGGAGACCGGCACCGGGGCGGAGCAGCAGGCCGTCGTCGGCCTGCCGGTCGACACGAACGTCCTCGGCAGCGGCCCGTCGGGCTTCCTCTGGGCGGGTCAGGGGCACTACAACTGGACGCGGTACGCGGACGGCTCCGTGACCACGCTGCCCGCGGGCACCGGGGAGACCGCGGTCTACGCGGGCGGTGTCGGGTCGGACGTCGTCGTCGGGATGAACCCCCGTGTCACGGGACCCGTCTACACCCTGTACGACATGAGCTCCAAGGACGCGGCCCCCGTCGTGATCGACGCGAGCCACCTGGGCTCGGGCACCTACTTCTCGCGACTGGTCGGCTCCACCGTCGTCGTGAGCAGCACCACCGGCTTCCACCTCCTCGACAACCAGGACGGCCGGACCGTCGACCGGACGGTGCAGGGGCTTCCCGCGGGGATGCGCGGGGCCGATGTCGACGTGAGCGCGCCGGACACCTTGATCCTCCGCTACCGGCCGACCGCGGACGGGGACGCCTGGCGCGCGGCGCTGGTGGACGTCGCCTCCGCCACGGTCGTGGAGGACCGGGCCCTGACCGGGGCGAGCGCCTACGCCCATCAGCTCGCCACCGCCGCGTCCGCCACGCACTTCGCCTGGACCGAGGACACGAACGCCGGCAACGCGGTCCTGCGGGTCGCGCGGCGCGGGCAGGAGGACTCCGAGCGCATCCCGCTCGGACCGAGCAACGTGCCCGGACTGAGCTCACCGCTCACCACCGAATTCCTGGGCGACTGGGTCACGTACGGCCTCACCGACGGCCGGTACGCCACGACGCCCAACCCGCTCTACGCGCTGACGGCCCGCTCGCTGAAGGACGGCCGGACGGTCAAGCTCCTCGACGTCGTGCACGACGTCCGCGGCGACGGGGACGGGGCGATCCTGGCGAGGGGCGGCACCGTCGAGCAGGGCGAGGGCCTCTACCGGATCACCGCCGGTCCCGAGGGCGACCCGGTCGTCACGCTCGTGGCGCGCACCGGGCGCGCGGTCGTCCTGAAGCTGACCGGCCAGAACGTCCCCGCCGTCGTCGACTTCAGCAAGGCCCCCGCCCCCCGACTGAGCTGGCAGTTCGCTCCCGCCGTCAACGCCTCCGTGCAGGTCGTGCTGACCCACACGGCCACGGGGAAGAGGTCGACGCTCACGACCACCTACCTGAGCCCGGACGGCCTCGCCGACCTGCCCTGGTACGGCCGGTTCGACGACGGCACCTCCGTCCGGCACGGCTCGTACACGTGGCGGATGACGGCCCGGACCGGATACGGCCTCGGTCCCGTCCACGAGCGGAGCGGCACCCTCACCGTGGGCGGCCCGCACCTCCCGCACAGCTTCACCGACGGCGTCGATCCCGACCTGCTCATCAAGACGAGCGGTGGGCACCTGGGGGCCTACGACACCAACCAGATCCTGGCGTACAACCCCGACGGTCCGGTGCCGTGGGTGAGCGCGAAGTGGGGCACGGCCGGATGGGGCGTGTACGACCACCTCGTCACGCCCGGCGACATCGGCGGCGCGGCCCACGCCGACGTCCTGGGGCGTGACCGGTACGGCGTCCTGTGGCAGCACCTGGGCACCGGCGACCCCGCCAAGCCCTTCGCCCCCCGCACCCGCGTCGGCACCGGCTGGCAGGCGTACCGGCTGCTCACCGGGGGCTCCGACCTCACCGGCGACGGCCGCCCCGACCTGGTCGGCGTCGACAGGGCCGGCGTCGCCTGGCTCCACAAGGGCACGGGCAGCTGGAGCAAGCCCTTCGCCGGCCGGGTGAGGATCGGCGGGGGCTGGGGCGCCTACAACCTCGTCACCGCCACCGGTGACCTGGCCGGCGGGCGCGCCGGCGACCTCGTCGCCCGGGACAGGGACGGCGTGCTCTGGCTCCACCTCGGCAAGGGCGACGGCACCTTCGCGCCCCGCACCCGCATCGGCGGCGGCTGGAACCAGTACGCCGAGATCACCGCCGTGGGCGACCTCGACCACGACGGCCGCCCGGACCTCCTCGCGAGGAACCGCTCGACCGCCACCTACAAGCTCACGATCTACCGCGGCACGGGCCGGTGGGCGGCGCCGCTCGACGACGACGGGACGCGCTACCCGGAGGGCCTCTTCGCGCCCGAGGACTTGCTGCAGTACTGACGCGGAGGGCGAACCCCGGGAACCGGAGCGCGACGACGGCCCCCGCCGGCGGTAAAGCCGCTGGTGGGGGCCGGTTCGGTCTCAAGTATGGCCAAGTGTAACTAGAACTGGTATCAGTTCTGAAGCACCGTCAGAAAACCCAGTGGGCACGTCCATCTCCTCGGGAGGCAGCGGTCATGACCGAGCTTGTGGAGCACGGAAGGCTGTTCATCGGCGGGGAGTTGACCGAACCGCTCGGCACCGGCGTCATCGAGGTGATCTCCCCGCACACCGAGCAGGTCATCGGCCGTGTCCCGCACGCCTCCGAGGCCGACGTCGACCGGGCCGTCGCCGCCGCCCGCCGGGCCTTCGACGAGGGGCCCTGGCCCCGGACGACGGTCGAGGAGCGGATCGCCGTCGTCACCCGCATCAAGGACGCGATCGCCGTCCGGTACGAGGAGATCGGCCGCTCCATCAGCACGCAGAACGGCTCCCCGTACTCCTGGTCCGTCCTCGCGCAGGCGCTCGGCGCGATGATGGTCTGGGACGCGGCGATCACCGTCGCCCGGGACTTCCCGTACGAGGAGCGGCGCGGCGGCGTCCTCGGGCCGCTGCTCGTGCGGCGCGAGCCGGTCGGCGTCGTCGCGGCCGTCGTCCCGTGGAACGTCCCGCAGTTCACCGCCGCCGCCAAGCTGGGCCCCGCGCTGCTCGCCGGCTGCACGGTGGTCCTCAAGCCCTCGCCGGAGTCGCCCCTCGACTCGTACATCCTCGGCGAGATAGCGGCCGAGGCCGGGCTCCCGGAGGGGGTCCTGTCGATCCTGCCCGCCGACCGCGAGGTCAGCGAGTACCTCGTCGGCCACCCCGGCGTCGACAAGGTCTCCTTCACCGGCTCGGTCCCCGCCGGCAAGCGGGTCATGGAGGTCGCCTCCCGCAACCTCACCCGCGTCACCCTCGAACTCGGCGGCAAGTCGGCGGCCGTGGTCCTGCCGGACGCCGACCTGGAGACCGCCGTCGCCGGGATCGTCCCGGCCGCCTGGATGAACAACGGGCAGGCGTGCGTGGCCCAGACCCGCATCCTCGCCCCCCGCTCGCGGTACGAGGAGATCGCCGAGGCCTTCGCGGCGGCGGCCGGCGCGCTGGTCGTGGGCGACCCGCTCGACCCGGCCACCCAGGTCGGCCCGCTCGTCGCCCGGCGCCAGCAGCAGCGCTCCCTCGACTACATCGGGATCGGCCAGGCGGAGGGCGCGAAGCTGCTCACCGGCGGAGGCCGCCCGGAGGGCCTCGACCGCGGCTGGTACGTCGAGCCGACCCTCTTCGGCGACGTCGACAACTCCATGCGGATCGCCCGCGAGGAGATCTTCGGCCCGGTCGTCTGCCTCCTGCCGTACGGGGACGAGGCCGAGGCCCTGCGGATCGCGAACGACTCCGAGTACGGGCTCAGCGGCAGCGTCTGGACGGGGGACGTGGAGCACGGCATCGACTTCGCCCGCCGGGTCCGCACCGGCACCTTCAACGTCAACACCTTCAGCCTCGACATGCTCGGCCCCTTCGGCGGCTACAAGAACTCGGGCCTGGGGCGGGAGTTCGGCCCCGAGGGCTTCGGCGAGTACCTGGAGCACAAGATGATCCACCTGCCCGCCGGACACGGGGACGCGTGATGGGCGACCGCTGGCACGTCGAGGTCGACCGGAGCGTCTGCATCGGCTCCGGCATGTGCGTCAACCACGCCCCGGCCGGCTTCCGCCTCGACACGGCCCGACAGTCCCACCCGGTGGAACCGGAGACGGACGCGGGCGAACGCCTCCTCGCGGCGGCGGAGGGCTGCCCCGTGGAGGCGATCCTGATCACCCTGGCGGACGGAGGGGAGCCGGTCTTCCCGCCGGAGGAGTGAGCGGGAGACCGGCCGGGGCGTCCTCGTACATCGGCCTGGCGGCCTTCGGCCGGGCCTGCGTGAGGGAGAACGGCGGGATGAGCGCCCCGCCGGGGTTCCCGGTGGACGCCGTACGGCCCTGACGCGGGCGCCGTTGCGGCACCCGGACGTTCCCGCGTGCAAAACTGGGCCCCTTGGTCACGGGGGCAACGGGCCTTCGTGCGCGCGGAATCGGGAGTGTTGTGCGCAAGGCGATGTGGGTGGCCGCGGCCGCCGGTGTGGTGCTGCTCGTCGCGGGCTGTGGGAGCGAGGGCGGTACGGACAAGGGCGGTTCGTCCTCGGCCGGTTCGTCCGCGACGGGCGGTTCGGGCTCGGGCGGTTCGAGCGACCAGAAGCTCGACGCGGCCGCTGTCACCAAGGAGTTGACGGACGCGGCGACCGGGGCGGGCTTCACGCAGGACTCCTCGGGCGAGGACGTGCCGGAGGCGCTGAAGGACTGCATGGTCTCCTGGACGGCCGACGCCGAGAAGGCCGCCGACCCGAAGAAGTCCTACGCGGACACGGTCACGGCCCTGACCGGCGGCGGCTGGACCGAGGCCCGCAGCTCCGAGCTGCAGGGCTCGGTCATCAAGTCCCTGACGAAGAGCACCTGGCAGCTCCAGGCCAGCAACCACGCGACGGGCCCGCTGAAGCTGGTGATGTTCGTCGCCACGGACGCCTCCCCGGAGTGCGAGGCGGTCATGAAGGCCGAGAACGCCAAGCAGAAGAAGTCCTGACGCTTCCGGGCCCCGGCCGCTCGTGTCCCCGCCCGCCGGGGACGCGAGCGGCACCGCTTAGCCCGTCGGCTCCGGCGTCCGCGCCGGTGCCGTCAGGTCGATCAGCCGGCAGACCGTCTCGATGTCGATCTTCACCTGTGCGATCGAGGCGCGTCCGGACAGCCAGGTGATCAGCGCCGAGTGCCAGGTGTGCTCGATCACCCGGACCGCCGACAGCTGGCTCGGGGTCGGGTGCTCCGCCCCCATCGCGTCCAGGATGATCGCGGTCGTCAGCCGGGAGACCGTGTCGACCTCGGGGCTCACGCTGCGGTCCGCGAAGGTCAGCGCCCGCACCATCGCGTCGGCCAGCTGCGGCTCCCGCTGCAGCGCCCGGAAGGCGCGCATCAGCGTCTCGGCGACCCGCTCCGCCGGGTCCGCGCCGGCGGGCGGCCGCTTCCGCAGCGTCGTGTGCATGTGCTGCAGCTGGTCCTGCATGGTCGCCACGAGCAGATGGATCTTGGACGGGAAGTACCGGTACAGCGTGCCGAGGGCGACCCCCGCCGCCTCGGCGACCTCCCGCATCTGCACGGCGTCGAAACCGCCCCTGGCCGCGAGCTGCGCGCTGGCGTTCAGGATGCGGCGGCGCCGCGCCTCCTGGCGCTCCGTGAGGGGCGGTGACGCGGGTCTGTGGTCCGCTCTGTTGTCTGCGGTCATGAGGTCCCGTTCCGTGCGGTGGGGAGCGACAGTATGGCGGTGCGGCCGCCGTGGCGCGAATCACCTGTTCCGGCTCTCACCACGGAGCTACCTGCCGGTAGATTCTGTCCTTCTTGAAGGATCAAGAAGTCGGCCGAGAAGATCCAGAACGATCAAGTCTGTAACTTGTTCTAGATTAGCGCGAGCGGTTACGCTCCGGCGAAACGCACGCTCGAAGGGGGTCGCGCATGACCGCTGAGGCCATAGAGGCAAGCCCCCGACAGGGCGTCACCACGGCCGGTGACCGTCCGTTGCGGATCGCTCTCCTCACGTACAAGGGCAACCCGTTCTGCGGGGGCCAGGGCGTCTACGTCCGGCACCTCTCCCGCGAGCTCGCCCGCCTCGGGCACACCGTCGAGGTCATCGGCTCCCAGCCGTACCCGACGCTCGACGAGGGCGTGCCGCTCACCGAGATCTCCAGCCTCGACCTGTACCGCTCGCCGGACCCCTTCCGGACCCCGAAGCGCGACGAGTACCGGGACTGGATCGACGCCCTCGAGGTCGCCACCATGTGGACCGGCGGCTTCCCCGAGCCGCTCACCTTCTCCCTGCGGGCCCGGCGCCTGCTCGCCGCCCGCCGCGGCGACTTCGACGTCGTCCACGACAACCAGACCCTCGGCTACGGACTCCTCGGCGGTCCGCGCGCCATCGGCGCGCCGCTCGTCACGACGATCCACCACCCGATCACCGTCGACCGGCAGCTCGAACTCGACGCCGCCGCCGACTGGAAGCGCCGCGCCTCCGTCCGCCGCTGGTACGCCTTCACCAACATGCAGAAGAGGGTCGCCCGCCGGCTGCCGTCCGTGCTCACCGTCTCCGGCACCTCCCGCCAGGAGATCGTCGAGCACCTCGGCGTCCGCGAGGACCGCATCGAGGTCGTCCACATCGGCGCCGACACCGACCTCTGGTCCCCGGACCCGTCCGTCGCCGAGGTCCCCGGCCGGATCGTCACCACCTCCAGCGCCGACGTCCCCCTCAAGGGCCTCGTCCACCTGATCGAGGCGCTCGCCAAGCTCCGCACCGAGAACCCCGACGCGCACCTCGTCGTGGTCGGCAAGCGCGCCGAGGACGGCCCGGTCGCGCAGGCCATCGAGCGGTACGGGCTCGACGGCGCCGTCGAGTTCGTCAAGGGCATCACCGACGCCGAGCTCGTCGACCTCTACCGGTCCGCGCAGGTCGCCTGCGTGCCCTCGCTGTACGAGGGCTTCTCGCTGCCGGCCGCGGAGGGCATGGCGACGGGGACCCCGCTGGTGGCCACGACGGGCGGCGCCATCCCGGAGGTCGCCGGTCCCGACGGCGAGACCTGCCTGGCCGTGCCGCCCGGTGACGCGGGGGCGCTCTCCGCCGCGCTCGGACGGGTGCTGGGCGATCCCGGGCTGCGGGCGCGGCTCGGTGCGGCCGGCCGTGCGCGGGTTCTGGACCGCTTCACCTGGGCGCGGGCCGCGCAGGGCACCGCCGAGCTGTACCGCGAGGCCGTGGCCCGCCAAGGCGCCGGGGCCCGCCGGTGAGGCATCGCTCCGTTCGCCGGGCGCGGCCCGGCGGTGGGGTCGTGCCCTCCCTCCCCCGAGCTCTCGGCCTCGATCGAGCAGGGGGGACCCCCCTCGCCCCGCGGAACGCCCGCCCACGCCCGGGCGGCGGCGACACCTGCCCACAACCCTCTGTCCACACCGAAAGGCAGACCTCGTGCTGACCGTCGACTTCACCCGTTTCCCGCTCGCCCCCGGCGACCGTGTGCTCGATCTGGGTTGCGGGGCGGGCCGGCACGCCTTCGAGTGCTACCGGCGCGGCGCCCAGGTCGTGGCCCTCGACCAGAACGGCGAGGAGATCCGCGAGGTCGCCAAGTGGTTCGCCGCCATGAAGGAGGCCGGCGAGGCCCCCGCCGGCGCGACCGCGACCGCGATGGAGGGCGACGCCCTCAACCTGCCGTTCCCCGACGAGTCCTTCGACGTCGTCATCATCTCCGAGGTCATGGAGCACATCCCCGACGACAAGGGCGTGCTCGCCGAGATGGTCCGCGTCCTCAAGCCGGGCGGCCGGATCGCGATCACCGTGCCCCGGTACGGGCCCGAGAAGGTCTGCTGGGCGCTCTCCGACGCGTACCACGAGGTCGAGGGCGGCCACATCCGCATCTACAAGGCCGACGAGCTGCTCGCCAAGATCCGGCAGGCCGGCCTCAGGCCGTACGGCACCCACCACGCGCACGCGCTCCACTCGCCGTACTGGTGGCTGAAGTGCGCCTTCGGCGTCGACAACGACAAGGCGCTGCCGGTCCGCGCGTACCACAAGCTCCTGGTCTGGGACATCATGAAGAAGCCCGCCCTGACCCGGGTCGCCGAGCAGCTGCTCAACCCGGTCGTCGGCAAGAGCTTCGTGGCGTACGCGACCAAGCCCCACCTGCCGAAGGCCGACGCCGCCGCGGACTCCGCCGACACCGTGGACGAGGCCAAGTGACGTCTCCCGAGCGGATCGCCGAACACCTCGTCCTGCCCGGGGTGCTCACCGCCGAGCAGGCCGCCGAGACCGTGGCGGGGATACTCGCCGTGCAGCGCGAGGACGGTGCCATCCCCTGGTTCCGCGGGCACCACCTGGACCCGTGGGACCACACCGAGGCCGCCATGGCCCTGGACGCGGCCGGCGAGCACGCCGCCGCGACCCGCGCCTACGAGTGGCTCGCCCGCCACCAGAACGCCGACGGCTCCTGGTACGCGGCCTACCACGACGGCGACCCGGACCAGGTCACCGACCGGAGCCTCGAGTCCAACTTCGTCGCGTACGTCGCGGTCGGCGTCTGGCACCACTACCTGTCCACCGGCGACGACGCCTTCCTCGACCGGATGTGGCCCGTCGTCTACGCGGCCGTCGAGTTCGTCCTCGGGCTCCAGCAGCCCGGCGGCCAGATCGGCTGGAAGCGCGAGCCCGACGGCACGCCGGTGCGCGACGCGCTGCTCACCGGCAGCTCCTCGATCCACCAGGCGCTGCGCTGCGCCCTCGCCATCGCCGAGGTCCGCGAGGAGCCGCAGCCCGACTGGGAGCTGGCCGCCGGGGCCCTCGGCCACGCGATCCGCCGGCACCCCGAGCGCTTCCTGGACAAGTCCCGCTACTCGATGGACTGGTACTACCCGGTCCTCGGCGGGGCGGTCACCGGGGCCGACGCGCAGGCCCGGATCGAGGCCGACTGGGACCGGTTCGTCGTCCCCGGCCTCGGGGTGCGCTGCGTGGTCCCCAACCCGTGGGTCACCGGCGGCGAGAGCTGCGAGCTCGCCCTCACCCTCTGGGCGATGGGGGAGTCCGACCGGGCCCTCGCGATCCTCCAGGACATCCGGCACCTGCGCGCCGCGAACGGCATGTACTGGACGGGATACGTCTTCGAGGGCGCCACGGAGGGCGACAAGGCCGTGTGGCCCGAGGAGCAGACCGCCTGGACGGCGGGCTCCCTCCTCCTCGCGGTCGCGGCCCTCGGCGGCGAGGAGGCGACCGTCGCCGTCTTCGGCGGCGAGCGGCTGCCGAGCGGCCTGGAGCCCGACTGCTGCGCCTGAACTTCCGGCGGGTTCTGGCCTGATGCATGCTTGACGCACGCAATTTTCGGGCGAGAGGCACCCCTTACAGCGCTCTAGGATATGCACGTTCATGGCTGGCATGGACATGCATATCAGGGAGAATCGGTCACAGATGGACCGTGCGGGGTCGGTCAAGGACCTGGCGAGCGAGCTGCTCGCGTTGAAGAAGGCATCGGGATCGAGCTTCGTCCAGCTCAGCGAGAAGACGCACTACGCCAAGTCGTCGTGGGAACGCTGGGTCAACGGAAAGCAGTTCCCGCCGCGCGACGCCGTGGAGCGTCTCGCCCGGCTCTGCGGGACCGATCCGGCCCCGCTGCTCGCGCTCTGGGCCGAGGAGGACGCGCGGCGCGCGGCACCGGAACCCGAGAGCGGGACCGGGGCGGAAGCCGAGGCCGGGGCGGACACCGGGACCGGGGCGGCGACGGCCCGGCGCCGCCGCGTCCTGTGGTCCTCGGTCGTGCTCGCCGTCCTCCTCGTGGCGGGCGCGATCTCCTACGCCGCCCTCTCCGGCTCCGGCGAACCGCCGGCCGCCCCTCGCCCGAAGCCCGTCGTGAAGGTCGCGGGACCGGCCACCGGCTGCACCCTCACGGGCTGCGAGGGCCGTGACCCGAAGAAGATGAACTGCGGCGCCGACGCCGTCACCGTACGCACCGGCTCCATCCCCAAGGACCTCGTCATCGAGCTCCGTTACAGCCGGGCCTGCCAGGCCGCCTGGGGCCGGATCTCCTTCGCCCAGGTCGGCGCCACCGTCGTGGTCAACAACTCCGACGGCGCCGCCCAGGCCGACGTCGTGCACTTCGACCGGGACGTCTACACGCCGCTGATCGCGGCGCCCGACGACGGTTCGGTCTGGGTCTGTGCGGCGCTCCCGAAGAACGGCCCGCGCAGCTGCACCGGCCGCTTCATCCCGAGTGAGGAGACGGCGCAGCAGCCGTAGTCGCGAGCACCTCGCGCGCGGCCTCGTCCTGGCGGGCGAGGAGGGCCGTCCAGTCCCTGGAGACGGCCGGGTGCCGGTCCAGCCAGGCCTGCTGGACGGCGGCGAGCCGGGTGTACGCGATGGTCAGATAGCCGGTCGTGCTCTTGCAGCGCAGATCCGCGCGCAGGATGTCACGGCCGCCGAGGCGGGCCCGCTGGGTGGGCAGGGACTTCAGCAGCGCCTGCGGGTCGCGCTGTCCGGGGAAGTCCGCCCGGTCCATGCACTGCTGCCAGCGGCCGGTCGCGTCCCGGAACCTCGGGTCCTTCTCCAGGGCCGCGCGGGCCTGCTCCTGCCCCTCGAAGAGCAGGATCCGCGTGCGGAGCCAGCGCGTGCGGCCGTCGCCGAGCAGGCGCGTCTCGGCCTCGGCGAGGCAGCCGTCTCCCGGCCTGGACACGCTCATGCCGAGCTCGCCCTTGACCGTCACCCGCTTGTCCTCGTCGCCGAAGAGGGCCTTCGCGTACGCGGGGGAGGCCTCGGGGCTGCCGGGCTTCGGAGGCGTCTCGCCGGGCTCGGCCGGAGTGGTCGGGGTCGGGGAAGGGGGCGTCTCCAGGCCGAAGGGACGCGGTCGTTCGTCCTCGCCGGAGCCCGCCGGGGGCGTGGCCTTCGGGGTGTAGCGGAAGCCCTTCCGCGCCATGCAGTCGACGGCGTAGCGGCGTTCGGCCTCGGCGCTGCGGGCCTGGACGCCGGTCCACGCGAAGAGACGGTCGGTTACGGGCGGCATCCGGTGCAGCCGCTCCAGGGCGGCCGTCGACACGAGGGCCTCGTCGGAGACCGGGGGAGCGCTCTGGGCGGAGGCCAGCAGCGTGCCGCCGACGACGGCCGCTCCGCCCGCCAGGACGGCGGTGAGCGTGAGCAGGACACGGCGGGGACGACGGGTCCCGGTCATGGTGCGGATGCCTTTCGTCGGCGGAGGAGTGGGCGGGGCCCGGTGCACCCCTGTGGCACCGGGCCCCGTTCGCGCGTGGTGCGCGGGGTTCGCTCGGAAGCGGGCTTCGCTCAGAAGCAGTGGATGGTCGTCGACGGACGCAGCTGGAGGGAGCTGGCCTGGGCCTCCTGCCAGCTCGCGAGGCTGCCGTAGAAGACCTGGCTGCCCGGGTTCACGCAGAACAGCAGGCCGCCGCCGTAGTTGATGTCGCGGTAGTAGTGGCTCTCGTAGCCGCCCGTGCTGGAGTTGCTGGCGGCACGCACGTTGTCGTTCACGACCGTGCCGGAGCCGGGCGTGCCGGGGTTGTCGTTGAAGTAGTCGTTGG
Organism: Streptomyces sp. NPDC004266; assembly: GCF_042874095.1. Taxonomy (NCBI): domain Bacteria; kingdom Bacillati; phylum Actinomycetota; class Actinomycetes; order Kitasatosporales; family Streptomycetaceae; genus Streptomyces; species Streptomyces sp. NPDC004266. The sequence continues at coordinate 456,626 of NZ_JBIAMM010000001.1, forward strand.
TGAAGTTGGCGTCGCTGTTGTAGTAGTCGTGCGAGCCGCTGTCGCCCAGCTGCGCCCAGTACGCGCAGTGGTACCCGGCGCCGCACATGTAGCCCGCGGAGGCCGAGGTGGCGGTGACGACACCGCCGCCGACGAGCAGCGCGGTGGTGGCGGCGACGACCGCGGCCTTCTTGCGGAGCCCCGTGACCATGCTCATGTTTCGTTCCTTCTTTGTCGGCGATGCGTGCGCGACCGCACGCGGGCGTAAGACTTCCGTCCGGCACCCGGTCCCGTATTGGAGAAAAACGACGGATCCGCTTCCGGATCCGGGGACTCAGCCGGCGATCCAGGAGCTCGACGTCCCCCGGTCCGCGAGGAAGCGGCCCGGAGGCATGCCGGTCATCGCCTTGAACTCGACGCCGAGGTGGGCCTGGTCGTAGTAGCCGCACCGGGCGGCCGTCTCGGCGGGCCTGCCGCCCGCCCTCAGCAGCCGGATCGCACGGTTCAGCCGCAGGATGCGGGCGAGCCGCTTGGGACCGAGGCCGATCTGTTCCCGGAAGCGGCGCTCCAGGTGCCGCAGGCTGAACCCCGTGGCCGCCGCGACCTCGCGGATCTGCAGGGCCCCGGCGGACCGCTCCAGGAGCCGCCAGGCCTCCAGGACGGCCGGCGAGGGCACGCCGGCCCCGTCCGCTTCCGCCGCCCACCGCAGCAGCGTCTCGTCGAGCAGCGCGAAGCGCTCGGCCCAGCCCGGGGCGTCCGCCAGGGCCTCGCCCAGGCGGCGGGCCCGGTCGCCCAGCACGTCGACCGGGTCGGCGAGGACGTCGGTGAGCTCCGCCAGCGGGGTGCCGCCGAGGAACCGCTGCGCGGCCCAGGGGGCGAGGGCGAGCTCCACGCCGTGGACGTCGCCGCCGTGCCCGAGGACCCGCGCCCGGTTGTGCAGCCCCGACACCAGCGAGGTGTGCCCGGCCGCCCCGCGCACCCGCAGCTCGCCCCCGAAACCGATGAGCAGCGACACCCGCCCGCTCGGCACCACGAGCCGCTCCTGCGGCACGCCCGCCGTCGAGCGGAACCCCCGGTACGTGCCGATGCCCGGCCCCAGCCGGGCGTCCGGCCTCCCGTAGTGCCACTGGCACCTGCCGCCCCCCGTACACACGCGGCGTCTCACCATCGACTCCTCGAACCTCCCGTGCCCGGATCCGTCCCGGGCCGGAGATCCACTGTCGGGAGGGGCGGGAGACGGTTCCAGGGGTGACGGCGTCCCAGGGACGCGGTGGGACGTCCCTCGGCCCTGACCTGCGGAGATGTCGAGGGGCGGGGATGACGGCACCCGCACGGAGCCCGCCCCGGACCCGCCGGGACCCGTACGGCGCCGCACCGGTGGCGGGCGCCGGGGCCCCGGGTGAGGCTGGCGGCACCGTCACCAGGGAGGTCCCGTCGTGCCCAGAAGTGTTCCGCGCGGAGTCGTGGCGCTGCTGCTGTCCTGCGTCCTGCTCCTGACCACCGCCGCCTGCAACGACGGCGCGGAGGGCACGAGCGGTCCCGCGACCCCGTCGGCCTCCGCGAGCTTCGAGAAGCAGAAGCTGGCGAAGACGCGGTTCGTGGCCAACGCCGGTCTGGCCGCGGGCGCCACGTACCAGTGGATCGTGAAGCCGTACCGCGCGGGGAAGTTCAAGAAGGGCGCGGACGGCCGGACCCTCGCCCTGGTGAAGGCGGGCCTCGCGGGCGCGTTCACGTACAACCGGCTCAAGGCGGCGGTGGACAACGCCAAGGGCGACCCGTTGCTCTCGAAGGCGGTCGCACCCCTCTCCGCCGGGATCGACTCGCTCAAGGACCTGGGGACGAAGCTCCGCAAGGGCGAGGTGGGCGACGCGGACGTCGGCGCCTTCCAGAAGGTCATCGACAACGTGAAGGAGGCGGGCAGGAGCGCCGGCGCGAACGTCGTGGACAAGGTCCCCAGCGCCTCCCAGCTGGGCGGCTGAGGCTATGAGTTGAGCTCCGCCAGGAGGCGGAGCGTGGCGGGGTCCGGCGAGGTGACCAGCAGGTCCGTCACCGGGCCCCGCCGCCATGCCTCCAGGCGTCCGGCGATCCGCCTCCGGGGTCCGACGAGCGAGATCTCGTCCGCGAAGGCGTCCGGCACGGCGAGCACGGCCTCCTCGCGCCGGCCCGCCGCGAACAGCTCCTGGATGCGGCGGGCCTCCTTCTCGTACCCCATGCGTCCCATCAGGTCGGCGTGGAAGTTGCGGGCCGCGTGCCCCATGCCGCCGATGTAGAAGCCGAGCATCGCCTTGACCGGGAGCAGCCCGGCCGTCACGTCCTCGCAGAGCTGCGCCCGGACCATGGGGGCGACGAGGAAGCCCTCGGGAAGCGTCTCGGGCAGGGCGTACACCTCGGCCCAGCGGTCGGGCGTCCAGTAGAGGGGCAGCCAGCCGTCGGCGATCGCGAGGGTCTGCGCGATGTTCTTGGGGCCCTCGGCGCCGAGCAGGACGGGGACGTCGGCGCGCAGCGGATGGGTGATCGGCTTGAGGGCCTTGCCGAGGCCGGTGCCGTCCGGTCCGTCGTACGGGTGGGAGTGGTGGCGTCCGTCGAGCCGGACGGGGGCCTCGCGGCGCAGCACCTGGCGGATCACGTCCACGTACTCGCGGGTCGCGGTCAGCGGGGAGCGGGGGAAGGGGCGTCCGTACCAGCCCTCGACGACCTGTGGCCCGGACAGGCCGAGCCCGAGCAGCACGCGTCCGCCGGAGAGGTGGTCGAGGGTGAGCGCGTGCATCGCGGTGGTGGTGGGGGCGCGGGCGGCCATCTGCGCGACGGCGGTGCCCAGCCTGATGCGGCTGGTGTGGGCGGCGATCCAGGTCAGCGCGGTGAAGGCGTCGGAGCCCCACGCCTCGGCGGTCCACACGGAGTCGTAGCCGAGCCGCTCGGCCTCGCGGGCGAGGTCGAGGCGGTCGGGGGAGGGGCCGCGGCCCCAGTAGCCGAGGGCGAGTCCGAGTCGCATGCCCCACATCCTTTCTGACGGCCCGTCAGGTGTGTTGCGGGGACTGTACGGCAACGGCCCCCCGCCCGGAAGGGATTCCGGGCGGGGGGCCGTGGCGAGGAAGGGTCAGCCGCGCTGGATGCCGGTCGTGTCCTGGAGGACGCCGCGGCGGCCGTCCTGCGTCTGGGCCACCAGGCCCGGACCGCGCTGCTCCACCGCGAGGTACCAGGTACCCGGGGCCAGCTCGGCGATCGGCGCCTGCGAGCCGTCCTCCGCGTACAGCGGACGCGCGACCGGGACCGCGAACCAGAACGGCGCGAAGTCCGAGGCCGGCTGCGCGGCCGCCTGCGGCTCGGGCTGGTGCGCCGCCTGCGGCTGCGGGGCGGCGGCCTGCGCGCCGAACGGCTGACCCGCACCCTGCGAGGGGTCCTGCGGGCCGCCGTACTGCGGCTGCTGCGCGCCCGGGTAGCCGTAGCCGCCGGGGACGCCCGGCTGACCCGGCTGACCGTGCTGCATGCCGTACGGCGAGGGGGTCTGCGGCTTGGGCGCGCCGACGAGCGGGGCCTTGAGGGCGGGGACCAGCGGACCGGCGACGGCGGCACCGGCCAGGACCAGGGCGGCGATCAGGCCGAGGATCAGGCCGGCGCCGGCGTTCTCCGCCTCGAAGATCCACATGAGCAGGGTCCAGGCGGACGCGACGGTGAACGCGGCACCGACCTGGCCGAGCTCCAGGCCGGCCACCTTGCGCGGCTGCGGCAGGGAGCGGGAGACGACGACGAGGGCGGCGCCGGCGATGCCGAGGAAGAAGGAGCCCCAGCCGAGCTGCGAGAACTCCCACGAGTTCGGGGTGTCGACCTTGTCACAGATGGCGGCGCCGGCGTCGCAGCCGGCGATGCCGAGGAACGAGGCGATGAACAGCACCACCGCTGCGCCGATCAGCACGCCATCGCCTCGGGTGAGGGAGCGGATATTCACGTAAGAGTCCTTCGTCGGGTCGTCGGTCGTCGCGTCGGGGGTGGCGCTCAGGTTCATGACACGGGGGGCGGCCCCATCGTACGGAGCGAATCTATCGCCCGCCGGTACTACCCCTGGAGGTAGGTGGTGATGCCGTCCGCCAGCCCCTGGGCCGCCTTCTGCCGCCACGTCGACGACGTGAACAGCTGTGCGTCCTCGGGGTCACGCATATTGCCGCATTCGACGAAGACCTTGGGGACGGTCGAGAGGTTGAGGCCGCCGAGGTCGTCCCGCACGTCCAACCCCGTACCGGAACCGATGTAGTTGGCGGGCGAGGTCCCGGTGGCGCGTGCGAAGCGCTCCACGATCCGCTCGCCGAGGGCGCGGGAGGGGGCGACGATCTTCGCGGTGTCGGCGGAGCCCGCCCGCACCTTCGCGGGAAGGATCACGTGGAAGCCGCGGTTGCCCGTGGCCGAGCCGTCCCCGTGGACGGAGACGACGGCGTCGGCGCGGGCGGCGTTGCCGATCCTGGCCCGCTCGTCGATGCACGGGCCCCAGGGGCGGTCGCCGTCGTGGGTGAGGACCACCTCGGCGCCGCGCGCGGTGAGGAGGTCGCGCAGCCGGTGGGAGACGTCGAGGGTGAAGGAGGCCTCGGTGTAACCGGCGTCGGTGGAGGTGCCGGTGGTGTCGCACTCCTTGCGAACCGTCCCGATGTCTACCTTCTGGTTGATTTCGGCGGAATGGCGGAAATTGCCGGAGTTGTGGCCGGGGTCGATGACGACGGTCTTCCCGGCGAGCGAACGGCTCGCCCGGGAGGCGGGGAGCGGCGAGCGGGTGGGCCGGGGCGCGGAGGGCGAGGCGAACGGCGGACGGGACTGCGCCCCGCCCTCGCTCCGGGCCGCCTGGGTTTCCTGGGCCCCCCGGGCCTTCCCGCTCGGCGGCGAGGCCTGGGAGGTCGCGCACCCGGCGAGCGCGGCGCAGCAGCCCGCGGCGGCGAGGGCGAGGGCGAGGGTACGGCGGGCGGTGTTCCGGTGGTCGTACGGCACCCCGCGACTTTAGGCCCTGTGCGGGGCGAAATGCGGCAGGGGTGCGTAGCAGGTTGGTCACCGGCGTCACGGAACGGTGGACGCGTGTGGGCGAACCGTGAAGGGTAGGTGGGAACGAGGCGGTGGTGGGGTGCTGCCGCGCACCGGACCCACGAGGGGGAACCGTGGTGGGGGAAGAACCGAACGACGCACGTCCCGAACCGAACGACAGACCTCCGGGCGGCGACTGGTTGATCAAGGGGAGCGGGGCGGCGCCGGGGGCGCCGTCGGGAGACGCGTCCGGTGGCCCTGCGGAGGAGCGTTCCGCTCCTCCTTCGGCCGCATCCGGCGAGGCGCCTTCCGGCACTCCTGCGAGCGCGCCCGCCGGAACGCCCTCCGACGCTCCTCCGGACGCACCGCCCTGGGCCGCTCCGGCACCGGCCGCCCCCGCGCCGCCGCTGCCGCCGGCCTCCGGGAATCCCGGCCCGTCGGCCTCCGGCCCGGCCCCGGCTGCTTCCGGCCCGGCCCCGGCGGCTCCCGGTCCGGCTCCGACGGCTTCCGGAGTCCCTGCGGCACCGATCCCGCCGGCTCCGGCTCCGGCTCAGGCTCCGGCTCCGGCGGCCCACGAGGCCCCGGCTCCGACGGCTCCCGGGGTCCCTGCGGCTTCCGGCGCCCCCGGCGCCGGCGCGGGGACGCCCACGCTCGCCTTCGGGGCGCCGGCCGGCGCCGCGTCCGGCGCGGCGGCGGGAGCGGAGGGCGCGGGCGGCCTTCCGCCCGCCTCCCCGCCCGGCCCCGCGCCCGCGCCCGGCTGGGCGGGGGCCGGGACCGTGCCGCCGCCCGGCGCGCCGCCCGGCTTCGGGCCGCCGGGATACGGACCGCCCGGGTACGGCCCGCCCCCGGAGCGCGGCCCCGCGCGGCCGCCCGGCCCCGCGAACCCGGCTCAGGCCGCCGTGGTCGGCCTGCTCAACCTCTCCTGCCTCGGCCTCGGCTACGTCCTGCTGCGGAACCGGATCGGCGCCGCGCTCTGCTGGCTCGCCACCGCCGCCCTGCTCGTGGCCGCGCTCCCCGCCGACGCCGACGGCGTGCCCGCGGGCCTCCTCGTCGGCTACGGCGCCTTCCTGCTCGCCGTCGCCGCCGACGGCGCCCGGCGCGGGCTGCGCGCCACGCTCCGGATCGGCGCCTCCGTCCGGCGCCTGGCCCTGCCGCTCGCCCTCGTGCTGCTCGCCGTGCCCGCCGGGGGTTCCCTCGCGTACGGCGCGGCCCGCGACGAGGCGAAGGAGCAGGTGCTGCTCGAACGGCTCGCGGCGGCCGACGCCCTGGTGAAGGAGGCCGACGGCCTCGCCTTCGACAAGGCCGAGCCGACGCTCCGCAAGGCGCTCGACACCTACGCGGACCTCGGCACGAAGCACGCGGGCTCGCGGGCCGGGAAGCTCGTCCCCGACCGCCTCGACGCGTACTACGAGGCGGTCTCCGCCCCCTACGGCAAGAAGCAGTACTGCGCGGCCGTCCCGCCGCTCACGCACCTGCGGGACCTTCCCGCCACCGTGGACAAGGAGCTGCTCGGCTCCCGGCCCGCCAAGACCGACGAGCCGCTGGCCGAGTCGCTCTACGAGTGCGGCACGGCGGCGCTGGGCGTGCGGACGGCGGACCCGTCGGCGAGCGAGAGCTACGGCACGCTCCTCGGCACCTTGTCGCAGTCGCCCCAGGCCGCCCGCGTCGAACCGGCGGTCCGGGCGGCGATCAGGACGCGGACGGCGGCCCTCGGCGGCACCGAGCCCTGCGACGCCACCGAGCAGCTCCGCACCATCCGCACCTCCCTCGACGAGATCCCGGACCCGTCCCTCGAAGGCGCGTCGAAGGAGGCGGCGGACGCCATCCAGAAGGGCGACTTCGCCTGCGGGACCGACCACTTCGCGGACAAGGAGTTCAGCGAGGCGGCCACGGCCATGACGGACTACGCCAAGGCGTACCCGAACAGCCCGAAGGCCGCCCACGCCCGCTCGATCGCCATCGCCGCCGAGATCGCCGAGGAGGAGCCGGAGGCCGGCAGGCGCCTGCCGGCGGCCGACGTCCCCGACGGCGCCCGGATGGTCATGGTGGTGAGCAACGACGGCCCCGGCGAGGTCGAGCTGCTCTACACGGGCCCGATGACCGGCAGGGTCGCCCTCAAGGCGTGCGGGACCTGCAAGAAGTACCAGACCCCGCTGCTCGTGAACTCCCCGAAGATCAAGGCCTGCTCGGGCCCGTCCTCGAAGTACCCGAAGGCGACCCTGCTGCTGCCCGCCGGCGACTACCACTTCCTCCAGAAGCGGGCGGCCACAGGCACCTCCACGGCGGGCGACACCAAGTCGAGCAGGACGAAGATCGAACCGGGCTACAGCTACACCAACTGCCTGTACGTGACCTCGTTGTTCTGAGGTCCGGGGATCAGGCCAGGCGCCGCAGCACCCGCAGCGAGTCGGTGACCGAGACCTCCTCGAAGTCACCCGACTCCAGGGCGCGGAGGTAGATCCGGTACGGCGCCTGGCCGCCGTCCTCCGGGTTCGGGAAGACGTCGTGGATGACGAGCAGGCCCCCGGGGGCGACCTTGGGGGCCCAGCCCTCGTAGTCGTTCGTGGCGTGCTCGTCGGTGTGCCCGCCGTCGATGAAGACGAAGCCGAGCTGCCCGCCCCACACCTTCGCGACCTGCGGCGACCGCCCGACCACCGCGATCACGTGCTCCTCCAGGCCCGCCTTGCGCAGGGTCCGGCGGAAGGTCGGCAGGGTGTCCATCAGCCCCACCTCCGGGTCGACCACGCTCGCGTCGTGGTACTCCCAGCCCGGCTGCTGCTCCTCGCTGCCCCGGTGGTGGTCCACGGTCACCGCGACCGTCCCCGCCTGCCGGGCCACGTCGGCGAGCAGGATCGTCGACCTCCCGCAGTACGTCCCGACCTCGAGCAGCGGCAGTCCCAGCTTCGCGGCCTCGACGGCCGCCCCGTACAGCGCGAGCCCCTCCCCGACGGGCATGAACCCCTTCGCGGCCTCGAAGGCGGCGAGGATCTCGGGCGAGGGCTCGGACATGGTCACTCCTACTGGCGGGTACGCGTCTACGGGCGCCCATGGTGCCCTATGCGTCGCACGCGAACCACACCGTCTCCCCCTCGGCCGTCCCACCGCCCGGCCGTCTCCAGCGGCACGCGCTCCGGCGCGCACCGGCCGCCGACTTCGGCCGCCGTCGCGGAGAGGACGCCCCGTTAAGATCATCCGCAGCCGGCCGCCCTCCCGGTGGAGGAGCCGGCGGCCTCGACCGCCCGCACCGGGGAGGAACGCCATGAGGACCGGACGGAACCCGACGGCCGCGCGCCGTCGTGAGCCGTCCCGCGGCGGCCGGACCGGCGGCTGACCGTGGCGACCCTGGCAGGAATGGTGATCCTCGCCCTCGTGCTGCCGACGTGGGCGGTGCTCACCTACGTGAACCTGGCACGGACCCGGCGGGAGGCCGACGGGTCGCCCCCGCCGCCCCGCCCCCGCCCCCGCCGCTCGCCCGCCAGGAAGGCCGCCCGGGCCGCCGGGCTCGCCTGTCTCGCGGGCGGCGCGCTGCACCTGTACGGGCTGTCGTACCTGCCGTTCCTCTTCCCGGAGGACGCGTGCTGGTTCAACGCGGGGACGAAGGTCACTCCGGACTCCAGCAGCGCCCTGCCCGTCAGTCTGGTCTGCCGGGGCGAGGAGATCGTCCCGTGGTGGGTCAATCCCGGGCTCCTCGTCCTCGCGGTCACCGCCGTCGCCGCGACCGTCACGAGCGTCGTCCTCGCCCTGAGGCGGCCCGCCGGCACCCGCTGACGGGTCAGGCCCCGGTGAGGACGGCCCGCAGTCTCCGCACCCCCGCCTTCCACTCCTCGCCGTCCGACTCCTCCCAGAGCTCCAGGAGTTCCGAGGGCTCCGTGAGGACCCGGTCCAGGGCCTCGGCGGCCATCGGGCGCAGCTCCGGCGGGAGTTCGGGCAGCGGCTTCTGCGGGCCGTACGAGGTGGTGACCGGCTCGCCGCCCGGGCACTGCGCCGCCACCAGCGCCGCCGACGCGATCGCCTCCACCGCCAGGTCCGCGTCCAGGTACTCCTCGCCCGTCGCGGTCACCTCGCGGAAGGCCGCGAGCAGCACCTCGGCCCGCTTCTCCTCCGGGGCTTCGTCGACCCGGTACGAGAAGTCGGCGGCGGTGTCGTTGTCGAAGGGGCCGATGTCCCAAGTGCCCATGGCGTGCTCTCTCTCCGGAGTCGTCGAGGTGTTCCGGGGATCGTGACAGGCGCCACTGACAATCCGCGTCCGGATCCCCCCTGGTGTCAGGGGCGGGGGCCTTCGAGGTCCTCGATCATGCGCTCCAGGACGCGGACGGCGGTCCCGTACCCCTCCGGTGAGATGCCCTCGACTGACCGGGCGCGGAACGCGGCCACCTCCGCGCCGACCTCCGCCGGCCGGCGGACGCCGCCGGGGGTCAGGGCGAGCCGTCCCGGGGCCGGGCGGGACCCCCAGCCGCCGGTGACGGTGGTGTCGATGGCGGCGGTCGGGGCGGGGGCGTCGGCGTCGGCCGAGAGGGCCGACGGGACCTCGCGAGATGGTTGCCGTGTGGCACATCCTCCGTGTCGCGCAGAAGTGCTCCACCCCGCTTTCCCCGCGTCACGCAGGTTGCTTCGAATCGAGTTTCTGACCTTCCGTCAGAATGAAACGTGTTCTAGTCTGCCGCGCATGGGCATCAGCATGGGCATCGCCATCACGCACGAACAGCGGGAGCTCGCCCGATCCGTCCGGGGCTGGCTCACCCGCGCCGTACCCCCCGAGGAGGTCCGCAAGCACCTGGACGTCCCCGACACCGCCACCGGACGGCCCTCGTACTGGGACGCCGCCGCCGGGCAGGGGCTCCTCGGGCCGCACCTCCCCGAGGAGTGCGGCGGCGGGGGCGGCGACCTCGGAGACCTCGCCGTCGTCGTGGAGGAGGCGGCGCGGGCCCTGCTGCCCGGGCCCTACCTGCCCTCCGTGCTCGCCGCCGAACTCCTCCACCGGTGCGGCCTGCGCGAAACGGCGGGCACGCTCGCGCGGGGGGAGCGGATCGGGGCCGTCGCCCTCGGCGGCACCGGCACCCTCACCGCCGTCCGCACCGCGAGCGGCTACCTCCTCGACGGCACCGCGCCCCCCGTCCTCGGCGGCGCCCAGGCCGACCTGGTGCTCCTCCGCGCCGCCACCTCCGACGGCTCCGTCTGGCTCGTCGCCGACACCGAGGGCCTCGCCGTCCGGCCCCACGAGAGCGCCGACCCGACCCGGCCCACCGCCGAGATCACCGCCCGAGCCGCCCACGTGCCCGACGCGCACGCCCTGGACCTCGACACCACCCTCGTCCACGACCTCGCCGCCGTCCTCTTCGCCGCCGACGCCTGCGGCACCGCCGCCCGCGCCGTCGAGACCGCCGCCGAACACGCCCGCACCCGCGAGCAGTTCGGCCGGCCCATCGGACGGTTCCAGGGCGTCAAACACCTCTGCGCCGACATGCTCGTCCGGCTCGAACAGGCCCGCGCCCTCACCTGGGACGCCGCCCGCGCCGCCCAGGACAGCCAGGAGGGAGTCCGCTCCCTCACCGCCGCGCTCGCCGCCGCCACCGCCCTCGACACCGCGTACACCTGCGCCAAGGACTGCATCCAGATCCTCGGCGGCACCGGCTTCACCTGGGAGCACGACGCCCATCTGCTGCTGCGCCGGGCCCTCGTCGCCCGCCAGCTCCTCGGCACCGGCGACCACCACCGGCTCGCCGCCCTCCGGCACGCCGCCGCCGGCGTCCGCCGCGGCCTCCGCCTCGACCTGCCGCCCGAGGCCGACGCGTACCGGCGCGCGGCCCGCGAAGCCGTCGCCCCCGCCATCGGGCTCGACCCGGCCGCCGCCCGGCGCGCCCTCGCCCCCACCGGCCACGCGGCCCCGCACCTCCCGGAGCCGTACGGGCTCGGCGCGGGCCCCCTCCAGCAGCTCGCCGTGCAGCGGGAGCTGGACGAGGCCGGGATCACCGTCGCCGGACTCGGCATCGCCACCTGGGTGGTGCCGTCCCTGCTCGCCCACGGCACCCCGGCCCAGCAGGCCGAGCACCTCGGCCCGACCCTGCGCGGCGAACGCCTCTGGTGCCAGCTCTTCTCCGAGCCCGGCGCCGGCTCCGACCTCGCCTCCCTCCGCACCCGCGCCGAGCGCACGGAGGACGGCCGCTGGCGGATCAACGGCCAGAAGGTGTGGACGAGCGCCGCCCAGTGGGCCCACCACGGCATCCTGCTCGCCCGCACCGACCCCACCGCCCCCAAGCACCAGGGGCTCACCTACTTCCTCGTCGACATGCGGAACACGCCCGGGATCGACGTCCGGCCGCTCAAGGAGATCACCGGGGACTCCCTCTTCAACGAGGTCTGGTTCGACGACGTCCTCCTCCCCGCCGACGCCGTCGTCGGCGAGGTGAACGACGGCTGGCGGGTCGCCCGCAACACCCTCGGCAACGAACGCGTCCACATGGCCGACCAGGTCGCCTTCGACACCGGCCTCGAAGCCGTCATCGCCCGGGCGGACCGGGTCGACAGCTCCGTGCGCGTACGGATCGGGGCCCTGCTCGCCGAGGCGCACGCGCTCGCGTGCATCGGTCTGCGCACCACCCTGCTCCAGGTGTCCGGGCTCGAACCCGGCGCGGGCGCCAGCGTCCGCAAACTCGTCCAGACGCTCCACCAGCAGAGGCTCGCCGAACTCACCCTCGAACTCCTCGGCCCCGAGGGGGCCGTGCGCGAGGGCCCCGGCGAGCGGGCCGTCCACGGACTGCTCATGTCCCGCTGTCTCACCATCGCGGGCGGCACCACCCAGGTACAGCTCAACGTCGTCGCCGAGCGCCTGCTCGGCCTGCCGAGGGACTGAGGGGGAGACACGGATGGGCAAGGCGTACGTCATCGGCGTCGGAATGACGAAGTTCGAGAAGCCGGAGACCCGGGACTGGCAGTACTGGGACATGGCCCGCGAGGCGGGCACCGCGGCCCTCGCCGACGCGGGCGTCCCCTATGCGCGCGTGGAACAGGCCGCCGTCGGCTACTGCTTCCAGCCCTCCACCGCCGGCCAGCGCGCCGTCTACGAACTCGGCCTCACCGGCATCCCCGTCTACAACCTCAACAACAACTGCGCCACCGGCTCCACCGCCCTCATGACCGCCCGGCAGTTCGTCGAGGGCGGCATCGCCGACTGCGTCCTCGCCCTCGGCTTCGAGAAGATGTCCCGCGGGTCCCTGGGGGGCGGGTCCGGCGCGGGTGACCTCAAGACGTCCCCCGTCGCCCGGCACTACGGCATCATGGCCGCCGCCCACGGCTTCGAGACGTCCCCGCCCACCGCCCAGATCTTCGGCAACGCCGCCCGGGAGCACATGGAGCGGTACGGGACGACCGAGGTGCAGCTCGCGGCCGTCGGCGCCAAGAACCACCGGCACTCGGCGAACAATCCCAACGCCCAGTTCCAGGAAGTCCACACGGTCGACGAGATCCTCGCCGCGAAGACCGTCCACCGGCCCCTCACCAGGCTCCAGTGCTCGCCCACCTCCGACGGCGCGGCCGCCGCCGTCGTCGTGTCGGAACGATTCGTCACCGAACACGGCCTCCAGGACCGGGCCGTGGAGATCGCCGGCCAGGCGATGACCACCGACACCGAGGCCTCCTTCGCCTCCGGCTCCTGCATCGACGCCGTCGGCCGCCCCATGTCCCGGGCCGCCGCCCGCCTCGCGTACGAGCGCTCGGGCCTCGGCATCGAGGACGTGGACGTCGTCGAACTCCACGACTGCTTCTCCGTCAACGAGCTGCTGACGTACGAGGCGCTCGGCATGTGCGAGGAGGGCGCCTCCGGCAAACTCGTCGAGTCCGGCGCCACCACCTACGGCGGGCGCTGGGTCGTGAACCCCTCCGGAGGCCTCATCTCCAAGGGCCACCCGCTCGGCGCCACCGGCCTCGCCCAGGCCGCCGAACTGGTCTGGCAGCTGCGCGGCGAGGCGGGAGCCCGGCAGGTGACGGGGGCGCGGGTCGGACTCGCCCACAACATCGGCCTGGGCGGGGCGGCGGTGGTGACGCTGCTGCGGAAGGCGTAGGGCGTAGGGGGAGGGGCGGGAGCGGAGGCGGGGGCGGGGCAGGGCCCACCAGCCCTGGGACCCGCGGCCCCGGCCCGCCCTACGAAGGACGTATGTACGGGGCGTAAGCAGTCTGCGACCATCACACTCATGTCGCAGACCGACTCCGCCACCCCGGCCACGTCCTCCGCCGCCCGACGCTCCTCCCGCCCCTGGGCGGTCGTCCTGACCGCCTGCGCGGGACAGTTCCTCGTCGTCCTCGACGTCTCCGTCGTGAACGTCGCACTGCCGTCGATGCGGGCCGACCTCGGACTCTCGGCGGCCGGCCTGCAGTGGGTGATCAGCGCGTACGCCATCGCCTTCGCGGGGTTCATGCTGCTCGGCGGGCGGGCCGCCGACCTCTACGGGCGCAAGGCGACGTTCCTGCTCGGGCTCGGGCTCTTCACCGCCGCCTCGGTCGCCGGCGGCCTCGCCCAGGAGGGCTGGCAGCTGGTCGCGGGCCGCGCGGTCCAGGGCCTCGGCGCGGCCCTCCTCTCTCCGGCCACGCTGACCCTGGTCACCGGCGCCGTCCCGGCCGGCTCCGCCAGGACCCGGGCCATCGCCACCTGGACGGCGGTGGGCGCGGCCGGCGGCGCGGCGGGCGGCTTCGTCGGCGGCCTCCTCGTCGACCTGCTCTCCTGGCGCTGGGTCCTCCTGGTCAACGTCCCCGTGGGCGTCGTCGTCCTGGCGGGCGCGGTGCTCCTGCTCCGCGAGAGCCGCACCGCCGGCGGCCGCCGCCTCGACCTGCCGGGCGCCGTCCTCGTCACCGCGGGCCTCGCGACCCTCGCGTACGGCATCGTCCAGACCGAGGCGGTCGGCTGGACCGACCCGGCGACCCTGCTCACGCTCCTCGGCGGCCTCGCGCTCCTCGCGGTCTTCGTGACCGTCGAGGCCCGCACGGCGGCCCCGCTGATGCCGCTGAAGCTCTTCCGGACGCGGGCGGTGTCGGCGGCCAACGTGGGGATCCTGCTGTGCGGTTCGAGCTCGTTCGGCATGTGGTTCTTCATGACGACGTACGCGCAGAGCGTCCTCGGCCACACCCCGCTCCAGGCCGGTCTGGCGCTCGTCCCCAGCTCCCTCAGCGTCATCCTGGGCTCGAAGCTGGCCCCGCGCCTGATGCCGGCCGTCGGCGCCCGGAACCTCGCGGTGACCGGCGCGCTCGTCGGAGCCGCCGGCTTCGCCTGGCAGTCGACGATGACCGCCGACGGCAGCTTCCTGACGACGATCCTCGGCCCCGGGATCCTGATGATGGGCGGCATCGGCCTGGCGACCACCCCGCTGGCCACCCTCGCCACGTCCAGCGCCGCCCCGGGTGACGCGGGCCTCGTCTCCGGCCTCGTCAACACCTCCCGCACGATGGGCGGCGCCCTCGGCATCGCGGCCCTGACCACGCTCGCGACCGCCGTCACGGGCCCGACCCCGACCGCCGCCGGCCTCACCGCCGGTTACGCCGCGGCCTTCCGCGCCTCGACGGCCGTCCTCGTCGGGGCGGCCCTGCTGATGCTGGTGTGGCTGCCGAAGCGGACTCCCGGGGCTCGGATCCGGCCCCGCTGACGCGCCGATCCCCAGGTCTCGGATCCGGCCCTGCCGACGCGCCGACCCCCAGGGCTCACAGCCACCCCTGCTGCCGCGCCGCCCGCACCGCCTCCATCCGGTTCCGCGTGCCCGTCTTGCCGATCGCGGAGGAGAGGTAGTTGCGGACGGTGGACTCCGAGAGGTGGAGGGTGGCGGCGATGTCCGCGATCGTCGCGCCGTCCACCGAGGCCGCCAGGGCGTCCCGCTCACGGGCCGTCAGCGGGTTCGGGCCCGCGCCGAGGGCCGCCGCCGCGAGGGCCGGGTCGATCACCGTCTCGCCCCGCAGCACCTGCCGGACCGCCTCCGCCAGGTCCTCCACGGGGCCGTCCTTCACGAGGAAGCCCGCCGCGCCCGCCTCCATCGCCCGGCGCAGGTAACCGGGGCGGCCGAAGGTGGTGAGGATCAGGACCTTGCACTCCGGGACCTCGTCCCGCAGGTCCGCCGCCGCGTCCAGGCCCGACCGTCCCGGGAGCTCGATGTCGAGCAGGGCCACGTCGGGGCGTGCCACGAGCGCCGCGTCGACGATCTCGTCCCCGCGTCCGACCTGCGCGACGACCTCGATGTCGTGCTCCATCCCGAGCAGCAGGGCCAGCGCCCCGCGCATCATGCCCTGGTCCTCGGCGAGCAGAAGTCTGATCATTCCGTGGGCTCCCCCTCGTGCGGTGCGGGGGTCTCCACGGGGAGCTCCGCGGTGACCCGGAACCCGCCTCTCGGAGCCGGCCCCGAGTCCAGGGTGCCGCCTGCCGCGGCGACCCGCTCGCGCAGGCCGCGCAGGCCGCTGCCGGGCGTGGTGCCGGAGGGGCCGCGGCCGTCGTCCGTGACGGTGAGGCGGACCCGGTCGGCGGAGCCGGTGAGGTCGATCTCGCAGCGGGACGCCCCGCTGTGCCGTACCGCGTTGGTCGCCGACTCCCGCACCACCCAGCTCAGCAGGGCCTCCGTCTGGGGCTCCAGGAGCGGGCCCGAGCGGCGTACGACCGGTTCGATGCCGGCCGAGGAGAGCGCGTCGCGCGCCCGGTCCAGCTCGGTGGCGAGGCTGCCCTCGCGGTAGCCGGTCACCGCCTCCCTGATCTCGGTGAGCGCCTGACGGCCCACGGACTCGATGTCCGCGACCTGTGCCAGGGCCGCGTCCAGGTCGTGCGGGGCGAGCCGCCGGACGACCTCGGACTTCACCACGATCACCGAGAGGGTGTGGCCGAGCAGGTCGTGCAGGTCGCGCGAGAACCGCAGCCGTTCCTTCTCGACGGCCGTCCTGGCCAGCTCCTCCCGGGTCGCCCGCAGCTGCCGGACCGTCTCGTCGAGCGCGAGGAGCGTCGCCGTCACCATCACCGAGATGAAGGTGCCGTACACGACGCCGATGGAGCCCCAGTCGTCCTTCCAGAGCGTCACCGCTCCGGTCGCGGCGACCAGCGGGAGCGCGATCAGGGGCAGTCGCCTGCCCCGCCGGACCACGGCGCCGACCGCGAGGCCCAGGAGCGGGAAGAGGAGCAGCCACTCCCGGCCGTAGCCGACGGCGAGGGCGAAGGTGAGCGCGCCGAGGGCGGCGAGGAGGATCCAGGTCAGCGGGGCCTCGCGGCGGCCGCGGTCGAAGGCCCGGAAGACGATCGCGATGTAGAGGGTGTTGAAGGCGAGCAGGCCGAGGCCGCCGATCCACGGGTTCGGTGCCTCCCCGCCGAGGAGGTGGGAGAGCGCGCCGAGACCCATGAGGAGCCAGGGGAGGAGGCTCGCCCCGGTCGGCCCCCGGTCCTCCCGCCGACACCGCCGTGTCGTCACGGTCCGCCCCCACGCGCTGTCGCTCATGCCCACTTCCTACACCGTCCTCGCCGAACGCCGGTACGAGACCGCCGCGTACGTCCCGAACAGCGCGGCCCAGGCGGCGATGACCGCGAGCGCCGCCGCGCCCGGGGCGTGGCCGCCGGAGACCGAGACGCCGAGCTCGGCGAAGCGGTTGGTCGGGGTGTATGCGGAGAGGGAGCGCAGCCAGTCGGGGAAGAGGGCGACCGGGAACCACAGGCCGCCGAGGACGGCGAGGCCCAGGTTGCAGGCGATGTTCGCGACGCCGGTCGTCTGGGCGGTGAGCCGGTAGCCGTTGCCGATGCCGAGGAGGGTGAAGGGGAGGGAGCCGAGCCAGAGGGTGAGGGCGACCGCGGCCCACTGCCAGGCAGCCAGGCGGACGCCGTTGGCGAGGCCGCCGGCGAGCAGGACCCCGACGATCGCCGGGAGCACGACCACCGAGCCGGTGAGGGCGCGGCCGGTGACGACCTGGCGCGGGCTCATCGGGGTGATCCGCAGTTGCCGCAGCCAGCCGGTCCCCTTGTCCTCGGCGACGCCCGTGCCGATCGACAGGGCGGCGCCGAGCGCTCCGTACGCCGCCATGCCGACCATGGAGGCGGTCTTCCACTCCTCCTCGTTCTGGCCGCCGAGGTTGGTGAAGAGGAGGTACATCATCACCGGGACGGCGATCGTGCCGATGGCGAAGCCGGTGTCGCGCAGGGTGCGGCGGACTTCGAGGCGTACGTACGCGGTGATCATCGGGTCGTCTCCAGGGGGCGGGCGTGCGCGGTGAGGGCGAGGAAGGCGTCGTTGAGGGACACGGGGGCGACTTCGAGACCCCGGATCGCGTTCCGTCCGGCGAGCGCGCGGACGGTCGCGTCGGAGTCGGCGCTGTGGAGCCGGGCGCGGTCGCCGCGGATCTCCACGGAGGTCACTCCGGGGAGCAGTTCCAGGCCCTCGCTGGGGCCGCCGGCCAGGTCGAAGGCGACGAGGCTGCCGCCGGCCGCGCGCTTGAGCTCCTCGCCGGTGCCCTCGGCGAGGACGCGGCCGGAGTCGATGACGACGATCCGGTCGGCGTGGGCGTCGGCCTCCTCCAGGTAGTGGGTGGAGAACAGGACGGTGTTGCCGCGCCGGGCGTAGCCGCGCATGGAGCCCCAGAAGACCTCGCGGGCCTCGACGTCGAGGGCGGCGGTGGGCTCGTCGAGGACGATCAGCTCGGGGTTGCCGGCGAGGGCGACGGCGAAGCGGACGCGCTGGACCTGGCCGCCGGAGAGGCGGTCGACGCGACGGTCGGCGAGCTCGGTGAGGCCGGCGAGCGCGAGGGCCTCGGCGACCGGCAGGGGCCTCGGATGGGTACGGGCGACGAAGGCGACGAGCTCGCGGACGGTGACGCGGGGGACCGGGCGGCCGTCCTGGAGCATGGCGCCGGTCCTTCCGGCGGCGACGGCGCGGGCCGGGGCGTCGCCGAAGAGCCGCACCTCGCCGCCGTCGGGCTCGTCGAGGCCGAGGAGCAGGCCGATGGTGGTGGACTTGCCCGCGCCGTTGCGGCCGAGCAGGGCGACGGTCTCGCCGCGCCGGATGGTGAGGTCGATGCCGTCCACGGCGCGGACCGGTCCGAAGGACCGGGTGACTCCGGTGAAGGCGACCGCTGTCTCGTTCTTCATGGGGACGACGCTACGAAGCGGGGACCCCCGCCCGGCAGGCGTGGATGTACGGACCTGGCCGTGACAAATGTCCCGGGTGCCTTTCCACGAAGGGTTTCTGACATGCCGTCAGGAGGGTTCACAACTCCCTCGGCCTCGGCTATACATGGGGTCCACCGACCTAGAACGCGTTCTAGAACGGGCGCGTACGGGACGGTCCCCGCACGGCCTCGGTGCGGCCGACGGTGCGGACGGCCGCGCCGAGGTCTTCCATGGAACGAGGAGCAGCAGCCCGATGCCCATCGACCCCGCCAAGGCCGTCGCCGCCGAACCCCGCAGCGCCGAGATCTCCTGGGACCACAAGGACGTCCAGCTCTACCACCTGGGTCTCGGAGCGGGCGTCCCCGCGACCGACCCCGACGAGCTCCGCTACACCCTGGAGTCCCGGCTCCACGTCCTGCCCAGCTTCGCCACCGTCGCGGGCGCCGGCATGGGCGTCGTCGGCGGGCTCTCCGCCCCCGGCATCGACATCGACCTCGCCGCCGTCCTGCACGGCGGCCAGTCGATCACCCTCCACCGCCCCCTCCCCACCGGCGGCCGGGCGGTCTCCACCTCCCGCGTCGCCGCCGTGTACGACAAGGGCAAGGCCGCCGTCCTCGTCCTGCGCTCCGAGGCCGCCGACGAGGACGGGCCGCTCTGGACCAGCGACGCCTCGATCTTCGTCCGCGGCGAGGGCGGCTGGGGCGGCGACCGGGGCCCCTCCGAGCGCCTCCCGCTCCCGGACCGCGCCCCCGACGCCGGCGTCGAGCGGCCGATCCGCGAGGAACAGGCCCTGCTCTACCGGCTCTCCGGGGACTGGAACCCGCTCCACGCCGACCCCGAGTTCGCCAAGCTCGCCGGTTTCGACCGGCCGATCCTGCACGGCCTCTGCTCGTACGGCATGACCCTCAAGGCGGTCGTGGACACGCTGCTCGGCGGAGACGTCACCCGGGTCCGCTCGTACCGCACGCGCTTCGCCGGGATCGTCTTCCCCGGCGAGACCCTGCGCATCCGGATGTGGGCCGGCGACGGCCGCGTCCAGGTGGCGGTGACGGCCGTGGAGCGCGACGACGCCCCGGTCCTCGCCGACACCCTCGTCGAACACTCCTGATCGCCCGATTGGAGCCGCACCATGCGCGCAGCCGTACTGCACGAGATCGGCCAGGAAAAACTCGAGGTCCTCGACGACGTCGAGGCGGTGGGCTTCGGCCCGGGCAAGGTGCGGATCCGGGTGAGGGCCACCGGCCTGTGCCACTCCGACGTCTCCGCGATGAGCGGCGTCCTCCCGCAGCCCGCCCCCTTCGTTCCCGGCCACGAGGGCGCCGGCGAGATCCTCGACGTCGGCGACGGCGTCACCGGGCTCGCCCAGGGGCAGCGGGTCCTGCTCTGCTGGCTGCCCGCCTGCGGCAGCTGTCCCGCCTGCAGGCGCGGCCAGACCCAGCTGTGCCTGGCCGGCTTCATGAACGCCGGCACGCCCAACTTCAAGCGCCCCGGCGGTGACGTCTTCGGCTTCGCCGGCACCGGCACCTTCACCGAGGAGGTCGTCGTCGACGCGGGCTGCGCCGTCCCGATCCCCGACGACGTGCCCTTCGACATCGCCGCCCTCATCGGCTGCGGCGTCACCACCGGCCTCGGCGCCGCCATCAACACCGCCGAGGTGGAGGCCGGTTCGTCGGTCGCCGTCATCGGCTGCGGCGGCGTCGGCATCTCCGCGATCCAGGGCGCCAAGCTCCAGGGCGCCGCCCAGATCGTCGCCGTCGACCCCGTCGAGTCGCGGCGCGAGGCCGCGCTGGGGTTCGGCGCCACCGAGGCGGTCGCCCCCGAGGCGCTCGCCGACGCCCGGCAGCGGATCACCGGCGGCGAGGGCTTCGACTACGTCTTCGAGGTCGTCGGCAAGTCCGCCACCGCCCGCACCGCGTACGAGACGACCCGGCGCGGCGGCACCCTCTGCGTCGTCGGCGCGGGCGCCCTCGACGACTTCCTCCAGCTCAACATGTTCGAGCTGTTCTTCGACGAGAAGCGGATCCTGCCCTCGATGTACGGGGGCGGGGACGTGCTCCGCTCGTACGAGCGCGCCATCGCGCTCTGGCGGGCCGGCCGCATCGACCTGGAGTCGCTGATCACCCACCGGGTGCCGCTGGCGGGCGTCAACGAGGCCCTGGAGCAGATGCGGACCGGCGCGGCCCTCCGCACCTGCATCGAGATCTGAGAGGACTCCGGTCATGTCACTGCCTCTTGAGGGGCTGAGCGCGATCGTCACCGGCGCCGGGCGCGGACTCGGCCGCGCCGAGGCCCTGGAACTGGCCCGGCTCGGCGCCGCCGTCGTCGTCAACGACTACGGGCAGCCCGGCCGCGACGGCTCGGGCGAGTCCTCCGCCGCGCCCGCCGAGGAGGTCGCGGCGGAGATCCGCGCGGCGGGCGGCCGGGCGGTCGCCCACCTCGGCGACGTCTCCGACTTCGAGACGGCACGGGGCCTGGTCGACCTGGCGGTGGCCGAGTTCGGGAAGCTGGACGTCCTGGTCAACAACGCGGGCATCCTGCGCGACCGGATGGTCTTCTCGATGAGCGAGGACGAGTGGGACTCGGTGATACGGGTCCACCTCAAGGGCCACTTCAACACCACCCACTTCGCGGCGGTCCACTGGCGCGGCCGCGCCAAGGCGGGCGAGGCCGGCGTCTACGGCCGCATCGTCAACACCTCCTCGGAGGCCTTCCTCGCGGGCTCGGCCGGCCAGCCCAACTACGCGGCGGCCAAGGGCGGCATCGTGGGCCTGACCACCTCGTCGGCGCTCGCGCTCGCCCGGTACGGCGTGACGGCCAACGCGATCTGCCCGCGGGCCAGGACGCGGATGACGGAGGACGTCTTCGCGGGCTTCGGGGAGCCGGGGGAGGGCGAGCTCGACCCGCTGTCCCCGGACCACGTGGCCCCGCTCGTCGGCTATCTGGCGTCCCCGGCGGCGGCCGGGGTCAACGGGCAGCTGCTCGTCGTGCACGGCGGGATGGTGGCGGTCGTGGACCGGCCGAAGGTCTCGGCCAAGTTCGACACGGCCAAGGAGGCGTTCACGTACGAGGAGCTGGACTCCCTCCTGACCCCGCACTACGCGTCCCGCCCGGCGGGCGAGACCTTCGCGGCGACGGAGGTGCTGGGTCTGAAGAAGGGCTGAGCCACGAGGGTGGCGGTGGGGAAGGGCGAAGGGCCCCGGGGTCACCCCCGGGGCCCTTCGCCTCCTCCGTCAGTGCGCGTGGGCGTCGCCCTCGCGGCGGTGCCGGCCGTGCGGCGAGGACGTGGAGTCCTCCGCCGGGGACGCCTGACCGCGGTGCTTTCCGGAGCCGTGCGACTCCGTACCCTGCGTGCTTGCTTCGGACATGCTGGAACTCACCCCGTACGTCTTGCTCTTGCTGTGCGGCCGTGAGTCTAACGAGCCGGTCCGCGGTCCGTCAGGGGAGCCTGCTGCAAAGGCACCGGACGGCACACCCGGGGCTCCTCGACGACCACCGGCTCGGGCTCGGGCTCCGGCTCCGGCGGCATCTCCAGACCGGCGAGCCCGCACGGCGCCCCGGCCGTCGCGTACGGCAGCCGCAGCACGCCCTCGGCCGTCCACAGGCCCGCCCCGGCGAGCCAGCCCTGGGGCGCGGCCAGTTGGACCATCCGGCGGGACGAGGGCTGCCAGACGCCCACCCAGCTGCCGCCCGCCGCGTCGATCCGCAGCGCCACCGCGCAGCTCTCCGGCATCAGCACCTGCCCCGGCTGCACGGCGAACGGCGTCACGGCCGCGTCGTCGAGCCGCAGGCACTCGGGGAAGCGCACCGGCAGCAGGCTGCCGAGCACGCCCCAGCCGAGCCGGTCGTGCCCCGGCGCGTCGGAGCGGATCAGGAGCAGTCCGCTGTCCGGGTCGGCGAGCAGCAGCCGGTCGTCGCTCTCCTCGGTGATCTGGAGCAGCGGCGTCACCTCCCCGCCCCGCTCCAGGTCGACGGCGACCGCCTTCACCGGGCCGCCGTCGAGCCGCCGGTCGAGCGCGAGCATCCGGCCCGTGCGGTCGAGCCACACCCCGCCCGTGCAGCGGCCCTCGACCTCCGCCACCTGCTCCGGACCGAAGGCCCCGCCCGCCACCAGCCACAGCGTCGTCGTGTCGGGACCGACGCACATCGCGTACGCGCAGATGCCGTCCGGCGAGGGCGGGAGCAGCACCAGCCGCTCGGAGCCGGGCGCCTCCACCGAGCCGAGCCGGAGCTCGCCGGTGTCCGGGCCGGTGGGGTACAGCAGCGAGAACGTGTTCCGCCGCCCGTCGACGCGGCGGGCGACGAGGACCCGGCCGTCCGCGAGGGGCAGCAGCCGGGTGCCGGGCTCCTCCGGCTGGCCGAGGGGGAGCGGCACGGCGTACGGCTCGGGGCCGTCGAGGGTCCACCTCTCCACGTACAGGGCGTCGCCCTCGCCCGCGAGCCTGGCCGCGTACGCGCCGTTGGCCGTGATCGTGAACCGCGCCGGCCAGGCCGCACCGGGGTCGCGGTCGTCGTCCTCGGCCGTGGTCTCGATGGCACACGCTGTCATCGACTCGTCACCTCCGGCCACGAAGCTAGTTTTCGCACTTCCAGCCGAACAACACGAGCAGGGTCACTTCACACATAAGGGTGGCCCTGCGGCGGTTCGGCCGAGGCTGCGGGGGCGGTTGTGCTGGAGTGACCCGTGGTGAGTAAGGTAAGGCGAACCTAAGCGGAGCTTGTGCCTCCGTCAGGACGAGCCCGTGTCCCCGCCAGGACGACCCGTACAGGAGCCTTCTCATGTCCCTCCGCCGCCGCGGCACCGCCGTCGTCGTCGCCCTCGCCGCCGCACTCTCGCTCGCGGCCTGCGGAGGCGGCGACGGGTCCTCCGGCCCCGCCGAGAAGGAGGGCGCGTCCAAGAAGAAGGACGTCGCCACCGGCGGCAAGGACTTCGGCGACGCCGCCGCCAAGACCGCGGCCATGGGCACCGACGCCAAGCCCGGCCAGTTCCCGCGCACCCTCACCCACGCCCTCGGGAAGACCGAGCTGAAGGCCGCCCCCAAGCGGGTCGTCGTCCTCGACGTCGGCGAGCTCGACAACGTCGTCTCCCTCGGCGTCAAGCCCGTCGGCTACGCCCCCTCCGAGGGCGACGACGGCATCCCCGGCTACCTCGCCGAGGACGCGGGCACCCCGAAGTCCGTCGGCACCATCAGCAACCTCAACCTGGAGGCCATCGCCAACCTCCAGCCCGACCTCATCCTCGGCAGCCAGCTGCGCGCCGCCGACAAGTACGACGAGCTGTCGAAGATCGCGCCCACCGTGTTCTCCATCCGTCCGGGCTTCACCTGGAAGGAGAACTACCTCCTCAACGCCGCCGCGCTCGACAGGACCGCCGAGGCGAAGGCGAAGCTCGCCGCGTACGAGACCAAGGCGAAGCGGCTGGGGACGGACATCGGCCCGAACAAGCCGACCGTCTCCATGGTCCGCTACCTCCCCGGCAAGATCCGCCTCTACGCCAGGGCCTCCTTCATCGGCACGATCCTGGAGGACGCCGGCCTGCCCCGGCCGAAGAACCAGCAGATCGACGAGCTCGCCGCCGAGATCAGCCCCGAGAGGATCGACGAGGCCGACGCCGACTGGATCTTCACCGGCGTCTACGGCGACGCCAAGGCCACCAAGAAGGACACCGCCCAGGCCAACCCGCTCTGGAAGAACCTCGGGGCCGTCAAGGCCGGCCGGGCCAAGGACGTCCCGGACGAGACCTGGTACCTCGGGCTCGGCGTCACGGCGGCGAACAGCGTCCTCGACGACCTGCGCGCCGACCTCGTCAAGTAGGCCCGGACGAGTTCCTCCACAGGCCGGGACCCAGGCCAGAGCAAGGGGGCGCGGGGGACAGGTAGCCTTTCCCTCGTGCCCCGTCTGTCTGAAGTCATCGCCGAGCTCGACGCCCTCTGGCCACCGGAGCGGGCCGAATCGTGGGACGCCGTCGGCACCGTCTGCGGCGACCCCGACGCCGAGGTCACCCGCGTCCTCTTCGCCGTCGACCCCGTCCAGGAGATCGCCGACGAGGCCGTCGCCCTCGGCGCCGACCTGATCGTCACCCACCACCCGCTCTACCTGCGCGGCACGACGACGGTCGCGGCCGGCCACTTCAAGGGCCGCGTCGTGCACACCCTGATCAAGCAGGACGTCGCGCTCCACGTCGCGCACACCAACGCCGACACCGCCGACCCCGGCGTCTCCGACGCCCTCGCCGGCGCGCTCGACCTCCGGGTCACCGGACCGCTCGTCCCCGAGAACAACCTCGGCCGGATCTGCGAGCTCGACCGCCCCGAGACCCTCGCCGACTTCGCCGCCCGCGCGGCGAAGCGGCTGCCCGCCACCGCGCAGGGCATCCGGGTCGCCGGCGACCCCGCCATGACCGTGCGCCGCGTCGCCGTCAGCGGCGGCTCCGGCGACAGCCTCTTCGACGCCGTGCGAGCCGCGGGCGTCGACGCCTTCCTCACCGCCGACCTGCGCCACCACCCGGTCTCCGAGGCCACCCAGCACTCTCCGCTGGGCCTGGTCGACGCCGCCCACTGGGCCACCGAATGGCCCTGGTGCGAGCAGGCCGCCGCACAGCTCGACGAGATTTCCGACCGCCACGGCTGGGGCCTCCGCGTCCACGTCTCGAAGACGGTCACCGACCCCTGGTCCTCCCACCACACCTCTCCTGGAGCCCCCAACTGAACGCCGCGCCCGCCGACCAGATCCGCCTCCTCGACGTCCAGGCCCTGGACGTCCGCCTCCAGCAGCTCGCCCACAAGCGCCGCTCGCTGCCCGAGCACGCCGAGATCGAGGCGCTGACCAAGGACCTCACCCAGCTGCGCGACCTGCTCGTCGCCGCGCAGACCGAGGAGAGCGACTGCGGCCGCGAGCAGACCAAGGCCGAGCAGGACGTCGACCAGGTCCGCCAGCGCGCCGCCCGCGACCAGCAGCGGCTCGACTCCGGCGCCGTCTCCTCCCCGAAGGACCTGGAGAACCTCCAGCGCGAGATCGTCTCCCTCGCCAAGCGCCAGGGCGACCTGGAGGAGATCGTCCTCGAGGTCATGGAGCGCCGCGAGGCCGTCCAGGAGCGCCTCGCCGAGCTGACCGAGCGGGTCGCCGCCGTGCAGTCCAAGGTGGACGACGCCACCGCGCGCCGCGACGCCGCGCAGGCCGAGCTGGACGGCGAGGCCGCCTCCGTCGCCAAGGAGCGCGAGCTCGTCGCGGGCTCCGTCCCGGCCGACCTGATCAAGCTGTACGAGAAGCTGCGCGAGCAGCAGGGCGGCGTCGGCGCGGCCCGGCTGTACCAGCGCAAGTGCGAGGGCTGCCACATCGAGCTCAACATCACCGAGCTCAACGAGGTCCGCGCCGCCGCCGCCGACACGGTCGTCCGGTGCGAGAACTGCCGCCGCATCCTCGTCCGCACCTCGGAGTCCGGCCTGTAATGCGCGAACTCGTGGTCGAGGCGGACGGCGGCTCCCGGGGGAACCCGGGGCCCGCCGGTTACGGCGCGGTCGTCCTCGACCCGGCGACGGGGGAGACCCTCGCGGAGGCCGCCGAGTACATCGGCGTGGCCACGAACAACGTCGCCGAGTACAAGGGCCTCGTGGCGGGCCTGAAGGCGGCCCGGGAGCTCTTCCCGGACGCCCTCGTCCACGTCCGCATGGACTCCAAGCTGGTCGTCGAGCAGATGTCCGGCCGCTGGAAGATCAAGCACCCGGACATGAAGCCGCTGGCGGCCGAGGCCGGACGGGTCTTCCCGGCGGGCCGCGTCCGCTACGAGTGGATCCCGCGCGAGCGGAACAAGCACGCGGACCGGCTCGCGAACGAGGCGATGGACGCGGGCAAGCGGGGCCTCCGGTGGGAGCCCTCGGCCTCCACGGCGGGCCTGGACGCCTCGGCCGCCCGCAACGCCGCGACCCCGCCCCCCTCGGGTCCGCCCGGCGACGCGACGGCGGGCGCGGCACGGGCGCGCGCGGCGCTGAGCGCTTCCGCGCCGACGGCATCCACGGCCGGTACGGGCACGGGCTCGGGCGCCTGGCCGGGCGCCGTGGCGCGCCCGACGCCCCAGGGCACCGACCAGGACGAAGACCTGTTCACCGGGCCGGACGCCGGCTCGGACGAAGGCCTGCCCGCCGGGCCGGACGCCGACCGGGACGACGGCCTGTTCGCCGGTTCGGACGACGGCCTGTTCGCCGCCGAGGAGGCCGTCGCGGCCTCGGTGGCCTCCGGCGACTTCGAGGCCGAGGCGGGCGCCCTGGCCCCGACGGGCCACGCGGCGCGCGCCCACGCGCCGACCGCACCGCACGGGACCGGTGCCGCCGCTCCGACCGCGCAGGGCCCCGTCGCCGCCCCGGCCCCTCAGCCGCGGGCGCCCGCCGCCCCCCGCCAGGGCTGGACCGCCCCCGACATGGGCGCGCCCGCGACCTTCGTGCTGCTGCGGCACGGGGAGACCGCCCTCACGCCCGAGAAGCGGTTCTCGGGGAGCGGGGGGAGCGACCCCGAGCTGTCGGCGGCCGGGCTGCGGCAGGCCGAGGCCGTCGCCGGGGCGCTCGCCGCGCGCGGCACCGTCCAGGAGATCGTCAGCTCGCCGCTCGCCCGCTGCCGCCAGACCGCCGGTGCCGTCGCCGCCCGGCTCGGTCTGGACGTGCGGATCGAGCAGGGCCTGCGGGAGACCGACTTCGGCGCCTGGGAGGGCCTGACGTTCGGTGAGGTCCGGGAGCGGTACCCGGAGGACCTCGACGCCTGGCTGGCCTCGCCGAAGGCCGCGCCGACCGGCGGGGGCGAGAGCTTCGCGACCGTCGCCCGGCGCGTCGCCGCGACCCGGGACCGCCTGACCGCCGCGTACGCGGGCCGCACGGTCCTCCTGGTCACCCACGTCACGCCCATCAAGACCCTGGTCCGGCTCGCGCTCGGCGCCCCGCCGGAGTCGCTGTTCCGGATGGAGCTGTCGGCCGCCTCGATCTCGGCCGTGGCCTACTACGCCGACGGCAACGCCTCCGTGCGGCTCCTCAACGACACCTCGCACCTGAGGTAGCCGCAAACCGCTGGCGCCGGCGCCCGGCCCCGTACCACCATCACCCGCATGACGTGGTCCTTCACCGAGAGCGCCGCCGCCTTCCGGGCCGCCGCCGCCGAGCACCTCGCCGCCGAGCCCGTCCGCAACACCGCCGTGCTCACGCTCATGGACACGGCCGGACGGCTCGGCTGGTGGGCGGAGCCGGACGGCGGGGTCACCGGCGTCCTCGTGGTGTCACCGCCCGGCGAGCCCTCCCTCGGGGCCATGACAAAGGAGGCGGCCCGCGCGCTCGCCGCCGAGGGGCTCCCCGGCGGTGAGCGGCCCACCGCGGTGCGCGGCGAGACCGCCGCCGTCGAGGCGTACGCGGAGACCACCGGCCGCCCCTGGGCACCGGTCGCCCGCATGCGGCTCTTCCGGCTCGGCGAGCTGACCCCGCCGGACCCCGCCCCCGAGGGCCGCGCCAGGGTCGCCACCGGGGCCGACGTCCCGCTCGTCGCCGAGTGGACCAAGGAGTTCGCGAGGGCCATCGGGGACGAGCCCGCCGAGGACTACACCGGCTTCGTCACCGAGCGGATCTCCGAGGAGCGGCTGTGGCTCTGGGAAGGACCCGACGGGCGCCCCGTCTCGATGGCCGCCGTCTCCCGCACGATCGGGGGCCAGGCCCGCGTGCACCTCGTCCACACACAGCCCGCCGAGCGCGGCCGGGGCTACGCGGCGGGCGTCACCGAGGCGGTCAGCCGGGCCGCGCTCGACGCCGGCACGGAGCGGGTCCTGCTCTTCACCGACCTGGCCAACCCCACCAGCAACGCCCTCTACCGGCGCCTCGGCTACCGCCCGGTCACCGACCACCTCACCGTGACGTTCACCGACTGACCGGCGCCGGCGCCCCCAGCTCCGCCGCCCCGCGCGCGAGGGACTCCACGCGCCCCCAGTCGCGGGCGGCGAGCGCGGCGGGCGGCAGCATCCACGTGCCGCCGACGCAGCCGACGTTCGGCAGGGCCAGATAGGCGGGGGCGGAGCCGGGGGAGATGCCGCCCGTGGGACAGAAGCGGGCCCGGGGGAGCGGGCCCGCGAGGGACTTCAGGTACGGGACGCCGCCCGCCGCCTCGGCCGGGAAGAACTTCATGTCCTCGACCCCGCGCTCGATGAGGGCCACGACCTCCGAGGCCGTCGAGACCCCCGGCAGGAACGGCACGCCGGAGTCCCGCATCGCGCCGAGCAGCCGCTCGGTCCACCCCGGGCTGACCAGGAACCGCGCCCCCGCGCCCACCGCGTCCGCGACCCCGGCCGCCGACACGACGGTGCCCGCGCCGACGACGGCCCCCGGCACCTCGGCCGCGATCGCGCGGACGGCGTCGAGCGCGGCGGGGGTGCGCAGGGTGACCTCGATCAGCGGCAGCCCGCCGGCCACCAGGGCCCGCGCCAGGGGGACGGCGTCGGCGGCGTCCTCGATCACGACGACGGGGACGACGGGGACGTCACGGTCCCCCGGGGCAAGGCCGAACACGCTCGTCATGGGCGTCATCCTGCCCAGGGCGAGCGTCACCCGCAACGAGCGTTGCGGAGGGTGCAACGACCCCGCTAGTGGATCTCGTCCACCAGCACGTCGAGCGCCCCCGCCTTGCCGCCCTCCTCCACGACGTACCGCAGATCGCGCAGCGCCTCCACCAGCTCCGCCGGCGAACCGGGCTCCGCGCCCGCCTCCAGGAGGCTCCGCACGATCCGGCCCTTCGTCGCCTTGTTGAAGTGGCTGACCACCTTCCGGGTCGGCGCGTGCAGCACCCGCACCGTCGCCGTCCGGGCCGCGACCTCACCCTTCGGCTTCCACGCCGACGCGTACGCCGACGAACGCAGGTCGAGGACGAGGCCGTCCCCGGCCGCCTCCGGCAGCACCGAGACCATCGCCCCCCGCCAGTGCGCGCCGAGCGCCCCGAGCCCGGGCAGCTTCACCCCCATCGAGCAGCGGTACGACGGGATCCGGTCCGTCACCCTCACCGCACCCCAGAGCCCCGAGAACACGAGCAGCGAGCTCCCCGCCCGCTCCAGGGCCGGCGCGTCCAGGGTCGCCAGACCCAGCGCGTCGTACAGCACGCCCGTGTAGATCTCCCCGGCCGGACGCGCGCCCGCCGTCCGCAGCTCCGCGTTCTTCGCGACCTCGCCGCGCAGCCCCTCGCTCAGGCCGAGCACCTCGCGCGCCTTCTCCTCGTCGGCGGCGCACAGCTCGACCAGCTCGTCCAGGACCGCCGCCCGCGCCTCCGCGAGCCCCGGCAGGGACAGCGACTCCGGCTTGAGCGGCGCCCCGCGCCCCGAGGAGGCCTTGCCTTCGGAGGGCGGCAACAGCACGAGCACGGTGGTTCTCCTTCGTCCGTACGGGGATGGGGGTGCGGCCCCGACGGTCCAGCGTACGAGGTCCCGCCCCCGGCCCCGCCCCCGCACGGGGGCCCCGGCCCCGCCCCGTACGGGATCCCGGGCCCGGCCCCCGCCCCGTACGAGGTGCCGCGCCCCGCCCCAGCTCATACGCTCGGTCCATGCCCCGCCGCCACCTCCACGTGACCGGCGCAGCCGAGGCTCCGCTGCGGGCCGCCCTGCGCGCACTCCGTACCGAGCTCGCGATCCCCGAGGCCTTCCCGCCCGCCGTCCTCGCGGAGGCCGAGGCCGCCGCCGAGAACCCCCGGCTCCCCCCGTACGACGCCACCGACCTGCCGTTCTTCACGATCGACCCGCCCGCCTCCACCGACCTCGACCAGGCCATGCACCTGGCCCGCCGGGCCGACGGCGGCTACCGGGTGCACTACGCCATCGCCGACGTCGCCGCCTTCGTCACCCCCGGCGGCGCGATCGACGCCGAGGCCCACCGGCGCGTCCTCACCCTCTACTTCCCCGACCTCAAGATCCCCCTCCACCCCGCCGTCCTCTCCGAGGGCGCCGCCAGCCTGCTCCCCGGCGAACCCCGCCCCGCCCTGCTCTGGCGCATCGACCTCGACGCCGAGGGGCGGAGGGTCGCGACCGACGTCCGCCGCGCCCTCGTCCGCAGCCGCGCCAAACTCGACTACGCGGGCGTGCAGCGGCGGATCGACGACGGGACCGCCGAGGAACCGCTCGCCCTCCTCCGGGACATCGGCCGGCTCCGCGAGGCGCTCGAAGCCGAACGCGGCGGCATCTCCCTCAACGTCCCCGAGCAGGAGATCGTCGAACGGGACCACACCTACACCCTCGAATACCGGGCGCCGCTCCCCGCGGACGGCTGGAACGCCCAGATCTCCCTCCTCACCGGCATGGCCGCCGCCGACCTCATGACCGCCGCCGGCACCGGCATCCTGCGCACCCTCCCCACCGCCCCCGACGGCGCCGTCGCCCGGCTGCGCCGCTCCGCCCACGCCCTCGGCGTCGACTGGCCGCACCACGTCTCGTACGCGGACGTCGTCCGCTCCGCCGACCCCACGAACCCGCGCCACGCCGCCTTCCTCCAGGAGTGCACCACCCTCCTGCGCGGCGCCGGCTACACCGTCTTCACCGACGGCCACGTCCCCACCCCGGCCGTGCACGCCGCCGTCGCCGACGAGTACACCCACGCCACCGCCCCGCTGCGCCGCCTCGTCGACCGGTACGCGGGCGAGCTGTGCGTGGCCGCCGTCGCCGGGGACGAGCCGCCCGAGTGGGTGCGGGCCGCCCTGCCCGCGCTGCCCGACGAGATGGCCACCGGCGCCCGCCGCGCCAACACCGTCGAACGCGAGAGCGTCGACATCGTCGAGGCGGCCCTCCTGAGGGAACGGATCGGCGAGATCTTCGACGCGTACGTCATCGACGTGAAGGAACGCGAACCGGCCGTCGGCACCGTCCATCTGGAGGACCCGGCGGTCGTCGCCCGGATCGAGGGAGGCGGGACGAAGCTCCCCCTGGGAGAGTGGCTCCGCGTCAGGCTGTCGGCAGCGGACCCGGGGACGGCGAAGGTCCTGTTCGCGCCCGCGTGAGCGCGTCGTACAGGGCCTTGGGGTCGTCGGCGTGCAGCCGGACCAGCCGTACGGGGCGGGGCGCGCCGAGCAGCCGGGGCGCGTCGACCGGCCCGGTCAGCTCGATCGTGACGGAGGTCTGGGAACCGACGGCGAGGTTCAGCTCGCCCTCGGCCTTCTCGTGCGAGAAGCACAGCTCGCGACGGACGGCCGAGATCCGGTCGAGCGGGACCGCCACGTCGACGTGCGCGGCCCGCCGCAGCCGCAGGACGTTCCCGGCGAGCGTGTGCGGGCGCGTCACGGAGGCGGCGTGCAGCCCCAGGACGAACAGCACGGTGTAGACGTCCAGGACGAGGACGACCGCGTGGACGAAGGGCCACTCGGCCAGCATGTACGACACGCCGACCGTCTCGACCAGGCACACGAACGCGAAGCCGTACATCAGCGCCGCCTGGTCCCGGGCGTGCGGGAACACCCCGTCCGCGCCCTCCACCCCGTGCGGCCGCCGCGCGACCCAGCGCCCCAGGCTCGTCATCAGACGAAGCTCGTGCCCCAGGAGCCGCAGCACGGGCCCGGGCACCAGCTCGGCCACGACGGCCCGCCGGGAGAGCCCCCGCCTCCGCAGCCGCACCCAGACGACGCCCTCGGCGGCGAGCAGCCCCAGGACGAGCCCCTCCCCGACGAGCAGCACGCCCTCGGGCATCCGTACGCCTCCCAGGAGGCAGACGAAGAGCACGAGCTCGGCGGGCAGCGCGGCGTACGCGACCCCGCGCAGCAACCGCGCCACCCGGCCCCGCGCGTGCACGCCGCCCGCCCGTCCCCCGGCCGTCGTGCGACCGGCGCCGCCGGCCCCCGACTCCGTCACCGGACCGCCCGCCTCGCCCGGCACCCGCGCACCCGTCATCGACCCGACCCCCTTCTTCCGCCGGAACCGGCGCCCTCCTCGGCCCGTTCCCCCGACACCAGCCCGATCGCCCGCCGCACCGCCGCGGACTGGGCCGGTGCCAGGTCCGCGAAGAAGGCGTCGGCGAGGCCGCCGGAGCCCTCCTCGGGCAGCTCCACGTCCATCCCGTCCGGCAGGACCGCGGCCAGGGCGCGAGCGGCCTCGTCCACCCGGGGATCGTCGGGCGCCACGTCGGCGAGGGCGTCGAGGAGCGCGTACAGCTCCCGCGCACCGCCCGCCGCCCCGCGCATCAGCTCCATCAGCCGGGCCCGCTCCGCGTCGGGGACGACGACGTCGAGCAGGGTCAGGATCTCCCGGTCCTTCGCCGCCATCGGGGAGCCGGGCAGCCCGTCCACACCCGCGAGCAGCGTCGCCAGCTCCGGCGACACGGGCCCCTCGGCGGGCAGGCGCCCCGCCCGGGCCTCGGCGAGGAGAGGGGCGAGACGCTCCCGGCGCTCCCTGATCACCGCCTCCTGCCGGGCCAGGTCGTCCGCCAGCTCCTCCAGCACCTCCACGAGCCCCCGCCCCTCGTCGTCCGCGAGCACGTCCCGCACCTCGTCGAGCCCCAGCCCCAGTTCGGTCAGCCGCCGGATCCGGGCGAGCAGCACGGCGTCCCGCACGCCGTACTCCCGATACCCGTTGGCCCGCCGCTCCGGCTCGGGCAACAGCCCCGACTGGTGGTAGTGCCGCACGGCCCGGGGGGTGACCCCGACGAGCGCGGCGATCTCGCCGATCCGCATGCGCCCAGTAGAAACCCTGACGCTGCGACAAGGTCAAGCGGTCGCCCGAGGAGGGGAGAGGGCCGACCTCCTCCGCATCGGCAGGTAGCATGGTCGGCACGGCAGACGAGCCGGGCGGACGGCCGCGTGGAGATCCTCGGATCTTCCCGAGGAACGTCCGGGCTCCACAGAGCAGGGTGGTGGCTAACGGCCACCCGGGGTGACCCGCGGGACAGTGCCACAGAAAACAGACCGCCGGGGACCTCGGTCCTCGGTAAGGGTGAAACGGTGGTGTAAGAGACCACCAGCGCCTGAGGTGACTCAGGCGGCTAGGTAAACCCCACCCGGAGCAAGGTCAAGAGGGGACACCCCGGTGTCCCTGCGCGGATGTTCGAGGGCTGCTCGCCCGAGTCCGCGGGTAGACCGCACGAGGCCGGCGGCAACGCCGGTCCTAGATGGATGGCCGTCGCCCCGACGACCGCGAGGTCCCGGGGCACAGAACCCGGCGTACAGCCCGACTCGTCTGTCGGCCCACGCGGGGAGGGCCCCCGACCAGGTTTCCGCCCGGTCGGGGGCCCTTCTCGTGTCCGCGGTGTCAGGGGCGCCGGACCTCGAAGTGGAAGCAGCCGTACTCGACCGCCCGGACGTGCACCAGGGCCACCGCCGGGTCGGCGAAGGCCTCGGCGAAAGCCCGGTCGAAGCCGTCGGCGGGGGTCTCCGGGAGCTCCAGGAGACGGCCCCCGACGATCCGGCCGGCCGCGTCGTAGCGGCGGAGGACGCGGAGCGCCCCGGGGCGGGAGAAGGGGTATGCCTCCGAGGGCGCGGGGCCGCCGCAGTCCTCGGCGTGGATGAAGACGGGGCCCTGCTCGTCGTACGCGCCGGGCTCGGCACCGGTCCCGGCGGCCCAGCGGCGCAGGGGCGCGTACGAGACGAGGGCGATCCGCTCGCCGGGCGCGGAGGGGCGCAGGCAGCAGCGGAGGGGATCGCCGCCGTCGGTGGCGGTGCGGGGCACGCAGGCGCGGCCGGCGTCGTCGGTGACGCGCAGCCGGGCGAGGGCCGCGGAGGGGATCGCGAGGGCGCGGTACGCCGTGGCGGTGTGGGTGCTCATGACGTCAGGGTGCCGGGGCGGCCCCCGTACCGCCGGCGCGATTCGGACGGGGCGTTCCCGTCCGGTGATCCGCCGGACGGCTGTCAGTGGGCTTCGGTACGGTCGGCTCTCGAACCGTTGTGAAGGGAGCAGTCCGAATGAGCCGCCGTTTCCAGGTCACCTTCGACGCCCACGACCCCCGCGCGCTGTCCTCCTTCTGGCGCGACGCGCTGGGGTACGTCCACCCCGCCCCGCCCGGGGTCGAACTGCCCGAGGGCGCCGACCCGTTGGCCGCCTGGGACGACTTCCTCTCGAAGGTCGGCGTGCCGGAGGCGGAGCGCGATGCGAGGTCCGCCATCGAGGACCCGGACGGGCAGGGCCCGCGCGTCTTCTTCCAGCGGGTGCCGGAGGACAAGGCCGGCAAGAACCGGGTGCACCTCGACGTCCGCGCCGCCCCGGGGCTCGTGGGGGACGAGCGCATGGCGGCCCTGGAGGCCGAGTGCGACCGGCTCGTCGGCCTCGGGGCGAAGCGGGTGCGCCGCTTCGAGCCCGCTCCGCCGATGAGCGGCGGCCACATCGTGATGACCGACCCCGAGGGCAACGAGTTCTGCCTGGACTGAACGTCCGGCCCTGGGCGCGGCCGGCGAATTCGCAGGTCATACCCTGTGGGGCGCTGAGACGTCATCAGGGAGGGGCGGGGTCGCGTGGGCGTGTCGCTGGACAAGGGTCCGGTTCGGGAGGAGCAGTGGTGGCGACGGCCCGGGTTCGTCGTCTTCTGTCTGTTCCTCATGCCGCCGGCCGGCATGGTGCTGGCCTGGCGGACCCGTTGGTCGCCCGGCAGGAAGGTCCTCGCGACCGTCCTGTCCGCCGTCTGGTTCGTGGCGGTCGGCACGAGTGACCCGCCGGCGGACCGGCCCGCGGCGGCCGACGCCCGGCCGGGGGCCGCCGCCTTCCCGTCCTTCACCCCGTACACCCCGCCCACGCCCACCCCGACCCCGCTCGTGCGGCGGGTGGTCGCCGACTACACCGGGCAGAACCTGGAGACGGCTTCGAAGGCGGCGTACGAGGCCGGGTTCCGGACGCGCTCGCACGACGCCACCGAGGCCGACCACATGCAGTTCGTCGACAGCAACTGGAAGGTCTGCTTCCAGGAGCCGGCCGCGGGGGAGGCCGTCACGACCGAGGAAGGGCGGCGGGGGCGGATCGAGTTCGCCGTCGTCGAGAAGGCCAGCCCCTGCCCGGCGCGGGACGGCGAGGCCGTCGTCTTCCCCAAGGTGCCGAACGTCGTCGGCAAGACCTTCGGGAACGGCTCCGCGATCCTCCGGAAGGCGGGCCTGACCGAGATCCGGGGCGACAGCGTCTACACGGACGTCGACCTGGCGGCCGGTCACGACGACTGGCGGATCTGCTTCCAGGACCCGGAGGCGGGCGAGGACATCGAGGACCCGCGGTACATGTCCGTCCGGCTCTCCCTCGCACGCCCCGGCCTCTCCTGCCCGGGCGAGGACTACGCCCGGCTGCACCCGGACCCGGACCCGGACCGCAACGGCTCCGGATCCGGCTCGGGTTCCGGCTCGGGGTCCGATTCCGGCGGATCCGGCGGCGGCCTCGCCTACTACAAGAACTGCGACGCCGTCCGCGCCGCCGGCAAGGCCCCCATCTACCGGGGCCAGCCCGGCTACCGCTCCGGCCTCGACCGGGACGGCGACGGCAAGGCCTGCGACTGGTCCTGACGCTCCGGCACCGCTGTCGGGGGGACCTCACGGCCCGGGCGAACGGGCCGGGAGGTCCCGCGGGTGTACGGGTGGGACATGACCATTCCCGTGAACAAGCTCAGCGACCCGGCCGTGCGCGCCTTCGTCACGGCTCTCAACGCCCACGACGAGACCGCCCTCCTGGAGGCCCTGGCCCCCGGCGCGACCATGTCCGACGACGGCTCCGACCGCGACGTGCGGCAGTGGCTCGACAAGGAGGTGTTCGCCCCGCGCGGGCACATGGACGTCGAGAGCGAGGCGGACGGCGGGCTCGCGCTCGTCGCCCGCTACCGCAACGACACCTGGGGCGAGATGCGCACCAAGTGGCGCTTCACCGTCGACGGCGGGAAGGTCTCCCGGTTCGAGACCGGACAGGCCTGACGCCCCGCCGGCCGGGGGCGGGACCCGCCCCCGGCCGGTGTGCGGCACGACGCCTCACCCTCCCCGGCCGGTGTGCGGCACGGGGTCGCCCCCCGGCCGGTGTGCGGTACGGCGTCTCAGCCCCGTCCGATGTACGGCATCGTCGTCGCCATCACCGTCGCGAACTGCACGTTCGCCTCCAGCGGCAGCCCCGCCATGTGGACCACCGTCGCCGCCACGTCCGCCGCGTCCATCACCGGCTCCACCGCCAGCTCGCCGTTGGCCTGGAGGATGCCGGTCTGCATGCGGGCCGTCATCTCCGTCGCCGCGTTGCCGATGTCGAGCTGACCGCAGGCGATCCGGTACGGCCGTCCGTCGAGGGACAGGGACTTCGTCAGGCCCGTCATCGCGTGCTTCGTCGCCGTGTACGCGATCGAGTGCGGGCGCGGCACGTGCGCGGAGATCGAGCCGTTGTTGATGATCCGGCCGCCCTGCGGGTCCTGCTCCTTCATGGTCCGGAAGGCCGCCTGGGCGCAGAGGAACGCGCCCGTCAGGTTCACGTCGACGACCGCGCGCCAGGTCGCCGGGTCCAGGTCCTCGACGGGGACGCCGCCGCCCGCGAACGTGCCGGCGTTGTTGAAGAGCAGGTCGACCCGGCCCCAGTGGTCCCGTACGGACGCGAAGAGGGCCGTCACCTCCTCCTCGGAGGTCACGTCCGTCGGGACGGACAGGAAGTCGCCCGCCGGGAGGGCCGCCGCCGTCTCCTCCAGGGCCTCGGCCCTGCGGCCCGCGAGGGCCACCGACCAGCCGGCCGCCGCGAGGGCCAGCGCCACGCTCCGCCCGATGCCCGAACCGGCTCCCGTCACCACTGCGATGCTCATGGGCGCGCAGCGTACGCGAGACGCGTGCCCCATGAACTCATCCGTCCGACACGTGGATGTTCTGTACTCGCCAATGAGAGGTCGTTCCCTCCCCTTCGAATGACGGGCGGACAGCATCCGTCTGGGGAGGGACACATGACCCACGTACAGCATTCCGAGGAACTCCGCGCCGCCGCGCGCCACTTCGGGCGCCGCCGGTTCCTCACCGTCACCGGCGCGGCCGCCGCGCTCGCCTTCGCGACCCAGCTGCCCGCGGCCGGTGCCGCGGCCGCCGCCGAGCTGGACGCCCGGCGTGTCACGGAGGACCCGTTCACCCTGGGCGTGGCCTCGGGCGACCCGCTGCCCGGCTCCGTGCTCCTGTGGACGCGGCTCGCTCCCCGCCCCTTCGAGCCCGACGGCGGGCTGCCCGCCGGCCGGGTCTCCGTGCACTGGGAGCTCGCCCGCGACGAGCGCTTCACCCGGATCGTCCGGCGGGGCCTGGCCATCGCGCACCCCGAGTTCCGGCACGGCGTCCACGTGGAGGTCGAGCACCTCGACCCCGACCGCGTGTTCTTCTACCGCTTCCGGGTCGGCGGATGGACCAGCCCGGTGGGCCGGACCCGCACCGCCCCGGCCCCCGGCGCCCGGAACACCGCCCTGAAGCTCGCCGCCGTCTCCTGCCAGGCCTACCACGACGGGTACTTCACGGCCTACGGCCACCTCGCCCGGGAGGACGTCGACGTCGTCTTCCACCTCGGCGACTACCTGTACGAGTACGCCGTGAACGCCACCGGCGGCGCCCGTGCCTACACCGACCGCACGCTCCCGGCGGTCTTCGACCGCGAGACGCTCACCCTGGAGGACTACCGGCTCCGCTACGCGCTCTACAAGTCGGACCCCGACCTGCGCGCCGCGCACGCCGCCCACCCCTTCGTCGTCACCTGGGACGACCACGAGACCGAGAACAACTACGCGGGCGACGTCCCCGAGAACGGCGTCCCGCCGGAGGAGTTCCTGCTCCGGCGCGCCGCCGCCTACCGCGCCTACTGGGAGCACCAGCCCCTGCGCCGCCCCCAGCTGCCCGAGGGCCCCGACATGAGGCTGTACCGGCGGCTGCGCTTCGGGCGGCTCGCCCAGTTCGACATCCTCGACACCCGCCAGTACCGCTCCGACCAGGCGTACGGGGACGGCTGGCAGGTCCCGGGCCCCGAGTCCGAGGACCCGGCGCGCACCCTGACCGGCGCCGCCCAGGAGCGCTGGCTGCTCGACGGCTGGCGCGCCTCCGGGGCCCGCTGGAACGTGCTGCCGCAGCAGGTGGTGTTCTCCGAGCGCCGCGACCGCTCCACCGCCGACTTCAAGCTGTCCATGGACTCCTGGGACGGCTACCCGGCCTCCCGGCAGCGGATCCTGGCGGGCGCCGAGGCCGCCGGCGTCGAGAACCTGATGGTGCTCACCGGTGACGTCCACGTCGGCTACGGGCTCGACATCAAGGCCGACTTCCGCGACCCGGCCTCCCGCACCCTCGGCACCGAGATCGTCGCCACGTCCGTCGCCAGCGGCAAGGACGGCGCCGACCGGCCCTCGAACTACGACAGGCTCATGCAGGCCAACCCGCACCTGAGGTTCTTCAACGGGCGCCGCGGCTACGTGACCGTCGAGCTCGGCGAGGAGAGCGCCCGCGCCGACTTCCGCACGGTCCCGTACGTGACCCGGCCGGGCGCCCCCGTCACCACCGCCGCCTCCTACGTCACGGAGGTCGGCGACCCGGGCCTCAAGCCCGCGTAGCCGCGAGTTCGGCGGGGTAGCGGACGCCGATGCGGTCCCGTACCGCGTCGAGCGTCCGCATCACCGCGAGCGAGCCGTCCAGGGGGACGAGCGGGGACTCCGTCCCGCCGCCGCGCAGACAGCGCATCACCTCCGCCGCCTCGTGCCGCAGCGAGTGGGGGTCGTCCTCGTTCACGTACTCCTCCGGTTCCGCGCCGTCGCGCAGCAGCGTGAACCGCTCGGGGAAGAAGAAGCCGCGCGGGACGTCGATCCGCCCCTTCGTGCCCGTCACCGAGGCCGTCAGCGGGGTGTCCGCCTCCAGCGAGCAGGACAGCAGGGCCGAGGCGCCCGAGTCCCAGCCCAGCAGCATGCCCGTGTTGAGGTCGACGCCCTCCGGCGAGAGCCGCGCGTGCGCGTGGACCGCGGACGGTTCGCCGAGCAGCAGCTGCGCGAACGACACCGGGTACACCCCCAGGTCGAGCAGCGCCCCGCCGCCCACCGCCGGATCCCGCAGCCGGTGGCCGGCGTCGAAGGGGCCCGCGATCCCGAAGTCGGCCTGGACGGTGCGGACCTCGCCGATCGCGCCGTCGCGCACGAGCTCGGCGATCCGCCGGACCAGCGGGTTGCAGTACATCCACATGGCCTCCATCAGGAAGAGGCCGCGGTCCCGGGAGAGCGTGACGAGTTCCTCCGCCTCGCGGGCGTTGAGTGTGAGAGCCTTCTCGCAGAGCACCGCCTTCCCCGCCTCCAGGGCGAGGCCGGCCGCCGCCCGGTGCGCGTGATGCGGAGTCGCCACGTACACCACGTCGACGTCCTCGTCGGCGAAGAGCCCGGCCCACTCCCCGTACGCCCGCGGAATCCCGAACCGCTCCGCGAAGGCCTTCGCCGACGCCTCCGCGCGGGACGCCACGGCGACGACCTCGGCGCCGTCGAGCGTCAGCAGGTCCGCGGTGAACCGTTCCGCTATGCCGCCCGTCGCCAGGATCCCCCAGCGCACCGTCCTGTTCGCGTCCATCCCCACCCCACAGGTCTCGACCACTCGGTCGAGCTGAGAGCATAGACAAGGATTCAACGAAATGGAGCAGTCGATGCCGGAGAGCGGCCAGAGAACAACACAAGGGCACATAACCGAAACCGCCCCGGTCGTCACCGCCGCCCGGCGGACGGGCATCCTCGTCACCCTCGTCCTGGGAGGGCTCACCGCCCTCCCCCCGCTCTCCATGGACATGTACCTCCCGGCACTCCCGGAGGTCACCGGCGCGCTGCGGGCCCCCGCCGCCACCGTGCAGCTCACCCTCACCGCCTGCCTCGCCGGCATGGCCCTCGGCCAGCTCGTCGTCGGCCCCATGAGCGACAAGTGGGGACGCCGGCGCCCGCTGCTCATCGGCATGGCCGTGTACGTCCTCGCCACCGCCGTCTGCGCCCTCGCGCCCAGCGCCGAACTCCTCATCGGCTTCCGGCTCCTGCAGGGCCTCGCCGGAGCCGCCGGCATCGTCATCGCCCGCGCCGTCGTCCGCGACCTCTACGACGGCGTCGAGATGGCCCGCTTCTTCTCCACCCTGATGCTGATCTCCGGCGTCGCCCCGATCATCGCCCCGCTCATCGGCGGCCAGATCCTCCGGCTCACCGACTGGCGGGGCGTCTTCCACGTCCTCACCGCGATCGGCGTCCTGCTCACCCTCGTCGTCTGGCGCTTCCTCCACGAGACGCTGCCCCCCGAGCGGCGGCACGAGGGCGGGGTCGGACAGGCCCTGCGCACCATGCGGGGGCTCCTCGCCGACCGGGTCTTCACCGGCTACATGCTGACCGGCGGACTCGCCTTCGCCGCCCTCTTCGCGTACATCTCGGCCTCCCCGTTCGTCGTGCAGGAGATCTACGGCGCCTCCCCGCAGACCTTCAGCCTGCTCTTCGGCCTCAACTCGATCGGGCTCGTCGCCGTCGGCCAGATCAACGGCAAGCTCCTCGTCGGCCGCGTCAGCCTCGACAAGGCACTCGGCTGCGGCCTCGGCGTCATCCTGCTCGCCGGCCTCGCGCTCACCCTCATGACCACCGGCGTCCTCGGCGAGCCCGGGCTCGCGCCCATCGCCGCCGGACTCTTCGTCCTGATGTCCGCGATGGGCCTGGCCATGCCCAACACCAACGCCCAGGCCCTCATGCGCACCCCGCACGCCGCCGGATCCGCCTCCGCCCTCCTCGGCACCTCCTCCTTCCTCATCGGCGCCGTCGCCTCCCCGCTCGTCGGCATCGCGGGCGAGCACACCGCCGTCCCCATGGCGGTCGTCCAGCTCGGCTGCGCCGTCCTGGCCCTGGCCTGCTTCCTGGGCCTCTGCCGCCCCTGGCGCACGACGGAGAACCGGACCGGCGAGCCCGCCTAGACTGACTCGGTGAACGCCTCAGCTCCCTCCGCCGACTCCCTGCGCGCCGCCCTCGCCGGGCTCCTCGACGGGCTGCCGCCCAACCGGGCCGCGCAGGCCGTCGAGCGGCTGATCGCCAACTACCGGGGCACCACCCCGACGGACGCCCCCGTGCTGCGCGACCGCTCCGACGTCGCCGCGTACGCCGCGTACCGCATGCCGGCGACCTTCGAGGCGGTACGGGGCGTCCTCGCCGCCCTCCGGGAGGCCGCGCCCGACTGGGCGCCGCGCACCCACACCGACGTCGGCGGCGGCACGGGCGCGGCGAGCTGGGCCGTCGCCGAGGCCTGGGAGGAGGAGCCGCCGCGCACCACCGTCCTCGACTGGGCGGAGCCCGCCCTCGCCCTCGGCCGCGAGCTGGCCGGCGGCGTCCTGGACGCGGAGTGGCGGCGCGAGCGGATCGGCTCCGCCCTGGGCCTCGCCGACACCGACCTCGTCACCGTCTCGTACGTCCTCAAGGAGCTGACCGAGGCCGACCGGACGGCGCTCGTCACCGAGGCGGCCCGCGCCGCGCAGGCCGTGGTGATCGTGGAGCCCGGCACGCCCGACGGCTACGAGCGGATCATCGCGGCCCGCACCCTGCTGATCGACGCCGGCTTCACCGTCGCCGCGCCCTGCCCGCACAGCGGTGCCTGCCCGATCGTGCCCGGCACGGACTGGTGCCACTTCTCCGCCCGGGTGAGCCGCTCCTCGCTGCACCGGCAGGTGAAGGGCGGGTCGCTGCCGTACGAGGACGAGAAGTACGCGTACGTGGCGGCCGTGCGCTTCCCCGTCACCCCGGCGCCCGCCCGCATCACCCGCAGGCCGCAGATCCGCAAGGGGCAGGTGCTCCTGGAGCTGTGCGGTCCCGGGGGCCTCGGCCGCGAGACCGTCACCAAGCGTCACGGGCCCCTGTACAAGCAGGCCCGCGACGGGGAGTGGGGCGACTCCTGGCCGCCGGAGGAGGAGCTCTAGGGCCGCAGCTCCTGGGTGCAGCACTTCACGCTGCCGCCGCCCTTGAGGAGCTCGCCCAGGTCCGTGCCGACCGGCTCGAAGCCGCGGTCGCGGAGGGGCTCGAAGAGGCCCACCGCGGTCTGCGGGAGCAGGACGTGCCGGCCGTCGCTCACCGCGTTGAGGCCGAGGGCCGCCGCGTCCTCGCCGGTCGCGATCAGGGCGTCCGGGAAGAGCCGGGCGAGCACCGCGCGGCTGCCGGGGGAGAAGGCGTCCGGGTGGTACATGACCTCGTCCCGGGCGTCGTCCAGGACGCACAGCGCCGTGTCCAGGTGGTAGTAGCGCGGGTCCACCAGCTCCAGGCCGATCACCGGGCGGCCGAAGAACTCCTGCGCCTCGTCGTGGGAGAGCGGGCTGGAGCGGAAGCCGCGGCCGGCGAGGATCCAGGAGGCGGTGACGGCGAAGTCGCCCTCGCCCTCGTTCACGTGCTCCGGCACGCGCACGTCGTCGTCCGCCCAACCGTTCCTGCGGAACCAGGCCAGATGGGCGTCGGCCTCGCGGGCCCGCTCCGGGTGGGCGAACTTCGCCCCGAGGACCCGGCCCCCGACGACCGTCGCGCCGTTCGCCGCGAAGACCATGTCCGGCAGGGCCGGGTCGGGCTCCAGGAGCTCCACGGTGTGGCCGAGCGAGCGGTAGCGGTCGCGCAGGTCCTCCCACTGGGCGAGGGCGAGCGACAGGTCGACCGGTTTCGTGGGGTCCATCCAGGGGTTGATGGAGTACGTCACCGCGAAGTGCGTGGGTGGGCACATCAGATAGCGACGGGGCGAGGGCGTGCGCGGAGTGGGGCGCAATGAAGGCTCCTCACGGACGGGCGGCCGGAACGGCCGATGATCGGTGGACCCCATGGTCCGCTCTCGACGGGCTCCGCGCTGTGGACCGTTCGGGTGGTTCGGGACCCGTCCGACGGGCGAGACGCGGCGTCTCGTCGGCTGCTAGATTGGAGCCATGCCCGAGACCGGATCCGCCAAGACCGCCCCCGACGCCTCCCGCCGCAGCGAGCGCTCCCGCCGCGCCATCTTCGACGCCGCCCTCGCCCTCGTCTCCGAGACCGGCTACGCGAAGACCACCATCGAGGGCATCGCCGCCCGCGCCGGCGTCGGCAAGCAGACCATCTACCGCTGGTGGCCCTCCAAGGCGGCCGTCCTCCTCGACGCCTTCCTCGACCTCGCCGCCCGGGCCAACGGGGCATCTGGGCGGAAGGATGCCCACGGAGGGGAAGGCGCCGGTGAGATCCCCGACACCGGAGACCTCGCCGCCGACCTCAAGACCGTCCTGCGCGCCACCGTCGACGAGCTGGCCGACCCCGCCTTCGACGGCCCCACCCGCGCCCTCGCCGCCGAGGGCGTCGTCGACCCCGAGCTCGGCGCCCGCTTCACCGAGGCCCTGCTCGAACCCCAGCTCCAGTACTACGTCCGCCGCATCGAGGCCGCCCAGGCCAAGGGCGACATCGACCCGGCGGTCGATCCCCGCGTCGCCGTCGAACTCCTCGTCGGACCGCTCCACCACCGCTGGATCCACCGCACCCTGCCGCTCACCCACGCCTACGCCGACACCCTCGTGGACCTCGCCCTGCGCGGCCTCGCCCCCCGCCCCTGACCCCCTCCCGGCCCCCGCTCCCGCACACCGGGGGCACCCCGGTTCCGCACTCCGGTCACCCGGGGCGCAGGATGGTGGGACCATGGGCAGAGCCGAACGGGCGAGCATGAGGTGTGAGGGGATAGATGGGCGACGGCATCGGCCGCTACCGCGGCACGGAGAGCAGACTCGCACAGTGGCTGCGCAGGCGCCCCAAACGCACCGCGGCCGACGACGAGAACGACCGCGAGAAGCTGCTCCTGGCCACCGCCGCCGCCGGGCTGCCCCTGGCCCCCGCCGCGTACCCCGTGGGCTACAGCTGCTCCTGTGAGCGGATCGGCTGTCCCACCCCCGCCCGGCACCCCGTCTCCTTCGCCTGGCAGACGCAGTCGACCACCGACCGCGCCCAGATCGAGCGCTGGGCCCGCAACGAGCCCGAGGCGAACTTCGTCACCGCCACCGGCATGGTCCACGACGTCCTCGACGTCCCGCTGGCCGCCGGCCGCGCCGCCCTGGAGCGCCTCCTCGCCGAGGGCGTGGAGGTCGGCCCCGTCGCCGAGTCCGCCGACGGCGACTCGGTCGGCGGGCGGATGCTCTTCTTCACCGCCACCCGCGGCACCCCCGAGGACGAGGACGAGTGGTGGCCGTGCGAGCTGGACTGCCACCCCGAGACGAT
The DNA here is from genome assembly GCF_042874095.1 of Streptomyces sp. NPDC004266. NCBI lineage: Bacteria > Bacillati > Actinomycetota > Actinomycetes > Kitasatosporales > Streptomycetaceae > Streptomyces > Streptomyces sp. NPDC004266. Next base: position 500,822 of record NZ_JBIAMM010000001.1, read on the forward strand.
GGACGAGCACCCGGGGCTGCGCTGGCACTGCCGCGGCAGCTACGTCCTCGTGCCGCCGGCCCGGCTGCCCGGGGACGAAAACGCCCACCCGGTCGTCGCCTGGCTCCGCGGCCCCGAGCACCCGCTGCCCGACCCGCTGAACCTGCTGGAGGCCCTCCAGGACGCCTGCGCCCGCCACGCGGCCGAGCGCGAGGCGGACGGGGACGGGGAGCACACGGCCCACGAGATCGCCTGGCCGCTGACGCGCTGAGCCCCGCACGGGGGCGGGGGAGGCCGGGACCCGTCCTCCGGATCGGGCCGGGCCCGTCCCGGAGGGCGGGGCCTACGAGCCCTCCGCGCCCACCACGCCCTGGAGCCGGCTCGCGACCGTGACCCCGTTCCGGTCCGTGCCCGCCGGCTTCACCAGGGCCGCCTGGCTCGACACCCACTCCCGGGTGACCGTGTTCCTGATCTCGCCGGTCAGCAGCGCCTTGGTGTCGGGGCCGACCTTCGGCCGGTAGCCCTGAGCCGCCGTCTGCCGCTCGAAGTACCGCGTCGCGAAGAAGACGAGCGCGCCGCCGTCCCGGGTCCGCAGCCCGAGCGGCGCGAAGTCCCCCTGGTCCGTGACCCGGTCGATGTACTGGGTGGCCATGCCCATCCGCTTGGCGGCCTTCTGCCGCTGCCTCCGCCACTCCGTGGTGTGGGTGCCCGGCGCGAACGGCCCCCGCCGCCCGTCCGTGAGGTACGCGACGTACTCCTTGCCGAGGTCCCGGGGCGCGACCGCCAGCGCGTCGGTGTCCGCGGCGACCGGCACCGCGTACCCCTCCTCCTCGGCGAACTGGGGCACGACGGACCGGGAGAGGATCGTGAGGTAGGCGGCCTCCCACAGCTGGTCGGGGCCGTTGCGCACGAAGACCAGGAGCCAGCGCTGGTCGCCGGAGGACCGGTTGGAGGCGGTGTCCGCCACGAACCAGCGCGGCCAGCCCGCCTTCCGGGGCAGCACGAACCGCGCGTCGGTCAGTTCGAGGGGCTTGTGGTCCGGATTGCCGCCCGGGGTGTTGACCGACCGGGCCCGCAGGCCCGCCTGGTTGACCTCCCCGAGCGGGCCGGTGACCCGGCCCGCGTCCAGGGCCGGGTCATAGGCCTTGTCGGCCTTGTTGTAGGCGGCCGTGAAGTCCGCGAGGGCCCGCGCCGCCTCGGCCTTGGTCGCCGGGGGCAGCAGTGCCAGCTCGCCGTGGACGGTCACGCAGCCGCTCGCCGTCAGCGACAGGACGGTCGCCGCCGCCGTCGCCGCGAGGAACCTCGCCGGTCGGCGGCCCCCCGGGGACGACAGCCGCTCAAGCGGTCGTCTCGGCGCTCGCCTCAGCCTCAGCCTTCTCATGGGTCGCCTTCTGCTTCTTCACCCGCACGGACGGACCCGACCCTATCGGGGCCAGGAACAGCGCGAGAGTCGGGATCAGATACAGCGCCCACACCGTGACCTGAAGGACCGTCGGGTCCGGCTGGAAGTTGAAGACGCCCTTGAGGAGCGTGCCGTACCAGCTGTCCGGCGGGATCGTCGCCGAGATGTCGAAGGCCTTGTCCGCGAGGCCGCCGAGGAAGCGCGCCTCCTGGAGGTCGTGCACGCCGTACGCGAGCACGCCCGCCGCCACCACGACCAGCATCCCGCCGGTCCAGGTGAAGAACTTCGCCAGGTTGATCTTCAGCGCGCCCCGGTAGAACAGCCAGCCGAGGAAGACGGCCGTGAGCAGGCCCAGAACGACGCCGACCAGCGGCGCGTACGAGCCGTCCGAGGAGGCCCGCACCGACGCCCACACGAAGAGCGCCGTCTCCAGGCCCTCGCGGCCCACCGCCAGGAAGGCGGTGGCGACCAGCGCGCCGGTGCCCATCTGCAGGGCCGCGTCCAGCTTGCCGTGCAGCTCCGTCTTGAGGTGCCGGGCCGTGCGCCGCATCCAGAAGACCATCCAGGTCACCAGGCCCACGGCGAGCACCGACAGCGAGCCGCCGAGCGCCTCCTGCGCCTCGAAGGTCAGCTCCTGGGAGCCGAACTCCAGCCCGGCGCCGAAGGCCAGGGCGACGCCGACGGCCACGCCGATGCCGATCCAGATCGGCTTCAGCGCGTCCCGGCGCCCGGTCTTCACCAGGTACGCGATGAGGATGCAGACGACCAGGCTGGCCTCCAGGCCCTCGCGCAGGCCGATCAGATAGTTTCCGAACACCTCGGTTCTCCTCCTCGGCTACGCGAACAGCGCCCGGCCCCACCAGTCGTCCTTGTCACGGACGCCCGGCGGGACGGCGAAGAGCGCCGAACCCACGTGCTGTGTGTACTCGTTGAGCGCGTCGGCCTTGGCCAGCGAACTCTGCACCGGGATGAAGCCGGTGCGGACGTCCTTCTGGTACGCCAGGAAGAACAGGCCCGCGTCCAGACGGCCGAGGCCGTCCGTGCCGTCGGTGAAGGAGTAGCCGCGGCGAAGGATCGTCGCCCCGTTGTTGCTGTCCGGGTGGGCGAGCCGGACGTGCGAGTCCGGCTTCATCGCCTTCAGGAACGGCTCGTCGTGCTCCTTGGCCTTGCCGACCGGGGCGCCTTCCTTCTTGTCCCGGCCGAAGATGTCCTCCTGCTCGGAGAGCGGGGTGCGGTCCCAGGTCTCGACGTTCATGCGGATGCGACGGGCGACGAGGTACGAGCCGCCGTCCATCCAGGCCGCGGCGCCCTCGGCGTCCTTGCCCGACACCCACACGTGCTTCGCGAGCCGCTCGGTCTCGGTGCCCGCGATGTTGCGGGTGCCGTCCTTGAAGCCGAAGAGGTTGCGCGGGGTCTGGGCGTCCGGAGTGGTCGAGGACGTCTTGCCGAAGCCCAGCTGCGACCAGCGCACCGCCACCTTGCCGAAGCCGATCCGGGCGAGGTTGCGGATGGCGTGCACGGCGACCTGCGGGTCGTCCGCGCAGGCCTGCACGCAGATGTCGCCGCCGCTGCGCGCCGGGTCCAGGTTGTCGCCCGGGAACTTGGGCAGGTCCACCAGGGCCCCGGGCCGCTTGTCCTTCAGCCCGAAGCGGCCGTCGAAGAGCGAGGGGCCGAAGCCGATGGTGAGGGTGAGGCGGGAGGGCTTGAGGCCCAGGGCCTCGCCCGTGTCGTCCGGCGGAGCCTCCGGCAGGCCGCCGTAGGCGCCCTCGCCGACCTCGGCGCCGGCCGTCATGCGCTCGGCGGCCCGGGTCCAGTCCTTGAGGAGCTGGACCAGCTCGTCGCGGTCCTTCGTCTTCACGTCGAAGGAGGCGAAGTGCAGTCGGTCCTGCACGGCGGTGGCGATGCCGGCCTGGTGCGGGCCGTGGAAGGGGACGGCCCCGCCGCTCTCGGCGACCGGGACGGTGGGGTCGCCGTCGCGGGTCAGCGCGACGGCGCCGCCGGCCGCGGCGGCACCGAGCGCGAGCCCGGCACCGCCCCAGCCGATGACCTTGCGACGGGAGGGCGCGGCGGTCTGCTCCGCGGCGGCCTGCTCCGTGGTGGTGGTCTCGTCGGTCATGGCTCTTCCCCCTGTTACTTCACGACCGCGGCGGCGAGCTTGGAGAGCGGCTCGGCCAGGGCGTTGACGCCGTCCGACAGCTCCTTGCGCTCGGGCTTGCCGACCTTCTCGTACGAGGTGAAGACGTAGCCGCTCTTGTCCGTGCGGTACTTGTCGAGCAGCGTGTTCAGCGCGGCGAACTGCTTGTCGAGTTCGGCGACGAGCTTCGGGTCGTTCTTCGAGGCGACCGGCTTGAGCAGCTCGAAGGACTTCTGCGCGCCCTCGACGTTCGCCTTGAAGTCGACGAGGTCGGTGTGGGAGTAGCGCTCCTCCTCGCCGGTGACCTTGCCGGTGGCGACCTCGTCCAGGAGCTCCTTGGCGCCGTTGGCCATGGAGGTCGGGGTGATCTCGGCCTTGCCGACCCGCTTCTGCCAGTCCGCGAGGTCCTTGTCGAGGAGGTCGGCGAGCTGCTTCTCGCGGTCGCCGATCTTCTTGTCCTGCCAGAGGGCCTTCTCCAGGCGGTGCCAGCCGGTCCAGTCCTTCGCCGGGTCCTGGCCGTCCTCCAGGCCGTCCTCGCGGACGTCGACCTTGGGGTCGATGTCGCCGAAGGACTCGGCGACCGGCTCGGTGCGCTCCCAGCCGATGCGGGACTCGGCGTAGGCCTTCTTCGCGGCCTCGACGTCACCGGCGCGGACGGCGTCGGTGAAGACCTTGACCTTGGGGAGGGTCTCGTCGGCCTGCGCCTGGACGTACTGGCGGTAGGCGGCGACGGCGGCGTCCATCTCGGGGGAGCGCTTGGCGGCGGCCTTGCCGCCGGTGGCCTTGACCTGCTGGCGGATGCCGTCGCCCTTCATGCCGGGCTTGCAGGCGATGGCGTAGTCGCCGGCCTTGATCTCGGCGGTGATGGTGGCCTTGGTGCCGGGGCCGATGTTCTCGCGCTCGGTGACGATCCGGTCGTCCGGGAAGAGGACGTAGACTTCGGTGATCTTGGAGCCGCGGTTCTCGACGGCCAGCTTCACGTGCCCGGCGGGGAACTCCTTCTTGGAGACCTCGCAGGAGTCGTCCTTGGCCACGACGGTGATGGCGTCGTCGGCCGCCTTGGAGTCGCTTTTCTCGGCGCAGCCCGTGACGGCGGTCAGAGCAGCCGCGGTCGCGGCGGCGGTGACGACGGAGAAGCGGACGGCTCGCATGGGGACTCCAGGAACGCGGGGACGGACTGAGGCGGACCTAACTTAACCGAGGCTTACCTCAGCAGTGCCCACGCGTCCAGTGATTCAGCTCTCAGGCCGGGCGTACCGGACACGGCGGGGTCACGGGGGCCTCATGAGCCCCTCATGGCTTGGTCAAGGGAGGGTCAAGCGAGACGGAATGTCCCGTTTCCGGTTACGCCTCGGTAGGGCCGTGGGGAAACGGTCGTACGGTCCTGTCGACGTGCGGCGGGTGGTTGAATTCCGCCATGAACACGACCGCCACTGACATCGACGTCCTCAGGGTCTTCTGTGCGGGAGACGGCCGGCACGGCAACCGTCTCGGGGTCGTGCGGGACGCCCGTACCCACCCCGACGAGTCCTCGCGGCAGGCGCTCGCGAAGGAACTCGGCTTCAGCGAGACGGTGTTCGTGGACGACCCGGAGCGCGGGATCGTCGACATCTACACGCCCGGCCTGCGGCTGCCGTTCGCCGGGCACCCGCTCGTCGGCGCCGCCTGGCTGCTCGACCTGGAGGTCGTCCACCCGCCCGCCGGCGAGGTGTGGGTGCGCGGCGACGGCGAGTTCACCTGGATCGAGGCGCGCGCCGAGTGGGCGCCGCCCCGCACCCTGCGCCAGTACGGCTCCGTCGCCGAGGTCGACGCCCTGGAGGTGCCCGAGCCGGGGGAGTGGGTCTACGCCTGGGCCTGGGAGGAGGAGGCCGCCGGCCGGATCCGGGCGCGCGGCTTCCCGGGACGCGGGGACGGCATCGACGAGGACGAGGCGACCGGCGCGGCCGCCCTGCTCCTCACGGCGGAACTGGGCCGGGCCCTGAACATCACGCAGGGCCGCGGCTCCCAGCTCCTCACCGCCCCCGGCCCCGGCGGCATCGTGGAGCTGGGCGGCCGGGTCCTCCTGGAGGGGACGCTCACGCGCTAGGGGCCCTCGTGCGAGGGGCCCCGGGCCGGGGCCGCTTCAGGCGCTGAGGGAGTACTCCCCGCCCAGCTCGCGGAAGACCGCGGTGTTGAAGTCGAAGGCGCGCCTGCACTCGTCGACGATCCGCTGTTTCTCCAGGTCGTCGGCGTCCACCCCGTCGAGCAGTTCCCGGTACGCCCGCTTGAACGCCGCCGGGTTGGAGATCTCCTCGAAGACGTAGAAGCGGACCCCGTCCCCCTTGCGGTCGAAGCCCCAGGTCCGCTCCGCCTTGTCGCGGATGATCTGACCGCCCGACAGGTCGCCCAGGTAGCGCGTGTAGTGGTGGGCCACATAGCCGGCGGGCCAGCCGCGGGCGCACTCCGCGACCCGCTCGGCGTAGGCGGCGGTGGCGGGCAGCGGGGAGACCCCGGCGCGCCAGTCCGGGCCCCGCAGGTGGGCGAGGTCCTGCTCCAGGGCGGCCGTGCGGAACAGCTCGGGCTGTATGAACGGACCGGCGACCGGGTCCTCGCGGAGCGCCTCCGCGCCCTCCTCCAGGGCCCGGTACACGAACCAGAGCTGCTCGGTGTAGCGCGCGTACGCGTCGACGGCGAGCCGCCCGCCCAGCAGGTCGCTCATGAAGGACGACGTCTCCGCCTCCGTGTGCTGCTCGTGCGAAGCCGTGCGGATCAACGTGGAGAAGGGCGTGTCCAAGGCGGGCCTCCGAGACCGATGGGACGGGAACCAGTGACGATCCTGCCGAGTTAGGCTTGCCTAAGTCAACTGGTTCCCGACGTCCTGTCGGTAAAAACGCTACCCGTTCGAGCGGTCAGGGCAACGTGAGGATTTCGGCCCCGTCGTCGGTCACCACGAGCGTGTGCTCGAACTGCGCCGTCCGCTTCCGGTCCTTGGTCACCACGGTCCAGCCGTCGTCCCACATGTCGTAGTCGTGGGTCCCGAGCGTCAGCATCGGCTCGATCGTGAACGTCATGCCGGTCTTGATCTCGGTGGTGTGGTGGGGCGAGTCGTAGTGCGGCACGATCAGGCCGGAGTGGAACGACGAGTTGATGCCGTGCCCCGTGAAGTCGCGCACGACCCCGTAGCCGAAGCGCTTGGCGTACGACTCGATGACCCGCCCGATGATGTTGATCTGGCGGCCCGGCTTCACCGCCTTGATGGCCCGGTTGAGGGACTCCCGGGTGCGCTCCACGAGCAGCCGCGACTCCTCGTCGACGTCGCCGCAGAGGTACGTGGCGTTGTTGTCGCCGTGGACGCCGTTGATGTACGCGGTGACGTCCAGGTTCACGATGTCGCCGTCCCGCAGGACGGTGGAGTCCGGGATCCCGTGGCAGATGACCTCGTTGATCGAGGCGCACAGCGACTTCGGGAAGCCGCGGTAGCCCAGCGTGGACGGGTAGGCGCCGTGGTCGCACATGTACTCGTGCGCGACCCGGTCGAGCTCGTCGGTGGTGACGCCCGGGGCGATGTGCTTGGCGGCCTCCTCCATCGCCTGCGCGGCGATGCGGCCGGCGATCCGCATCCGCTCGATGGTGTCGGAATCCTGCACCTCGGGCCCGGTGTACGGGGCCGGGGCGGGCTTCCCGACGTACTCGGGACGGCGGATGGAGCCCGGAACGGAGCGATGGGGGGAGAGCTCCCCCGGTACGAGAAGCGACTGGCCAGACATGCCAGCGAGTCTAACGACCGGGTCTGGGGCAGCATGGTCCCGAAGGAAGGAGCCGAAGACGATGGCCCTGTTCAAGAAGCGCACCACGGGCAAACCGGGCGAGTGGTACTACTGCCTGGAACACAAGAAGGTCGAGGAGGGCCCCGAGTGCCCGGCGAAGAACCGCTTCGGCCCGTACGCCAGCCGTGAGGAGGCCTCCCACGCCATGGAGACCGCCCGCGACCGGAACCTGGAGTGGGAGACCGACCCCCGCTGGCACGACGCCGCCGGGAAGGACCGCACGGAGGACGAGTAACACCCCCGCGGGGGCGGCCGGGACCCGTCAGACGGTTCCGGCCGCCTCCTCCCGCGTGCCCTCCTCCCGGGCGCCCTCCCGCTGGGCCCCTTCCCGCTGGGCCCCTTCCCGCTGGGCCTTCCGGCGCAGCGAGTCCTCGTCCGTCGCGGAGTCGTACGCGAGGAGCCTCGGCAGCGCCAGACAGAGCAGCCCCACCGAGGCCACGCACGCCACGCCGCCCGTCCAGACGGCCGCCCGGGTGCCGGTCCAGCCGGCCATCGCGCCCGCCCGGACCTGGCCCAGCTGCGGGCCCACGCTGTAGGAGAGCACCTCGATGCCGGCGAGCCGGCCGCGCAGCTCCTCCGGGATCGTCTGGTTCCAGATCGTGGCGCGCCCGAGCCCGCTCAGCATGTCGCCCGCGCCCGCCAGGCCCAGGCAGAGCAGCACCAGCCACACGTTCCCGAACCAGCCGGCCGCCGCGATCGCCAGACCCCAGCCGGCCGCGCCACCGGCCACGAGCAGCCCGTGCCGCCGCACCTTCGAGGTCCAGCCGCTGGTCAGGCCCAGGACCAGCGAGCCGATCGAACCCGCCGCGTACATCAGGCCCAGCGACCAGTCCGCGTCCAGCTCGTCCGCGAGGAACGGGAAGATCGTGTTCGGGAAGGCGAACAGCATCGCCGCCAGGTCGATCACGTACGTGCCGAGCAGGACCGGCCGCGACCAGGCGTACCGCGCGCCCTCCGCGATGCCCCGCAGCGAGGGCTTCTCCGCGTCGTGCGCGGCCGGCGCGGGGGAGAGCCGGCGGCACATCAGGACCGAGACCGTGAAACAGACGACCGTCACCCCGTACGCGGGCGCGTGGCCCGCGTACGCCACCACCAGACCCGCGACCGCCGGACCCGCGATCGAGCCGATCTGCCAGCGCAGCGAGTTCAGCGCGGCCGCCGCCGTCTGCTGCTCGTGCGGCACGATCCGGGCGAGCAGCGAGTCGAGCGCCGGACGCTGGAGCCCCGCGAGCGCCGACACCCCGGCCGCCACCACGTACAGCGGCCAGAGCATCGGCTCCGGGAGCAGCGCGTCGACCAGCAGGAGCACGGCGATCAGGCCGAGCCCCGCCTCCGTCCAGAGGATCACCTTCCGACGGTCGACCGCGTCCGCGAGCGCCCCGCCGTACAGGCCGAACACCACCAGCGGCACCAGCTCGACCGCGCCCATCGCGCCGACCGCCAGCGGCGACCCCGTCAGCTCCTTGATCTGCAGCGGCAGGGCGATCATCGCCGTCGCGCTGCCGAAGTACGTGACGAGCCCCTGCACCCACAGGAGCCGGAAGTCACGGGACGAACGCCACGGCGCCGGATCGGGCAGCAGTGCGGTGAGCCTGGCGAGGAGGGAAGCGAGGGGGGAGGACACGACAGGCCATGCTCCGTCCGCCGGACGCCGGAGACAACCGAATTACGGCGGTACGGGACCGGGGCCCTCCGCAGGCCTGCGGAGGGGGAGACCTACCAGCGGGTCGGGGGCGGGGCCGTCAGACGGTCCGCGAGAGCCGAGAGGCGGTCACGGAAGCGGCGGCCGCCGCGCGGCGACGGCAGGCTGTTCTCCCCGGCCGCCGCGCTCACCAGGTGCTGCACCGTGTCCAGGTCCACCTCCGCCCCCTCCACCACCGTCAGCGCCTCGTGCGCGAGCCCCCGGACCTCCTCGTCGCCCCCGTCCAGCGACAGCACCGTCGCCCCCGCCCGCCGGGCGTCGTGCACCCGCTGGAGCACCCCCGCGTCCGGCCGCCCCGGCGCCACCATCAGCAGCGTCGCCCCGCGCCCCGCCGCCTCCAGGCGCCCCAGCCCGACCGCCAGGTGCGCCGGCGCCCCCGGCCGCACCCGGTGCCGCACGAGCGTCGGCGCCAGCTCCGGCAGCCCCGACCAGGCGGACTCGTCGACCAGATGCGCCGCCAGGTGCCACGGCTCGTACTCCTCCGTGCCCACCAGGAGCAGCCCGCCCCGGTGCGGCACCACCGAGGACCGGAGCGCGCCCGCGAACCGGCGGGCCGCCACCGGCCACTCCGTCCCGGCGAGCACTTCCCGCAGCAACGCGACCCGTACGGCATCCATGGGCCCGCATCCTGCCCCAGCCCGGCCCCGCGCGCGGCCCGGTCGCGGCAGTTCCACCCGTACGGGAGGGGCCCCACGGACCCGACCGGTCGGTAATGTCGGGGCCATGACTACGACTGACAGCAAGCCCGCCCCCAAGGACCCGTGGGACCTCCCCGACGTCTCCGGTCTCGTCGTCGGCGTCCTCGGCGGCACCGGCGACCAGGGCCGCGGCCTCGCCTACCGGCTCGCCAGGGCCGGCCAGAAGGTGATCATCGGCTCCCGCGCCGCCGAGCGCGCGCGGGACGTGGCGGCGGAGATCGGCCACGGCGTCGAGGGCGCCGACAACGCCGAGACCGCCCGCCGCAGTGACGTCGTCATCGTCGCCGTGCCGTGGGACGGCCACGCCAAGACCCTGGAGTCGCTGCGCGAGGAACTCCGCGGCAAGCTCGTCGTGGACTGCGTCAACCCCCTCGGCTTCGACAAGAAGGGCGCCTACGCCCTCAAGCCCGAGGAGGGCTCCGCCGCCGAGCAGGCCGCCGCGCTCCTCCCGGACTCCCGGGTCGCCGCCGCCTTCCACCACCTCTCCGCCGTCCTCCTCAAGGACACCTCCATCGAGGAGATCGACACGGACGTCATGGTCCTCGGCGAGGAGCGCGCCGACGTCGAGATCGTCCAGGCCCTCGCCGGCCGCATCGCCGGCATGCGCGGCGTCTTCGCCGGACGGCTGAGGAACGCCCACCAGGTCGAGTCGCTCGTCGCCAACCTGATCTCCGTCAACCGCCGCTACAAGGCCCACGCGGGGCTGCGGGTCACCGACGTCTGAGCCGGAGACCGGACCCTTCGGGGCATGGGGGACACTGGACGGGCACCATCAGCCGTACCCGCCCGACAGGAGCCGACCCCATGCCCCGCCTCGCCCTCTACGCCCTCGTGGTCTGCGCCCTGGCCGTCACCGCGGCCGTCGTCTCCTTCGTCCAGGGCAGCTTCCTCGGCATCGTCTGGGTCCTCCTCGCCGGCCTCTCCTCCAACATGGCCTGGTACTACCTCCGCCGCGCGAAGGCCGAGAAGGCCGCGGCGGCCGTGGAGTCCTAGATCCGGCAGAACTCCGGGGCCTCCTCCCAGAACCGGAACAGCTGCGAGCCGCAGTACCGGCTCAGCTCCGGCACCCCGAGGGACCGCATCAGGGCGTCGATCGCGTCGAAGAAGGCGTTGTTGACCGCCGGCACGAACAGCAGCGCGATCACCACGAAGAAGCCGTACGGCGCGTACGGCTCGATCTGCCGCTTCACCCTGTACGACAGCCAGGGCTCCACCACGCCGTAGCCGTCGAGCCCCGGCACCGGCAGGAGGTTCAGGAGCGCGGCCGTCACCTGGAGGAACGCCAGGAACGCCAGCGCGAACCGGAAGGCGGACGGCACGCCGTCGAGCGCGCCCAGCCAGAACGGCGCCGTGCAGACGAGCGCGAAGAGCACATTGGCCAGCGGGCCCGCCGCCGAGATCAGACTGTGCTTCCAGCGGCCCCTGATCCGGCCCTGCTCGATGAAGACCGCGCCGCCCGGCAGACCGATCCCGCCCATGATCACGAACAGCACCGGCAGGACGACGCTCAGCACGGCGTGCGTGTACGCCAGCGGATTCAGGGTCAGATAGCCCTTCGCGCCCACCGTGATGTCCCCGCCGTACAGGGCCGTCCGGGCGTGCGCGTACTCGTGCAGACAGAGCGACACGACCCACGCCGAGGTCACGAAGAGGAACACCGCGAGGCCGGGCGAGGCGGCGAAGCCCGTCCACACCGCCCACCCGGTGACGGCCGTGACGGCGAGGATCGCCAGGAAGACGGGGCTGATCCGCCGCTCGTGGTGCCGGGTGGTGGCCGTGGTCATGGAGGGGTCTCCCAGGGACGAAGGGCTGCTGCCGGGGAAACGTACCGGTCCCCGGGGGGAGTTCCACCCCCGCGGTGGGCGTCGCCCGCGCGGCGGGCGGTCCCGGCGGGGAGCCGTGCGGCGGTCTCGCGGAGAATGGGCCCGTGCGTTACTCCGTCCTCGGCCCGACCCTCGCCCGCACCCCCGACGGCACCGACGTGCCCGTCGGCGGCCCCCGGGTCCGCGCGCTGCTCACCGTCCTCGCCCTGCGGGCCGGCCGGATCGTCCCCGTGTCCGACCTCGTCGACGAGGTGTGGCACGGCGACGAGCCGCCCGCGGACGCGCCCGCCGCGCTCCAGGCCCTCGTGGGGCGGCTCCGCAGGGCCCTCGGCCGGGACCGGGTGGTCTCCGCCGAGGGCGGTTACCGGCTGGACGCCCGGCCCGAGGACGTGGACGTCCGCCGCTTCGAGGGCCTCGCCGCCGAAGGCCTGGCCGCGCTCGGCGTGGCCGACCCCGCACGCGCCGCCGCCCTCCTCGACGAGGCCCTCGGGCTCTGGCGCGGCCCGGCCTTCGCCGACCTGCCGGACCGGGAGGCGGAGGCCGCCCGCTGGGAGGCCCGCCGGCTCGACGCCCGCCGGGCCAGGCTCGACGCCGCCCTCGCGCTCGACGGCGCCGCGGCCGCCCTCCCCGAACTCACCGCCCTCTGCGCCGCACACCCCCTCGACGAGCCCCTCCAGGCCCTGCGGATCCGCGCCCTGCGGGACACCGGCCGGGCGGCCGAGGCCCTCGCCGCGTACGAGTCGGTCCGCCGCGCCCTCGCCACCCGCCTGGGCACGGACCCGTCGCCCGCCCTGCGCGCCCTCCACGCCGAGCTGCTGGCCCCGGAGCCCCCGCGTGCTCCCCTGCGGGGCAATCTGCGCGCCCGGCTGACCAGTTTCGTCGGCCGCGAGGAGGAGATCGCCCTGGTCCGGGACGACCTGCGCGGCGCGCGGCTCGTGACGCTGCTCGGCCCCGGAGGCGCCGGCAAGACCCGGCTCTCCCAGGAGGCGGCCGAGCGGGGGAACGAGGACTGGCCGGACGGCGCCTGGGTGGCGGAGCTCGCTCCCGTACGGGACCCCGAGGCCGTGCCCGAGGCGGTCCTCGCGGCCGTCGGCGCCCGCGAGACCGTGCTCCGCGGCGCCGGGGCCGAGGAGCTGCGGGGCGGCGGCGACCCGCTCGCCCGGCTCGTCGAGCACTGCGCCGGGCGTCGGATGCTCCTCCTCCTCGACAACTGCGAGCACCTCGTCGGCGCGGCCGCCGAACTGGCCGAGACGCTGCTCGCGCGCTGCCCCGGGCTCCGGGTGCTCGCGACGAGCCGGGAGCCGCTGGGCGTCCCGGGGGAGACGCTCCGCCCCCTCGGTCCGCTGCCGACCGGGATGGCGCTGCGGCTCCTCGGGGAGCGCGGCGCCGCGGTCCGTCCGGGATTCCGCGTCGAGGACGACCCGGTCGCCGCGGGCGAGGTCGTGCGCCGGCTCGACGGTCTGCCGCTGGCGATCGAACTGGCGGCTGCGCGGCTGCGGGTGCTGTCCCTGCGCCAGATCGCGGACCGGCTCGACGACCGGTTCCGGCTGCTGACGTCGGGCGCGCGGACGGTGCTGCCGCGTCAGCAGACCCTGCGGGCGGTGGTGGACTGGTCGTGGGAGCTCCTCGACGGGGCCGAGCGGGCGGTGCTGCGGCGGCTCGCGGTCTTCACGGGCGGGTGCGACCTGACGGCGGCGGAGACCGTCTGCGCGGACGAGGCCCCCGCGCCCGCCGCCGTCCTGGACGTGCTCGGCGCCCTGGTGGACAAGTCGCTGGTGGTGGCGGCGCCCGACGGCGGGGGGATGCGGTTCCGGCTCCTGGAGACCGTGGCCGAGTACGCCGGGGAGCGGCTCGACGAGGCGGGGGAGCGGGCGGCGACGGAGCGGCGGCACCTCACGTACTACCGCGAACTCGCCCGCCGCACCGACCCCGAGCTGCGCGGCTCCGGACAGGCGGGGGCCATCGCCCGGTTCGGCACCGAGTACGGGAACATCCGCACCGCCCTGCGCCGGGCCGTCGACGCCCGGGAGGAGGACGAGGCACTGGTCCTCGTCCACTCCCTGCTCTGGTACTGGCAGATGCGCGACCTGCGCGCCGACGCGCTGTACTGGGCGGAGTCCGTCGCCGCGCTCGGCCCCGACCCGTTCGGGACGCCCGCCGCCCCCGTCGTACCGCTGCACGAGCCGTGCACCGCCACGCCTCCGCCGCTCTCCGAGGAGCAGCGCTGGGAGGCCCGGCGCGGGGTGCGGCTGATCGAGCTGATCAACATGGACTACGAGACGGGACGCTGGATGACCCCCGCCGGCGTCGAGCGGCTGCGGCGGATCAACACGATCTATCCGCCGGGGCTCCCGCAGACCTGCCGGCTGCCCGGCTCCTTCACGGTCTTCGCGGTCCTCCTCATGGGCGAACCGGGCCGCATGGGCGAGGCCCTGGAGGCGCACGTCGGCGCCTGCCGCCGCCACGGCGACGAGTGGGAGCTCGCCCACGCCCTCCAGCTGCGCGCCAACATGCTGGCCAACCGGGGCGACCTGGCCGAGCGGGCGAGCGCCGACGCGGAGGAGAGCCTGGAGATCTTCGTCCGCCTCGGGGACGCCTGGGGCGCGGCCGAGGCGCTGTCCTCGCGCGCCGAGGCCCGGGAGCGACGCCTCGAGTTCGAGGGCGCGGCCCAGGACTTCGCCGACGCCATCGCGTACGCGGAGCGGATCGGCGCCCAGTCCCAGATGGCCCTGCTGCGCGCCCGCTACGCCGACATGCTGATCGAGACCGGCCGCGGCGAGGAGGCGGAGCGGATCCTGCGCCAGGTGGTGGAGGGCGAGCACGGGCGCGGCCACGAGCCGATGCTGGCCGGGCGGATCTTCCTGGGGCTGCTGCTGGGCCGGACCGGACGGACGGCCGAGGCCCGCGAGCAACTGGAGCGGCTGCTCGAAGAGTTCCGCTCGGACAGCCTCTTCAGCTCCGAGACGTTCTCCATCTTCGAGGGCTTCGCGCTCGGCAGCCTGGCCTGGGTGTACAACCTGGAGGAGCGGTACGACACGGCGTTCGAGCTGTCCCGGCGGGCGTACGAGCGCTCCCTGGGCGGCCTGTCGCTGATGGTCGCCCCGCAGATGCCGGCGATCCATCTGATCACCGCGGCCTGGGCGCTCGCCGGCTTCGGCGGCCCCCGTGCCCGTACCGCCGCCGTCCTGCTCGGCGGGTACGAGGGGCTGCTGCCGCCGGGGCATCTGGCGCCGCCGATGGAGCGGGAGAACCTGGCGCGGGCGACGGAGCTGTGCCGGTCCGCGCTCGGGGACGGGGAGTTCGAGGCGGCACACGCGGAGGGCGGCGGCCTCTCCAAGGAGGAGGCCGCCGCCCTGCTCGGTCGCGCCGCCGACGCGATCAGTGAGCGCGCCGAGTCATGACCCCCCGGTCGGGACTCAGGTCTTCTTGCGGAACTTGGCGACCGCGAGCGGTGCCGTCACGACGGTGATCAGCGCCGCCCAGCCGAGGGTCATCCACACCGAGTGGGCGACCGGGCCGCCGTTGATCAGGTGACGGGCGGCGTCGGCGAGGTTGGACAGCGGGTTGTAGTCGGTGAAGGTCTGCAGCCAGCCGGGCATCGTCGTCGGCGGGGCGAAGATCGAGGAGCCGAACTGCAGCGGCATCAGGACGAGCATGGCCATGCCCTGGACGGCCTGGGCCGTCTTCATGGTGAGGCCGAGCAGGATGAAGATCCACATCAGCGCGGCGCCGAAGACCATCGACAGACCGATGGCGGCGAGGAGGTGCAGGAACGAGGTGTGGATCGTCAGGCCGAGCAGGAAGCCCATGCCGAGCAGGATCGCGGTGGCGATGAGCATGCGGCCCACCTCGACGACGATCTTCGCGATGAGGACCGAGGACCGGGCGATCGGCATCGTCCGGAAGCGGTCCATGACCCCCTTCTTGAAGTCGTCGTTGATGCCGGTGCCGACGCCCATCGCGATGTTCATGCCCATCATCGCCATCAGGCCGGGCGTCACGTAGTTGACGTAGACGTCGTTGTGGCCCTTGCCGGCGATGGCGCCGCCGAAGACGTACACGAACAGCAGGATGAAGATGATCGGCATCAGGACGGCGTCGAACATCGACTCCGGGTCCTGCTTGATCTGGAGGGCGTTGCGCCGGGCCAGGGCGCCGATGTGGCGGAGGTTGGCCCGCAGGCCGATCCGGCCCTCGGCGACGGGGGCGGTGCGTGCCGCGGCCGGACCCGGATCCCGGGTGTCGGCGGGGGACTTGGTGACAGTGGTCGTGCTCACGCGGCGACCTCCTCGGTGATCGCGTCGGAAAGCTCGGAGTCGGCGGTCTTCTGACCGGTGATCGCGAGGAACACCTCGTCCAGGCTGGGCAGATGGGTGCCGATGTGGGCGATGCCGAAGCCGCGCGCGCCGAGCAGGCCCACGACGGCGGTCAGCTGCTCGTCGGTGAGGATCGGCACGTACAGCACGCCCTCGTCGGGCACGACGGTCGAGCCGGCGACGCCGTCGAGACCGGTCTCGCGGAGCGCGGCGGCCATGGCGGGCAGCCGGTCCGGGTCCACGGGGCGGACCTTCAGGGTCCGGCCGCCGACCTTGGCCTTGAGCTCGTCGACCCCGCCCTTGGCGATGACCTTGCCCCGGTCGATGACGGTCAGCTCGCTCGCGAGCTGCTCCGCCTCCTCCATGTACTGGGTGGTGAGGAGGACGGTGACGCCCTCGGAGACCATGCGCTGCACCTCGTCCCACACCTCGTTGCGGGTGCGGGGGTCGAGGCCGGTGGTCGGCTCGTCCAGGTAGAGGACGGCCGGCTGTCCGATCATGGAGGCGGCGAGGTCGAGGCGGCGCCGCATGCCGCCGGAGTAGTTCATGGCCGGACGCTTGGCGGCCTCGGTGAGGGAGAAGCGCTCCAGCATCTCGTCGGCGCGGCGGCGGGCCTCGGCCCGGGAGAGGTCGAGCAGCCGCCCGATCATGTAGAGGTTCTCCCAGCCGGACAGCTTCTCGTCGACCGAGGCGTACTGACCGGTGAGGCCGATGGTGCGGCGCAGCTGGCGGGGGTGCTTCACCACGTCGTAGCCGGCGACGGTGGCGGTCCCGGCGTCCGGGACGAGGAGGGTGGACAGGCAGCGGACGAGGGTGGTCTTCCCGGCGCCGTTGGGGCCGAGGACCCCGAGGACCGTGCCCTCCCGGACGTCCAGGTCGACCCCGTCGAGGGCCTTCGTCGCGCCGAAGTGCTTCACGAGGCCCCGGACCTCGACGGCGTTGGTGTGTGATCGCGTCATGTCCACCATGGAACAGGGCGCCACCGACAATCCCCCGACAGGTGACCGACAGCCCGCCGATGGGGGATGTCGGCGGGCTGTCGGAGGTGCCGCAGTGGCTTGACGGACCTAGTGGAAGGTGTGCTCCTCGGCGGGGAACGCCCCGCCGCCGACGTCCTCGGCGAAGGCGCGGGCGGCGTCGCCGAGCGTCTCGCGGAGGTTGGCGTACTGCTTGGTGAAGCGGGGCACCTTGCCGCCGGTCAGGCCGGCCATGTCGGTCCAGACGAGGACCTGCGCGTCGGTGCCGGCCCCGGCGCCGATGCCGATGGTCGGGATGTGCAGAGAGCGGGTGACCTCGGCGGCCAGCTCGGCCGGTACGAGCTCCAGGACGACGGCGAAGGCGCCCGCGTCCTGCGCCGCCTTGGCGTCGCTGAGCAGCCGGTGGGCGGCCTCGTCGGAGCGTCCCTGGACCCGGTAGCCCATGGTGTTGACGGACTGCGGGGTGAGCCCCAGGTGGGACATGACGGGGATGCCGGCCTGGACGAGCAGCTCGGTCTGCGGCAGCGAGCGCTCGCCGCCCTCCAGCTTGATCGCGCCGACGCCCGCGTCCTTGACGAGGCGGGTGGCGTTCCGCAGGGCCTGGACGGGCCCCTCCTGGTACGAGCCGAACGGCAGGTCGCCGACGACGAGGGCGCGCTTGGTGCCCCGGACGACGGCGGCGGACAGGAACGTCATCTCGTCCATCGTGACGGGCACGGTGGTCTCGTAGCCGAGGTGACAGTTGCCCATCGAGTCGCCGACGAGGATCACCGGGATGCCGGCCTCGTCGAAGACCGACGCGGTCATCGCGTCGTAGGCGGTGAGCATGGGCCACTTCTCGCCGCGCTCCTTGGCGGCGGCGATGTCGTGGACGGTGATGCGGCGCGTGCCCTTCCCCCCGTACAGCGCCTTGCTGCTGTCGGCGGGCGGTTTCTGGGCAGCCTGAAGCGTCATGGTGAACGGCTCCTCTTGTCATCTCGAGGCGCCCTGTGGCGTCCCCGGACCACGTCCATGGTGGCACTTCGCCGGGCGGGCGGGGAAGTGGGCCGGAGTGGCGCTGTTCACACCGCCGCAACGTAAAGCCTCTGTCAGTTTTTTCGATACGAGACGGTCTCGTATCGAAATGGCTCTAGGGTGGTGGCCATGTCACAGCCGTCCACCGCACCCACCCCGCCCGCCGGGCCCCGCGTCCCCGAGGCCGTCCACCGGCGGCGCTGGGCCGTCCTCGGCGTCCTCATGCTCAGCCTGCTGATCGTCGTCCTCGACAACTCCATCCTGAACGTCGCGGTGAAGACGATCGCCGCCCCCGCGCCCACCGGCATCGGCGCCACCCAGAGCGAGCTGGAGTGGTCCATCAACTCCTACACGCTGGTCTTCGCCGGACTCCTCTTCACCTCCGGCCTGCTCGGCGACCGCCTCGGCCGCAAGAAGGTGCTGCTCTTCGGCATCACCGTCTTCGGCATCGGCTCCGCCCTCGCCGCCCTCTCCGGCTCCCCGGGCGAACTCATCGCCTACCGGGCCGTCATGGGCCTCGGCGCCGCGTTCGTGATGCCCGCGACGCTCGCCGTCCTCATGAACGTCTTCGAACGCGACGAGCAGCCCAAGGCCATCGGCATCTGGGCCGGCAGCGTCGGCCTCGCCATCGCGATCGGCCCCATCACCGGCGGCATCCTCCTCGAACACTTCTGGTGGGGATCGATCTTCCTCGTCAACGTGCCCGTGGTGCTCCTCGCCCTCGCCCTGATGCTGTGGCTCGTGCCCGACTCCCGGGACCCGAGGCCCGGCCGCGTCGACATACCCGGCGTGCTGCTCTCCGTCGTCGGACTCGTCCTCCTCGTGTACGGGATCATCCGCGGCGGCGAACTGGCGAGCTTCACCGACGTGACCGTCGTCGCCCCCGTCCTCGGCGGCCTCGCTGTCCTCGTCGTCTTCGTCCTCCACGAGCGGCGCAGCGACCACCCGGCCATCGACATGTCGTACTTCAAGAAGCCCGCGTTCTCGGCGGCCGTCGCCGCGATCGCCCTCGTCTTCTTCGCCCTCATGGGCGTGACCTTCTTCTCCGCCTTCTACCTGCAGAGCGTGCGCGGCTACACCGCGCTGGAGTCCGGGCTGCTCATCCTGCCGCTCGCCGTCGCGCAGATGGTCTTCGCGCCCCGGGCCCGGCTCGTCGTCGAGCGCTTCGGCGCCCGGGCCGTCTGCACCGGCGGCATGCTGCTCGTCGCCGCCGGCCTGGCCGCCTTCGCCTTCTTCGAGGCCGACACCCCCGTCTGGGTCCTGGAGGTCGTCTTCTTCCTCCAGGGCGCGGGCATGGCGCACATCATGCCGCCGGTCACCGTCGCGATCATGCAGGCGCTGCCCCGCGAGAAGGCGGGCTCCGGCTCCGCGATCAACAACACCTTCCGGCAGGTCGGCGGCGCGCTGGGCGTGGCCGTCCTCGGCTCGGTGCTCTCCTCCACGTACCGGGGCGAGATCGAGGGACACCTGGGCGGCGTCCCGGCGGCCCTGCGCGACACGGCGGGCGAGTCCGTCGAGGCCACGCTCGCGGTCGCCGCGAAGCTCGGCCCGGCGGGCAAGGACCTGGTCGGCCCCGCGTACACGGCCTTCCTGGACGCCATGCACGTCACGGCGATCGCCTCGGCGGCGATCGGCCTGGCGGGAGCGGCGGTCGTGGCCGCCTTCCTCCCGGGGCGGGCGAATCCCGGCGGGTCCGGTGCCGGTGCGGGCGCCGGTGCGGCCGCGGCTCCGGCCCCGACGGCCGCGACGGCCACGGACAAGGCGCCGACCGGCTAGCCGACGCCCCGCCCGCGACGGGCGGGGCCCGGCGGGGCGCGGGGGAGAATCGGGGGGCGACAGGCAGTACCCGACGAGAGACGGAGCGCACGTGTCCCTGCAGGACGGCGGGAACCCCGACCCCCAGGACGACGGACCGAAGGCCGACGCGCCCGCGCCGGAGGCGGCCCGGCGGGGGCGGCCGCGGTCCGAGGCGGTCGAACAGGCCATCTTCGACGCGGTCGTCGGCCTCCTGGAGGAGGGCGTCCCGCTCACCGAGCTGTCCATCGAGCGGATCGCCCGCACCGCCGGGGTCGGCAAGGCCACCATCTACCGCCGCTGGCCCGGCAAGGAGGAGCTCTTCGTCGAGCTCCTGCGCTCCGTGGAGCCCGGGGACCCGGTGCTCACCGGCACCTCGGTCCGGGACGACCTCGTCATGCTCCTGGAGACGCTGCGGCGGCGCGGCCTCGCCAAGCGGTCCTCCGCCCTGCTCCACAACGTCTTCTCGCAGATGCAGGCCTATCCCAAGCTGTGGGAGGCCTACCAGAAGACCGTCATCGAACCGCGCCGCCGCCTCGGCATGGACACGGTGCGGCGCGGCATGGAGCTGGGGGAGATCCGCGACGACCTCGACGTCGAGTTCGTGAACGACCTCTTCATAGGGCCCCTACTCCTGCGCACCGTCATCAGGCCCGGCGCCCCCCTGGAGCCGGGGCTCGCCGAGCGGGTCGTCGACGCCGTCATGGAGGGCCTGCGCCCCCGTACCTGACAGAACCCCGCACCACCGCCCCGACCCGTACGAATGTGCGCGTTCTGTCACAGCCTCCCCGCCCGCGCCACCTGCAGGAACCCGCCACGCGCCCGTGTCGTCCCTGGGGGAGTGCGACGGACCCGTCATCGCCTAGTGTCGACGTCGGGTCACGGAGCGGGACAGCAGTGCGGCAAGGCAGCAAGGCAGTGAGGACAGTGCGATGGCGCGGGTGGACATGACGGAGACCGACCACGGCGGCGCGGGGAGCGGGCGCCCCCGGTCCCGGTTCCGGACCGCGCTCGACGGGCTCCGCCGCGACCGCGGGATCTGGCGCCGGGGCATCCTGCTCGCCGTGACGGCGGTGGCGCTCACGCTGCTCATGGTGTTCCACTCCGACATCCCCAACCGGATCGGCAACCTGGGCAGCCTCACCGAGACCTTCCTGCCCTGGCTCGGCCTCTTCGTGCCGGTCCTGCTGGTGCTCGCCCTCGTGCGGCGCTCCGCGACCGCGCTGATCGCCCTGCTGCTGCCGGCCGTGGTGTGGCTCAACCTCTTCGGCGGTCTCGTCGCCGACAAGTCGGCCCCCGGCGGCGACCTGACCGTCGCCACCCACAACGTGAACGCCGACAACCCCGACCCCGAGGGCACGGCCCGCCTGCTGGCCGCCTCCGACGCCGACGTGCTCGCCCTGGAGGAGCTGAAGGGCGACATGGTCCCGGTCTACGAGAAGAGCCTCGCGGAGACCTACCCGTACCACTCCGTCCAGGGCACGGTCGGCCTCTGGAGCAAGCTGCCGCTGCGGGCCGCGCAGCCCGTCGACATCCACATGGGCTGGACCCGCGCCATGCGCGCCTCGGTCGTCACGCCGAAGGGCGAGGTGGCCGTGTACGTCGCCCACCTCCCGTCCGTCCGGGTCAAGCTGAACGCCGGCTTCACCGCCAACCAGCGCGACACCAGCGCCAACGCCCTCGGCGAGGCCATCGCCGACGACCGGCACGAGCGGATCGTCCTCCTCGGCGACCTCAACGGCACCATGAACGACCGCGCCCTCAACGCCGTCACCTCGCAGCTGCGCTCCACCCAGGGCGCGGCGGGCGACGGCTTCGGCTTCAGCTGGCCGGCCTCGTTCCCGATGGCCCGGATCGACCAGATCATGGTCAAGGGCGTCGAGCCGGTGTCCTCCTGGGCGCTGCCGGAGACGAGGAGCGACCACCTCCCGATCGCCGCCCGTGTGGAGCTCTGAAACCCTCCCTTCATCCTCCGGAAGCCACCGGGAAGAAAACGTCTGAGACGATTTGTTTCGTCGAAGAACTAATTCCCGGAAAGGCTCTCTCATGCCCCTGGCGCTGCTCGCGCTCGCCGTCTCCGCCTTCGGCATCGGCACCACCGAATTCGTGATGATGGGCCTGCTCCCGCAGGTCGCCGACGACCTCGGCACCTCCGTCCCCACCGCCGGCCACCTCGTCTCGGCGTACGCGATCGGCGTGGTCGTCGGCGCCCCGCTCCTCACGGCGCTCGGCTCGCGGGTCCCGCGCAAGCGGATGCTCCTGCTGCTCATGGCCCTCTTCACGGTCGGCAACCTCGCCTCCGCGCTCGCCCCCGGCTTCGGCTGGCTCGTCGCCGGCCGGGTCCTCGCCGGGCTCCCGCACGGCGCGTTCTTCGGCCTCGGCGCCGTCGTCGCCGCCCGGCTCGTGCGCGAGGACCGGCAGGCGCGGGCGGTCGCCACGATGTTCCTCGGCCTCACCGTCGCCAACATCCTCGGCGTGCCGGCCGCGACCCTGCTCGGCCAGCACCTCGGCTGGCGGGCCACCTTCCTCGTGGTCTCCGCGATCGGCCTGCTCGCCATGGCCGCGCTCGCCCGCCTCGTCCCGCACGTCCCCGTGGACGGGCGGCAGGGCCTCGCCGGCGAGGTGCGCGCCCTCCGCCGCCCGCAGGTGCTGCTCGGCCTGCTCACGGCCGTCTTCGGCTTCGCGGGCGTCTTCGCCGTCTACTCGTACCTCGCCTCGATGACGACCGAGGTGATGGGCTTCGGCGACTCCACCGTCACGATCGTCCTCGCCCTCTTCGGCCTGGGCATGACCGGCGGGGCGCTCGCCGCCGGACCGCTGACCGACCGGGCGCTGCGCCCCACGCTGTACGGCTCGCTCGCGGCCCTCGTCCTCGCCCTGGTCGCCTTCCGCTTCACCGTCCACGTGCCCTGGCTCGCCCTGGTCACGGTGGTGGTGCTCGGCGCGGTCGGCTTCATGACGACCACCCCGCTCCAGATGCTGGTCATGAACAAGGCGAAGGACGCCCCGACGCTCGCCTCCGCCTCCAACCACTCCGCCTTCAACCTCGCCAACGCGGGCGGCGCCTGGGCCGGCGGAGCCGCCGTCGCCGCCGGCTGGGGCTGGACCTCCCCGGCCCTCGTCGGCGCGGCCCTCACCGCCGCCGGCCTCCTGATCGCGGCCGTGGCGGGCCTCCTCGACCGGTCCGGCACGGGAAAGGGGGCCTCCCGCGTCGTCGCGGGAAGCCCCCTGGGGGACGAGCGGGTCACGGAAGCGGCGTCTCCCGCCAGCGGTTCGTGATCGGCAGTCGCCGGTCCTTGCCGAAGCCCTTCGCCGAGATCTTGGTGCCCGGCGGGTACTGGCGCCGCTTGTACTCCGCCCTGTCCACCATCCGCAGCGTCCGCGTCACCAGCTCCTCGTCGAACCCGGCCGCCACGATGGCGTCCCGGCCCCGGTCCTGGTCCACGTACAGCGAGAGGACCGCGTCCAGGACGTCGTAGTCCGGCAGCGAGTCCGTGTCGACCTGGCCCGGGCGCAGCTCGGCGCTGGGCGGCTTGGTGATCGAGCTCTCCGGGATCGGCGGGGTCTGGCCCCGGTCCTCGGCCGCCCGGTTCCGCCAGCGGGCGAGGCGGAAGACGGTCGACTTGTACACGTCCTTGATGGGACCGAACGCGCCGACGGAGTCGCCGTAGAGCGTCGAGTAACCCACCGCCAGCTCCGACTTGTTGCCGGGCGCGAGGACGATGTGGCCCTCCTGGTTGGAGAGCGCCATCAGCATCGTGCCGCGCAGCCGCGACTGGAGGTTCTCCTCGGCGAGGCCGGTGAGCCCCAGCGCGCCCATGTACGCGTCGAACATCGGCTCGATCGACACGGTGCGGAAGTGCAGCCCGGTCCGGCGGGCCAGCTCGGCCGCGTCTCCGCGCGAGTGGTCGGAGGAGTACTTCGAGGGCATCGACACCCCGTACACGTTGTCCGCGCCGAGCGCGTCGCAGGCGATCGCCGCGACGAGCGCCGAGTCGATGCCGCCGGAGAGCCCGACGAGCACCGAGCGGAAACCGTTCTTCGCGACATACGCCCGCAGACCGATCACCAGCGCCGAGTAGATCTCCTCGTCGTCCTCCAGCCGGTGCGCGTAGCCGCCCAGCAGCTCCGGCTCGTACGCCGGCAGCGGCTCCTCCGACAGCACCACCCGGTCGATCCGCAGCCCGTCGTCGACCAGGCCCTCGGGCGCGTCCGCCTCCGCCGCCGGCAGCTCCAGATCGAGGATCACGCTGCCCTCCACGAACTGCGGGGCGCGCGCGATCACTTCGCCCGCCGCGTCCACGACGATCGAGTCCCCGTCGAAGACCAGCTCGTCCTGACCGCCCATCATGGCCAGGTACGCGGTGACGCACCCCGCCTCCTGGGCCCGCTTGCGGACCAGTTCGAGCCGGGTGTCGTCCTTGTCCCGCTCGTACGGCGAGGCGTTGACCGAGAGCAGCAGCCCCGCCCGGGCGCTGCGCGTCGCCGGCACCCGGCCCCCCTCCTGCCAGAGGTCCTCGCAGATCGCCAGCGCCACGTCGACGCCGTGGACGCGGACCACCGGCAGGGTGTCGCCCTGCACGAAGTAGCGGTACTCGTCGAAGACGCCGTAGTTCGGCAGGTGGTGCTTGGCGAAGCGCAGCACCACCTCGCCGCCGTACAGCACGGCCGCGGCGTTCTCCGGCGAACCGGCCGGCCGGCCGAGCCGCGGCTCGGCCCGCTCGGAGCGGTCGAGGTAGCCGACGACGACCGGCAGCTCCCCGAACCCCTCGTCCGCGAGGCGCCGGGCGAGACCGCGCAGGGCCGTCCGGGACGCCTCGACGAAGGAGGAACGCAGGGCGAGGTCCTCGACGGGGTATCCGGTCAGCGCCATCTCCGGGAACGCGACGAGATGCGCGCCCTGCCCGGCGGCGTGCCGGGTCCAGTGCACGATCGCCTCGGCGTTCCCGGCGATGTCTCCGACGGTCGAGTCGATCTGATTCAGGGCGAGGCGTAGTTGAGGCACCCGCCCAGTGTAATCGTCAGACCGACGCTATGTCCTGAGGACGGGACACGGAACCGCGCCCGGTCCCGCGCCGGCCCACCGGGCCGGTCGGGCGGCGGTCGTCATGGCCCCTGGCCGGCGTGGCCCGACCGGTGCGGCGACCAGCCGGTCCGGAGCCGCCCGCCCCCCACCGGCGCCCCGGCGCCCGAGCGCCACCGCCCGGACGCGAGGGTCCGGGCGGTGGCCCGAAAGGGGGCGGGGGAGCGGGTCAGGAACCGGCGTAGACGCTCGAGACGAACGCCTTGATCTGCTCGTCCGACAGGTGCTGGGCCAGATCGGCCTCGCTGATCATGCCGACGAGCCGCTTGTCCTCGATGACCGGAAGCCGCCGGATCTGGTGGCTCTGCATCTCCTCCAGGACGACGCCCACGTCCGCGTCCGACTCGACCCAGCGCGGGGTGCCCTTCGCCATGTCGCCGCAGGTGATCCTCGACGGGTCGTGGCCCTCGGCCACGCAGCCGACCACGATGTCGCGGTCCGTGATGATGCCGCAGAGCCGTTCGTTCTCGTCGGCGATGGGCAGCGAGCCCACGTTGTGGTCGCGCATCATCTGCGCGGCACGGTCGAGCGTCTCGTGTGCCGGGATCCACTGGGCCCCGGAGTGCATGATGTCCTTCGCCGTGGTCATGGGGTGCGTACCTTTCGTCGAACGTCGTCGTACGAAGTCCCCGAGCCCCATCCATTGTGGGCGGACGGCACGGCCCCCGCGACCGCAGCGGGTCACGGGGGCCGCGTGCCGGATCCGGCGGGGGTCAGGCCCCGCGCTTCTTCAGCATGTCCGCCATCAGCGCCATCTCGGACGTCTGCGCGTCGACCATGCCCTGCGCGAGGTTCCGCTCGATCTCCACGCCGCACTTCTGCACACAGCCCTCGGCCATGTGGACCCCGCCCCTGTGGTGCGCGGTCATGAGCCTCAGGTACAGGACCTCCGCCTCGCGGCCACTGGCCCTGCGCAGCTCGTCCAGCTGCGCGTCGGTCGCCATGCCCGGCATCAGGGCCCCGTCCAGCGAGTCCGCGTCGGCCGGGACGCCCATGCCCATCCAGGTCATCGGCTCGACCCCGGACTCGTTCTTGGGCAGCCCCCACAGGTCGAGCCAGCCGAGCATCATGCCCCGCTGGTTGGCCTGCGTGTTGGCGATGTCGTAGGCCAGCCGCCGGACCTCCTCGTCCCTCGTCCGGTCCCGGACGATGAACGACATCTCGACGGCCTGCTGGTGATGGACCGACATGTCCCGGGCGAAGCCGGCGTCCGCCGAGGAGGACACCGGGGTGCTCGGCGCCTCGTCACGGTCGGCGGAGGCGACGGTGACCGCGCCCCCGGCGAACAGCAGCGCGAGGACGACGGCGGCGACCGCCGCCCCCTGCGTACGGTCGAGCCTCACTGGCCCATCCCCGTACCGCCCTGGCCGTCCGCGCCGATCCCGCCCGTGCAGGCCGCGCCCGGCTCCGGGGTCTGCGGCCCCTGCACGTACTTCGTGAAGAAGGCGTCGACGCGCGGGTCGTCCGCGCCGTCCACGGTCACCTGCTTGCCCCAGGCGGACAGCATGATCGCCCCGGCCTGGTCGTCCACGGGGCTCATCAGCGAGTACTTGGTCTTGCCGACCTTGTCGGCCAGCTTCTTCACGTCGGCCTGGGAGGCCGACTTGTTGTACGTCACCCAGACGGCCCCGTGCTCCAGCGAGTGCACGGCGTTCACGTCGGCGATCTTCTTCGTGTAGACCACGCCGTCGCAGTTCATCCAGACCGGGTTGTGGTCACCGCCGACCGGCGGCTTCATGTCGTACTTGACGGCCGTCTCGACGTGGTTGCGGCCGAGCTTCTTCGGGTCCCAGGACTTCTCGGCCGCGATGGGGGCCTTCGCGGCGGCCTCCTTGGCGTCCTGCTCGTCGGACTTCTTCATCAGCACGAAGGTGCCGAAGCCGACGAGGCCCAGCACGACGACGGCGGAGACGCCGACGGTGATCAGGCGGTTGCGGCGCTCACGGGCCTGCTCGGCGCGGCGCATCTCCTCTATTCGGGCGCGGCGGTCGGCGGTGGCGGAGCGATTGGCGGCCATGGTGATGTCGTCCTTCTTCAGGGGTGGGGTGGAGTTCGGGGGTGGACGTGCGGGGACGGGGCCCGCCGCGGAGGCGGGGCGCCCGTCGCCGCTACGTCCGGAGAACTTGAAGGACGTGCAGGTCCGGCGCGCGCGGCCGGGCGTCCGAGCGGCGCGACGGCCCGTCACCGGAGGGCGGCGCGAGACGCGGCGCCCCGCCGTCCGCGTGCGGCGGGGTGTCGAGCGGGGGCGCGCTGAGCACCGCGGGGGAGAGCGAGGGGAAGAGGGAGCAGCCGCCGCGGTCGTACGGGCAGACGTACTCGCCGGTGACGGCGACGGCCGTCACCGCCCGCGGACCCGCCCCGTGGGGGACGCCGTGCCCCTCCGGCACCGTCCCCTGACAGAGGAAGAGCGCGGCGAGGAGCGTCGCCACGGCACTCGCCAGTGCCATGGGACGCGCGTGTCGGGACGGGCGTACGAGCCGTGTGGCCCCCATGGGCGCAGATCGTAGTGGGCGAAGGGCCTCTGTGGGCCGAACGGGGTACCACTCGGTACCGGCGGGCGGGTGCCGCACGGGCGGCGAAGCGTCCCGATCCGGCCGCTCCCCCGTTACCCGAGTCACATCCGAGCAGGCAGTATGGGTGTGCAACGTGCGCGAAACCATGTGGTGGGATGCTCAGGTGCCCCCCGATGCACCGGAGGCGGTGGGAGCAGGCGGCCTGACCAGCGAGGATGGGTGTGGAAATGGACAAGCAGCAGGAATTCGTGCTCCGTACGCTCGAGGAGCGCGACATCCGCTTCGTACGTCTGTGGTTCACCGACGTGCTCGGCTTCCTCAAGTCGGTGGCCGTGGCCCCCGCCGAACTGGAGCAGGCCTTCGACGAGGGCATCGGCTTCGACGGCTCCGCGATCGAGGGCTTCGCCCGCGTCTACGAGTCGGACATGATCGCCAAGCCGGACCCGGGCACCTTCCAGATCCTGCCGTGGCGCGCCGAGGCCCCGGGCACCGCCCGGATGTTCTGCGACATCCTCATGCCGGACGGCTCCCCCTCCTTCGCCGACCCGCGCTACGTCCTCAAGCGGGCCCTGGCCAAGACCTCCGACCTCGGCTTCACCTTCTACACCCACCCCGAGATCGAGTTCTTCCTCCTGAAGGACAAGCCGCTCGACGGCACCCGGCCCACCCCGGCCGACAACTCGGGCTACTTCGACCACACCCCGCAGAACGTCGGCATGGACTTCCGCCGCCAGGCCATCACCATGCTCGAATCGATGGGCATCTCGGTGGAGTTCTCCCACCACGAGGGCGCGCCCGGCCAGCAGGAGATCGACCTCCGCTACGCCGACGCCCTGTCCACCGCGGACAACATCATGACCTTCCGTCTGGTCATGAAGCAGGTGGCCCTGGAGCAGGGCGTGCAGGCCACGTTCATGCCGAAGCCGTTCTCGGACTACCCCGGCTCGGGCATGCACACCCACCTGTCGCTCTTCGAGGGCGACCGGAACGCCTTCTACGAGTCGGGTGCCGAGTACCAGCTGTCCAAGGTCGGCCGCTCCTTCATCGCGGGCCTCCTCCGCCACGCGGGCGAGACCTCCGCCGTCACCAACCAGTGGGTCAACTCCTACAAGCGCATCTGGGGCGGCTCCTCCCGCACCGCCGGCTCGGGCGGCGAGGCGCCCTCGTACATCTGCTGGGGCCACAACAACCGCTCCGCGCTCATCCGCGTCCCCATGTACAAGCCGGGCAAGACGGGCTCCTCCCGCGTCGAGGTCCGCTCCATCGACTCGGGCGCCAACCCGTACCTGACCTACGCGGTCCTCCTGGCCGCGGGCCTCAAGGGCATCGAGGAGGGCTACGAACTCCCGGCCGGCGCCGACGACGACGTCTGGGCCCTCTCCGACGCGGAGCGCCGCGCGATGGGCATCGAGCCGCTCCCGCAGAACCTGGGAGAGGCGATCGCCCTGATGGAGAAGAGCGAACTGGTCGCCGAGACGCTGGGCGAGCACGTCTTCGACTTCTTCCTGCGCAACAAGAAGCAGGAGTGGGAGGAGTACCGCTCCGAGGTCACCGCCTTCGAGCTCCGGAAGAACCTGCCGGTGCTGTGACGGGGAGCGTCCCCCGGCGGACCGTGGGCACGGAGCTCGTGCCCACGGCCGCCAACCGGCTGGCCAACACGGCGCTCGGTCTCGTGCCGGGTGCCGGCTTCCTCGTGTACGGGGCGGGGGCCGGGGCCGGCTGGGAGCGGGCGGCGGCGGTGGCCGCCGCCCTGGCGTGCGGGATCCTCGCCGTGCGGGGGTTCCGCGCGGGCGTCCGGTGCGAGGCCGAGCGGCTCGTGGTCCGGGGCTTCGTGTGGACGCGGGTGATACCGCGGGCGGCCGTCACCGGGGTCACCGGCTTCCCGGCCGTCCGCTGGACCGCGCCCGGAGGGAGACGCCGGTGGACGCCGGTCACGGCGCTCGTGGAAGCGTCGGAGGAGAAGGAGGGGACGCGGTCGCGCAAGCGGGCCGGCGTGGCGCGGCTGCGGCGCTGGGCGGCCCGCGGATGCCGTCCGCCGGAGGTCCGGCCGGAAACCCGTTGCCCGGGGCCCGGCGGGCGGTCAGACTGCCGCGGTGAAGATCGAATCCGTCGCCACCGCGCGGCTCGTCTTGCATCCGTTGAGCGAGGACGAGGCCGAGCGCATCGTCGCCCGGCGGTCCGGGGACGGGGACCGCTGGGGGGAGGAGTACCCCGGGGACGGGGACGTCCGGGCCGCCACCGGCTTCCTGCGCGGACTCGCCGGGCGGGGGGACCCGGGGGTGTTCCGGCCCTACGAGATACGGCTCGACGGCGTCGCCGTCGGCGGCATCGGGTTCCACGGACCGCCGGACGAGATCGGCGTCGCGACCGTCGGGTACGGCCTGGTGCCCGGGGCCCGGGGGAACGGATACGCCTCCGAGGCGCTCCGGGCGCTCCTCGAGGTCGCCCGGGTGGCCGGCGTCGCCGGGGTGAAGGGCGACGCCGACCTGGACAACCCGGCCTCGCACCGGGTGATGGAGGCCGCCGGCATGCGCTGCGTCGCCGAGGACGACACGCTCCGCCACTTCTACCTGGCCTTCCAGGGCCTGCGCGGATCCGGAGGACGGGCGCGCTAGCGTCTGGTCCCATGCCGGAGTCCGAGAACCGTGTCTGGTACGCCGCCTACGGGGCCAACATGCACGTCGAGCGGCTGCGGTACTACCTCGACGGCGGGCGTCCGCCCGGGGCCACGCGGACGTTCCCCGGGTGCCGGGACCGGCGCCCGCCCGAGCGGTCCGTGCCGGTCGTGCTGCCCGGCCGGGTGTACTTCGCGACCGACTCGCCCGTGTGGGGCGGCGGCCGCGCCTTCTACGACCCGGCGGCGGGCGGCACCGCGTGGGCCGTCGCCCATCTGCTGACGGCCGGACAGTTCTCCGACATCGCCGCCCAGGAGATGTACCGCGAGCCCGGCGTCGACCTCGACCTGGCCGAGGTCCGCGCCGCCGGGCGCCGCGCGCTCGGACCCGGCCGGTACGAGACCCTCGTGTGCCCCGGCCTCCTCGACGGCGTCCCGGTGCTCACCTTCACCGCGCCCTGGCCCATGCCCGGCGACGGCGGCCTGCGGACGCCCTCCGCCGCCTACCTGCGGCACCTGGCGGCCGGGCTCGGCCGGGCCGGGGCCTGGGCGCACGCCGAGGTCGCCGCCTACCTCGCGGCCTGCCCCGGCGCCGCCGGGCACTGGACGGCCGGGGCCGTCGCCGGCCTCAACGTTCCGACAGCTCCGACGGGGCCTCCTGTACGACCCAGCCGTTGCCGTCCGGGTCCGCGAAGGTCATGAACGAGTTCCAGGCGCCGCCCTTGCCGTCCTCCCAGCCCGAGGCGCCGACGTGCCGCACCGGCGAGACGTCGACGCCCCGGCCGAGGAGCTCCGCCCGGGCCGCCTCGATGTCCGTGACGCAGAGCTGGAGGCCGTGCAGGCCGCCGGGGCTCATCGCCTTCGTCCCCGGCATCGGCGGCATGCCGCTCAGCATCGCGATCGAGCAGCGCGAGCCCGGAGGCGTCGCCTGGATGATGCGCACGCCGGGCGCCACCTCGTCGTCCAGGTCGATCGTGAAGCCGCACCCCTCGCCGTAGAACTCCTTGGCGCGGTCCAGGTCGGTGACGGGGACGGGGATGACTTCCAGGGTCCAGTTCATGGCGACCACGGTCCCGTACGGGCCGGCCCCACGCACCCGGAACGCGGTCAGCGCGCCGCCGGGGTCCAGTGCAGGCGGCCGTCCAGGCCGATCGCCGCCACCCCGTCCGTCCCCGCGTCCGGCGCGCCGGAGAACAGGAACTTCTCCAGCGTCCACACCGGCCGCGCCCCGGCCCGGCCGTGCGGCGCCGTCGCCAGGAAGCCGGTGCGGGAGCGGACCGCGAGCAGGCCGTCGCCGCCGCTCACCGGGCCGAAGCCCGCGACGCCGGTGCCGGGCAGCTCCGTGACCGGGGAGACCGGCCCCGTACCGGAGAAGTCGGCGCTCCGCAGGTCGCCGGAGGCCGGCTTGCGGAACCAGAGGCGTACGCCGTCGCCGTCCGGCGCCGCGCTCGCGCTCAGCGCGAGGGTCGTCGGCGGCAGCCCGGTCGGCGCGGGCCCCGTCAGCGACCCGCCGGGGCTCTGCTCGGCCCAGGCGAGGACGGTGCTCGGGGTGCTGGCGAAGACGTGGCCCCGGCCCTCGGCGTCCGTCGCCGCCACCGGGTCGCCGTACACCTCCGCGCCGCCCAGGGACCGCCACGGGCCCCAGCCGCCGTCGGGCCGCTGCTCACGGGCCGTCAGCCGGTGGCGGCTGTCGCGCAGGACCAGGGTGGCCCGGCCGTCGGGGGCCACGGTCACGGCGGGCGCGCTGATGTCCGAGGTGCCCTCGGCGTCGCTCCGCTCGGGCGTGCCGAGCGGGAGCCAGGCGCCGAAGCCGGCGCCCGGCGCGGTCTGGACGGTGGTGACCACCTCGCGCCGGTAGGCGGTCGCGTCGCCGCCGAGCGTGGTGCGGGTGCCGAAGACGGCTATGCGGCCGTCGGGCAGGGTCACGGAGGTGATCCCGCTGTCGAGGCCGGTGCCGGGCAGCAGTTCCGGGCCCTGCCAGGCCACGGCGTCCGCCGGCTTCCGCCAGGCGGCGAGGCGCCCGTCGAGGACGGAGAAGGCGTGCAGTCCGCCGTCCGGGCCGCGCTGGACCCAGGAGGTGGAGGTGCCCCGGGCGTACCGGACGGTCTGGGTCCAGCCCCGCCCGCCGGGCCGCGCGGCCACCTTCAGGTCGCCGCAGCCGGCATCGGGGCCGCAGTCGTGGACCCCGTCCAGCCAGGCGTACGTCTTCAGGGTCCGCAGCTTCGCGTCGGCGGTCTCGGGGTCGAGGGTGTGCGGCAGGACGCTGGTCGGGTAGCCGAGGTAGTTCTGCACCCCGACGTGGGGGTGGCCGGGCAGTTCCGCGTACCGGGCGAGCGCGGCCTGCACGAACCGCGCCCCGTACAGGTGGTCCTGGTGGTCCCGGAACTTCCCGCTCTCCGGGTACGTGCCGGGGCTCGGGTCCTGCATCCGGACGAAGGTCGGCCGGAACCGCTCCAGGAGCCCGGTCACCGTGGCCACGACCTGCTCCTTCGTGTAGGCGAAGTCGGCGGTGACGGGGGTGCCGGCGGAGCGCTGCGAGCCGAGGGCGGTGATGCGGCCGTCCCAGAGGCCGTGGAGGCTGTGCGGCCGGTCGCCGTTGGTGGCTCCGGCCTCGCGTATCTGCAGCCACACCAGCTTGATCCGCGGCCGGGCGCGCAGGGTGTCCAGTTCGGCCCACCCGCCGCCGGCCGTGGGTATCGCGGTCCGGTCCCAGGGGCTGGTCCGGCTGCCCGTCGCCATCTCGGCGTAGGCGGCGCGTATGCCGTTCTGCCGGGCCTCGGCGTAGCCGGCCTTGTCGGGCGCGGCGGCCTTGGCGTCGTGGGGCCGGGCGTTGACGCCGTCGGACTCGCCGGCGGTGAGGTAGACGGCGGCGAGGGGGCTGCCGGAGTGGAGGGACTGGGAGACGTCCGGGTTCATGAAGAACAGGTCGTCGTCCGGGTGGGCCACGACCTGCATCACGGAGACGGGGGAACCGCCGCCCCGGAGGGGAGGCTTCACGGGCCCCGGCTTGTCGCTCTTCTCCGGCTCCCCCGGCTTCCCGGTCCTCCCCTGCGCCGGCAGGACCTCCGCGGGCCCGTGCGACGGATCCTCCGCCGCCTGCGGTGCCCCCGTCACGGTGAGGATCCCGGCGAAGGCACCGCCCACCAGGGCGGCCGTCACCGCCGTCGCGGCGGTCCTGCGGCGGGACGGGAGGGGGACGGAGCGGCGGAGGCGGCGGACGGGCATGTCTCGGTGGCGTGCTTTCCCATGAGGTCGGACGGACGGGGCGGTCCCGCGGAAGGCAAGACGAACTTTCAAGGAATACGGTTCATCGGGACCGAAAAGCCACCAATGTGCGAGACATCACGTGTGATCCACTGCGATCCGCGGCCCCGCACGCCCGAGCCCCGCGCTGCGGATAGGCTCGGTTCCCCGGGTTCGTCCCTGGGCTTGGACCTGCTCGGAGGGAGCGGCGGAATGACGGTGCCGGGACGCAGGAGCAGTACGTTCTCCCGTCTGCTGCGGCACGGGTTCACCGATCCCTCGGGGGCCGAACGCCTCCTCGACGTGCCCGAACTGTCCGCGCTGCGCGACGACCCCGTCCTCCTCGACGCCCTCGGCGCCACCGCCGACCCCGACCTCGCCCTGCGCGGTCTGGTCCGCCTCGTGGAGGCGCAGGCGGAGACGGAGCGGCAGACCCTCACCACCACGCTGCTCTCCGCGAAGCCGTTCCGGGACCGGCTCCTCGGGGTGCTCGGCGCCTCCGAGGCGCTCGCCGACCACCTGGCCCGGCACCCCCGCGACTGGGAGTCCCTCGTCACGTACGAGGCGGCCGACCTGCACCCGGGGGTCGCCGAGTTCGAGCGGGGGCTCGCCGAGGCCACCGACCCGGTGTCGCTGCGGGTCGCCTACCGCCGCTGCCTCCTCGCCATAGCGGCCCGTGACGTGTGCGGCACCACCGACGTGGCCCAGGCCGCCGCCGAGCTGGCGGACCTGGCGACGGCGACCCTGCGCGCCGCGCTCGCCATCGCCCGTACGGACGCGCCCGCCGACGCCGCCATGTGCCGGCTCGCGGTGATCGCGATGGGCAAGTGCGGCGGCCACGAGCTGAACTACGTCTCCGACGTGGACGTGATCTTCGTGGGGGAGCCCGTCGAGGGCGCCGACGAGGGCAAGGCGATCCAGGCGGCGACCCGGCTCGCCTCCCACCTGATGCGGATCTGCTCGGAGACCACCGTCGAGGGCACCATCTGGCCGGTCGACGCCAATCTGCGCCCCGAGGGCCGCAACGGCCCCCTCGTGCGCACCCTCTCCTCCCACCTCGCCTACTACCAGCGGTGGGCGAAGACCTGGGAGTTCCAGGCGCTGCTCAAGGCGCGCGCGGTGGCCGGCGACCCCGAGCTGGGCGCCCAGTACATCGACGCGGTCTCCCCGCTGGTCTGGCAGGCGGCCGAGCGCGAGAACTTCGTCCCCGACGTGCAGCAGATGCGCCGCCGCGTCGTCGCCGGCATCCCCGTCGCCCAGGTCGAACGCGAGCTCAAGCTCGGTCCCGGCGGCCTCAGGGACGTCGAGTTCGCCGTCCAGCTCCTCCAGCTGGTGCACGGCCGCAGCGACGCCACCCTGCACAGCGGCACCACCCTCGACGCGCTCGCCGCGCTGGCCGCCGGCGGCTACGTGGGCCGCGCCGACGCCTCCCAGCTCGACGAGGCGTACCGGTTCCTGCGGGCCATGGAGCACCGCATCCAGCTGTACCGGCTGCGCCGCACCCACCTCGTCCCCGAGGACGAGGCCGACCTGCGCCGCCTCGGCCGCTCCCTGGGGCTGCGCACCGATCCGGTCGCCGCGCTCAACAAGGAGTGGAAGCGGCACGCCGCCGTCGTGCGGCGGCTGCACGAGAAGCTCTTCTACCGGCCGCTGCTCGACGCGTTCGCGCAGCTCGCCCCCGGTGAGATCCGGCTCAGCCCGAAGGCGGCCGGGCAGCGGCTCGAAGCGCTCGGGTACGCGGACCCCGCCGCCGCCCTGCGCCATCTGGAGGCGCTGGCCTCCGGAGTGAGCCGGAAGGCCGCGATCCAGCGGACGCTGCTGCCGGTGCTGCTCGGCTGGTTCGCCGACTCCGCCGACCCGGACGCCGGACTCCTCGGCTTCCGCAAGGTCTCCGACGCCCTCGGCAAGACCCCCTGGTACCTGCGGCTGCTCCGCGACGAGGGCGCCGCCGCCGAGAACCTCGCCCGGGTCCTGTCCGCCGGGCGCCTCGCCCCCGACCTGCTGCTCCGCGCCCCCGAGGCCGTCGCGATCCTCGGCGACCCGGGGGGCCTGAAGCCGCGCGACCGGGGCCACCTGGAGCAGGAGGTCCTGGCGGCGGTGGGCCGCGCCGACGACGCCGAGCACGCGGTCGCGGTGGCCCGCGGGGTGCGCCGCAGGGAGCTGTTCCGTACCGCCGCGGCCGATCTCATCGGCTCGTACGGCACCGAGGACAGCCCCCGTGAGCCCGATCCGGGCGCGCTCGTGGACCGGGTGGGGGAGGCCGTCACCGACCTCAACGCGGTGACGATCGCGGGCGCCCTGCGGGCCGCCGTGCGCGCCGAGTGGGGCGAGGAGCTGCCGACCCGGTTCGCGGTGATCGGCATGGGCCGCTTCGGCGGTCACGAGCTCGGCTACGGCTCCGACGCCGACGTGCTGTTCGTGCACGAGCCGCGCGAGGGCGTCGACGAGCAGGAGGCGGCCCGGGCCGCGAACCGGGTGGTCACGGAGATGCGGCGGCTGCTCCAACTGCCCACGGCCGACCCGCCGTTGCTGATCGACGCGGATCTGCGCCCGGAGGGCAAGAACGGCCCCCTGGTGCGCAGCCTGAAGTCGTACGAGGCCTACTACCGCCGCTGGTCGCTCGTCTGGGAGAGCCAGGCGCTGCTGCGCGCCGCGCCGATGGCGGGGGACCAGGAGCTGGCGGACCGCTTCATCGAACTGGTCGACCCGCTGCGGTATCCGGCGGAAGGCCTGGGCGAGGAAGCGGTCCGCGAGATCCGCCGCCTCAAGGCCCGGATGGAGTCCGAGCGGCTGCCGCGCGGCGCCGATCCGACGCTCCACGCCAAGCTCGGGCGCGGCGGCCTCAGCGACGTCGAGTGGACGGTCCAGCTGCTCCAGATGCGGCACGGCTGGGCCGAACCGGGCCTGCGGACGACCCGTACCCGTGAGGCCCTGGCCGCCGCCCACGCGGCGGGTCTGATCCCGACGGAGGAGGCGCAGACCCTCGACGAGGCCTGGGTCCTCGCCACCCGCGTGCGCAACGCGGTGATGCTGGTCCGCGGCCGCCCCGGCGACACCTTCCCCTCGGAGTCGCGCGAACTCGCAGCGGTGGGGCGGTACATGGGGTACGAGGCGGGGCACGTCGGCGAGATGGTCGACGACTACCGCCGGATCACCCGACGGGCCCGCGCGGTGGTGGAAGAGCTTTTCTACGGGGGCTAGGGCCTGTCCTCCCGCTCAGCCGATCCCTTCGTGCACCCGGAGCAACAGGCCCTGGAGCAGGGTCCGTTCCTCCGGGGTCAGCGGTGCGAGCAGTTCGTCCTGGACGGAGCGGGCCTCGGCGTCGAGCTCCGCGAGGAGTTCCCGGCCGGCCGGGGCGAGGGTGACGGAGACCCGTCTGCGGTCCTCGGGGTCGCGCGCCCGCTCGACGTACCCGCCGGTGGTCAGCTGGTCCACGACCTTGGCGATGTCGCTGGGGTCGACGCCGAGCCGGACGACGAGGTCGCGCTGGGCGTGCGGGCCGAAGTCGGAGAGGGCGGCGAGGACCGCCATGTCCCAGAGGCGCAGGCCGCGTTGGGCCAGCCGGTCGGCCAGTATGCCCCGGGCGCTCTTGCCGATCCTGGAGAGCAGGTAGGTGCTGAGGCCGAGCAGGGCGGGCGGGGTGGATCGCGCGGAGTGCATGACGGAAGTCTAGGGTGCGTACCTATAGTGGGTCGGCACCCACTGTTTCGCGCGACGATCCGAGGAGCCCGCCGTGCACGCCCCGTACCCCCGTCTGCTCGTCACCCGCTTCGCCGACTGCTTCCGCTTCTACGCGGCCGTCCTGCCGCCGCTGACCGGCGCGGACCTCGACAAGGGCGGGCCGGACGGGCCGTACGCCAACTGGGAGGTGGACGGCCGGGGCGTCCTGGTGCTGTTCGACCGCGCCGCGATGGCCTCCGTCCTCGGCACCGGGGACCTGCCGGCCCTTCCGGAGCCGGCCCAGGACACCGCGATGCTCGTGCTGCGGGTGGACGACGTCGACGAGGCCCTCGCCCTCTGCCTGCGGGCCGGCGGCGACCCCGCGCTCGGCGCGGCCGACCGCCCGGAGTGGGGCCCCGGGCTGCGCACCGCCCACCTCCGCGACCCCGAGGGGCGGCTCGTCGAGCTCCAGTCCTACAGCTGATCCGTCCCACGGGTGATCCGCCCCGCGGCTGATCCGCCCTACGGCTGATCCGTGTCGAGCAGCGTCCGGACGTGGGTCAGGTAGCCGGCCAGGGCCAGTTCGAAGGCCCGGTCGGCGCGGCCCTCGGAGAACGCGCCGAGGGCGCGGGCCAGCTGGGGGGTGGCCGTCTCGTCGGCCAGCTCCCACATCGTCTCGGGCGCCGCCATGTCGAGGGCCGAGCCGAGCACCAGGTTCTCCAGGCCGATGATCACCGGCATCACGTCCGCCGGCGGGAAGCCCGCCTCCAGGAGGTGGGTGACGGCCTTCTCGTACTGCTGGAGCACCTTGGGCGCGCGCACCGGTGAGGCGGTGAGCAGCGGGATCGTGCGCGGGTGGGCGGCGAAGGCGGCGCGGTACGAGCGGGCCCAGGCGGCCATGGCCGCGTCCCAGGGCGTCAGCTCGAAGGCGGCGTCGTCGATGGCGTCGCAGACCCGCTCGCGCAGCAGCTCCACGATGCCGTCCCGGCCGTCCACATGGTGGTACACCGAGGCCGTCTGCGCCCCGAGTCGGCGGGCGATCTGCGGGACGCTGAACTCTCCCTGCTCGTCGACGAGTTCGAGCGCAGTGGTGGTGATGCGCTCCCGGTCGAGGAGGGGTGTGCGCGGCCGGCCCATGAAGGTCTTCCCCCAGTCCAGGTCTTCCCGAATCGTTGGGCACGAGGCTACATTGCGCCAACCGAAAGGCTTTAGGTTTACTGCTCCTGCCGCAGAAGGGCCTCCCCACCCCATGTCGTCCAGCACGCCCGACGAGCCGCCCGGGCTCCGCACCGGCACGCTCACCACCGCCGACATCTCCTTCTTCGTCGTGTCCGCCGCCGCCCCGCTCACCGTCATGGCCGGCGTCGCCCCCATCGCCCTCGTCCTCGGCGGCATCGGCGCCCCCGCCGGATACCTCCTCGCCGGCCTCACCCTCGCCGTCTTCGCCGTCGGCTTCACCACGATGAGCCGCCACGTCCGCAGCGCCGGCGCCTTCTACGCGTACATCGCCCAGGGCCTCGGCAAACCCCTCGGCATCGCCGCCGCCCTCGTCGCCATGGTGGGCTACAACGGCATGGAGATCGGCGTCTACGGACTCCTCGGCTCCGCCACCGCCGACACCGCCCACGCCCTGTGGGGCGTCGACCTGCCCTGGCTGCCCATCGCCCTCGCCGGCCTGCTGCTCATCTGGTACGGCGGCTACCGCTCCATCGACTTCGGCGCCAAGGTCCTCGGCGTCCTCCTGGTCGCCGAGACCGGCATCCTCGTGCTCCTCGCGGCGGGTGTCCTGATCAAGGGAGGCGCCCACGGGATCTCGCTCGGTTCCTTCGCCCCCGGCAACGTCCTCGTCCCCGGCACCGCCGCCGTGCTCGCCTTCGCCTTCTCCGCCTTCACCGGCTTCGAGTCGACCGTCATCTACCGCCGCGAGGCCCGCGACCCGGCCCGCACCATCCCCCGCGCCACCTACATCGCGGTCGGCTTCCTCGGGCTCTTCTACGCCTTCGTCGTCTGGACCGTCATCCAGGCCTTCGGCGACGACAAGGTCGTCGAGGCCGCCGCGGGCGACACCGGCGGACTCTTCTTCGCCGCCATCACCAGCTACGTCGGCGGCTGGGCCGCGGACCTGATGCACGTCTTCATCGTGACCAGCATCATCGCCTCGCTCCTCGCCTTCCACAACGCGATCAACCGCTACGCCCTCGCGCTCGCCGAGGAGGGCGTCCTGCCCGCCGCGCTCGGCCGCGTCCACCCGCGCCACCGCTCCCCGCACCTCGCCGGCGCCGCCCAGACCGTGCTCGGCGCCGCCATCGTGCTCGGCTTCGCCGCGGCCGGCGCCGACCCGTACACCCAGCTGCTGCTCTGGGTGAACACCCCCGGCATGCTCGGCCTCATGGCGCTGATGCTGCTCGCCGCCCTCGCCGTCGTCCGCTACTTCCGGCGCGTCCCGCACCGGGAGGGCGCCCTGCGCACCCTC
Source organism: Streptomyces sp. NPDC004266 (assembly GCF_042874095.1). NCBI lineage: Bacteria > Bacillati > Actinomycetota > Actinomycetes > Kitasatosporales > Streptomycetaceae > Streptomyces > Streptomyces sp. NPDC004266. The sequence goes on from NZ_JBIAMM010000001.1 coordinate 540,053, forward strand.
GTCGCCCCGGCCACCGCCGCCGTGCTGCTGGCCGTCGCCCTCTGGCTCGTCGCCTCCAAGGTCGCCCTGTTCACCGGCGCCTCCCCCACCGTCAACACCGTCCTCGTCGCCGTCGTCCCCGCCGTCCTCGTCCTCGGGCTCCTCCTCGCGCACCGGCTCCGCCGCACCCGCCCCGAGGTCTACGCCCGCTTCGCCGCCGAACCCGACACCGAAGGAGCAGACCCCTCGTGTCCGCACCCGACCTCGTCCTCGTCAACGCCCGAGTCCGCGACCCCGAGCTCACCGGCGCCACCGCCGTCGCCGTCAACGGCGGGCTGATCACCGCCCTCGGCACCGACGCCGAGGCCCGCGCCTGGGCCGGACCCGGCACCGAGACGGTCGACCTCGCCGGCGCCACCCTCACCCCCGGCCTCACCGACGCCCACAGCCACCCCGTCTGGGGCCTGGAGATGTTCACCGGCACCGACCTCTCGGCCGTCACCGACCTCGAAGGGCTGCGCGCCGCCCTCCGCCGCGCCGAACGCCGCGACGGCTGGGTCCTCGGCTTCGGCCTCGACCACAACGTCTTCGGCGGCCGCCCCGTCCACCACGACCTCGTCGAGGACGCCCTCGACGGCGCCCCCGCCCACCTGCGCCTCTACGACGGACACTCCGTCCTCGTCAGCGCGGCCGCCCTCAAGGCCGCGGGCATCGAAGGCCCCCGCGCCTTCGCCCAGCACTCCGAGATCGTCTGCGACGCCGACGGCCGCCCCACCGGACACCTCGTCGAGCACGCCGCCATGGACCTGATGACCCCGGTCCTGCCCGCCCAGCCGTACGCCGAACGCCGCGACCGGCTCGTCGAGCTGCTCGGCGCCATGGCCGCCACCGGCCTCACCACCGCCCACGTCATGGACCTCGGCGGACACGACGTCCCCGGACTCCTCGCCGGCATCGAGGAGGACGGCGACCTGCCGGTCCGCCTCCGCCTCGCCCCCTGGTGCATGCCCGGCGCCACCGCCGAGGAGCTCGACGCGTTCGTACGGCTCCAGGAGCGGGCCGGCCGCCTGTGGGCGATCGGCGGCGTGAAGTTCTTCATGGACGGCACCGTCGAGGGCGGCACCGCCTGGCTGGAGCACGCCGACTGCCACGGCCAGGGCACCGACGCCTTCTGGCCCGACCCCGCCGCCTACTCCGCCGCCGTGCGCCACCTCCACCGGGCCGGTGTCGGCACCGCCACCCACGCCATCGGCGACGCCGCCGTCCGGCACGTCCTCGACACCGTCGAAGGCCTCGGCACGGGCGGCCCCCGCCACCGGATCGAGCACATCGAGACCGTCCCCGACGACCAGCTCGGGCGCTTCGCCGCACTCGGCGTCGTCGCCTCGATGCAGCCCCCGCACACCGCGTACACCCGCGCCGACCACACCGACGAGTGGTCCAGGCGGCTCGGCGAGGAGCGGGCCGCCCGTGCCTGGCGCTGCCGCGACCTGAGGGACGCCGGGGCGCACCTCGCGCTCGGCTCCGACTGGCCCATCGCCCACTACGACGCCCGCCAGGTCCTCGCCACCGCCCGCGCCCCGCGCGGCGCGGCCTCGGCCCACCGCGGCCTGACCGGCCTGATGGCCCTGGAGGGGATGACCACGCACGCGGCGCTCGCGGCGGGGGAGGAGACGGTCGCGGGCCGGATCGCCCCGGGACACCGGGCCGATCTCACCGCCTTCGGCCTGGACCCGGTGGAGGCCCCGGCGGACGAGACCGCCGAGGCCCCGGTCCGGCTGACGGTCGCCGGCGGCAGGATCACGTACAGGGGCTGACGGGGAGGGCGCCCCGCACGGGAGCCGGCCGGCCCGGCACGGAGACCGGCCGGAGCCGGGTCACTTGCCGGAGACGACCGGCTCCACGTCGTCCTTCTCGCGGTCCGTCCCCGCCACCGGGGGCGGACCGCTCCGCCGCGGGGTCGACGCCGCCGGCTCCACCAGCTTCGGCAGGCGGTGGGGGCGGGAGCCGTACCAGAAGTAGGAGACGGCGAAGCCGAAGGACAGGCAGAGCACGCCGCCGACCGCGTCCATCCAGAAGTGGTTGGCGGTGGCGACGATGACGACGAGGGTCGCCGTCGGGTAGAGCAGGCCGAGGATCTTCGCCCAGGGCGCCCGGGCGAGCAGGAAGACGGTCAGCCCGCACCAGAGCGACCAGCCGATGTGCATCGACGGCATCGCCGCGTACTGGTTCGACACGTGCTTGAGGTTGCCCGAGGCCATCGAGCCCCAGGTGTGGTGGACGAGCACCGTGTCGACGAAGTTCTGGCCGTTCATGAGCCGGGGCGGCGCGAGCGGATACAGGTAGTAGCCGACCAGGGCCACACCGGTGGTCGCGAACAGGACCGTGCGGAACGCCGCGTAACGGCCCGGATGCCATCGGTACAGCCACACCAGCACACCGATGGTCACGACGAAGTGCAGCGTGGCGTAGTAGTAGTTCATCGAGACGATCAGCCATGTCACCGAGTTCACGGCGTGGTTGACGGCGTGCTCGAAGGCGAGACCCAGGGACTGCTCGGTCTTCCAGATCCAGTCGGCGTTCCTGAGCGCCTCGGTCTTCTGCTCCGGCACCGCGTTGCGGATGAGCGAGTACGTCCAGTAGCTCACCGCGATGAGCAGGATCTCGAACCAGATGGTGGGGCGGCGGGGCGAGCGCGCGCGCAGCCGCGCGAACCTTCCCTCGTCGGCCACGATGGGTGACGACGGGGTCGTCCGGCTGTCCAAGCTCTTCACGGTCGTTTCACCCATAGCGAGAGAGTCTGCCAGATCCCGCCCCCCGACCGATCATCCCTCGGTCGGGTTCCCGGTGCACCCGCTCCACCTCAGGAAGGAGTGCGCGCGGGCGACGGAGCCGACGCGGTCGAACCGCGAACCACCAGCTCAGGCATGAAGACGAACTCGGAGTGCGGAGCCGGGGTGCCCCCCACCTCCTCCAGGAGCGCGCGGACCGCGGCCTGTCCCATCGCCTGCACCGGCTGCCGGATCGTGGTGAGCGGCGGATCGGTGAACGCTATGAGCGGAGAGTCGTCGAAACCGACGACCGAGACGTCCCGGGGCACGTCCAGGCCCTGCTGCCGGGCCGCCCGGATCGCGCCGAGGGCCATCATGTCGCTCGCGCAGACGACCGCCGTGCAGCCGCGGGAGATCAGCGCCCCGGCCGCGGCCTGGCCGCCCTCCAGGGTGTAGAGGGAGTGCTGGATCAGCTCCTCGGACTCCTCGGGGGAGAGGCCGAACCGCTCCGCCATGCCCTGCTGGAATCCCTCTATCTTGCGCAGCACCGGCACGAACCGCTTCGGGCCGACGGCGAGACCGATCCGCGTGTGCCCGAGGGCGGCCAGGTGCGTCACGGCCAGCCGCATCGCCGCCCGGTCGTCGGGGGAGACGAAGGGCGCCTGGACCTTCGGGGAGAAGCCGTTGAGGAGGACGTACGGGACGCCCTTGCCGCGCAGCTGGTCGTAGCGCGTCATGTCGGCGGTGGTGTCGGCGTGCAGACCGGAGACGAAGATGATGCCGGCGACGCCGCGCTCCACCAGCATGTCGGTGAGCTCGTCCTCGGTGGACCCGCCCGGGGTCTGGGTGGCGAGGACCGGGGTGTACCCCTGGCGGGTCAGGGCCTGGCCGATGACCTGGGCGAGGGCGGGGAAGATCGGGTTGTCCAGCTCGGGGGTGATGAGGCCGACGAGTCCCGCGCTGCGCTGGCGCAGACGCACGGGCCGCTCGTAGCCGAGCACGTCGAGCGCGGCAAGGACGGATTCGCGGGTGGCGGCGGCCACCCCCGCCTTGCCGTTGAGCACGCGGCTGACTGTGGCCTCACTGACCCCCGCCTGGGCTGCGATGTCGGAGAGCCGCGCGGTCATGAGGATGGACTGTACCGGTCACGGGGCGTATTGCCCACCGCTACCACCGGGTCGCCTCCGAGGCCCTCACGCTGCAAGGCCTTGCAGTCCTTGCCGTCGCCTTGCGGGGGCATTCGGGCGGGAAAGAGGGCCGATCGTCCCTGTCAAGCGATCCTTCGGCAACCTTCGGGACACGCGGATGTAACGATCGGCGGACCTTGCAGAAAGTTCCCGCAAGGTCTTTCGGCGCGTTTTCATCCCTGTTACGTTCCTGGCAACCCGGAGCGCCGCGAGGGAGCGGTCGCATGAGGAAGGTTCCAGCCCCTCGTCACCCCCGGGATCATCGAAGGAGTTCACATGCGGCGTGGCATAGCGGCTACCGCGCTGGTCGCGGCCCTGGGCGTGACCCTGGCGGCGTGCGGCGGCAGCGACAGCGGTTCCAACGGCGGCTCGAAGGGCTCGGGCGAGCTCTCCGGCACCGTGACCTGGTGGGACACCTCCACGGTCGGCTCCGAGGACAAGGTCTTCAAGAAGGTCGCCGAGGACTTCACCAAGGCGCACCCCAAGGTCACCGTCAAGTACGTGAACGTGCCCTTCGGCGAGGCGCAGAACAAGTTCAAGAACGCCGCGCAGTCCGGCTCCGGCGCGCCCGACGTCATCCGCTCCGAGGTCGCCTGGACCCCCGAGTTCGCCGACCTCGGCTACCTCGCCCCGCTGGACGGCACCCCCGCCCTCAAGAACCAGGACGACTTCCTCAAGCAGGCCGCGGCCTCCACCAAGTACAACGGCAAGACCTACGCCGTCCCGCAGGTCATCGACTCCATGGGCATCTTCTACAACAAGAAGATCTTCAAGGAGGCCGGCGTCCAGGTCCCCAAGACCATCGAGGAGCTCAAGGCCGTCTCCGCCAAGATCAAGCAGAAGACCGGCAAGACCGGCCTGTACCTGCGCGGCGACGACGCCTACTGGTTCCTCTCCTTCCTGTACGGCGAGGGCGGCGACCTGGTCGACGCCGAGAACAAGAAGATCACCGTCGACAACCCGGCCGGCGTGAAGGCCTTCAAGGTCGTCAAGGACCTGGTGGACTCCGGCGCGGCCAAGACGGACGCGACCGACGGCTGGAACAACATGCAGACCGCCTTCAAGGAAGGCAAGGTCGCCATGATGATCAACGGCCCCTGGGCCGTCTCCGACACCTACGCCGGCAAGGAGTTCGCCGACAAGGCCAACCTGGGCATCGCCCCGGTCCCGGCCGGCTCGGGCGGCCAGGGCGCCCCGCAGGGCGGCCACAACCTCGCCGTCTACGCGGGCTCCAAGAACCTCGACGCCTCCTACGCCTTCGCCGAGTACATGACCTCGGCCGAGACCCAGGCGAAGATCTCGAAGGAGCTCAGCCTCCTCCCCACCCGCGAGTCGGTCTACATCAAGCCGGACGTCGCGACCAACGAGATGATCGCCTTCTTCAAGCCGGTCGTCGACAAGGCCGTCGAGCGCCCCTGGATCCCGGAGACCGGCAGCCTCTTCGCGCCGCTCGTCACCGAGTACACCAAGGTCCTGACCGGCCAGACCACCCCGGAGACCGGAGCCAAGACGGTGGGCGACGGCTACCGCAAGCTCCTGAAGGACTGGAAGTAACAGGAAGGCAGGCCGGCTGATGGCCGTGGACACCACCGGCCAGTCGGTGGCGAAGGCCGCGGGCGACGACGTCGCCCGCGGCCGGAGCCGCGGAACTGGCAGTCACCGGGGCGTGGCGAAGCGCTCCCTCTCCACCCACTGGTACGCCTGGGCGATGGTCGCTCCGGTGACGATCGTGATCGCCGTGATCATCGGCTACCCGCTGGTCCGCGGCGTCTACCTGTCGCTGACCGACGCCAACGAGCGGAACGTCGCGCGGTCGATCGGTGTCAACCAGATCCCGGCCAGCTACGAGTTCGTCGGTCTGGACAACTACACCGACGCGATCACCGGCGGCCAGTTCCTCGGGACGCTCGGCTGGACGATCGTCTGGACCGTGTCCTGCGTGGCGCTGACCTTCGCCCTCGGCCTCGGCCTCGCCAACATCCTGAACCGCAGGATCGCCGGCCGCTCCGCCTACCGGCTGATGCTGATCCTGCCCTGGGCCGTGCCCGGATTCGTCTCCGTCTTCGCCTGGCGCTTCCTCTACAACCAGGACAACGGCCTGCTCAACAAGGTCCTCGCGGGCGGCGGCATCGACGCCGTCCCGTGGCTCAACGACCCGACCTGGGCCAAGCTCTCGGTCATCGCCACCAACGTCTGGCTCGGCGTCCCGTTCATGATGGTCGCCCTCCTCGGCGGACTCCAGTCCATCCCCGGCGAGCTGTACGAGGCCGCCGAGATGGACGGCGCGAGCGCCTGGCAGCGCTTCCGGCACATCACCATGCCGGGGCTCCGGTCCGTCAGCACCACCGTGATCCTGCTGAGCACCATCTGGACCTTCAACATGTTCCCGGTGATCTTCCTGCTCACCCGGGGCGGGCCCGGCGAGGCCACCCAGATCCTCGTCACCCAGGCCTACAAGTTCTCCTTCGAGGTCAGCCCGCGCGACTTCGCCCAGTCGTCCACGTGGGGCGTGCTCATCCTGGTCCTCCTGATGGTCTTCGCCGCGTTCTACCAGCGCGTCCTCCGCAAGCAGGGAGAAGTCTGGTGACCACCACGACCCCCGCCCCCCAGCCCCTGAACGCCCCGGTCCGGGGCCGCCGCTCCCCGATCGCCTCGGTCGGTCTGCACCTCACGCTGATCACGGCCTCCGTGATCGCCGTCTTCCCGGTGCTGTGGGTCCTGCTGACCTCGCTGAAGCCGGCGAGGTTCGCGACCACCACGGACTTCTTCAAAGAGACGACGTTCGAGAACTACACGAACCTGCTGAACGACACCCCGTTCCTCACCTGGTTCGGCAACTCGCTGCTCGTCGCCGGTCTCACCACCGTCCTCGGCGTCTTCGTCTCCGCCACCACGGGCTACGCCGTCAGCCGCTTCCGGTTCCCCGGCAAGCGCGGCCTGATGTGGACGCTGCTCATCACCCAGATGTTCCCGGTCGCCGTCCTGATCGTGCCGATCTACAACATCATGGCGACGATGGGCCTGCTCAACCAGCCGGTCGGCCTGGTCATCACGTACCTGACCATCGCCGTCCCGTTCTGCGCGTGGATGATGAAGGGCTTCTTCGACACCATCCCGCGCGAGATCGACGAGTCCGGCTACGTCGACGGCCTCACCCCGTTCGGCACCTTCTGGCGGCTCATCCTGCCGCTCGCCAAGCCGGGCATCGCGGTCACCGCCTTCTACTCCTTCATCACCGCCTGGGGCGAGGTCGCCTACGCCTCCGCCTTCATGGTCGGCGACGAGAACCTCACGCTCGCCGGCGGACTCCAGAAGTTCGTCAACCAGTACGGCGCCCAGTGGGGCCCGATGTCCGCGGCCTCCGTGCTCATCGCCGTCCCCGCCGCCCTGGTGTTCCTCTTCGCCCAGCGGCACCTGGTCACCGGCATGTCCGCCGGCGCCGTCAAGGGCTGACGGTTGAACGCCCCACCTGTACGCCCCTCCTTACCTCCCAGGGAAGACATGACCCAGCATCTCGCCACCCCGGCCGACGTCCCCACCACCGGCACGCACACGGGCTGGTGGAGAGACGCCGTGATCTACCAGGTCTACCCGCGCAGCTTCGCCGACGGAAACGGTGACGGCATGGGTGACCTGGAGGGCGTCCGCAGCCGGCTGCCGTACCTCAAGGAGCTCGGCGTCGACGCCGTCTGGCTCTCCCCGTTCTACGCCTCGCCGCAGGCCGACGCCGGCTACGACGTCGCCGACTACCGGGCCATCGACCCCATGTTCGGCTCGCTCCTCGACGCCGACGCCCTGATCCGCGAGGCCCACGAACTGGGCCTGCGCATCATCGTCGACCTGGTCCCCAACCACTCCTCCGACCAGCACGAGTGGTTCCAGCGCGCCCTGCGCGAGGGCCCCGGCTCGGTGCTCCGCGAGCGCTACCACTTCCGCCCCGGCAAGGGCGTCAGCGGCGAACTCCCTCCCAACGACTGGGAGTCCATCTTCGGCGGCCCCGCCTGGACCCGTACGGAGAACCCGGACGGCACCCCCGGCGACTGGTACCTCCACCTCTTCGCCCCGGAGCAGCCCGACTTCAACTGGGAGCACCCCGCCGTCCGCGACGAGTTCCGCTCCATCCTGCGCTTCTGGCTCGACATGGGCGTCGACGGCTTCCGCGTCGACGTCGCCCACGGCCTGGTCAAGGCCGCCGGGCTGCCCGACATCGGCGCCCACGACCAGCTGAAGCTGCTCGGCAACGACGTCATGCCCTTCTTCGACCAGGACGGCGTCCACCAGATCTACCGCTCCTGGCGGCAGATCCTCGCCGAGTACGACGGCGAGCGCATCCTCGTCGCCGAGGCCTGGACCCCGACCGTCGCCCGCACCGCGAACTACGTGCGCCCCGACGAGATGCACCAGGCCTTCAACTTCCAGTACCTGGGCACCCACTGGGACGCCGCCGAGCTCCGCACCGTGATCGACGCCTCGCTCGACGCGATGCGCCCGGTCGGCGCCCCCACCACCTGGGTGCTGTCCAACCACGACGTCACCCGGCACGCCACCCGCTTCGCCAACCCGGCGGGCCTCGGCACCCAGCTCCGCGAGGCCGGCGACCGCGAGCTCGGCCTGCGCCGCGCCCGCGCCGCGACCCTGCTCATGCTGGCCCTGCCCGGCTCCGCCTACGTCTACCAGGGCGAGGAGCTCGGCCTGCCGGACGTCACCGACCTGCCCGACGAGGTCCGGCAGGACCCGTCGTTCTGGCGGGCCAGCGGCCAGGACGGCTTCCGCGACGGCTGCCGGGTGCCGATCCCGTGGACCGTCGAGGGCTCCTCGTACGGCTTCGGCGACGGCGGCTCCTGGCTGCCGCAGCCCGCGACCTGGAGCGCCCTGAGCGTCGAGGCGCAGACCGGCGACCCCGGCTCCACCCTGGAGCTGTACCGCAGCGCGCTCGCCGTCCGGCGCGAGCGCCCCGAACTCGGTGCGGGCGACTCCGTCGAATGGCTGGAGGCACCCGAGGGTGTGCTCTCCTTCCGCCGCGACGGATTCGTCTGCACCGCCAACACCACCGGCCGGGCCATCACCGTCCCGCTGCCCGGCCGGTATCTCCTCTCCAGCGGGGAGGTGGACGGCTCCGCCGTGGAGGGGACGGTGGAGCTGCCCGCCGACACCACCGTCTGGTGGGCGGCGTGACGATCCCCCTGCCGCGGGGCGCCGGGAACGGCGCCCCGCGGCTCGCGGACATCGCCGCGCAGTCCGGGGTCAGCGAGGCCACCGTCAGCCGCGTCCTCAACGGCAAGGCGGGGGTGGCCGGCGCGACCCGGCACAAGGTGCTGGCGGCGCTCGACGTGCTCGGCTACGAGCGTCCCGTACGGCTCAAACGCCGCAGCGCGGGCCTCGTCGGGCTCGTGGTGCCCGAGCTGACCAACCCGATCTTCCCGGCCTTCGCGCAGGTCGTGGAACAGGTCCTCGCCGGGCACGGCTACACCCCGGTCCTCTGCACCCAGATGCCCGGCGGCGCCACCGAGGACGAGCTCGTCGACCAGCTCGTGGAGCGCGGGGTGGCCGGCATCGTCTTCCTCTCCGGCCTGCACGCGGACGCCACCGCCGACCCCGCGCGCTACGCCCGGCTGACCGAGCGCGGCGTCCCGTACGTCCTCATCAACGGCTACAACGAGCACATCGACGCCAACTTCGTCTCCCCGGACGACCGGGCCGCGGCCAGGATGGCCGTCCGGCACCTGGTCGAGCTGGGCCACGAGCGGATCGGCCTCGCCATCGGCCCCACCCGGTACGTGCCCTCGCGCCGCAAGGCCGAGGGCTTCACCGCCGAGCTGTACGAACTCCTCGGCGTCGACCGGGCCGAGGCCGAACGGTTCATCAGGCCCACGCTCTTCGGCGTCGAGGGCGGGCACGCGGCCGCCGACATCCTGCTCCGCGAGGGCTGCACGGGCATCGTCTGCGGCTCCGACCTGATGGCGCTCGGCGTGATCCGCGCCGTCCGCGCCCGCGGCCTCGACGTGCCCGGGGACGTCTCCGTCGTCGGCTTCGACGACTCGCCGCTCATCGCCTTCACCAGTCCGCCGCTCTCCACCGTGCGCCAGCCCGTGCAGGCCATGGCGACGGCGGCCGTCGGCGCGCTCCTGGAGGAGATCGAGGGGAACCCGGTGCAGCGCACGGAGTTCGTCTTCCAGCCGGAGCTGGTGGTGCGCGGTTCCACGGCGCAGCCGCCCGGCCGGCTTCCGCACGTCCTTCCGTAACAAGTCACGTCGAGGTGTCCGGAGGGTTGACCGGGCGCCGGGGCACTCATACGGTCACGGCTGAAAACAGTTGCTGACATTTTCGGCAACTTCTTGCGACAGTGAAGTCAGCAGGAGGAGACATGGCCAGAAAGACCGTGGCAGCTGCACTCGCCCTCGTGGCGGGAGCCGCTGTGGCCGTCACGGGCAACGCCCCGGCGCAGGCCGCCCCACCCGGCGAGAAGGACGTCACCGCGGTGATGTTCGAATGGAACTTCGCCTCGGTCGCCCGCGAGTGCACCCAGCGCCTCGGCCCGGCCGGATACGGATACGTCCAGGTGTCCCCGCCCCAGGAGCACCTCCAGGGCGGCCAGTGGTGGACCTCGTACCAGCCGGTCAGCTACAAGATCGCCGGACGTCTCGGCGACCGCACCGCCTTCAAGAACATGGTCGACACCTGCCACGCGGCGGGCGTGAAGGTCGTCGCCGACTCCGTCATCAACCACATGGCGAACGGGTCGGGCACGGGAACGGGCGGGACCCCGTTCTCCAAGTACGACTACCCCGGCCTCTACTCGGGCGCGGACATGGACGACTGCCGGGCCGCGATCTCCGACTACCAGGACCGGGCGAACGTCCAGAACTGCGAGCTGGTCCAGCTCCCCGACCTCGACACGGGCGAGGACTACGTCCGCGGGAAGATAGCCGGCTACCTCAACGACCTGCTGTCGCTCGGCGTCGACGGCTTCCGCGTCGACGCCGCCAAGCACATGCCGGCGGCCGACCTCGCCAACATCAAGTCACGGCTGACGAATCCTTCCGCCTACTGGAAGCAGGAGGCCATCCACGGCGCCGGCGAGGCCGTCCAGCCGAGCGAGTACCTCGGCAACGGCGACGTCCAGGAGTTCCGCTACGCCCGCGACCTCAAGCGGGTCCTGCAGAACGAGAAGCTCGCCTACCTCAAGAACTTCGGCGAGGCCTGGGGCTACATGCCCTCCGGCCAGTCCGGCGTCTTCGTCGACAACCACGACACCGAGCGCGGCGGCGACACCCTCAACTACAAGGACGGCGCGAACTACACCCTCGCCTCCGTCTTCATGCTCGCCTGGCCCTACGGCTCCCCGGACGTCCACTCCGGCTACGAGTGGACCGACAAGGACGCGGGCCCGCCCAACAACGGCCAGGTGAACGCCTGCTACAGCGACGGCTGGAAGTGCCAGCACGCCTGGCGCGAGATCTCCTCCATGGTGGCCTTCCGCAACACCGCCCGCGGGCAGGCCGTCACCAACTGGTGGGACAACGGCGGCAACGCGATCGCGTTCGGCCGCGGCTCCAAGGCGTACGTGGCGATCAACCACGAGTCCTCCGCCCTGACCAGGACCTTCCAGACCTCCCTGCCCGCCGGCACCTACTGCGACGTGCAGTCGAACACCGCCGTCACGGTGAACCCGTCCGGCCAGTTCACGGCCACCCTCGCCGCGAACACCGCCCTCGCCCTGCACACCGGGGCCATGAGCTGCGGCACCCAGCCGGCCACCGCCGGCGCCTCCTTCAACGTGAACGCCACCACGGTCACCGGCCAGAACATCTACGTCACCGGCAACCGCGCCGAACTCGGCAACTGGGCCCCCGCCTCCGCCCTCAAGCTCGACCCGGCCGCTTACCCCGTCTGGAAGCTGACGGTGTCCCTGCCCGCCGGAACGGCCTTCGAGTACAAGTACATCCGCAAGGACGCGGCCGGGAACGTCACCTGGGAGTCCGGCGCCAACCGCACCGCGACCGTCCCCGCCTCGGGCCAGATCGTCCTGAACGACACCTTCCGCAACTGAGCCTCCCCCTCGCAAGGGCCGTCCCGCCGGGGCGGCCCTCTCTTCCCGTACCTCCAGGGAGCACCCCGTGACACGCAAGAGAACGGCGGTCGCGCTGGCCGCCGCGCTGTGCGCCGCCCTCGTGCCCGCCGTCCCCGCGACGGCCGCGCCCCGGCCCCCCGCCCCGCCCTCCGACCGGGCCCTCGCCGCGCAGCCGGCCCGCCATGACCTCACCCGCGAGCAGTTCTACTTCGTCCTGCCCGACCGCTTCGCGAACGGCGACGCCTCCAACGACAGGGGCGGCCTCACCGGCAGCCGCCTGGAGACCGGCTTCGACCCCACCGACAAGGGCTTCTACCAGGGCGGCGACCTCAAGGGCCTGACCGAACGGCTCGACTACATCAAGGGCCTCGGCACCACCGCCATCTGGATGGCGCCGATCTTCAAGAACCGGCCCGTCCAGGGCACCGGCAAGGACGCGTCCGCCGGCTACCACGGCTACTGGATCACCGACTTCACCCAGGTCGACCCGCACTTCGGGACCAACGAGGACCTGAAGAGGCTGATCGCCGCCGCCCACGCCAAGGGCATGAAGGTCTTCTTCGACGTCATCACCAACCACACCGCCGACGTCGTGGACTACGAGGAGAAGTCCTACGGCTACCTCTCCGAGGGCGCCTTCCCCTACCTGACCAAGGACGGCGTGCCCTTCGACGACGCCGACTACGCCGACGGCACCCGCCCCTTCCCCGACGTCGACCGCGACTCCTTCCCGCGCACCCCCGTCGTCGCCCCGGACCGGAAGGACGCCAAGGCCCCCGCCTGGCTCAACGACCCGACGATGTACCACAACCGGGGCGACTCCACCTTCGCCGGCGAGTCCTCCACGAACGGCGACTTCGTCGGCCTGGACGACCTGTGGACCGAGCGTCCCGAGGTCGTCCGGGGCATGGAGAAGATCTACCAGCGCTGGGTGCGCGACTTCGACATCGACGGCTTCCGCATCGACACCGTCAAGCACGTCAACACCGAGTTCTGGACCCAGTGGGCCACCGCCCTCGACGAGTACGCCGCCCAGCGGGGCCGCGAGGACTTCTTCATGTTCGGCGAGGTCTACTCCGCCGACCCGGCGATCACCGCTCCGTACGTGACCGAGGGACGCCTCGACGCCACCCTCGACTTCCCCTTCCAGGACGCCGCCCGCACCTTCGCCTCCCAGAGCGGCCCGGCGGACAAGCTGGCGAACCTCTTCGCGCAGGACTACCGCTACACCACCGACAAGGCCAACGCCTACGAGTCGGTCCCCTTCCTCGGCAACCACGACATGGGCCGCTTCGGCACCTTCCTCAAGCAGGACAACCCCAAGGCCGACGAGGCCGAACTCCTCCAGCGCTACCGCCTCGCCAACGAGCTCATGTTCCTCAGCCGCGGCAACCCCGTCGTCTACTACGGCGACGAGCAGGGCTTCACCGGCCCCGGCGGGGACAAGGACGCCCGCCAGCCCCTCTTCGCCTCGAAGAGCGCCGACTACCTCGACGACGACCAGCTCGGCACCGACCGCACCCACGCGAGCGACGCGTACGACACCACCCACCCGCTCTACCGCCAGATCGCCGCACTGTCCGCGCTCACCCGGCAGAACCCGGCGCTGCGCGACGGCATCCAGCAGGAGCGCCGGTCCCAGGGCTCCGTCTACGCCTTCTCCCGCACCGACGCCCGGCAGCGCGTCGAGTACCTCGTCGCCGCCAACAGCGCGACCACCCCGCAGACCGTCACCGTGCCCGCCGACTCGGCCGCCTTCCAGGTCCTGTACGGCGGCAAGGGAGCCGTCACCGCGCAGGACGGCAAGGTCACCCTGACCGTCCCGGCCCTGTCCTCCCTCGTCCTCAAGGCCGACGCCCCGCTCCCCGCCCCGGCCACCGCGCCCGGCCTCGCCCTCAGGGCCCCGGCCGCCGGCGCCACCGGCACCGTCGAGCTCGGCGCCGACGTCACCGGCGGCGGCCTGAACCGCGTGGTCTTCGCCGCCCAGGCCGGCGACGGACCGTGGCAGGTGCTCGGCTCCGCCGACCACGCCCCCTACAAGGTCACCCAGAAGATCACCGCCCCCGCCGGAACCCCCCTGCGCTACAAGGCCGTCGTCGTCGACGCCGCGGGCCGCACCGCGAGCGCGACCGCCGCGACCACCAGCGGCGCGCCGGCCGTCGAGCAGCCCCCGACCGCCACCCAGCGCGACTACGCGATCGTCCACTACAAGCGCGCGGACGGCGACTACGCCGACTGGGGCCTCTACACCTGGGGCGACATCGCCGACGGCGAGGGCACCGGCTGGCCCGCCGGCAAGCCCTTCACCGGCCGCGACGCCTACGGCGCCTTCGCCTACGTCAGGCTCAAGCCCGGCGCCTCCTCGGTCGGCTTCATCGCCGTGAACAAGGACGGCGTGAAGGACACCGACGCCGACCGCAGCATCGACCTCTCGAAGACCGGCGAGGTCTGGATCGAGCAGGGCCGCCCCGAGGTCCGCACCGCCGCCCCCGACGGCGCCTACCCGCCCCAGGACACCACCAAGGCCGTCCTGCACTACAAGCGCGCCGACGGCGACCACACCGGCTGGGGCCTGCACACCTGGACCGGGTCCGCGAACCCCACCGACTGGAGCAGGCCGCTGCAGCCCGTCCGCACCGACGCGTACGGAGCCGTGTTCGAGGTCCCGCTCGCGGCCGGGGCGACCTCGCTCAGCTACATCCTGCACAAGGGCGACGAGAAGGACCTGCCCACCGACCAGTCCCTCGACCTCAAGGCGAACGGCCACGAGGTGTGGCTGCTCGGCGGGCAGGACAAGTACCTGCTGCCGCAGCCCAAGGGCAGCGGCGCGGCCCTCGACCTCGGCAAGGCCCAGGCCGTCTGGATCGACGCGAACACCCTCGCCTGGAACGGCAGCGACGCCGCCGCCTCCAGCGTGCTCCTCGCCTCCCGCGAGGGGGACATCACGGTGCGGGACGGTGCCCTCACCGGCGACCGCACGGTGCTCCGCCTGAACCGGACACAGCTCACCGACGCCCAGAAGGCGGCCTTCCCGCACCTGAAGGCCTACGGCGCCTACACCGTCGACCCGCGTGACCGCGACCGCGTGCGCCCGGCCCTCCGAGGCCAGCTCGTCGCCGCCCAGTACGCGGCGAACGGCGCCGTCCTCACCGCCACCGGCGTCCAGACCGCCGGCGTCCTCGACGACCTCTACGCGGCGAGGGCCACGCAGGCCGACCTCGGCCCGGTCTTCCGGAACGGCCGCCCCACCCTCTCCCTCTGGGCCCCCACCGCCCGGTCCGTCGCCCTCGAACTCGACGGGAGGACCGTGCCCATGCGGCGCGACGACGCCTCCGGCGTCTGGTCCGTCACCGGCCCCCGGAGCTGGGCGGGCAAGCCCTACCGGTACGTCGTGAAGGTCTGGGCCCCGAGCGTCCGGAAGGTCGTCGAGAACCGGGTCACCGACCCCTACTCCACCGCCCTCACCACCGACTCCGCCCGCAGCCTCGTCGTCGACCTCGCCGACCCGAAGCTCGCCCCCGCCGGCTGGAAGACCCTGAGGAAGCCCGCCGCCGTGCCGCTGCGGGACGCCCAGATCCAGGAACTCCACATCCGGGACTTCTCGGTCGCCGACCCCACGGCGAAGGCCGGCCACCAGGGCACCTACCTCGCCTTCACCGACAAGGACAGCAAGGGATCGCGGCACCTCCGCGACCTCGCCGCCTCCGGCACCTCCTACGTCCACCTGCTCCCGGCCTTCGACATCGGCACCATCCCCGAGGAGAAGTCCGCGCAGACCACCCCCGCCTGCGACCTGAAGGTCTACGCCCCCGACTCCGAGGAGCAGCAGGCCTGCGTCACCGCCGCCGCGGCGAAGGACGCCTACAACTGGGGCTACGACCCCCTGCACTACACCGTCCCCGAGGGCTCCTACGCCACCGACCCCGAAGGCACCCGCCGCACGGTCGAGTTCCGGCAGATGGTCCAGGCCCTCAACGGCGACGGACTGCGCACCGTCATGGACGTCGTCTACAACCACACCGTCGCCGCCGGACAGTCCGACAAGTCCGTCCTCGACAAGATCGTGCCCGGCTACTACCAGCGCCTCCAGGCCGACGGCTCCGTCGCCACCTCCACCTGCTGCGCCAACACCGCGCCCGAGAACGCCATGATGGGCAAGCTCGTCGTCGACTCGGTCGTCACCTGGGCCAAGGAGTACAAGGTCGACGGCTTCCGCTTCGACCTCATGGGCCACCACCCCAAGGCCAACATCCTGGCCGTGCGCAAGGCCCTGGACGCGCTGACCGTCGAGAAGGACGGCGTCGACGGCAAGGCGATCGTCCTCTACGGCGAGGGCTGGAACTTCGGCGAGGTCGCCGACGACGCCCGCTTCGTCCAGGCCACCCAGAAGAACATGGCCGGCACCGGCATCGCGACCTTCTCCGACCGGGCCCGTGACGCCGTGCGCGGCGGCGGCCCCTTCGACGAGGACCCCGGCGTCCAGGGCTTCGCCTCCGGCCTCTACACCGACCCCAACACGTCGCCGGCCAACGGCACCCCCGAGCAGCAGAAGGCCCGCCTCCTGCACTACCAGGACCTCATCAAGGTCGGCCTCACCGGCAACCTCGCCTCGTACACCTTCACCGACACCTCAGGGCGCACGGTCAAGGGCTCCGAGGTCGACTACAACGGCGCCCCCGCCGGATACGCCGCCGCCCCCGGAGACGCCCTCGCCTACGCCGACGCCCACGACAACGAGTCCCTGTACGACGCGCTCGCCTTCAAGCTGCCGGCGGACACCTCCCCGGCCGACCGCGCCCGCATGCAGGTCCTCGCCATGGCGACGGCGACCCTCTCGCAGGGTCCGGCGCTCTCCCAGGCCGGCTCGGACCTGCTGCGCTCCAAGTCCCTGGACCGCAACTCCTTCGACAGCGGCGACTGGTTCAACGCCATCCACTGGGACTGCCGCGACGGCAACGGCTTCGGCCGCGGCCTGCCGCCGGCCGCCGACAACAGGGCCAAGTGGTCCCACGGCAAACCGCTGCTCGTGAACCCGGCCCTCACGGTCGGCTGCGCGCAGATCGACGGCGCCTCCGCCGCCCACCAGGACCTGCAGAAGATCCGTACCACCGAGCCGGTGTTCTCCCTGGCCACCGCGGACCGCGTCCAGCAGGCCCTGTCCTTCCCGCTCTCCGGCCGCGACGAGACCCCGGGCGTCATCACCATGCGCCTCGGCGACCTGGTGGTCGTCCTCAACGCGACCCCGGGCGGCGCCACCCAGGAGGTCGGCGACCTGGCCGGGAAGGGCTACGCCCTCCACCCGGTCCAGGCCGGCGGCTCCGACCCGGTGGTGAAGTCCGCCGCGTACGACCGGGCCACGGGCACCTTCACGGTCCCGGCCCGGACGGTCGCGGTCTTCAAGGCGAACTGACCGGGGGCCCTGGCGCGGCAGCCGTCACGCCAGGGCCCTCTCCGCGAGCCGCACCGGGCGCACGGGGCCCGTCACGCCAGGGCCTTCTCCATCAGCCGTACCGCGTACACACGGCCGTCCGTCCCGACCTTCTCCAGGCGCGGGGCGGCGTCCGCGTACCCGGCCCCCTCGTAGTACGTCCCCAGGACCGGGTTGCGCGCCTCGCAGTCCAGCCGGGCCAGCGTCCGGCCCGAGGCCGCGATCCGCCCCTCCGCGTGCGCTAGCAGCGCCCGCCCCGCACCCGCGGGCGCCGCCTCCCGGTCGGTCATCAGCCGGTGCACGTACCCGGCCACCGGCGGCTGCGGCCCCCAGACGTCCCGGTCCTCCCACCACAGCTCGTACGCCCCCACGGTCCGCCCCTCGTGCGCGGCGAGCCACACCTCGCCCTCGGCGATCCGCGCGCGGAAGTGTCCGGGGCCCCGGGTCCCCGGCTTCCACTGGTCGATCCCGCTGCGCACCATCCAGTGCGCCACCCCGTCGAACAACTCCACCAGAAGGTCGAGATCGCGTGCGTCCGCCTGCCGGAAGGTCACTTGTGTCGTCATGGTGGTCACCGTAAAGGTGTGGCCAGACATCCGTTCCCCCAGGAGTGACCCCCATGCCGCAGATCACCGTCGACTACTCCGCGCCGCTCGACCGGCGCGGCTTCGCGCGCGCCCTGCACCCGCTCGTCGTGGAGACGGTCGACGCCTCGCTCGACGCCTGCAAGACCCGGTTCCGCGAGGTCGAGGAGCTGGTCGTCGGCGACGGAGCGACCGACGACGTGATCGTGCACGTGGAGATCGCCCTGCTGCCGGGCCGTACGGAGGAGGCCAAGGCGCGGCTCGCGGAGGCCGTCCTCGACCTGCTGCCCGCCCACCTCAAGGCGACCGAGGGCGTCCGTCTCTCCGTCGAGATCCGCGACCTCGACGCCTCCTACCGCAAGCGCTGATCGGGTACGCGGGGCGCGAGCGCCGTGAGCCTGGCCACCAGGTCCCCGAAGGGGCCGTCGGCCGGCTCGTCGGCGAGGATCCGGACGAGGATCTCCGCCGTCTCCGCGTCGTACGCGGCGCTCACCGCGGCCAGCGCGGCGAAGTCGTGCACCAGCTGGAGCTCCAGCTCCGCGCGCGGCACCCGGCGGCCGTCCAGCCACAGCAGCGCCGTCGACTCGGCGAGCGACACCCAGGAGCGGACGACCAGTTCGAGCCGGGCGCCGGGCTCCTCGACCGCCAGATGGGCCAGGATCTGCTCGTACGCGGCCTGCCGGACCTCGTCGATCATCGCGTTCGTCGTGGACGAGCCGACCGCGGGCCCGCCGCGCATCAGCGCCGCGAAGCCCGGCCCGTGCTCGTCCACGAAGTCGAAGAAGCGGCCCATCACCCGCAGCAGCCGCGCCCCCAGCGGCCCGTGCGGCGGCTCCACGAAGCGGGCCGCCAGCTCGTCCGCCGCCCGCCGCAGCGCCGCCTCGTAGAGGCTCTGCTTGCCGGGGAAGTAGTGGTAGACCAGCGGCCGCGAGATGCCCGCGGCCGCGGCGATCTCGTCGATGGACACCTCGTCGGGAGAGCGGTGGCCGAAGAGTTCGAGGGCCACCCCGATCAGCTGTTGCTTGCGCTCCTCGACGCCCATCCTGCGGCGTACCCCGGTCGTCATACGAACAGCCTAACCGCGTCCGTTACGCTCCTGCCCCATGAGCGCTTCCGACCAGGACACCCCGACTGCCGAGGCCCCGGAGGCCGACGAGCCCAGGAAGGCCGAAGAGGCCCGGGAGAACCCGGAGCCCCCCGAAGTCCGAGAGGAGTCCGAGGAGTCCGAGGAGCCGGACGGGTCGGACGAGTCGGACGAGCCCGAGGAGTCGGACGAGCCCGCCGAGGCCGCCGGAGAAGCCGCGCACGGCGAGGGGCTCACCCCGAAGCAGGCACGGCGGCTGCGCGTCGCCGCCGCCTCCGTGCTCCTGGTCGCCCTGGCCGTGGTGCTCGTCATCCGGCTCGCGAGCCGCACGTCCGTCCTGGTCGTCGGCGTGTACGGCCTCGCCATGATCCTCTGCGGGATCGTGATCGAGCTCTCCCGCAACGGCCGCACCCGCCTCGGCACCTGGCTCCTGGCGGGCGGCCTCCTCACCGCGCTGGCCCTGGACTGGCTGGTCCTTCCGTAACCGCCGTCACAGGTCCAGGACGAGCCGCTTCCCCGCGCAGCGCGAGACGCAGATCAGCATCGAGCCGTCCCGCTCGTCGTCGGTGAGCAGCTCGTCCCGGTGGTCGATCTCGCCCTCCAGGACCCGCTGTCGGCAGGTGCCGCAGAAGCCCTGCCGGCAGGAGTACGCGAGGCCGGGCAGCTCGTCGCGGACCGCCGACAGGAGCGACTGGTCGGCCGCCACCGTCAACGTCCGCCCGGAGCGGCGCAGTTCGACCTCGAAGGCGGTGCCGCCGGTCGTCGCGGCGGCCGTGAAGCGCTCCAGGCGCGGCGCCCGGCCCTCCGGCATCGCCGCGCCCACCGCGTCCATCAGCCCGTCGGGCCCGCAGCAGTAGACGGCCGTCCCCTCGGGCAGGTGCGCGAGGAACTCCAGCTCGGGGAAGCCGGATTCGTCCTCGGCGACGACGGTCACGCGGTCGCCGCCCAGCGCCTCGATCTCCGTCAGGTACGGCATGGTGGCCCGGCTCCGCCCGCAGTACACGAGCCGCCAGTCCGCCCCGGCCGCCTCGGCGGCCCGGAGCATCGGCAGGACGGGGGTGATGCCGATGCCGCCGGCGACGAAGACGTACGCGGGGGAGTCGACCAGCGGGAAGCGGTTGCGGGGCCCCCGGATCTCGATCTCCACGCCCTCCTGGAGCCGCTCGTGCACCTCGCGCGAGCCGCCCTGCCCGTCCTCGATGAGACGGGTGGCGACGGTGTACGAGGTCGGGTCGGCCGGATCGCCGCAGAGCGAGTACTGCCGGACGAGCCCGGAGGGCAGGACGAGGTCGATGTGGGCGCCCGGCTGCCAGGCGGGCAGTCCGGCGCCCTCCAGGCGGAGTTCGACGACGCCGTCGGCGGGCGTGGTGCGCCCGGCGACGAGGACCTTGCGCGGGACGGTGCTGCCCCGGCCGTAGCCGGAGACGGGCACGTCGAGGGCGGGCATCGGCCAGAGCGGGGCGGTGCTCATCCGGCCGCGGACGGCACGGCGGACGAGCAGCGCGGCCCCGGCGACGAGGGCGACGGTGGTGAAGCGGGGCATCAGCGGCCTCCGTTGGCGCCGGGGGAGGAGGCCAGGTAGGCCATGGCCTGCGCGGTGTCGCCCTCCTGGGAGGGGTGGTAGGCGCGGCTGAGGTAGCGGGGTATGGAGCGCAGCATGGCCGGGGTGGAGGGCAGCACGCCCTGCCGGCCCTTGCGGACGAAGTCCGCGAAGGAGGCCTTCGGGTCGAGCAGGCTGGGGTCGTTCTCCATGAAGAAGCGGATGCCCCGCTGCCAGAGGAAGACCAGGGCGGAGAAGGCGAGCGCCCAGGTGCGGGCGCGGCGCCGGTAGCCGCCGTCGAGGTGCATGAAGAGCTCGAAGGCGACCGCGCGGTGCTCGACCTCCTCCGCCCCGTGCCAGCGCAGCAGGTCCAGCATGGTGGGGTCGGCGCCGACCCGGTCGAGCGCGTCGGCGTTGAGGACCCAGTCGCCGAGGAAGGCGGTGTAGTGCTCGATGGCGGCGATCAGCGCGACCCGCTCCATCAGCCACCAGCGGCGCGGCCGGCCGGGCGGCAGGGTGCGGTCGCCGAGGAGCTTCTCGAAGAACCAGTCGACCTGCGCGGTGTACGGGGTGGGGTCGAGGCCCAGCTTCCGCAGGTGGGGGAGGACGTCGTCGTGGGCCTGGGAGTGGATGGCCTCCTGGCCGATGAAGCCGATGACGTCCTCGCGCAGCCGGTCGTCGGTGACGTACGGCAGGGCCTGCTTGTAGACGTGGACGAACCAGCGTTCGCCGGCCGGCAGCAGCAGGTGCAGCACGTTGATCGTGTGCGTGGTGAAGGGGTCGCCCGGTACCCAGTGGAGCGGTGTCTCCTCCCAGTCGAAGGAGACCTTGCGGGCCTTGAGCTCGACGTGCTCCGACGCCACCGGTGCAGGCTGCGTATTAGACATGCTGTCAATGTACTGAGGGGTAGGGCCTGGCAACAGGCCCGTGCGCCGTCTTTTCGCTCCTGTTACCTCAGGTCACCGCAGGGCCGTCCTCCGCGTGCCGTCCCCCAGGGTGCCGTTCAGGTCGGCGCGCGCCCCAGCCGTCGCCCTCACCGCGAGCAGCGGGCCGTCGGAGCGGCCCTTCACGCCGCCCGAGGTCCGCAGGGACGTGAAGTCGTCGCTGCCCGCCGCCAGGACGAACCAGTCGCCGCCCGGCGCCTGCCACAGCACGCCCGCCAGGACCCGGGGATCGCGCACCCCGCAGGCCGGCGAACCCTCGGAGCGCGCCGCGAGCGCCGCCGGGGCCTCGGGCGACGGGACCAGGAACTGGGCGAGGACCCGGCTGCCCGTGCCCCGCCAGGTCTCCGCGCGCGTGCACACCCAGGTGGCCCGCCCGGCGCCCTCCGGCAGCGGCTGCCGGGCGAACCGCCAGGCGTTCACCGACCGCACCCCGTGCGCCCGCACCTCCGCCAGCCCGCACGCCGTCCGCGCCCACGCCTCCCGCGCCTCCGCCCCCGTCGCGTCCACGGGCGCGGCGGGCGGCCCCCACAGCAGCCGGGCCGGGGCCGACTCGCCCAGATCGGTGAGGAGCCGCGTCCCCGAACCGTCCCGCACCTGGAGGGCGTTCCACCGGGTGCAGGCGCCGGCCCGCGCGGGACCCGGCACGGGGTCGGTCACCCCGTCCGCGCCCCGCACCAGCGGCCGCGGCGCCTTCGCGGGCGCGAGGAGGTCCCGTACGGCCGTCTCCCGCACCCACGGGGCCGTCAGATAGCGGACGTCGCCCGCCGCGCGGGAGACGACGAGCGCGGCCGAACCGACCGAGTCGGCCGCGTCCGTCCGCGCGAAGTCCAGCGCGGCCCCCGCCGTCCCCTCGACCGGCTCCGCGTACCGCACGGCCCGCAGCCCGTCGTGGAAGAGCACCACCCGCATGGCGTCGACCCGCCCCGCGAACAGCAGTTGCGGCGGCCCCATGGGCGGCCCGACGGGCGTCCCGGGCGTCGCGGAGGAGCGTACGGAGCCGCCGGGCCGGGCCCACACGGCGAGCGCCCGCCGCAGCAGCGCGCTGTCGCGGGTCAGGCCGCCGCGCGCGGGCCACACCGAGAAGTCCTGCCGCGTCGACCCCGGCCAGACCGCCGGGTCCACCCGCTTGACCGCGCCGGGGTCGAGGGCGGCCTCGGCGGCGGGGTTGCGGGCGTACGAGGGCGCCGCAGCACCGTTTCTGCCCCAGCCGTCCCCGGGCAGCCCGAGCAGCGTCCCGCACACCACGAGCGCCACGACGGCGACGAACGCGGCCCGGGCGTGCTGCCGCCGCCGCATCAGATCGGTCGGCCGCGCCTGCAGGGCACACGGATCGAACTCGTCGGACTCCAGCAGGGCGGCGCCGCTGAGCCGCCGGGGGAGATCGGGGCCGGAGCCGCCCCCGAACCCGCCCCGGCCCGCTCCGCCCCCACCGGAACGGCCACCTGCCCTCCCGGGCCCGGCCTGCTCGCCCACCCGGTCGGAGCGGCCGCCCGGCGCGCCGGACCTCCGGGGGGCGGCCTGCGCGCCGACGCGGAACGCGTCGGGGGCGGGGTCCTCCGTCGCGTCCGCGTCCGTCGCGTCCGCGTCCAGCGCGTCCGCCTCCGCCAGGGCCGCCGCCGGGTCCTCGACGCCCGCCGCCGCCAGGACGCGCAGGACCTCGGGGTCGCCCTGGCGCTCCAGACCGCGGAGCACGTACGCCGCCCGGCCGGGACCGGAGAGCCGCGACAGCCGCTGGTCCAGGGCGAGCTCGTCGGCGCCGCCCACCCGGGGGAAGAGCCGGAGCCCCCACACCTGCGGCAGCAGCGGCGGGAACTGGGCCCGGCGCGGCAGCGCGAGGCGCCGGAGCGGCAGCCCGGCGATCAGCGCCTGCCGCAGCACCTCGCCCCGCACGTACGCGTAGCCCGGATCCACCGCGTCCTCGTCCCGCCGCGGACCGGGCACCGCCGGGCCCGGGACCCGGCGGCGGGGCAGCGACCGCTGGACGAGGGCGTGCGCGGTGAGCACCCGGCGGTTGCGGCCGAGCGCCGGCGGCAGGACGAGATAGGCGATGCGGACGAGCCGTGGATACCGCTCGACGAGCGCGGCCTCGGCCTGTTCGACGTCGACGGGGCCCACGGGCGAGGGAACGAGATCCTGGGTGCTCACGTTCAGCAGAACGAGCGATTCTTCCGATGGTCACCCCGGACCGTAGGGGGGAGGTTCAGGCAGCCGGGACCGTCAGGCGCTCGCGGATCAGCTCCGTCACCTCGTCCGGGACGCCGAGGCCCTCCCGTACGTACTTCTCCATCGTCCCGTGCCGGACCGCGACCTCGTCGAGCGCCGCGTCCAGGTACTCCGGCAGGACCCCGATCAGTTCGAGCGCGAGCTCGGGGTCGCCGCCCTGGGCCGTGAAGCCCTCGATCATGGGCGCGAACGCCAGCCGTACCGCCGGGTTGACCGCCAGGTACTCGGCCCGCACGGTCTCCTCGTCCGCCCCGAGGAGGGACAGGACGACCGTCGCCGCCCAGCCCGTACGGTCCTTGCCCGCCGAGCAGTGGAAGAGCAGCGGCCCCGCGTCCGGCGCGCCCAGCTCGTCGAGCAGGGTCCGGTAGGAGGCGCGGGCGGAGTCGCTCGAGACGAAGGTCCGGTAGGTCCGGGCGAAGGCCGCCCGGACCCGGCCGCCGCCGAGGTGCTCCTCGGCGAGCGCCGGATCGGCGAGCAGGGTCTTCAGGCGTGCGGCGGGCGGCAGTCCGCTGCCGGCCAGGTAGTCGGCGAGGACGTCCGCGACGAGCAGCCGGGCGCCGGACGGCAGCCGGTCCGGCCGGTCGCCGCGCTCGGTCGCCGTCCGGAAGTCGACGACGGTGCGGATGCCGAGTCCGGCGACGGCGGCTTCGGCCGGGTCGAGCCGGTCGAGCTGCGCGGAGCGGAGGGCGAGGCCGGACCGGACCGTCCGCCCGTCACCCAGCGGCAGGCCGCCGAGATCGCGGAGGTTGGCGACGGAGGTGGCGGGGATGGCGGGCATGGCGTCGACTCCTCCGATTCGTGCGCTTTCCTGTCGAACGGTAGTGGATCGCCCACATCCGAGCAGTCCAGCGGGCCCCGACACCCCCGTTGTGGGCAGTCGTTCCGCCGGGGCGGCGCCCACCCCTCGCGCCTCCCCGTTGTGGGCAGTCGTTCCGCCGGGGCGGTGCCCACCCCTCGCGCCCCTGTTGTGGGCAGGCGTTCCGCAAGGGGCGGAACGGGTGGGCACAACGGAACGGCGCCCCTTGCCGGCGCCAGAGGCTCCCGTGCCTGGACCCGCACCGGCAGGTACGGCGCACTCGTGGTGCGGGTCAGGGCACGGAACGGGGAGGCGCCGCGAAGGGCGCCGTCCCGTGTGCCCACCCTCCCCCAAGCTCTCGGCTTCGCTCGAGCAGGGGGGACCCCCTCGCCCAGCGGGACGATTGCCCACACGGGCGGGTGGCGGAAGAGCACCGCCCAGGCGGGCGCAGCCCACACGGCGGGTGGCGGAAGGGGCACCGCCCCGGCGGGCGCGGGCCCACAACGGGGGGCGCCGCCCCTCACCCCTTCGCCAGCGCCGCCAAGACCTCCGCCTCCCGCTCCGGCGAGAGCCCCGCGCCCCCGCGGTCCGGACGTCGCGGTGCGACGCCGCCGAGGGACTCCAGCCACGCCCAGGTGTCCGCGACGGTCTCCTCCACCGGGCGGCAGCGCAGCCCGGTCGCGAGCGCCCGGGAGACGTCGGCGGTGTGCATCGCGTCGTACGTCTCGCCCGGCGGCAGCCACACCGGCAGCTCGGTCCAGGGCGCCGCCCCGGCCGCGAGGAGCGCCTCCGGCTCCGTCCAGCGCAACTCGGCGTCGGAGCCGGTGGTCCGCACGCAGGCGTCGAGGAGCCCGCCCATGGTGGTGTGCCCGTGCGGCGAGACGAGGTTGTACGGCCCCGACAGCCCGGCGGCCACCGCGTCGAGCGTCCATGCGGCGAGGTCGCGGACGTCGATGTACTGGACCGGCATCGTCCGCGGGCCGGGCGCGAGGACGGAGCCGCCGCGCGCGATCCGGCCCAGCCACCAGGGGAGCCGGCCCACGTTCTCGTAGGGGCCGAGGATCAGGCCCGCCCGGACGAGCAGCGTCCGGTCGGGCCCGAAGGCGGCGGTGGCGGCGAGCTCGCCGCCCCGCTTGGACTCCGCGT
Organism: Streptomyces sp. NPDC004266; assembly: GCF_042874095.1. Classification (NCBI taxonomy): domain Bacteria; kingdom Bacillati; phylum Actinomycetota; class Actinomycetes; order Kitasatosporales; family Streptomycetaceae; genus Streptomyces; species Streptomyces sp. NPDC004266. The sequence goes on from NZ_JBIAMM010000001.1 coordinate 565,806, forward strand.
AGGGCACGTCCCCGTCGTCCGGGGAGCCCGCCACCAGCGGGCCGTCCTCCCCGAGCCCGGCGGCGGGCGGCCAGGCGTACACGGAACGGCTCGACACGTACGCGTACCGCCCCACCCGGTCCGCGAGCAGCCGGGCCGCGTCCCGGACCGCCGAGGGCGCGGCCGACCAGGTGTCCACGACGGCGTCCCAGGAACCGGTGGTGAGCGCGGCGAGGCCGTCGGGGGCCGTGCGGTCCCCGATCAGCGACGCGGCCCCCGGTGGAGCCGCGTGGCGGCCCCGGTGGAAGACCGTCACCTCCCAGCCCCGTTCGAGCGCGTCCTCGACGATCGCGCGGCCGACGAACTCCGTACCTCCGAGCATCAGCAGTCTCATGGGCCGAGCCTGCCCGGCGGGCACGCTCGGGGCCAGGGAGTTCCGCTTCCGGAGGATTCCGCCAGGGGAGGAAGGCGAGTTCCCGACGGCCGGGTCCCCGACGGCCGGGTTCCCGACGGCCGGGTCCCCGACGGTCCGGTCAGGGGGTGTACTTGTAGCCGACCCGCCGCACCGTCTGGATCGTGTGGCGGTGCTCGGCGCCCAGCTTGCGGCGCAGCCGGGCCACGTGCACGTCGACCGTCCGGCCGTCGCCCACGTGTCCGTAGCCCCACACCGTCGTGACCAACTGGTCGCGCGTGTGCACCCGGTGAGGGTGTGCCACCAGGTGGGCGAGCAGTTCGAACTCGAGGTACGTCAGGTCGAGCGCCTCCCCGTCGACGAGGGCGATCCGCTGGACGCCGTCGATCGTCACCGGCCCCTGCTCCTCCGCCGCGACGGGAGACGGGACGGAGGCGGGAGCGGGGGCCGCGGGCAGGTGCGGCTGCTGGTCGGCCGGGACGAGGACGAGGTACCCGACCATCGGCGGACGCCCCGGCAGGGTCGGCAGCGCGTGCTGGGGGGCGGGCAGCAGGGTGGCGCCGGGCGGCAGGAAGTCCGCCACCTGGGAGAGGTCCACGACCTCGTTGGGGTCGACGGCGCGCAGTCGGTGCCGGCCGGGACGGACGGCGGTGAGGGAGGCGGTCTGGGTGTGGGCCATGGCAGGTCAGCTCTTTCGCGCGGGGGAACGGACGGAGAGGTCTCGTACGTCGTGCGCGTGGGCCGAAGGCCGGGATCGGACCGTACCGATCGGGGCGTTAGAGGGCCGACGCGTTCCTCACGCGTCGACAGCACCGGTCGAAGTCGTGGTGCGCCCGAGAAGGCCAGAACGGCTCGAGGTCGTGGCGACCCGTCGCGGTGTCGTTCTGCATGATGGCCATATCCCTATTAAACCAGGAGGGAAACGAGCTGAGCACCCCCTGTCACGTCACACTCCCCGACCGGCCGGAAAACGACCGCGCGTCCACCGCCCGCGCCCTCAACCCGTCAGCCGTCTCCGCCAGTCGAGGTCCGTGACCAGGATCGCCTGCCCCGGGTCCCCGTCCCACCGCACGCTCAGTCCCTGCCGGCGCAGCGCCCCGGCCACCTCCTCGCCGACCGCCGCCGCCGTCGTCGTCTCCGCCGCGTCCTCGAACCGGCCGTACAGCAGGTGCAGCGGCCCGCCGTCCGCCGCGCCCTCGGTGCACTGGGTGTGGAAGAACACGAACCCGCGCGCCCGGTCCGCACCGTCCTCCGCGCCGATCTCCGTCGTCCCGCAGGTCCGGCAGCACGTGAAGTGCTCGCGGGCGACGATCCCGGCCGCGTCCAGCTCGGCGAAGGCGGCGGTGACGCGCTCCGGGTCGGTCCTCCCCTCCCAGCCGGCCATCTCCTCGACCCGTTCCAGCCACAGGCGGTCCACCAGCGCCTCGGCCTGCTCCCGGGTCACCGGATGCACCGCCGGGTCGAACACGTCCTCCTGGACGGCCCGGGTCAGCCCCGCCCGGTCCTCGTAGCCGCAGACGAGCAGCGAGCGCACCCGCAGTTCGAGTTCCCTCCGTATCTCCCCGGGCAGGTCGGGGACGGGCGCCGCGGCCGGGAAGCCCATGTTCCGCCAGGCCGCCCCGGCGTCCCAGCCGGTCTCGCCGCGTGCCCAGGCCGTCAGGACCTCCGCGACCCGCTCCGGATCGTCGAGCCGTGTCTCGAAGTGCCGCTCGGGCGCGCCGGCCCGGTGCTCCAGCTGGAAGTGCCCGCCGGCGGCGTGCCACACCTGCGCGAAGACGGACGGCAGGTCCGGTATCCGCTGCAGGACCAGGAAGCGGTCCCCCTCGGCGCCGATGCGCCGCACGAGCCCGGTCAGGTCCTCCTCGGACGGCCGGACGTGCTTCTCCCCGTTCTCGGTCTCCACCGTGATGTCGAGCATGGCCCCACTGTGGCAAACGCCACTGACAACGCGGCAGGGGCGCCCGCCGTGTGAAACGGCGGGCGCCCCTGTCCGGGCGTGCGGGTGCGGATCAGACCTGGCCGGCCTTCTCCAGGGCCTCGCAGCAGGTGTCCACGATGAGGCGGGTCACCACGTACGGGTCCACGTTCGCGTTCGGGCGGCGGTCCTCGATGTAGCCCTTCTGGTCCTGCTCGACCTGCCACGGGATGCGGACCGAGGCGCCGCGGTCCGAGACGCCGTAGGAGTACTCGTCCCACGGGGCGGTCTCGTGCAGGCCCGTCAGGCGCTCGTCGATGCCGGCGCCGTAGTTCTTGACGTGGTCGAGCGGCTTCGAGCCCTCGCCGAGCGCCTCGCACGCGGTGATGATCGCGTCGTAGCCCTCGCGCATCGCCTTCGTGGAGAAGTTGGTGTGCGCGCCCGCGCCGTTCCAGTCGCCCTTCACCGGCTTCGGGTCGAGCGTCGCGGAGACGTTGAAGTCCTCGGCCGTGCGGTAGAGCAGCCAGCGGGCGACCCACAGCTGGTCCGAGACCTCGAGCGGGGACAGCGGGCCGACCTGGAACTCCCACTGGCCGGGCATGACCTCGGCGTTGATGCCGGAGATGCCGAGACCGGCCTTGAGGCAGTTCTCCAGGTGCGCCTCGACGATCGGGCGGCCGTGGATCTCGTCCACGCCGACGCCGCAGTAGTAGCCGCCCTGCGGGGCCGGGAAGCCGTTCACCGGGAAGCCGAGCGGACGGGTGCCGTCGAAGAAGGTGTACTCCTGCTCGATGCCGAAGATCGACTCCTGAGCGGCGTAGCGGCCGGCGACCTCGGCCAGCGCGGCGCGGGTGTTGGACTCGTGCGGCGTCATGTCCGTGTTGAGGACCTCGCACAGCACCAGGACGTCGTTGCCGCCGCGGATCGGGTCCGGGCAGGAGAAGACCGGCTTGAGGACGCGGTCCGAGGCGTGGCCCTTGGCCTGGTTCGTGCTGGAACCGTCGAAGCCCCAGATCGGCAGCTCCTCCAGGGCGAGGCCCTCACCCGCGATGATCTTCGTCTTGGAACGAAGCTTCGCGGTCGGCTCGGTGCCGTCGATCCAGATGTACTCAGCCTTGAAGGTCACGGGTCTCATCCTTTGGCGTGCTGCTGCGGGGGTCCGCTGCGGCTCGCGGCACTGCGAGAAGCTGCGGTCACCGCGCCGGCTGCGCGGTGTGTTCGACCGCAGCTTGGCAACACGGGATTTCCCGTCGGTTGCCCGAATGTGAACCCCGTGTTACTCAGCTCTCCCGGTCGTCGCGCAGCCGCCGCGCGACGACGTGGGCGTCGAGGAGCCCGCCGAGGCCCGCGCCCCGCACCCGTCCGACCAGCTCGGTGTACGAGGTCCCGAGCGCCTCCGCGGTCCGGCCGAGGTGCCAGTCGCAGTCCGCGAGCCGGTTCAGGAGGTACCCCTTCCGGATCTGGTTCTCGGAGAGCCGGAAGGTCTTCAGGTAGGCCGCCCGCCCCTTCCGGTCGGTGATCACCTCGCCGATGTGCTGCTCCCGCCCGCCCCGTTCGAACGGCGGGAGGAACCGGTACAGGTCGAACCCGTCCATCCGGTGGACCCGCTCGAAGGAGTACGGCGTCTCCAGCAGGTCGCGCGCCATCAGCCCGTCGTGCGCCGCCGCCCAGGACCGCTCCTGCTCCCGCGCCGCCGCCCGCAGGTCGGCGAGGCCGCGGATGCCGCCGGCCGCGTCCCGGATCCGCGCCGTGAACTCGGGCACCGGGGCGCCGTAGTGGGCGTACTGGTGGACCAGCTCCCCGTACAGGTCCTCGACCAGCGTCGGGTGCAGCAGCCGGTAGTCGTCCGGGTGCGGCACCACGAACGCCGCCGCCGGCGCGTCCGCCACGTACAGGAGCAGCCCGCACTGGCCCGGATGCAGCTCGAAGACCCGCAGCGCCTCCGCGAGCCCCGGCACCGCCCACCCCGCGTACGCCGCCTCCGCGCGCGGGGAGAGACCGCGCCGCAGCGCCTCCCGGGACCAGTCGTCCCAGACCACGGACGGCCCCCCGAAGTGCAGCGCGAGGTACCCCTCCAGGGCCAGGTGCAGCGGCAGGAACCGCAGCCGCCGTTCGGCGCGCCCGTCGTTGCCGCGCCGCCGCTTGGCCATCCGGTGGATCCGCCGCAGGGGCACGCACCCCGGCACCGCCTCGCCGCCGAGCCGCGATCCGTACACGGCGGACTCCGCCCCCGCCCCCGTCCAGTCGGCGACGAAACCGTGCGGGACGTACGAGGTGTACGAGGTGCGGTCGCCGAGCTCGACGGAGGCCCCGCCCCACCCCTCGTACACCTCCCGGCGCAGCCGCAGCCCCGGCACCGGCTCGTCCCGCACGAGCGGCACGAGCCGCACCCCGCCCCACACCTGCGCGGGCCGCACGTCGAGTCCGGTCAGATCGATCCGCGTCACCCCTCCGCCCCCTTCAGGAACGTCTCCACCCTCCGGTCCAGATACGCCCGCAGCTCCGCGAAGCCCGTCCGCCCCTCCGCGAACTGCGCGATCTCCACCAGGGCCGCCAGATCCTCCGCGTCCCGGATCCCGGCGGTCGGCACGCTCGGGGCGAGCCGGCGCACGTCGAAGCCCTCGGCGTCGTATACGGGGTTGAGGTGCACCACGCTCGTCCGCCGCTCCGGATCGAGGCGCGTGCGCCACACCCGCAGCACCTCGCCCGCGAGCCCCGGCGGGGCGTTGTCCCAGCCGTCCGAGACGATCACCAGCCGCTCGGGACCGGTCTCCAGGGCGTCCAGGACCCGCAGACCGAGCGGGGTCGGCCCGTAGGGGTGCACGAGCAGGGGATCGTCCCGGCCCGACGTCCACAGCGGGGCGTACGCCCCCGGGGACGCCAGGGCCTCCAGGAGGAAGTGGCAGCCGAGGGCCACGGCCAGCGGCCGGCGCCGCTTCACCGCCGAACCGGAGGAGGAGAAGCTGTCGTCGAGGACGGCCGCCACCCGCCCCCAGCTCCCGGCGTACGGCCCCGCCGCGCGCCGGGCGGCCGCGCGCAGCGCGCCCGTCAGCTCGGCCCGGCGCGCCACCCGCTCGCCGAACGGCAGCGCGAGGACGTACAGGGCGAGCCGGGTGAGCGGCATGACCGACAGATCGGCCGCCCGGTCCGCGCGCAGCCGTTCCAGGCGGGTCATCCGGGGCGCGATCCGCTCCAGGAACACCGCGCGGGGCACCCCGTGCTTCGCGGCGAAGCCCTCGGCGACGGTGAACGGCAGCTCGTACAGCGCGTTCTGCTCGTAGTGCGCCCGGCGGTGCGCGTCGAGCGTGGCGTTCTCGTACCGGGTGCGGCGGCCCGGGGCGAAGAGGAAGTCGCCCGTCTCGGCGTCGGCCGGCCGGCCGTGGACGTGCCGGAGGGCGGCCTTCAGACCGGTCCGGTACTTCACCGCGTCCAGCGCCGGATCGGGTCGGGCCGCGAGCCACGCGCGCACGATCGCGCGCGTGCGGCGGTTGTTGACCCCGGCGGCGCGGAGCGCGCCGAACAGGCGGTAGACCCGCTGCGGCGGCAGCAGGGCGAGGCGCGCGGCGACCAGCCGGCCCTCGCCCTCCTCCGCCTCCTTCGGCGTGCGGAGCAGGTGCTCGATGACGAGCGCGGCGTTGTGGTCGTTGATGTCGAGCGCGAGGACGGCGGCGTACACGGGCCGGTAGTTCACGCGTACGTACTCGTGGAGGAACGCGAGCGAGAAGCGCTGCTCGGCGGCGGAGGACCGGAACTCGCGCTGTCCGGTGGCGGTCACGGCGGCGTTGACGAAGAGGAGCACGTCCTCGGCGGCGACGAGCTCGGACACGGCGCTCTCCTTCCCTCACGCGGATGCCGGCCGGGGAATGAGGGCGCGAACAGCGAAGACGTTGCTTCAGAGGCAGGTTCCGGAAGTCGCACCAGAGTCCCGCGGCCGGCGCGGGAACGCTAGCACCGGGTGGGGGGAGGCCCGCCAGCGGATTACGGGCGGGCGGGGGCGGACACGCGGCCGGACGACGGTCGCCCGGCCCACGAGCCCGCCCGCGAACCGGCGCCCGCGAACCGGCCCCCGCGAGCCGGACCGCGGGCCACCGCCCGCCCGCCGGGCCCGCTGTCGGTGCCGCCCGGCAGACTGGGGGCATGGCGAAGCACCTGGGCGCGAAGCCCCGTATCGGACTGCTCGGCACCGGCCCGTGGGCCGCGCGCACGCACGCGCCCGCGCTCGCCGGGCATCCCGGCGTCGAGTTCAGCGGGGTGTGGGGCAGACGCCCCGAGGCGGCCGCCGAGCTCGCCGCCGCGTCCGGCACCCGGGCGTACGAGGACGTGGACGCCCTCCTCGCCGCGAGCGACGCCGTCGCCCTGGCCCTCCCGCCCGACGTCCAGGCGCCCCTGGCGGTGCGGGCGGCGGAGGCCGGCTGTCACGTCCTGCTCGACAAGCCGGTCGCGACGACGGTGGCGCTCGCCCGCGAGGTGACCGAGGCCGTGGAGGCGGCCGGGGTCGCCTCGGTGGTGTTCTGCACCCTGCGGTTCGCGGAGCCGACGGCCCGCTGGGTCGACGAACAGGCGGCGGCGGGCGGCTGGTTCCTGGGCGAGGCCCACTGGCTGGGCTCGCTCTACGGCCCCGGCTCCGCCAGTGCCTACGCGGCCTCGCCGTGGCGGCGGGAGAAGGGCGGCCTCTGGGACGTCGGCCCGCACGTCCTCTCCGTCTACCTGCCGGTCCTCGGCGACGTCACCGACATCACCGCCGTCCCGGGCCCCGACGGCACCCACCACCTGGTGCTGCGGCACGGCTCGGGGGCGAGCAGCACGGCCACGCTGACCCTGAGCGCGCCCCCCGAGGCGGCGGAGGCGGCCCTCACCCTGCACGGCGGCCGGGGCCGGGCCGACATGCCCCGCTGGGACGGAGCGGTGGGGGCCCTCGCCGCGGCCGTGGACGCCCTCGTCACCGCCGCCCGCACCGGCGAGCCCCACCCCTGCGACGCCCGCTTCGGCCTGCGGATCACGGAGATCCTGGCGGAGGCGGAGCACCGTGCCGCCCGCGGCTGACGGCGGGCGGCCGGCCCTCCGGACCGTCACGTCCGCCGACTGGCCCCTCTGGCGCGAGGCCCGCATCGCCTCGCTCACCGTCTCGCCCGAGGCGTTCAAGGCCCGGCTCGCCGACTGGGACCGGGGCGGCGAGGAGCGGTGGCGGGCCCGGTTCGACGACCCGGCGACGTACGGCGTCCTGGCGGTGCGCGGCGCCCGGCCCGTCGGCCTCGCGGCCGGGCTCACGGCGGCCGACGGCCTGCCGGAGCTGCGCTCGGTCTGGGTCGCGCCCGAAGCCCGCGGCCAGGACCTGGCCGCGGGCCTGATCGGGTCCGTCGAGACCTGGGCGCGCGGTACGGGAGCGGGAACCCTCCGGCTCTCCGTGCTCGCGGCGAACGCCCGGGCCGTCGCGCTGTACGAGCGCCTCGGCTACGCGCCGGACGGCCGCGCGGGCCAGGAGCTGATCATGACGAAACGCCTGCGGTCCGGGGGCTGAGCGCCCCGGCGAGGGCCCCGCACGGCCCCCTCTCAGCGGGAGAGCGCGTCCCGCACGGCCTCCTCGGTGCGGCCGACCACGGCCGTGCCGTCCTCCGCCGTGATGATGGGCCGCTGGATCAGCTTGGGGTGGGCGGAGAGCGCCTCGATCCACCGCTCCCGGGCGGCCTCGTCCCGGGGCCACTCCTTCACGCCGAGCTCCTTGGCGGCGTCCTCGCCGGTCCGCGTGATGTCCCAGGGCTCCAGCCCGAGCCGGTCGAGCACGTCCCGGATCTCCTCCGGCGAGGGGACGTCCTCCAGGTAGCGGCGCACGGTGTAGTCGGCGCCCTCCGCGTCGAGGAGGGTGAGGGCGCCGCGGCACTTGGAACAGGCGGGATTGATCCAGATCTCCATGGCCCGTACGGTACCCCCCACGCCTCCTTGGAACACCCCCCAAACCCCATCTGGCCAGCAGCGATTGTCAGTGGGGGTCTCTAAAATAGGGGGTGAAGGTGAGGGTCCCGAGGAGGGCCCCCGCCCACCGTTCGCCAGGAGGTAGCCCATGGCTCTGGCCGTGATCCGGACGCCGTCCATCGAACCCTGGAAGCCGCTCGAGAGGAAGCCGCTCCCCGCGGGCCGCCCCCGCGAGTGGTACGTGTCCCACAACCGCCGTCTCAAGGCCATGCGCCTCGCGATCGCGCTGCTCGACGCCGGCGTCTACGTCCCGTCGAAGGCGACGAACGCGGCGATAAGCGCGACGGCCGCCGACATCGGCATCCACCCGCCCTCCGACACCACGTGCCGGATGGTCCGTGCCCTGATCCGCTACGGCCGCTGACACCGGAGCGGTGCCGCCCGGCCCGGTTCCGGGCGGCACCGCCTTCGGTCCCGCCCGCTACCAGGCCACCGGCAGCCGTTCGGGGAGCCGCTTCATGAAGTTGGTGCGCCACACCAGCTGCTCGACCGGCACCGCGAGCCGCAGCCCCGGCAGCCGGTCGAGCAGCGTCTCCAGGGCGATCTCGGCGTGCCGCTTGCCGAGCGCCGTCGCCGGGCAGTAGTGCCGCCCGCCGCCGAAGGAGAGGTGCTCGGCGGCGTTCTCCCGGTCCGGCCGGAAGGCCAGCGGGTCCGGGAAGCGCTCGGGATCGTGGTTCGCGGCCTCCACGAGCACCAGGACGAGCTCACCGGCCCGCACCTCGACCTCGCCGAGCCGCACGTCCTCCAGGGCGAGGCGCGGCAGCCCGTCGCCGATCGACAGGTTCACCCGCAGCAGCTCGTCCATGGCCCCGGCGACACCTCGCGTGCCGCCGGCGGTCAGCGCCTCCCGCACGTCCGGCCGGGTCAGCACCGACACCAGCGCCATCGTCAGGAACCCGGCGGTGGAGATCACCCCGGCCCCGAACAGCGTCACGCCCACCGTCGCCAGCATCTCGTCCGTCAGGTGCGCGTAGTCGGGGTCCTCGCGCAGCGCCGCGAGCTCCGCCATCAGTCCGCCCGTCGCCGGATCGTCCAGGCGCTCGGTCATGTAGGCGATGTCCCGGTCCCAGTTGAGCCGGGCCGCCTCGATCTCGCGCGGTGCGTTCATGAAGGCCACGTCCAGGCTGCGCAGCAGCCGCGGCCCGTCCTCCTCCGGGATGCCCAGCATCCGGCAGTGCAGGCCCGCCGAGTACGGATCGGCGTAGGCGCCCCGCAGCTCTCCGGGCGCCCCTTCGGCGACCAGCGCGTCCACCAGGGCCCCGGCCCGGGCCCGCAGCCACTCCTCCAGGCCGGGCGCCTTCGGGTTGATCGCCTTCATGACGGCCTTGCGCAGCCCGGCCCCGGTGATGTTGCCCATGTTGTTCACCACGTGCGGCGGGATCGTCAGCGCGTACTGCCGGGGTGCCCCCGGCGCCGAGGTGTCCTTCAGGCTGAACCTCGGGTCCTCCAGGACCTGTCTGCACAGCTCGTACGAGGAGACCAGCCAGGCCTCGGCCCCGGCGATCGTGCGGACCTTCCGGACCGGCTCGGCGCGCAGCGCGGCGATCTCGGCGGGCAGCCGGGTCCCGTCCCAGTCGAAGGGGAAGGCGGGCGGTTCGTTCGTCATGACCGCGGTCATCGCGCGTCTCCTTCGACAGGCGTGAGGATGCCGTGCCCCTGGTTGCGGGAGGCACGCAGCCCGGTGCCCCGGGCGTAGAGCAGATCGGCGAGGGGCAGGGCCTGGTGGTAGCAGTTGAGCGAGGACGGAACCCCGAGGATCGCGGGGGTGTCCAGGAACAGCGGCACCTCGGCGCTGATGTACGCCCGGCACACCTCCTTCTGGAGCGCGCTCGCCTCCTGCCCCGGTGTCAGCTTCCCCGCCAGGAAGATCCCGGTGAGCGCGTCGCAGGTCTCCCGTACCACCGGATCCGCGTCGACGGCCGCCACGACCTGGCGGTGCAGCTCCTGGTACGCGGGCAGGGCCTGGAACTCCGACATCCCGCGGGCCCGTACCCGCGCCCCCGTGGGATCGGCCTCCGCCACGGCCGCCCCGACCTTCGCCCGTACCCCCCGCAGGTTCTTGACGGCCTTCCGCCGTGCCTCGTCGGCCCCGTACCCCAGCGCCTCGTACATGTCGGCGACATGCAGATCGGTGTAGACGAGATCGACCTGGTCGAAGTGGTCCATGCCCCAGCGCGTCAGCTCGCGCAGCCGCTGGGCGGTGAAATAACTGTTTCCCGGGGAGACGCCGATGACCACGTGCGCGCCCTCGTCGGCGATGACGCGGCAGTGATCGGTGTACGGCTGGAGTCGGAGCGTCTCTGCAGGGGCGAAAGCCGCCTGAGTCACGTAGGCAGTCCTCATCGCGCCAGCTAGTCCCGGCGGAGCCCTGTGCTCCGGGTGTGGCGGCAGCGACGACGACACGCTATCGACCGGTCGCGGAGAGTGAATCCCCTACTCGCAGGTACGGGCGATAGTTCGTCAGCTGTTCGCATTGCCGTGATCTTGGCCGGAAGACAGCGGGGCCCGCCGCCCCCTCGAAGGGGGCGGCGGGCCTCGTCAGGAAGCAGCCTCGGCTTAGAGGTCGAAGTAGAGCTCGAACTCGTGCGGGTGCGGGCGCAGCTGGATCGGGGCGATCTCGTGGGTGCGCTTGTAGTCGATCCAGGTCTCGATCAGGTCCGAGGTGAAGACGCCGCCGGCCTGGAGGTACTCGTTGTCGTCCTCCAGGGCGCGGAGGACGGCCTCGAGGTTGGTCGGGACCTGCTGGACGTTGGCGTGCTCCTCGGGAGCCAGCTCGTACAGGTCCTTGTCGATCGGCTCCGCCGGCTCGATCTTGTTCTTGATGCCGTCGAGGCCCGCGAGGAGCAGCGCCGAGAAGGCGAGGTACGGGTTCGAGGACGGGTCCGGCGCGCGGAACTCGACGCGCTTGGCCTTCGGGTTCGAGCCCGTGATCGGGATGCGCATGGCGGCGGAGCGGTTGCGCTGCGAGTACACCATGTTGACCGGGGCCTCGAAGCCCGGCACCAGGCGGTGGTACGAGTTCACCGTCGGGTTGGTGAAGGCGAGCAGCGACGGGGCGTGCTTGAGGATGCCGCCGATGTAGTAGCGGGCGGTGTCCGAGAGGCCCGCGTAGCCCGTCTCGTCGTAGAACAGCGGCTCGCCGTTCGCCCACAGCGACTGGTGGACGTGCATGCCCGAGCCGTTGTCGCCGAAGATCGGCTTCGGCATGAAGGTCGCGGTCTTGCCGTTCCGCCAGGCGACGTTCTTGATGATGTACTTGAACAGCATCAGGTCGTCGGCCGAGGCGAGCAGCGTGTTGAACTTGTAGTTGATCTCGGCCTGGCCGGCGGTGCCGACCTCGTGGTGCTGGCGCTCGACCTGGAGGCCGACGTTCTCCAGCTCCAGGGACATCTCCGAGCGCAGGTCGGCGAAGTGGTCGACCGGCGGGGCCGGGAAGTAGCCGCCCTTGTAGCGGACCTTGTAGCCGCGGTTGTTCTCCTCCGCACCGGTGTTCCAGGCGCCGGCCTCGGAGTCGATGTGGTAGAAGCCCTGGTTCGCCGAGGTCTCGAAGCGCACCGAGTCGAAGACGTAGAACTCGGCCTCGGGGCCGAAGTAGGCGGTGTCGGCGATGCCGGTGGAGGCGAGGTACGCCTCGGCCTTCTTCGCGATGTTCCGCGGGTCGCGGCTGTAGGCCTCGCCCGTGATCGGGTCGTGGATGAAGAAGTTGATGTTCAGCGTCTTGTCGCGGCGGAAGGGGTCCACGCGGGCCGTCGACAGGTCGGCGCGGAGCGCCATGTCGGACTCGTGGATGGCCTGGAAGCCGCGGATCGACGAGCCGTCGAAGGCGAGCTCATCCGCCGGGTCGAAGGCCGTCGCGGGGATCGTGAAGTGCTGCATCACACCCGGAAGGTCACAGAACCGGACGTCGACCATCTTGACGTCGTTGTCCTTGATGAACTTCTGGACCTCGTCGGCGTTCTGGAACCCGTTGTTCTGGGACATCCAACTCCTCCTACTCCCGGCCCGGGGAGGGGCGGGGTTGCAGCTCGGTCGTGCGGCCAGTGCGGTGGCACACGCTGGACCCGACCATAGGCAGACGGGATTTCTCAAGCATGACCCATTTGTTTCGTCGAAGTTAACCGGGGCGGGTGCCGTTCCGCCTCCCCGGCCCCGTAGGGCCTGTCTTTCGGATCAGGCCGGATCAGGGAGACAGGCCCTAGGCCCACCCGCGCCGAAGTGATCGAAAACGGGCACAGTACCGTGGTCGGGTGGACAACAGGCAAGCACTCGGATCTTGGCTCTCCGGCCCCCGCGCGGCGGCCGAGGACGCAGGCGTCGACTTCGGTTACCGCGGTGAGCAGCTCGGGCTGCCCGAGGAGGGTCCCGGCTCGATCGCCCGCCCCGGGCGGCGCCTGGGCGCCCTCGCCCTCGACTGGGCCCTCTGCATGCTGATCGCATACGGCCTGATCACCGACGGCTACAACCAGGCGACGGGCAACTGGGCCCTGCTCATCCTGTTCGTCCTGGGCGTCCTGACGGTCGGCACCGTCGGCTCGACGCCCGGCAAGCGCCTCTTCGGCCTGCGCGTCGTCTCCGTGAACGGCGGCCGCCTCGGCCTGTTCCGGGTCGCGATCCGCTCCCTGCTCGTCTGCCTCGCGATCCCGGCCCTCATCTGGGACCGCGACGGCCGCGGCCTCCATGATTGCCTCTCCGGCGCCGTCCAGGTCCGCATCTGAGGCGCGCGTACGAGAAGGGCCCCGGACCGCACGGTCCGGGGCCCTTCTCGTCAGGTCGGGTCTCAGCGCATCTTTCCGCCGCGCGGCATCCGCATGCCCTTCGGCATCGGCCCCTTCGGCAGCGGCATGTTGCTCATCAGGTCGCCCATCGCCCGCAGCCGGTCGTTGGCGGCGGTCACCTGCGGGCCGGTGAGCACGCGGGGCATCTTGAGCATGGTCGTGCGGATCTTCTTCAGGGGCACCTGGCCCTCGCCGTCGCCGACGACGATGTCGTGCACCGGCACGTCCATCACGACGCGGCTCATCCGCTTCTTCTCGGCCGCGAGCAGGGTCTTGACCCGGTTCGGGTTGCCCTCGGCCACCAGCACGATGCCGGCCCGGCCGACCGCGCGGTGCACGACGTCCTGGCTGCGGTTCATCGCGACCGCGGGGGTCGTCGTCCAGCCGCGCCCGACGTTCTGCAGCACCGCCGCCGCCGCGCCCGGCTGGCCCTCCATCTGCCCGAAGGCCGCGCGCTCGGCGCGCCGCCCGAAGACGATGGCCGCGGCCAGGAGACCCAGGACGAAGCCCAGGATGCCCAGGTAGACCGGGTGACCGATGAGGAAGCCGATCGCGAGGAGGACACCGAGTACGCCGATGCCCACGCCCGCGACGACCAGACCGACCTTCGGGTCGGCCTTCCGGGTCATCTGGTACGTGAGGGCGATCTGCTTCAGTCGCCCGGGGTTCGCAGCGTCAGCGCTGCCCGTGTTTGCCTTCCTCGCCATGCCCAGAAGTTTACGTGGCCCGGGAAGCCCGACCCGACGCGGCCTCCATCACGTGCTGGGCCTCCACCCGGTCCTTGGCCCGGCGGCGGTCCTCCAGGACGGAGTTCCAGGCGTTCCGCCGCGCGGTGCGCTGGCCGGCGCCCAGGAGCAGTGCCTCCACGGCCTTCAGGGCGTCGGTGACGGACGGGATCGCGGTGACGCGGACGTGCGTCGATGCGGCCGGCATGTCGGGGTCCTCCCTCGATTGCGGGTGAGACGAGGTGGGGGTGTGAGCGGGTGGTGGCGGTGAGTGAAACCAGGCTCACAGATCGGTGTTACCAGGGCGTGACCCGGTGGTCAAACACTGATGAAACGTTGATGCGGCCATGTGGAGGACCGGACGGACGCCGACGCGGCCCGTACGCTCCCCTGAGCTGCGGGGGTGTACGGACCGCGTCCGATCCGGCCGGTACCGGCCGGTAACTACTTGTGCGGCGATTCACACGAGCCCGGGCGGGCTCAGACCGCCTGGGTGGCGTTGTCGACCGCGCCGCGCTTCTCGATCGCCTGCTGGTACAGCCGGCCCGCGCGGTACGAGGAGCGGACCAGCGGGCCCGACATCACGCCGGAGAAGCCGATCGCGTCGGCCTCCTCCTTCAGCTCCACGAACTCCTGCGGCTTGACCCAGCGCTCCACGGGGTGGTGCCGGACCGAGGGGCGCAGGTACTGCGTGATCGTGATGAGCTCGCAGCCCGCGTCGTGCAGCTGCCGGAGCGCCTCGCTGATCTCCTCGCGGGTCTCGCCCATGCCGAGGATCAGGTTCGACTTCGTGACCAGACCGTAGTCGCGGGCCTGGGTGATGACGTCCAGGGAGCGCTCGTAGCGGAAGCCCGGACGGATCCGCTTGAAGATCCGCGGGACGGTCTCGACGTTGTGCGCGAAGACCTCCGGGCGGGAGTCGAAGACCTCCTTCAGGAGCTCCGGCACCGCGTTGAAGTCGGGGGCCAGCAGCTCGACCTTGGTGCGGCCCTCGGCGCGGTCCGCCGTCTGCCGGTGGATCTGGCGCACGGTCTCCGCGTACAGCCAGGCGCCGCCGTCCTCCAGGTCGTCGCGCGCGACGCCCGTGATGGTGGCGTAGTTCAGGTCCATCGTGACGACCGACTCGCCCACGCGGCGCGGCTCGTCACGGTCCAGCGCCTCGGGCTTGCCCGTGTCGATCTGGCAGAAGTCGCAGCGCCGGGTGCACTGGTCACCGCCGATGAGGAAGGTCGCCTCGCGGTCCTCCCAGCACTCGAAGATGTTGGGACAGCCCGCCTCCTGGCAGACCGTGTGCAGGCCCTCGCTCTTCACGAGGCCCTGCATCTTCGTGTACTCGGGACCCATCTTCGCGCGGGTCTTGATCCACTCGGGCTTGCGCTCGATGGGGGTCTGGGCGTTCCGGACCTCCAGGCGCAGCATCTTGCGTCCGTCGGGGGCGACTGCGGACACATCGGCTCCTGTAGCTTCGATTCTTCGGCGCACACCAGGGTACGCCCGTTGCTTCCATGCCTTGCTCTACGCCTGGCCAACCCGTGGCCAGAGCCCGGCATTCCTCAGGCCGAGGCCCGCTCGATCTCCCGCGGCTTCAGCTCCGCGTTCTCCAGTACGTCCCGCAGGTGCTTCTCCACGACCGGGAGCACCTCCTCGATCGTGACGTCCCGGCCCAGCTCGTTCGCGAGCGAGGCCACGCCCGCGTCCCGGATGCCGCACGGGATGATCCGGTCGAACCAGGTGTTGTCCGGGTTCACGTTGAACGAGAAGCCGTGCATGGTGACGCCCTTGGCGACCCGGATGCCGATCGCGGCGAGCTTCCGGTCCTCGCGGCGCTGGCCGGCGTTGGACGGGGCGTACTCGGGACCGTTGAGGCGCGGGTCGAACTCCTCGTCGTTCAGCCGGGGGTCGAAGTCGAGGGAGAGGCCGCCGATCGACGGCCGCCGCTCGACCGGGTCGCCGAGGACCCAGACCCCGCTGCGCCCCTCGATCCGCGTGGTCTCCACGCCGAACTCGGCGGCCGTGCGGATCAGGGCCTCCTCCAGGCGGCGCACGTGCGCGACGACGTCCACCGGGCGGGGCAGCTTCATGATCGGGTAGCCGACCAGCTGGCCCGGGCCGTGCCAGGTGATCTTGCCGCCCCGGTCCACGTCCACCACCGGCGTCCCGTCCAGCGGCCGCTCGTTCTCCTGCGTGCGCCGGCCGGCCGTGTAGACCGGCGGGTGCTCCAGCAGCAGACAGGTGTCGTCGATCTCGTCGGCGAACCGCGCGGCGTGCACCTCGCGCTGCTTGTCCCAGGCCACCTGGTAGTCGACGGACTCCTCGCCGAACCCCAGGCGGACGAATCGCAGCTCACTCACGGCCATGCCTCCTCCTGGGTGCCGGAGGCCGGGGACCGGGGATCATCCCGGGCCGGCTCGGCACCATGCGTCATTCGCGCCCATGCCACTGTACGGCGGCGCCGGGGACGGTCCTCCGGCAGGTGGACGGGGGCGCCTACGTCAGCGGTGCCGTCAATCCTCACACGATCGGATGAATGTGGGGCGAAGCTGGCGGTACGGGCCGTGGAGACCGCTAAATTCGCGCCGTTCCATGAGGGTCCGACGGGGCTGCCGCCCGGACCCGGAAGGCAGGAGACCGCACAGCTGATGACGGAACGACCACCGCAGCGCATCCCGAACCGCCAGCTCGCCGCGCTCATCGCCGAAGCCGGGTTCTCCAACGCGGGGCTCGCCAGACGGGTCGACCAGCTCGGTCTGGAACACGGGCTGGACCTGCGGTACGACAAGACCTCCGTGACCCGCTGGCTCCGCGGTCAGCAGCCGCGCGGCACCACCCCCGCCCTCATCGCCGAGGTCTTCACCCGCCGCCTCGGCCGCCGCCTCTCCGCCCAGGACCTCGGCCTCGACGCCTGTGCGCCGGTCTACGCGGGCCTGGAGTTCGCCGCCACCCCCGAGGAAGCCGTCGACATCGTCAGCGGTCTGTGGCGCAAGGACTCCGGCAGCCACGCCGAACTCCGCAAGATCGCCTTCACCCCGGCCGGCCTCGTCGTCCCCAGCCGCGACTGGCTGATCGGCCGCGCCGACGACCGGGTCGCCCGCGGCGAGCCCGCCCCCGGCCCGGCCGCCCGCCCGCCGGGCGCCCCCGCCGGAGCCGCGCAGGACCCCCGGGTGCCGCCCCAGGGCCGCTTCTCCGTGCCCCGCCAGCGCGGCACGGACAGGGGCCCCGGCCAGCGGGTCTCCAGCGGCGACATCGCCGCCCTCCGCTCCGTCGGCGAGCTCTTCCGCACCCTCGACCACGCCTACGGCGGCGGCCACGCCCGCCAGGCCCTCGTCCGCTACCTGGAGCACGAGGCCGAGCCCATGCTGCGCGGCACGTACGGGGAGTCCACCGGCCGCCGGCTCTTCGCCGCCGCCGCCGACCTCACCCGGCTCGCCGGCTGGACCTCGTACGACATCGCCGCCCACGGCCTCGCGCAGCGGTACTTCGTCCAGGCGCTGCGCCTCGCCCAGGCGGCCGGGGACCGGGCCTACGGCTCGTACGTGCTCCTCACCATGAGCTGCCAGGCCGTCTACCTCGGCCACGGCCGCGAGGCCGTCCAGCTCGCCCGGGTCGCCCAGCAGGGCGTCGGCCCCGCCGCCCCGCCCGTCGTCCAGGCGATGCTGCACGCCGTCGAGGCGCGCGGGCACGCCGTCCTCGGCGAGGCGCGGGTCTGCAGCGCCTCCCTGGTCCGTGCCGAGCGGGCCCTCGAAGCGGCCCGCCCCGGCGACGAGGTGCCCTACTGGGCCCGTCACTTCGACGAGGCGCAGCTCGCCGACGAGCTCGGGCACTGCCACCGGGACCTCCAGCAGTACCGGACCGCCGCGCAGCACGCCGAGCGCGCGCTCCAGCTCCGCGCGCCCGGCTTCGCCCGCAGCCGCCTGTTCTGCCGGGTCGTCCTCGCCACCTCGCGCCTGGCCCTCGGCGAACTGGAGCAGGCGTGCGCGCTGGGCGCGGAGGCGGCGCAGCAGGCGTCGGAGATGCGGTCGGCGCGGGCCGTCGAGTACGTCCGGGACTTCGAGCGACGCCTGGAGCCGTACCGCGACGCGGCGGCGGCCCGCACGTACCGGGACCGCGTGGCGGCCCTCGGCTGACGCCGCGCCTCGGCGGGGCGGTGCCGCGCGGTGTCAGGCCGCCGAGCTGCCCGCCGTCAGGCGGGGGCGGACGCCCAGGTCCGTCAGGAGGGACTTCGTGGCGCGGGCCGCGGACCTGAGCGCACCCGCCACCGTCCCCGCGTCCCGGTGGTCCCCGCACACGTAGAGACCCGCGAGCAGCCGGACCGGCCGGTCCGCGTCGTGCGGCGGCGGCACCGCCGGGACCGCGTCCCGGGTGTGGTGGAGGGCCAGGAGCTCCCAGTCGTCCGTGGACGTGCCGTACAGGGTGGCCAGGTGCTTGCGGACCCGCCGCTCCGTGTCGTCCGGGGGCGTCCCGAGGACCGTGGAGGTGACGAGGGCCCTCCCGGCCGGGGCCCGGGACGGGTCGACCGCGCTCATCACGGCCGTGTGGGCCACCGGCCCGCCGGGGTCGGACTCCAGGAGCAGGGTGGGGTCCGCGGTGGGCGCCACGGGCGCCGTGTGGTGCAGGACGGTCACCGGGTGGAAGCCGGGGACGCGCAGGCCCGGCAGCAGCTCCGCCGCCGTGCGCGCGCCCGTGGCCAGGAGGACGGAGCGGCAGCCGAGGACGCCGTGTTCGGCGGTCCTGACCCGGGAGACCGACACGTCCGTCACCCGGACGCCGGTGCGGACCGTGCCGGGCGGCAGCACGGCGGCGAGCCGTTCGGGGAGCGCCGCCGAGCCGCCTTCGGGGACTGCGGGCCGCCCGCGGGCGAAGGCCCGCAGCGCCACGTCCGCCTGACGGCTCGACATGCCGAGGTCCGGGTCGGCGAGGAGGGCGGCGAGCAGCGGCCGCAGCACGCCCTGCACGGTCCGGGCGGGGAGCCGGGCGGTGAGGGCCTCGCGGGCGGTCCGTTCGGGGCGGGCGAGCAGGCGCGCGGTCGGGGTCGCGGCGAGCCGGACGAGAGAGGCGCCGAGCCGCGCCTGGTCGAGCGAGGCGGCCGGATTGCGGGGGGCGCTCGCGAGGGCGCGCGCCACGCTGAACGCTCCCCCCACGCCCCGGTGGACCCCACCGCCCCGGTGGCCGGCCGTCCGGCGCGGGTGCGGGACCGCCCACCGCGCGTACCGCCCGTCGCTGTGCACGAGCACGCCGGGGGCGAACGGACGCAGCGCGAGCCCGGCGAGCCCCGGGGTGGCGCGGAGGTCCTCGGGCGAGAGCGTGAGCAGCGGGCCCGTCCGGTCGAGCAGGAAGCCGCCGACGGGGTCGGTGGCCAGCCGGCCGCCGACCCGCGGCTCCGCCTCCAGGACGGCGACGGCGAGCCCGGCGCAGGTCAGCCGGTGCGCGGCCGCCAGCCCCGCGATCCCGGCCCCTACGATGACGACGTCGACGGTCTCCACGACGTCCCTGTGCTGTGCGCTGGTTGCGGTACTGAGCACGTGCCCCTCCCCAGGTCGGCGCCGCCGGTGGGAGGCGTTATGCCCCCAACAGGCCTCCGGAACGCCCAAGTTCGCGTTCGTATCGAACCGTGGGCATCGAGCCTAGGCAGCGCTCCCGCGGAAGTCGGCCCGCGCGTGCCGGGGTGCACGCAGCACGGGGGAGCGCGGGAGCCCTCGCGGGGGAGGGGGCGTCAGCGCAGGGCGGCCCGGATCGAGTCGTCGATCGACGGGAAGGCGAAGTCGAAACCGGTCTCCAACAGGCGCCCCGGCAGCACCCGCTGACTGCCCAGCACGTCCTGGGCGAAGTCGCCGAGGACGATCTTCAGGGCGGGGGCCGGCACGGTGAAGAGCGTGGGGCGGCGCAGTACGCGGCCCATCGCCGCGGTCACCTCGCGGTTGGTGACGGGCTCGGGGGCCGTCAGGTTCACCGGACCCGAGAGGGACGGGGTGTCGACGAGGTGGCGCAGCGCGGCCACCTCGTCGTGGAGGGAGATGTGCGACCAGTACTGCCGGCCGTCCCCCATCCGTCCGCCGAGCCCCGCGCGGAAGACGGGGAAGAGCCGTCCCCAGGCACCGCCCTCGCGGGCGACCACCAGGCCCGTACGGGCGTAGGCGACCCGGATGCCGGCCTCCTCGGCGGGGGCGGCCGCGGCCTCCCACTCCACGCACACCGAGGGCAGGAAGCCCGTGCCGGCGGGGGCGCTCTCGTCCACCGCGCGGGTGCCGGTGTCCCCGTACCAGCCGAGCGCCGTGCCGCAGACCAGCGTCCCCGGCGGGTCGGCGAGCGAGGCGAGCGCCTGGGAGATCGCCGTCGTGCCGAGGACCCGGCTGTCCCGGATCTCCTTCTTGTACGCCTCGCTCCAGCGGCGCTCGCCGACGCCGGCGCCCGCCAGGTGGACGACGGCGTCGACGCCGACGAGCCCGGCGGCGTCCACGTACAGCCGCTTCGGGTCCCATTCGACCTCGTCGGCGGTGCGGGCGGGGCGGCGGACGAGGCGGAGGACGTCGTGCCCGTCGGCGCGCAGGGAGCGGACCAGGGCCGAGCCGATGAGGCCGGAGGCGCCGGTGACGGCGACGCGCTTGCGAGTGGCGGAACGCTGCATGCGCACCATCCTGCCCTCCCCGGCCGGTGCGTGGCACAGTGGCCGTCATGATCGTGTCGGAGACGCAGATACGCACCGCCGTGCAGGACGACGACGCCGCGCTCGCGGAGCTGGACCGGAGCACCTGGTCGACGCTCCACGCCGTGCTGCCGGCCCCGGAGCCGGGCAAGCCCTTCTTCGACGCGCGCCACCTGCCCGGGGACTACCTCGTGGCGGTGCGGGACGGGACGGTCGTCGGTTTCGTCCGGGTGGTGCCGCCGACCCCGCTGGCCGCCACCGCCCATGTCCGTCAGATCCAGGGCCTCGCCGTCGCCGGGTCCGCCCGGGGGAAGGGCGTCGCACGGGCGCTGCTGCGGGCCGCCATGGACCGGGCCCGGGAGCAGGGCGCCGTACGGATCACCCTGCGGGTCCTGGGCCACAACGCCCCGGCCCGCGCGCTCTACGCCTCCGAGGGCTTCGTGGTCGAGGGCGTGCTGCCGGGGGAGATCCTCCTCGACGGGGCGTACGTGGACGACGTCCTCATGGGCCGGTCGCTGGTCCGCTGAGAGCCCGCGACAGCCGTCCCCCGGTCGCTCCCGGCCCGGCGCGCCCCGTCACGCGTCCCGCAACAGCCGCATGCCGCCCATCAGTTCGCGCAGGCAGCGGACCGCGAGCGCGGCCGGCGCGCCCTCCCCGCGCTCCGGGGCGTCCGTCTCCGCCCAGCTCTCCAGGGCGATCCGGATGGCGTCGGTGGCCGCCGCCGCCGCGAGCCGCACCTCCAGGAGGTCGGCCTCCGGCCCGGCGAGCCCGGCGACGACCTCGCGCAGCCGCTCCTCGGACTCCTGGTTGACCCGGTACCAGACGGCCCGGAGGGCGGGGTCCTCGGCGGCGGCCCGCAGCAGTCCGCGCGTCCAGCGCAGGCCCTCCGCCTCCGCCTCCGTCTCCGGGGTCAGCGACGCGGCGATCGAGCGCTCCAGGGCCTCGGGCACGCCGGCGCCCGGCTCCGTCGCGGCGAGCAGTTCCCGCCAGCGGTCGGCGCCGCCCGCGAGGAGGGGGGCGACGGCGTCCTGCTTGGAGCGGAAGTAGCGGTAGAAGGTGCGCAGGGCGACGCCGGCCCGCCGGGCGATCTCCTCGGCCGTGGTGCCGTCGGGGCCGCGCTCGGTGAAGAGCTCGGCGGCGGCGCGGGCGATGTCGAGCTGGGTGGCGGCCTTGCGGCGTTCCGTCAGCGAGGGGGTGGGGGGCGCGGCGCCCTCGGGCTTGGTGCTCACCCAGGAAGCGTACGCCTGCGACGGCCACGTATGCATGACGTGCAGCTATGGCAAAACGTGCCACATCGGCGTACGGTGGCGGCATTCCCCGGAAAGCTTGACATCGAGAGGTTGCCGCCATGAACCAGCTGACCCGTTACGAAGGACGCCGCGCCCTCATCACCGGCGGCGGCTCCGGCATCGGCCAGGCCACCGTCCTGCGCATGCTCGCCGAGGGCGGCCGGGTCGTCGCCGCCGACATCAGCGAGGACGGCCTCAAGGACACCGTCGCCAAGGCCGGCGACGCCGCCGACCGCCTCACCACCGTCGTCGTGGACATCGCCGACGAGGCCTCCGTGCGGGCCGGCGTCGCCGCCGCCGTCGAGGCGCTCGGCGGCCTGGACGTCCTGGTCAACGCGGCCGGCATCCTGCGCTCCTCGCACACCCACGAGACGACCCTGGACTCCTTCGAGCAGGTGATCCGGATCAACCTCACGGGCACCTTCCTCATGATCCGCGAGGCCGTGCCGGCGCTCCTGGAGGGCAACGGCTCCGCCGTCGTGAACTTCTCCTCCACCTCCGCGATGTTCGCCCACCCCTACATGGCGGCCTACGCGGCCAGCAAGGGCGGCATCCAGTCCATGACCCACGCGCTCGCCGCCGAGTACGCCAAGCAGGGCATCCGCTTCACCGCCGTCCAGCCCGGCTCCATCTCCTCCGGCATGACCGACGGCTCCGGCGCCTCCAGGCAGTCCATGGGCCCCGGCCTGCCCGAGGACACCGACTGGTCCCTCTTCGGCAAGCTCGCCCCCGCCCTCGGCCAGGGCTTCGCCGGCCCCGAGACCGTCGCCGGCGTCGTCGCGATGCTCGCCTCCGAGGACGGGAAGTTCATCACCGGCACCGAGGTCCGCATCGACGGCGGGACCCACTTCTGATGACCGCCGCCGAGGTCTTCGGCGGTCGTACGGCCGTCATCACCGGCGCCTCCTCCGGGATCGGCGCCGGCCTCGCCCGGCACGCCGCCGGGCTCGGCATGAAGCTGGTCCTCGCCGACATCGCCGCCGAGCGGCTCGCCGGGTTCGCCGGCGAACTGTCGGCCACCGGCGCCGAGGTCACGGCCGTCGTCACCGACGTCGCCGACCCCGCCTCCGTCGAGGCCCTCGCCGACACCGCGTACACCCGGTTCGGCGCGGTCGACCTGCTCGTCAACAACGCCGGGATCATGGCCATGGGCTACTCCTGGGAGATCCCGGCCGACCGCTGGGACGCCGTGCTCCGGGTCAACATCGGCGGGTACGTCAACGGCGTCCGGGCCTTCGTGCCGCGCATGCTGGAGCGCGGCGAGAAGGCCTGGGTGGTCAACGTCTCCTCGATCGGCGGCATGCTGCCGAGCCCGCTGATGGCGCCGTACAGCGTCACCAAGTTCGGCACGCTCGCCCTCACCGAGTCGCTGCACTACGAGATGCTGATGAAGGGCGCCCCGATCCAGGTGTCCGTCGTGACGCCCGGCTCGGTCAGGAGCGAGATCTTCAGGGCCGCCCGCCCCGACGAGAACGCGCCCCCGGAGATCGCCGCCTTCGGCGAACAGCTGCAGAGCCTCGCCGACGAGCACGGGCTCACGCCCGAGGAGCACGCCGCACGGGTCTTCGAGATGGTCGCCGAGGGCAAGTACTGGGCGATCCCGCAGCCCGAGCAGCTCTTCCCGGCGCTCCAGCCGCGCACGGACATGATCCTCGGCCAGGAGAACCCCCGGCTCCAGCTCGGCTGAACCACCCGGGGACGCGGATCCCCCGTCCGCGCCCCGGGCCCTACCCCGCCCCGAAGCGCTCCCACAGCCGGGGGAAGCGGGCCGCGAGCACGTCGTCGTCACCCAGGTCGAAAGGGGTGCCCAGCGGCTCCCCTCCCGGCATCGGAATGCCCAGGTCGGGGGTCTCGCCACCGGTCAGCTGCTCGTACGCCTCGTCCGCGGCGAAGCCGATCTCCTCCCCGTCCCCGTCGATCTCCACGTCGAAGTCGCCGAGCAGCTCCGCCAGCGCGTCCGGATCGTGCACGGCCCCCTCGTACACCTCCCGGCCCTGGCCGATCAGCCAGCAACGGAACGAGTCGAAGGTCTCCTCGGCCGCCCCGTCGAAGAGGACGGCCGCCGCACCCCACAGGTCCCAGAGGTACGCGCGGTTGAAGCGGGCCTCGAAATGGCGCGCGTAGTCGAGCACCGAGTCGGGGTCGAGCCGGGTCAGCCGCTCCACGAGCAGATCGGCCTGCTCCTCGGGGTCGCCCTCGGCTTCCTCGCGGGTGGTGTCGATGAGCTCCCAGAACTCCGTCTCGTCCATCACCGCTCCAGCATCGTGGCTCCCCGAGCCCGACGCACCCGGAAAGCCCGAAATGAAACCAGACAGAAGATGTCCGGTTTCCCTGGCAGGCTGACGCCCATGACGACTGAAACCACCCCCCTGCGCGGACGGATCTGCCTGGTGGCCGGGGCCACCCGGGGCGCCGGACGGGCCATCGCCGTCCAGCTCGGCACCCTCGGCGCCACCGTGTACGTCACCGGCCGCACCACCCGCGACAAGGTCAGCGAGGTCGGCCGCGCCACGGAGACCATCGAGGAGACCGCCGAACTGGTGACGGCCGCCGGCGGCGAGGGGATCGCCGTCCCCACCGACCACCTGGACCCCGACCAGGTCCGCGCCCTCGTCGACCGGATCGACCGCGAGCGGGGCCGGCTCGACGTCCTCGTCAACGACGTCTGGGGCGGCGAGCACCTCGTCGGCCCCTCCTTCGGCAAGAAGACGTGGGAGCTCGACCTCGCCGGCGGCCTCCGCATGCTCGAACTCGGCGTGCGGACCCACGCCATCACCTCGCACCTCGCGGTCCCGCTGCTGATCCGCAACCCCGGCGGGCTCGTCGTCGAGGTCACCGACGGCACCGCCGCGTACAACAGCACCCACTTCCGCGAGAACCTCTACTACGACCTCGCCAAGAACGCCCCGATCCGGATGGCCTTCGGCCTCGCCCGGGAGCTGGAGGAGTACGGCGGCACCGCCGTCGTCGTCACCCCCGGCTGGCTCAGGTCGGAGCAGATGCTCGCCGGCTTCGGCGTCACCGAGGAGAACTGGCGCGACGCCACCGAGAAGATCCCCGACTTCGGCGTCTCCGAGTCACCGGTCTACGTCGGCCGGGCCGTCGCCGCCCTCGCCGCCGACCCCGACCGGCACCGCTGGACCGGACGGTCCCTCTCCAGCGCGCAGCTGGCCGGCGAGTACGGCTTCACCGACGCCGACGGCTCCCGCCCCGACGCCTGGGGCTTCATCGGCGCGAGCGAGACCGGGACGCCGGACGTGGCCGACTACCGGTAAAGCTCCGCCAGGCCCCGGGCCGCCTCCGCGAACCGCTCCCGGAGCGCGGCCGGGGCCAGCACCTCCACCTCCGGGCCGAGCCCGAGCAGCTGGCCGAAGGCGACCTCCTCGCTCTCCACCCGCAGGACGACCCGCACGAGACCGCCCTCGGCGGTCCCCGCCGCCAGCGCTCCCTCGGCCGCCGCCCGGTCCGTGACGTACGGCAGCCGGCGGACGCCCGCCTCCGAGAGCCGCACGACCACCTCCGTGCGGAGCAGGGAACGGGCGAACTCCGCCGACCGCTCCTCCCAGAAGACCGGCAGGTCGAAGTCCGGGTCCCGGTCGAACCGCGCCTCGCCCACGGCCACCGCCGTGAACCGGTCCACCCGGTACGTGCGGAACGGGGAACCCGAGCGCGCGCACACGTACCAGACGCCCGCCTTCAGGACGAGGCCGTACGGCTGGAGCTCCCGCTCCACCTCCTCGCCGTCCCCGCGCCGGTACCGGGCCGACACCCACCGGTCGTCCCAGACCGCCTCCGCCACCGCCGCCAGCAGCTCCGGCGTCTCCGGCTCCTGGTACCAGCCCGGCGCGTCCAGGTGGAAGCGCCGCGCCGCCGACTCGTGCGCGTCCCGCAGCGAGGGCAGCAGCGCCGCCGACACCTTCAGCCGGGCCGCCGAGGCGGCGTCCTCAAGACCCATGTCCCGCAGCGCGCCCGGCAGTCCGGACAGGAACAGCGCCTCCGCCTCGCCGCGCCCGAGCCCGGTCAGCCGGGTCCGGTACCCGCCGACCAGCCGGTACCCACCGGCCCGTCCCCGGTCCGCGCACACCGGCACCCCCGCCTCCGACAGGGCGAGCGCGTCCCGGGTCACGGTCCGCTCCGACACCTCCAGCTCGGCGGCGAGCTGGGCGGCGGTCATGGACGGCCGGTTCTGGAGCAGCAGGACCATTTTGATGAGACGGGCGGCACGCATGCCCACCAGACTGCCCTACGCACACGCCGAGGGGCCCGCCTCCGCACGCACGTGCGGAGGCGGGCCCCTCGGGCGGATCGGAGCCCTTACAGGCCGTAGCGCTCGCGCGCCTCCTTCACGGCCGTCGCCTGGACCTCGCCGCGGCGGGCCAGCTGGGCCAGGGCCGCGACGACGATCGACTGGGCGTCGACGCCGAAGTGACGGCGGGCCGCCTCGCGGGTGTCCGAGAGGCCGAAGCCGTCGGCGCCCAGCGAGGTGTAGTCCTGCTCGACCCACTGCGCGATCTGGTCCGGGACCTGGCGCATGTAGTCGGAGACCGCGAGGACCGGGGAGTCGACGCCCTCCAGGGCCGTGCGGATGTACGGCGTCCGCTCCTCGCCGCGCAGGAGGGCCGCGTCGGCCTCCAGCGCGTCGCGGCGCAGCTCGGTCCAGGAGGTGGCGGACCACACGTCGGCGCCCACGCCCCACTCGGCGGCGAGCAGCTTCTGCGCCTCCAGGGCCCAGTGGATGGCCGTGCCGGAGGACAGCAGCTGGATGCGCGGGGCGTTGGCGGGCAGCTCCACCCCGGCCGACTCCGCCGTGTTGAAGCGGTAGAGGCCCTTGACGATGCCCTCGTCGACGCCGGCCGGCTTGGCCGGCTGCGGCATCGGCTCGTTGTAGACCGTGAGGTAGTAGAAGACGTTCTGGTCCTCGCCCTCGGCGGCCTCGCCGTACATCCGGCGCAGACCCTCCTTGACGATGACCGCGACCTCGTAGGCGAACGCCGGGTCGTACGTCAGCGCCGCCGGGTTGGTGGCCGCGATGACGGGGGAGTGGCCGTCGGCGTGCTGGAGGCCCTCGCCGGTCAGGGTGGTGCGGCCGGCGGTGGCGCCGACGAGGAAGCCGCGGCCGAGCTGGTCGCCGAGCTGCCACATCTGGTCGGCGGTCCGCTGCCAGCCGAACATCGAGTAGAAGATGTAGAAGGGGATCATCGCCTCACCGTGCGTGGAGTACGCGGTGGACGCGGCGATGAAGTCGGCCATCGAGCCGGCCTCGGTGATGCCCTCGTTCAGGATCTGGCCGTTGACGGCCTCCTTGTAGTACATCAGCTGGTCGCGGTCGACCGGCTCGTACGTCTGGCCCTTCGGCGAGTAGATGCCGAGCGACGGGAACAGCGACTCCATGCCGAAGGTGCGGGCCTCGTCCGGGACGATCGGGACCCAGCGCTTGCCGGTCTCCTTGTCGCGGATCAGGTCCTTGATCAGGCGCACGAACGCCATCGTCGTGGCCATCGACTGCGAGCCGGAGCCCTTGTCGAAGGCGGCGAACGCCTTGTCGGCCGGGGCCGGCAGCGGGGCGAGCGCATGGGTGCGCCGGGCCGGGGCCGGGCCGCCGAGGGCCGCGCGGCGCTCCTGGAGGTAGCGGACCTCGGGGGAGTCGGCGCCCGGGTGGCCGTAGGGGACCTGGCCGTCGACGAACCGGTCGTCCGAGATGGGCAGCTCAAGAAGGTCACGCATGTTCTTGAACTCGTCCGTCGTGAGCTTCTTCATCTGGTGGTTCGCGTTCTTCGACGCGAAGCCCTCGCCCAGGGTGAAGCCCTTGACGGTCTGCGCCAGGATGACCGTCGGCGCGCCCTTGAACTCCAGGGCGGCCTTGTACGCGGCGTACACCTTGCGCGGCTCGTGACCACCACGGGAGAGGTGGAAGCACTCCAGGATCTTGTCGTCGCTCAGCAGCTGCGCCATCGCGACGAGCGCCGGGTCCTTGCCGAAGAAGTCCTGGCGGATGTAGGCGGCGTCGCGGGTCTGGTACGTCTGGACCTGCGCGTCCGGGACCTCGCGGAGGCGGCGGACGAGGGCGCCGGTGGTGTCGAGCGCGAACAGCTCGTCCCAGGCGTTGCCCCACAGCGACTTCACGACGTTCCAGCCGGCGCCGCGGAACTGGGCCTCCAGCTCCTGCACGATCTTGAAGTTGGCGCGGACCGGGCCGTCGAGGCGCTGCAGGTTGCAGTTGATGACGAAGGTCAGGTTGTCCAGACCCTCGCGGGCCGCCAGGGCGAGGGCCGCGGTCGACTCGGGCTCGTCCATCTCGCCGTCACCGAGGAACGCCCACACGTGCGAGGCGGAGACGTCCTTGATGGAGCGGTTGGTCAGGTAGCGGTTGAAGCGCGCCTGGTAGATCGCGGAGAGCGGGCCGAGACCCATGGAGACGGTGGGGAACTCCCACAGCCAGGGGAGACGGCGCGGGTGCGGGTAGGAGGGCAGGCCGTTGCCGCCGGACTCCTGCCGGAAGTTGTCGAGGTGGACCTCGTTCAGGCG
This sequence comes from Streptomyces sp. NPDC004266, assembly GCF_042874095.1. Taxonomy (NCBI): domain Bacteria; kingdom Bacillati; phylum Actinomycetota; class Actinomycetes; order Kitasatosporales; family Streptomycetaceae; genus Streptomyces; species Streptomyces sp. NPDC004266. The sequence goes on from NZ_JBIAMM010000001.1 coordinate 594,036, forward strand.
CCCGTCGAGGAAGGCGCGGGCGTAGATGCCGGGGGAGGCGTGGCCCTGGATGTAGAGCTGGTCGCCGGAACCGTCGGCTTCCTTGCCCTTGAAGAAGTGGTTGAAGCCGGTCTCGTAGAGCCAGGCCGCGGAGGCGAAGGTGGCGATGTGGCCGCCGACGCCGTGCTTGGAGCCGCGGGTGACCATCGCGGCCGCGTTCCAGCGGTTCCACGCGGTGATCTTCCGCTCCATCTCCTCGTCGCCGCCGAACTCGGTGATCGAGGGCTCGGCGGAGGTGGGGATGGTGTTGACGTAGTCGGTCTCCAGGAGCTTGGGGAGGGCCAGGCCCGCGCCCTCGGCGTGCTGGAGGGTACGGCGCATCAGGTAGGCGGCCCGGTGGGGGCCGGCGGCCTTGGTGACGGCGTCCAGGGAGGCCGCCCACTCGGCGGTCTCCTCGGTGTCACGGTCCGGGAGCTGGTCGAGCTCGCTCGGAATCTTGCCTACGGGATCGGTCATGATCGCCGCCTTCCGGACAGATGGGGGTGGAGATAAGGGGGCCTTGTCTGGCAGGACAGGGCGAAGGGCCGGGTGACGGCCCGCCGAAGACTGTAAACCGGCGATCGATGATCGATCAAAGGGTTGAAGCGGAAAACCTCTTCAGATCGAGAAAGTCGGCACAGGGTGCCGCGAAAACGGGCACCCGGTGCCTTGTTTTCGAAGGGTTTCCGCAGGTGGGAGGAGCTGTCTGAGGAAGTGCTCGCACGAATGAGCGGAGCCCCGTCGGACGACGGGGCTCGCGGGGGTCTCGGGGCCCGGCCTCAGGCGCGCGGCGCGCAGCCCAGGACGTGCGCCTTCACCAGGGCGCCGATGTTCGGGTCGCCCCGCCGGAAGGCCTCCACCAGCTCCTGGTGCTCCTCCGCGTACGACTTCTGGACCGTGCCCAGCCAGCGGATCGACAGGGCCGTGAAGACCTCGATGCCCAGCGTCTCCCAGGTGTGCAGCAGGACGCCGTTCCCGGCCGCCTTCACCAGCTCCCGGTGGAAGGCCACCGTGTGCCGGACCTGCGCCGTCCCGTCCGAGGCCGCGTCCGCCTCGTACAGGGCCGCCACGTGCGGCTCCAGGGCCGAGCAGTCCGTCGCGAGCCGGCCGGCCGCCAGCTCGGCCGCGATCTGCTCCAGACCGGCCCGTACGGGGTAGCTCTCCTCCAGGTCGGCCGCGGTGAGGTTGCGGACCCGGACGCCCTTGTTGGGCGCCGACTCGATCAGCCGCAGCGACTCCAGCTCGCGCAGCGCCTCGCGGACGGGCGTCTGGGAGACCTCCAGCTCGGTCGCGATCCGGCGCTCCACGATCCGCTCGCCCGGCTTCCAGCGACCGCTGACGATCCCCTCCACGATGTGCTCGCGGATCTGCTCGCGCAGCGAGTGGACGACGGGGACGGTCATGAAGCGGCTCCTCGGGGAGTGTTGACCCTTAGACAATACGGCGGCGCCCCCGTCCGGAAACACTTCCGGACGGGGGCGCCGCAGGTGAGGCTCGTTACGTTGCGCCTCGGACGACGGATCAGAGACCGAGGTCGACCTCGAACTCGCCGGCCTCCAGGATCGCCTTGACGGCCGTCAGGTAACGGGCCGCGTCGGCGCCGTCCACCAGGCGGTGGTCGTAGGACAGCGTCAGGTAGGTCATGTCGCGGACGCCGATGACCGTGCCCTCGGCGGTCTCGATGACGGCCGGACGCTTGACCGTGGCACCGATGCCCAGGATGGCGACCTGGTTCGGCGGCACGATGATCGTGTCGAACAGCGCACCGCGCGAACCGGTGTTGGAGATGGTGAAGGTCGCACCGGACAGCTCGTCCGGCGTGATCTTGCTGGCGCGGACCTTGCCGGCCAGCTCGGCCGTGGCCTTCGAGATGCCGGCGATGTTGAGGTCGCCCGCACCCTTGATGACCGGGGTCATCAGGCCCTTCTCGGAGTCCACGGCGATGCCGATGTTCTCCGAGTCGAAGTACGTGATCGTGCCCTCGTCCTCGTTGATCCGGGCGTTGATGACCGGGTGGGCCTTCAGCGCCTGGGCCGCCGCCTTCACGAAGAACGGCATCGGGGAGAGCTTGACGCCCTCACGGGCGGCGAACGCGTCCTTGGCACGGGCGCGCAGCTTCATCAGCTTGGTGATGTCGACCTCGACGACCGAGGACAGCTGGGCCTGGCCGTGCAGCGCCTTCATCATGTTGTCGCCGATGACCTTGCGCATGCGGGTCATCTTGACGGTCTGACCGCGCAGCGGGGAGGCCTCCAGGGCGGGAGCCTTCGGCGCCGCGGCGGCCGGAGCGGCGGCGGGGGCCGGGGCGGCCTTCTTGGCCTCGGCGGCCGCGAGGACGTCCTGCTTGCGGATGCGGCCGCCGACGCCGGAGCCCTTGACGGACGCCAGGTCGACACCGTTCTCGGTGGCGAGCTTGCGGACCAGCGGGGTCACGTAGGCGCCGTCCTCCGCCGGCTGTGCGGCGGCGGGGGCCGCCGGCACCGGGGTGACCACGGCCGGGGCGATCGACGGGGCGGCGGCGGCCGGAGCGGCCGGAGCCGGGGCCGGAGCGGCCGGGGCCACCGGCGCGGGGGCCGGAGCCGGGGCGGCCGGGGCGGCCGGAGCCGGGGCGGCGGCCGGAGCGGCACCCGCGGCACCGATGACGGCCAGCTTGGCGCCGACCTCGGCGGTCTCGTCCTCGCCGACGACGATCTCCAGGAGAACGCCGGAGGCGGGGGCGGGGATCTCGGTGTCGACCTTGTCCGTGGAGACCTCGAGCAGCGGCTCGTCGGCCTCGACGGTCTCGCCGACCGACTTCAGCCAGCGGGTGACGGTGCCCTCGGTGACGGACTCGCCCAGCGCGGGCAGGACGACGTCGGTGCCCTGGGCGGACCCGGCACCGGCGGCGGCCTCGGCGGTCGGGGCCGGAGCCGGCTCCTGGACCTCGGTGGACGGGGCGGCCTGCGGAGCCTCGGGGGCCGGGGCGGCGGCCGGAGCCGGAGCGGCCTCGGCGGCCGGGGCCGGAGCAGCCTCGGCGGCCGGAGCCGGAGCGGCGGCCGGGGCGCCGGAGCCGTCGTCGATGATGGCCAGCTCGGCGCCGACCTCGACCGTCTCGTCCTCGGCGACCTTGATGGAGGCCAGGATGCCCGATGCGGGGGCGGGGATCTCGGTGTCGACCTTGTCGGTCGAGACCTCGAGCAGCGGCTCGTCGGCCTCGACGCGCTCGCCCTCGGCCTTGAGCCAGCGGGTGACGGTGCCCTCGGTGACGCTCTCGCCGAGCGCCGGCAGGGTTACGGAAACCGACATGGTTTCAGTTGCTCCTAACGAATTGCGGAAAGTGGTCGTCGCGCCCTGTGATGACGTGAGCGTCAGTCGTGGGAGTGCAGAGGCTTGCCGGCCAGGGCCAGGTGGGCCTCGCCGAGAGCCTCGTTCTGCGTCGGGTGGGCGTGGATGAGCTGCGCGACCTCGGCCGGCAGCGCCTCCCAGTTGTAGATCAGCTGCGCTTCGCCGACCTGCTCGCCCATGCGGTCACCGACCATGTGGACGCCGACCACGGCACCGTCCTTGACCTGGACGAGCTTGATCTCGCCCGCGGTCTTGAGGATCTTGCTCTTGCCGTTGCCCGCGAGGTTGTACTTCAGGGCGACGACCTTGTCCGCGCCGTAGATCTCCTTGGCCTTGGCCTCGGTGATGCCGACGGAGGCGACCTCGGGGTGGCAGTACGTCACCCGCGGCACGCCGTCGTAGTCGATCGGCACGGGCTTCAGACCCGCGAGCCGCTCCGCGACGAGGATGCCCTCCGCGAAGCCGACGTGCGCGAGCTGGAGCGTCGGGACGAGGTCGCCCACGGCCGAGATCGTCGGCACGTTGGTGCGCATGTACTCGTCGACCAGGACGTAGCCGCGGTCCGTCGCGACGCCCTGCTCCTCGTAACCGAGACCGGCGGAGACCGGGCCGCGGCCGATGGCGACCAGGAGGACCTCGGCCTCGAAGGTCTTGCCGTCGGCCAGGGTGACCTTGACGCCGTTGTCGGTGTACTCGGCGGACTGGAAGAAGGTGCCGAGGTTGAACTTGATGCCGCGCTTGCGGAACGCGCGCTCAAGAAGCTTCGAGCTGTTCTCGTCCTCGACCGGGACGAGGTGCTTCAGGCCCTCGATGACCGTCACGTCGGTGCCGAAGGACTTCCACGCCGAGGCGAACTCGACGCCGATGACGCCGCCGCCGAGGATGATCGCGGACTCCGGGACCCGGTCCAGCGTCAGGGCGTGGTCCGAGGAGATGATCCGGTTGCCGTCGATCTCCAGGCCGGGCAGGGACTTCGGCACGGAGCCGGTGGCCAGGAGGACGTGACGGCCCTCGACGCGACGGCCGTCCACGTCGACGGAGGTCGGGGAGGAGAGGTGGCCGGTCCCCTCGATGTACGTCACCTTGCGGGAGGCGACGAGACCCTGCAGGCCCTTGTACAGGCCCGAGATCACGTCGTCCTTGTACTTGTGCACGGCCTTGATGTCGATGCCCTCGAAAGAGGCCTTGACACCGAACTGCTCCGCCTCGCGCGCCTGGTCGGCGACCTCGCCGGCGTGGAGCAGGGCCTTCGTCGGGATGCAGCCGTTGTGCAGGCAGGTGCCGCCGAGCTTGTTCTTCTCGATCAGTGCGACGTCCAGGCCCAGCTGCGCTCCGCGCAGCGCCGCGGCGTAACCGCCGCTACCGCCGCCGAGGATCACTAGGTCGAAAACGGTGCTGGCGTCGTTCGCCACGTCACGTCCTCCATGCATGTGCGCTCGTCGCCGGTCGTCGACGACCTGGCGGCGGCTGGTGTCCGGCCGCTTTATTTCGGCCCTGTGGTGGGGGCCCTGTCCTGCCGAGAACCCATCTTCGCACTTGTTGACGGACGACGGGACGCGGGGCCGTGCTCTGAGACGGCCGATCGTCCGTACGGAGGGGGCACGAGGGCGTACGAACCTACGGATTTCGTCGCGAGCGAACAGCCGCCGGGGAACGGGAAGGCCCCGGAGCCGAGGCTTCCGGGGCCTTCCGTCACGCCTGTGGTGCTCAGAGCTCGCCGGCCGCCGTGCGCTCGGCCAGCTTCACCAGGGTGCGGACCGAGGAGCCGGTGCCGCCCTTCGGGGTGTAGCCGTACGGGGCGCCCTCGTGGAAGGCCGGGCCCGCGATGTCCAGGTGGGCCCAGGTGATGCCCTCGCCCACGAACTCCTGCAGGAAGAGGCCGGCGACCAGGCCGCCGCCCATCCGGACGCCCATGTTCGCCATGTCGGCGGTGGGGGAGTCCATGGTCTTGCGCAGGTCCGCGGGGAGCGGCATCGGCCAGGACTGCTCGCCGACCTCCTCGGCGATCTCGTGGATCGCGGTCCGGTAGTCGTCGTCGTTGGCCATGATGCCGAAGGTGCGGTCGCCGAGCGCCAGGACCATGGCGCCGGTCAGGGTCGCCACGTCGACGATCGCGTCCGGGTGCTCCTCGGAGGCCCTGGTGATCGCGTCGGCGAGGACGAGCCGGCCCTCGGCGTCGGTGTTCAGGACCTCGACGGTCTTGCCGCTGTACATGCGCAGCACGTCACCCGGGCGGGTGGCGGAGCCGGACGGCATGTTCTCCGCGAGGGCGAGCCAGCCGGTGACGTTGACCTCCAGGCCGAGGCGGGCCGCGGCGACGACGGCGGAGAACACGGCGGCGGCGCCGCTCATGTCGCACTTCATCGTCTCGTTGTGGCCGGCCGGCTTCAGGGAGATGCCGCCCGAGTCGTAGGTGATGCCCTTGCCGACGAGGGCGAGGGTCTTCTCCGCCTTCGGGTGGGTGTAGGCGATCCGGACCAGGCGCGGCGGGTTCACGGAGCCGACGCCGACGCCGAGGATGCCGCCGTAGCCGCCCTTGGCGAGCGCCTTCTCGTCGAGGACCTGGACCTTGAGGCCGTGCTCCTTGCCGGCGGCCTGGGCGACGGCGGCGAAGGCGGCCGGGGTCAGGTCGTTCGGCGGCTGGTTGATCAGGTCGCGGGCGCGGTTGATCTCCTCGGCGACGGCCTGGGCGCGCTCGGCGGCGGCCTTGTGGGCCTTGTCGCGCGGCTTGGCGCCGAGCAGGGCCACCTCGGCGAGGGGCTTCTTCGCGTCCTTGTCTGCGTTTGCGTCCGGGGCCGCCTTGTACGCGTTGTAGGCGTACGCGCCGAGCAGGGCGCCCTCCGCGATGGCGGCGGCGTCGTCGGCGGTGGCGATCGGCAGCGCGAACGCGGCCTTCTTCGAGCCGGTCAGGGTGCGGGCGGCGGTGCCGGCGGCGCGGCGCAGGGTCTCCGCGGCGAAGGACTCGCCGTCCTCGGGGGCCGCGCCGAGGCCGACGGCCAGGACGACGGGGGCCTTGAGACCGGCGGGGGCGGGCAGCTTCGTCGCCTCACCTTCGGCACCCGAGGCGCCCAGGGTCTCCAGGACGGCGGCGAGCCGGCCGTCGAAGGCCTTGTCGACGGCCTCGGCGCCCGGGGCGACGACCAGCGTCTTCCCGGACTTCGCGACGCCGACGACGAGGGCGTCGGCGCGCAGCGTCGCCGCGCCGGCAGTGCTGAGAGTGAGAGCAGTCACGGTGGTGAAATCTCGCTTCCATTGAGTTCTGTGGCGGTCGAGGGATGGGCCGACCGTGCCCGCCGCATCGTATTTCGGCCCGGAGAGCGCCGAGAACGAGCCTACGCTCGCTCGCAAGGTTCGATCACGGCGGCGTTGATTCACTCATCCGTGGTGTCTCTTTCATGTTTACCCTTTCGGCCTCCGTCGCCCGGTCACACTCGCCTCATTCACGCAAGGACGACACACCGTCCTTCGCCTCATCTGCGACATCTCCACGGGGCCCGCCGGTTCGGGCGGGACCCGTCGAGGGGGGACACCCGCATGGACTCCAGCCGAATCCGTACGCCCAGAACCGCACCCCGCACCGCGCCCCGCACGGGCAGGATCGCGGCCCTCGCCACCGCCGCGCTGCTCGCCACCGTCGTCCCGTCCGCGCAGGCGGCCGCCGAGACGGCCCCCCGCGTGGACCTCACCGTCCTCGTCGTCGACGACGGCGGCAGCGCCGTCGGGGCGATCACCGCGGAGCTGAAGGGCTCCGGCGTCCCGTACCGCAGGATCGACCTGAACGACCCGAACCGGCCCGTCCTCGACGCGGCCTTCCTGAGCGAGCCCTCCGACAGCGCCACCGGCCGGCCCCGCGCCAAGTACCAGGGCGTCGTCCTGCCCCACGAGAGCGCCTTCGGCCCCGACTCCGCCGAGCAGGCCGCCCTCCAGACGTACGAGCGGGCCTTCGGCATCCCCCAGGTCGACGCCTACACCTGGTCGCACCCCGGCGTCGGCCTCGACTACACCGACCAGGGCGGCTGGTCCGGCGTCCTCGACGGCACCACCGCCGGCGTCACCGCCGCGGGACGGACGGGCCCCTTCCGGTACCTCGCCGGAGCGCTCGCCTTCGAGGACAACGACCCCACGATCGCCGAGAGTTACGGCTACGCGGGCCGCCCCCGCGCCGGCTACACCAGCTACCTCGACATCCCCGTCGACGGCGGCGGCCGGGCCAGCCTGGTCGGCGAGTACGCCGCCGACGGGCGCCGCGAACTCGTCGTCACCTTCGCCTACAACCAGTACCAGCGGCAGTTCCGCGCCCTCGCCCGCGGCATCGTCGACTGGCTCACCCAGGGCGTCCACCTCGGGCAGAGCCGCAACTACCTCTCCGTCCACGTCGACGACGTCTTCGCCCCCGACGCCCGCTGGGATCCCGCGCTGAACTGCACCCCCGGCGACTTCGACTGCGTCGGCGACGACGGAGAGGGCGTGAACCCGATCCGCATGACGGCGGCCGACGCCCAGTACGCCGCCGCCTGGCAGAAGTCCTCCGGCTTCACACTCGACATGGTCTACAACGGCGGCCAGGGCGAGCAGTGGAAGACCGAGCACGGCGGCACCGACCCGCTCACCGACCGGCTCGTCGCCGACCGCGCCCAGTACCGGTGGATCAACCACACCTACACCCACCCCTTCCTCGGCTGCGTCCAGGACAACACCGTTGTCCCCTGGCGGTGCGCCACCGACACCGTCGGCACCACCCTCTGGGTCGGCCGCTCCGAACTCTCCGGCCAGATCCGCGACAACCACAACTGGGCCGTCGGCAAGGGCATCCCCGTCGACCGCTCCGAACTCGTCACCGGCGAGCACTCCGGCCTCAGGACCCTGCCCCAGCAGCCCGCCGACAATCCCCACCTCGCCGGCGCCCTCGCCGACAACGGCGTGAAGTGGACCGCGAGCGACAACTCCCGCGAGCCCGAGCAGCGCGCCGTGGGCACCGGCGCCGCGAAGACCGTGCCCCGCCACCCGATGAACGTGTACTACAACGTGGGCACCGCCGCCGAGATGACCGACGAGTACAACTGGATCTACACCTCCCGCGCCGACGGCGGCAGCGGCGTCTGCGAGTCCAACCCGGCCTCCACCTGCCTGCCCGCCCCGCTCCCCACGGCCACCGGCTACGCCGACCACATCGTGCCGCAGGAAGCCCGCACCGCCCTCTCCCACGTCCTCGGCAACGACCCCCGGCCGCACTACGTGCACCAGTCCAACCTCGCCGAGGAGCGCCTCCTCTATCCCGTCCTCGACCGCGTACTCGCCGACTACCGGGCCCTGTTCGCGGCGAACGCGCCCCTGGTGAACCCGGCACAGAAGGACGTCGGCACCGAACTGGCCCGCCGCGCCGCCTGGGGCCAGGCCGTCGCCGCCGGAAAGGTCACCGCCTACCGCATCGGCACCACGGTCACGGTCAAGGCCCCCTCCGGCGTCACCGTGCCCGTCACCGTCCCCGAGGGCACCCGCAAGCGGCTCCTCCTCGGCACCACCGCCTTCGGGACGCCCTACGCGGGCACCCGCTCCGCCTGGACCGCGCCCGAACCGCTCCAGACCACCGTCACACTCACGCTCCCGACCGCCTGACCAGCACGTCCTGGGGGGACTCGCTCATGCCGAGCAGTGGCCGTCACGTCACCATGCTCACCGAAGGCACCTATCCGCACGTCCACGGCGGCGTCAGCACCTGGTGCGACCAGCTCGTCCGCGGCATGCCGGAGGTCGACTTCGAGATCCTCGCCCTCACCGGCAGCGGCCGCGAACCCGTCACGTGGGAGCTGCCGCCCAACGTCACCCGGCACACCGCCTACCCCCTGTGGGGACCCCCGCAGGGTCCGGCCGCGCGCCGGCCCCTGCGGGGGCGCGAACGCCGCCGCTTCCTCGACGCGTACGAGCGCCTCCTGCTCGCCCTCCTCGACCCCGAGGCGGACTGCGACTTCGGCACCGGCCTGTACGAACTCGCCGAACTCGCCCGACAGGGGAGGCTGACCACCGCGCTCCGCTCCGAGCGGGCCCTGCGCTCCCTCATGTGGATCTGGACCATGCCGCACCTGCCCACGCTCGCGGCCCGGCCCACCGTCCACGACGCGCTCACCGCCACCGACCTGCTCGAACACGCCCTGCGTCCGCTCGCCGCCCGGATAGCCACCGGCGGCGTGGCGCACGCCGTCTCCAGCGGCCTCGCCACGCTGCCGGCGCTCGCCGCGCAGCACTTCGAAGGGGTCCCCTTCCTGCTCACCGAACACGGCATCTACCTCCGCGAGCGCTACCTCGGCTACCGCACCGAAGCGCAACGCTGGCCCGTCAAGGCCCTCATGCTCGGCTTCTACCGCGAGCTCAACACCCTCGGCTACCGCAAGGCCGACCTCATCACCCCCTGCAACCAGTACAACCGGCGCTGGGAGGAGCGCGGCGGCGCCCCCTCCGACCGCATCCGCACCGTCTACAACGGCGTCGACCCGGCCCTCTTCCCCGAGGCCGGACCCGAACCCGAGACCCCCACCCTCAGCTGGTGCGGCCGGGTCGACCCCATCAAGGACCTGGAGACCCTGATCAGGGCGTACGCGATCTCCCGCGCCGAACTCCCGGCGCTGCGGCTCCGCCTGTTCGGCCCGGTCCCGGCCGGGAACGAGGACTACCTGACCCGCCTGGAGAAGCTCGCCGCCGAACTCGGCGTCGCCGACGGCGTCTCCTTCGAGGGCCGCGTCTCCGACGTGCCCTCCGCCTACGCGGCCGGCAGCGTGGTCGTGCTCTCCTCCATCAGCGAGGGCTTCCCCTTCTCCCTCATCGAGGCCATGTCCTGCGGCCGCGCCACCGTCTCCACGGACGTCGGAGGCGTACGGGAAGCCGTCGGCGACACCGGGATCGTCGTCCCGCCCCGCGAACCGGCCGTCATGGCCGCCGCCGTCTCCGCCCTCCTCCGGGACGGAGCCCGCCGCGCCGAACTGGGCCGCCGGGCCCGCGGGCGCGTGATCGACCAGTTCACCCTGCGCCGCTCGGTGGACGGCTTCCGGCAGATCTACCGCGAACTCGCGGGCGCCCGCCCGCCGCGCCCGGCCCCGGCCGTCACCTCCCTCCGCCTGAGCATCCCCGCCCCGCGCCGCACCTCCCCGGCCCTCGTCACGGGAGGCACCCCGGCATGAGCGGCTCCCTCTGGCTGAAACCCCCGAAGACCGGCGGGACCCCGCTCCCGGCGATCCCGCGCCCCCGCCGCGAGCCCCGGGCGAACCGCCCCGACGACGCCCCGCCCCGGCCCGTCGGGCCGGCCACCGCCGAGCCGGCCGACCCCGACGACGAAGGGCCTTCGCCCCGAGTGCTCGGGCAGGCCGCCGAGCCTGCCGGCCGGGCCGCGCCCGACTCCGGGGCGCCCTCCCCGGACCCGGGGGGCGAGGGGATGCGGCCCCCCGTCCCCGCCGGCCCCCCGTCCGGCCCCGCCGGGGCACCGGGCCCCGCCGCCCCGCCCCCCGCCGGAGGCGACCTCGCCGCCGACCCGCTCGACGAACTCGCCGCGCGGCTCGACGGGTTCGTCGCCGCCGCCGTCCACCCGGACGAGATCGCCGCCATCCTCGAGTCCGACGGCATGACCGACGAGCACATCCGGCTCACCTACGGCCGCGCCGACTCCTTCTCCCTCGCCGAGGACCTCTACGCGCGCGTGGAGCGGCGCCACCCCGAGCCGTCGGCGCCGTCCGCCGGCGTCTGGCACGGCGAGCTGTGGGGCTGTCTGCTGCGCGGGCTCGTCTTCGCGCTCCCCGGCCTCGCGTACGTCCTCGCCGCCCCGCTGCTCACCGCGGAGCACGGCCGGTTCGGGCTCCCCGCCGGGACCGTCCCGCTGCTCGCCGGAGCCGTCACCGGCTGGGTCTGGAACCAGGCCCTCTCCCACCGCGCGTACACCTGGCTCGGCCTCGGCGACCGTCCCGCCGCCGCCCGCGCGCTGCTCACCGGCGCCCCGGCCGGCGCCCTCGCGGGGACGGCCGCCGCCCTCGTGACCGCCGGACCCGGCGAGACCCCGGCGGCCGTCTTCGCCGCCGGCCAGTCGCTCTACCTCGCCGCCGCGACCGTGCTCCTCGTCCTCGGCCGCGAACGGGCCCTGCTCTGCGCCCTGCTGCCGCTCGCCGGCGCCGTCCCCGCCTTCCGCTGGGACCTGCCCGACGCGCTGCGCGCCGGACTCCTCCTCGCCTCGCTCGCCGCCTCCGTCGCCCTCGCCGCGGTCGTCCTGCGCCCCGGCGCCCGCCGGGGCGCGGCGGGCCGCGGCGGACCCCCGCGCGCCGCCTCCCTCCCGTACGGCCTCTTCGGCCTCGGCAGCGGCCTGCTCGTCCTCCACGCGGGCGTGGCCGACACGCTGGTGAGCGGGGCGGGGGCGGTCATCGCGCTCACCCTCTCCATGGGCCCCGCCGAATGGCTCCTGCACCGTTTCCGGGGCGAGAGCCTGACCCGGCTGCGGACCCTCACCACCGCCCGCGAGTTCCGCCGGGCGGTCACCGGCACCCTCGCGCTCTGCCTCGGCGGCTACCTCACCGTGCTCCTCGCCCTCACCCTCGCCGCGACCCTGGTCTGGCCCGGCGCGCCGTGGCCGACGCTCCCGCGCCTGGCCGCCCTGCTCCTGATCGGCACCGTGCTCTGGCTCGGGCTGCTGCTCCAGGCCTTCGGCGCGGTGCTCAGCGCCGCCACCGTCTGCCTGTTCGCGGCGGCCGCGCAGACCGTGCAGCCGGCGGCGGGGCCGGTGGCCGCCGGGGGAGCGGCGGCGGTGCTCGCCGTCCTGACCTCCGCCCTGCTGGTACGACCGACCGCCCACCGCGCTTAGGGACGCCATGACGAACCCCTCCCTCCTGGTGCCGTACTACGAGCACCCGTCCGAACGCCCCGAGGCCTGGTCGGCGCTCGTGGGCGCGGCACCGTCCCTGTACGGCGTCGTCCTCAACCCGGCGAGCGGCGCCGGCGAGGCCCCCGATCCGGCGTTCGTCGAGGCCGCCGGGCGGCTGAGGGCGGCCGGGGTGCGGGTCCTCGGCTACGTGGACACCGCCTACGGCCGCCGTCCGCACACCGAGGTCGTCGCCGAACTGCTCCGCCACCGCGACTGGTACGGCGCCGACGGCGCCTTCCTGGACCAGGTGGCGACCGCGCCCGCCGCCCTCGCCCACTACCGCCGCATCGCGGTCGCCGCCCGCGCCGCCGGGGCCGCCACCCTGGTCTTCAACCACGGGACCCACCCGGACCCCGGGTACGAGGCGCAGGCCGACCTCCTCGTCACCTTCGAGGGCCCCTGGGACACGTACCGGACGCTCGACCTGCCGGTCGCCGCCCACTACTGCCACCTCGTCTACGCGGCCCCCGCGGAGTTCCGTCCGGCCACCCCGGTGCACTGCGCCGTCCCCGGCACGGGCGCGCACCCCTGGGGCACCCTCCCGCACCTCCTGGAGCCCGCCCGATGAGACGTCCGCTCCCGTTGCTCGCGGGTCTCCTCCTCCTCGTCACGGCCTGTACGGCCGTCCCCGGCCCGGACTCCAAGACGACTCCGCACGCCAGGGCGACCCCGGACCCCGGGACGACCGGCGGCCGCTGGCGGCCGGCCCCCGGGCTCGGCTGGCAGTGGCAGCTCAGCGGCAGGCTCGATCCGGCCGTCGACGTCCCGGTGTACGACATCGACGGCTTCGACCATCCGGCGTCGACCGTCGCCGACCTCCACCGCCGGGGCCGCAAGGTCGTCTGCTACCTGTCCACCGGCGCCTGGGAGGAATTCCGCCCCGACGCCGACGACTTCCCGAAGGCGCTCCTCGGCGAGGGCAACGGCTGGGAGGGCGAGCGCTGGCTCGACATCCGCCGCACCGACCTCCTCGGGCCCCTCATGGCGAAGCGCCTCGACATGTGCCGGGACAAGGGCTTCGACGCCGTCGAGCCGGACAACATGGACGGCTACGAGAACCGCACCGGCTTCCCCCTGACCGCCGCCGACCAGCTCCGCTACAACCGCCTCATCGCCGGGATGGCCCATGAGCGGGGCCTCGCGGTCGGCCTCAAGAACGACCTGGACCAGATCCCGAAGCTGCTCCCGGACTTCGACTTCGCGGTCAACGAGCAGTGCGCGCAGTACGACGAGTGCGGCCGTCTCGCCCCGTTCGTCGCGGCGGGCAAGGCCGTCTTCCACGTGGAGTACGAGCTGACGACGGACCGGTTCTGCCCCCAGGCCCGGAAGCTGGGCCTCAGCTCCATGCGGAAGCGGTACGAGCTGGACGCCTGGCGCCGGCCCTGTCAGGGCACGGCGTGATCCGAAGGACGGGTTCTAGCCCAGCGTCAGCGCGACCAGGGTCGCCGTCGCCGCCGTCTCCTCCACCGCGCCGAACACGTCGCCCGTCACCCCGCCGAAGCGCCGCACGCACCGGCGGAGCAGCAGCGCCGCGGCCCCGAGGCCCGCGCCGGCCGCCAGGACGTCGCGGACGGCGTCGTACGGGGAGAGCAGGAGGCCCGTCGCGGCGGCGAGGACCAGGACCAGGGCGGTCGTGAGGGTCGCGGAGCGGGTCGGGACCGTCGCGGCGACGATCGCGCCGAGGCCCTCGGGGCGGGCCGCCGGGACGCCGTGGCGGGACGCGTGGGTGAGGGCGAGGCGGGCCACGGTGGCGGCGAGGGCCGCGGCGACGGTGCCGCGCGCCCAGCCCTCCCCGTACAGCTCGTACAGCGCGGCGACCTGGGCGAGCAGGACGAGGACCAGGGCGATGACGCCGAAGGGGCCGATGTCCGACTGCTTCATGATGCGCAGCGCGTCCTCGGCGGGCTTGGCGCTGCCGAGGCCGTCGGCGGTGTCCGCGAGGCCGTCGAGGTGGAGGCCCCGGGTGAGCAGGGCGGGGACGGCGGTGGTGACGACGGCCGCGAGCAGCGGGCCCGAGCCGAACAGCAGGAACGCCGCGCCGACCGCGGCGGAGGAGAGGCCGACGGCCAGCCCCGCGAGCGGGGCGCTGAGCATGCCGGCGCGCGCCGCGTCCCGGTCCCAGCGGGTGATGCGGGCGGGGAACACGGTGAGGGTGCCGAAGGCGAAACGCAGGCCGTCCATCCGGGCAGGGTAATCGCCGTCCCCGAACGATAGATTGCGCATATCGCGCATATCGGAAGTGGGTGGCATGGGTCACTGGTTCTCCCGGAACATCGTCGAGCCGGGCAAGCTCCCGATGCTGCTCGCTCTGACCTCCTTCGTCCTGACATTCCTGGTCACCCGCACCGTCACCCGGCTCATCCGGGCGGGGAAGGGACCCTTCCGGAACGTCTCCTCGGGAGGCCTCCACATCCATCACGTCGTACCGGGCGTCGTCCTCACGATCCTCGGCGGATTCGGCGCGGTGGCCAGCGACCGGCACGGCCTCGGCGGGGCCGTCTTCGCGGTCGTGTTCGGCATCGGCGCGGGGCTCGTCCTGGACGAGTTCGCGCTCATCCTCCACCTCGACGACGTGTACTGGTCGGAGGACGGCCGCAAGAGCGTCGAGGTGGTCGTGCTCACCGCCGCCCTGGTCCTGCTCGCCCTGAGCGGCTTCTCGCCGCTCGGCGTCAACGACATGACGGCGGAGGAGCGCCAGGACCGGGCCGCCTTCATCCTCACCATCGCGCTGAATTTCCTCATCGTCCTGGTCACCCTGATGAAGGGGAAGCTCCGGATGGCCGTCTTCGGGATCCTGATCCCGTTCGTGGCGATCATCGGCGCCGTCCGGCTGGCCCGCCCCGGCTCCTGGTGGTCCCGGCGCCTCTACGGCCGCCGCCACCGGGCCAGGGCCCGCTCCCGGATCCGCGCCTACCGCCACGACAGGCGCTGGACCAAGGTGCGGCGCCGCCTTCAGGACCTGATCGGCGGCTTCCAGGAGCGCGTGCCCGGCCGGGGCTCGACACCGTCCTGACCCCGCCCGCGCCGGGCCCGGACCGCGATCAGGACGAGGACGGCGGCGATCGCCGCGATGTGCTCCTTGCCCGCCAGGTTCGCCTTGACCGCCACCTCGACCACCATCGCGAGGACCACCAGCGCACCCGTCCACCGCGCCCCGTACCGCCAGCAGACGTAGACGGCGAGGCCCACCACGGCCGCCGAGGGGCCGGTGTCGACGACCTGCGCGTCGGAGGCGGGCAGTCCGAAGGGGCTGTCCGGGCCGAGGGCGATGCCCACGCGCGCGTAGAGCGTGCCGGCCAGCGTCGCCAGATAGGCGACGGCGAGCGTCCGCCACCGCCCCAGGCAGATCTCGGCGATCCCGAACACCAGCAGGACCTGGGCGAGGGCGCCCCAGACGGGCAGGTCGAGCGCGGGCACGAACAGCGACAGCGGCGTCCGCAGCAGCGCGAGCCACAAGGGGTCCTCGGCCCGTACGGAACCGATGTCCTGGACCGGCCGATAGCCCCAGTCCTGGTTCTGCACGATCTGTAACACGGCGGTGAGGCAGACGGCGGTCAGCGTCATCGGGACCGCCCTCCACCTCCTGGTGACCAGCGCCGTCCGTACGGTGGTGAACAGCGGCCCCCACTCGCGGCGGGCGAAATCCCTCGGGGCCCCTCTCAACGCCCGCTCTCCAGGTGTCTGCGGTGCATCCACTTCGGCAGACCGGGGGCCTCCAGGAAGCCCTCGGCCCGCCCGGCCGCGAGGCCGATGCGCAGCAGGTCCGCACTCTTCTCGAAGAGCATGAATCGGGGCTCCCAGATCGGTCGGTACTTGGCGTTGGCGCGGTACAGCGACTCGATCTGCCACCAGCGGGAGAAGAAGCTGAGCAGCGAACGCCACATGCGCAGCACGGGTCCCGCCCCGAGCTTCGAGCCACGTTCGAAGACGGAGCGGAACATCGCGAAGTTGAGCGAGACCTGGGTGATCCCGATCTCCTTGGCCCGCTGGAGGAGTTCGATGACCATGAACTCCATCAGGCCGTTCTCGGAGTCCCGGTCACGGCGCATCAGATCGAGCGAGAGCCCCCGCGGCCCCCAGGGCACGAAGGACAGCAGCGCCCGCAGCTCGCCCTTCTCGTCGGTGCACTCCAGCATCACGCAGCGGCCGTCCCTGGGGTCGCCGAGCCGGCCGAGCGCCATCGAGAAACCGCGCTCGGTGGCCCCGTCCCGCCAGTCGTCCGCCTTGCGCAGCAGCTCGGCCATCTCCCCGGCGGGAATGTCCTCGTGGCGCCGGATCCGGACCTCGTACCCGGCCCGCTTCACCCGGTTGAACGCCTGCCGGACCGTCCGCATCGCCCGGCCGTCCAGGGTGAACTCGTCGGTCTCCACGATCGCCTCGTCGCCCAGCTCCAGGGCGTCCAGACCGTGCCGGGCGTAGATGACCCCCGCCTCCTCGCTCGCGCCCATCACCGCCGGGATCCAGCCGTGCTCGCGCGCCTCGGCGAGCCAGGGCTCGATGGCGCCCGGCCAGGCCTCCGGGTCGCCGATCGGGTCGCCGGAGGCGAGCGAGACGCCGCCCACCACCCGGTAGGCGATGGCCGCCTTCTCGCTCGGCGACCACACGACGCTCTTCTCGCGGCGCAGCGCGAAGTAGCCGAGCGAGTCGCGCTCGCCCTGCTTGTCGAGCAGGAGCCGCAGCCGCTCCTCGTCCTCCTCGGTCAGCGGGTCGACGGCCCGCCGGGAGCGGAAGGCGGCGAAGAGCACGGCGAAGAGCAGCAGCGTGGACAGGACGTTGATGGTGACGTCGACCCAGCCGGGGGTGTGGATGCCGGTGAAGCCGGACTCGTCGGAGGCCAGCGTGGCCAGCCGCATCAGGCCGTACTTCCAGCGGTCCATGAAGGTGGAGTGGCCGGTGGACTCGTTGGTGACGGTCACCAGGAGGGCGGCGAGCAGCGAGGTGACGAGCAGTCCGCCGACCGCCACCCCCGCCGCCAGCCTGGGATTGGAGCGGTCGCCCTTCGCGTAGAACTCCTTGCGCCCGAGCAGCAGCGCGAGGAAGAAGGCGGCGGTGAGGATCAGCGAGATCCAGTTCTGGGCGTGCTGCCGGATCTCCGGGAAGAGCATCACGAGCGCGAAGAGCAGCAGGAAGAGACCGCTGAGCACCAGGTTCAGGATCCACGCGGCCCGCTTGCGGCGCCGCATGGTGATCGCCAGGAAGAGCGTGAAGACACCCGAGGCGAAGCCGGCGGTGAGCATGTACGGGGTGAAGTAGTCGTCCTCGTTGTGGCGGCGCAGGTCGTTGCCGAACGAGACCCACACGGCGCTCAGGAAATTGATGAACGTGACGACACGCAGGTACCAGACGGCGAAAGCGGCGCCGCGCCGCGAACGGGCGGTCGTGCCCCGGGGTGCTGCATCGGCAGACAAGCGGACTTCTCCCATGAAAAGCGATCATATGGGGCAGTGCTTGCGGTACGGAGACCGCCCGGGGAGGGTCACGCGCGCGTCGTGCGCGACCACCCCGGGGACGACCGTTCTCTTCCGCCCGTCCTCAGGCCTCCGTGGCGCCGTCGGCGTCCGCGGTGTTCGGATCCGGACGTTCGGGCAGCTCCGCGGCGAACGCCGCCGCGGCCTGGACGAGGGGAAGCGCGAGCAATGCCCCGGTTCCCTCACCCACATGGACGCCGTGATCGAGCAGCGGGTTGAGCGCCATCCGGTCCAAGGCCTTCGCCTGCGCCGGCTCCCCGCTCACCTGGCCCGCCAGCCACCAGTCCGGCGCCCGGAACGCCGCCCGCTGCGCCACCAGCGCACAGGCCGCGCCCACCACCCCGTCCAGGATCACCGGCATCCGCCGCACCGAGGCCTGCAGCAGGAAGCCGGTCATCGCCGCCAGATCCGCCCCGCCGACCGCCGCGAGCAGCGCCAGCTGGTCGCCCAGGACCGGCCGGGCCCGCCGCAGTGCGTCCCGGATCGCCGCGCACTTGCGCATCCACGCCAGATCGTCGATCCCGGCACCGCCCCGCCCCGTCACCACCGAGGCGTCCGTCCCGCACAGCGCCGCGATCAGCGTGGCCGCCGGGGTCGTCCCGCCGACGCTCAGATCCCCGAGCACCACCAGATCGGTGCCCGAGTCCGCCTCCTCGTCGGCGATCGCGATGCCGAGCCGGACCGCCGCCTCGGTCTCCTCGACCGTCAGCGCGTCCGCCACGTCGATCCGGCCGCTGCCGCGCCGCACCCGGTGCCGCACCACCTCGGCGGGCAGCAGCTCCGGCTCGCAGTCCAGACCCGCGTCCACGACCCGCACCGGCACGTCCATCGAGCGGGCGAGGACGGCCACCGGACTCACCCCGTCGAGCACCGCCCGCACCAGCTCGTGCGCCGTGCCCGCCGCGCGGCCCGACACGTCCAGCGAGGCCACCCCGTGGTCGCCCGCGAACAGCACGACCTTCGGCTGCCCGATCGCCCGCACCTTGACCGAGGCCTGCGCCGCGGACAGCCACTCGCCCAGCTCGTCCAGCCGCCCGAGCGCCCCCGGCGGCACGGTCAGCCGCTCCCTGCGCTCCTCGGCGTCACGCCGTATCCCGCCGTCGGGGCGCTCGATCAGATCGGAGAAGTCGTCCAGGTTCAAGGGTTCCGCCTAGTGACAAGTCAGCGAGGGCCATCAGCGATCGGAACCCTACCCGCGCAGTACGAGCGCCTGCCCCGCGACCACGAGGACGACCTCCTCGCACTCCTCCGCGAAGGACGCGTTCAGCCGCCCCAGCTCGTCCCGGAACCGGCGGCCCGCCGCCGTCGCCGGCACCACCCCGGAGCCGACCTCGTTCGTCACCGCCACGACCGTACGGCGCGTCGCCCGCACCGCCGCCACCAGCTCCGCCGTCCGCTCCCGCAGCGCCGCCTGCCCGCCGTTCGCCCAGGTCTCGTCGTCCCACGCGCCCACCCGGTCCATGGCGTCCGTCAGCCACAGCGACAGACAGTCCACCAGCAGCGCCGGACCGTCCTCCACGAGCAGCGGCACGAGCTCGCAGGTCTCGGCCGTACGCCACGAACCCGGCCGCCGCTCCCGGTGCAGCCCGACCCGCTCGGCCCACTCCGGGTCGCCCTCCCGGGTGCCGCCCGTCGCCACGTACAGCACCTCGGGGAAGGTCTCCAGGCGCCGCTCGGCCTCCACCGACTTCCCCGACCGGGCCCCGCCCGTCACCAGGGTCCGCCGGGGCACCTCCGGCACCTCGTGGTAGTCGCCGACGTACAGCGTCGTCCCGTCCGGCACCGCCCGCGCCCCCGCCGCCGCGAGCCGCCGGTCCAGCTCGGCGCCCGTCGGCACGTCGTGGTCCAGGTGCACCGCGATCACCTCGGTGGCCGGACCCACCGCCCCGACCGCCCGCAGCCGGGCCAGCCCGTCCGGCCGCCCCGTCACATCGGCGACCACCACGTCGTACGGGTCGAGGTGGGCGTCCGTCAGCCCGGCGACCGCACCGCCCGGCGGCAGGTACAGCAGCCGCTCGCCCTCGGCCGAGGTCACCTCGTACCCGGTCCCCGGGGAGTCCATCGGCACGGCCCGCACCCGGTGCCCGCTGATCAGCGTCAGCTCCCGACCGTCCGGCACCCGCCCGGCCGTCGGGAGCCCCGCGGGCACCTCGACGGCGGGCCCGTCGTGCGGATGCGTCAGCAGCACCTGCCGCACCCCCACCAGCGAATGCCCCGACCGGGCCGCCGCGAGCGCGGCCCCCGGGGTCAGATCGAGCAGCAGGGCCCCGTCCACGAGCAGCGCGGTCGCGGCCCGCGCACGCGGCCCTCGGGAGAGCGCGCACACGGCGCAGGGGCAGTCGGGGCGGGGGAGGCCGAGCGGGGCGCCGGTGCCGAGCAGAGTCAGTTCCACCCTCAGATCCTCCCGCGCCACCGCGAGGCGTGCGCGCCCGGCTACGCTGCGGGCAGGAAACCGATCATCCGGTGAGCTCCAGGAGGCTTGCATGGCATGGACGTGGCGGTTCGAGAAGTCCGACGGCTCGGAGGTCGAGCCGGTGGTGACCCCCGAGGAGTTCACCACCCAGGGCGACGCGGAGAGCTGGATCGGCGAACACTGGCGTGACCTCCTGAGCGGCGGCGCGGACCAGGTGACCCTCTCGGAGGACGGCACGAAGATCTACGGCCCGATGCCCCTCGACGCGGAGGGCTAGAACACGGGGGCGCGGGCCCGCCCCGCGCCCCTCGTTGCGGGCTGCGCCCGCTGGGGCTGCGCCTCCCCCCGTTGTGGGCGGTCGCCCACACGGCGGTGGGCCGGGGCACCGCGCCCCGCAGGGCGCGGCCCGCACGGGCGGGGCGGCACCACCACACGGGCGCGAGCCCACACGGCGGGTCCTACATCTCGCCCAGCGTCACGTCCGTCTTGTGCGTCGTCCCGTCCCGCACGTACACCACCGTCACCACGTCCCCCGGCTTCATCGAAGCCAACGCCTCCGAGAGCGACGTGATCGTCGTGATCTCGGCGTCGCCGAGGCGCGTGATCACGTCCCCCGGCTTCAGCCCCGCCTTCCCGGCCGCCCCGTCCGCCGGCGCCTCGACCACCGCGACGCCCGCCGGCTTGTAGCCGTCGTCGAGGACCGTACGGCCGGTGATGTTGAGGGCCGCCCTCCCCGAGTCCGTCACCTTGCCGGTCCTGACGATCTGGTCCGCGATCGTCCGCACCATCGACGCGGGGATCGCGAAGCCGATGCCGGGCGCCGAGCCGCCGCCCAGCTCGGGGTCGGTCGCGGCGAGCGTGGGGATGCCGATGACCTCGCTGTCGAGGTTCACGAGGGCGCCCCCGCTGTTCCCGGGGTTGATCGCGGCCGAGGTCTGCACCATGTTCCCGATGGTCGCGCCGGTGCCCCCGCCGGTCCGTCCCTCGCTGACGGTCCGGCCGGTCGCCGAGACGATGCCCTGGGTGACGCTGCCGGACAGGCCCAGCGGGGAGCCCATCGCGAGCACGATCTGGCCCATGTCGACGGTGGCCGAGTTCCCGAACTTCGCCGCCCTCAGGCCCTGCGGCACGCTGTCCAGCTTGAGCACGGCGAGGTCCTGCTCGGGGTAGGAGGAGACGAGCCGGGCCGTCACGGGCCGCCCGCCGGTGGCCGCCGTGACCTTGAAGCTCTTCTCCTGGCCGACCACGTGCGCGTTGGTGACGACGTGCCCCTTGGCGTCGTAGACGACGCCGGAGCCGAGGCTGTTCGTGGCCTCGATCTGGACGACGGACGGCAGGACGTTCCTGATGACGGTCTGGTAGTCGTCCTGGAGCTCGTTGGCGGCGAGCGGCGCCGCCGCCTGGGTGGACCGCTCCGGGGCGGAGGCGTCCCCGTCGGCGGAGGAGCAGCCGCCGGTCAGCGCGACGGCACAGGCTCCCGCCGTGAGGGGGAGGAGGACACGACGGGGACGGACACGGTCACGGGCGCGGGCACGGGAGACGTCCATGTCCGGAGTATCCGATTCCGCCCCGCCCCCGGCCCGGCGAGCGCACCCGATCAGGGGTGTGCGACCGCCCTCGTCAGCCCCGTACCCCGCACAGGTGCAGCAGCGCCGCGAGCCGGCGGTACGGCTCCGTGCGCCCGGCCCGGTCCTCGGCGGCGAGCAGCCGCTCCAGCTCCTCGGCGGCGGGCAGGCCCGCGTCGGCGGGGACGTCGTCCGTGAAGACCCGCACCCCGTACCAGGCGTGCAGCGGCGCCGCGATCCCCGCGAGCGTCGCCGTGAGCGCGTCCAGCCGGTCGGCCCGCACCTTCACGCCGTTGTCGTCCGTGTAGACGTCGGAGTCGAAGGCCGCGAGCGCCCCGGACCAGTCCCCGGCCAGTCCCGGCCGCATGGCCAGGGCCTCCGCGTTCCGCACCACCAGGGACAGCAGGCCGCCGGGGGCCAGCATCCGGGCCAGGCCCGCGAGCAGCGCGTCGGGCTCGTCCGCGTACATCAGCACGCCGTGGCAGAGGACCACGTCGAAGCTGCCGGGCAGGAAGTGCACCCCGGTCTCGCGCCCGTCGCCCTCGATCAGCCGGACCCGCTCGCGGATCCCGGCGGGCTCGGTCGCCAGCGACTCCCGGGCCGCCTTGAGGAGGTCCGGATCGGCCTCCAGGCCGGTCACGGTGTGCCCGGCCCGGGCGAGGCGCAGGGCCTGGGTGCCCTGTCCCATGCCCGCGTCGAGGATCCGCAGGCGCTGGCCCACGGGATAGCGGGCGGATATCTGCTCGTCGAGCTGACGGGCGATGACCTCCTGCCGGATGGTCTCGCGCAGCCCGCCGTGGGCGGCGGGCCAGTGCGCGACGACGGGCAGCACGGGGCCACCCGACTCCGACGTGGCCTCGCCGAAGGCGCGCCCGTCGAACTCCGAGCTGTCGGCGCTCAGGGCCGCTCTCCGCGCTTGACCTGCGGCTTCGGCAGACGCAGTCGGCGCATCTGGAGCGTGCGCATCAGGCCGTAGGCGATGGCGCCGCGCTTCGGCTCGTTCGGGAAGCGCTCGTTCAGCTGCTTCCGGAGACGGATCCAGATGCCGATCGAGTCGATGACGATCAGGACGATCACACCGAGCCACAGCAGCAGGGAGATGTTCTGCAGCCCCCGGTTGGCGTTGCCGAACAGCGACAGCACGAGGATCACCACGGCCATCGGCAGGAAGAACTCGGCGATCGCGAACCGCGAGTCGACGAAGTCGCGCACGAAGCGGCGGACCGGCCCCTTGTCGCGGGCGGGCAGGTAACGCTCGTCGCCGCTGGCCAGCGCCTCGCGCTGGCGGGCGAGGTCCGAGCGGCGTGCCTCGCGCTGGCGCTTGGCGGCCTCCTTGCGGTCGGTCGGCACCGTCGCGGCGCGCCGGCGCTGGGACTGCGCATCGCTCCGCTTCGGGGTCGGGCGGCCCTTGGGGGCCTCGGGGTCGCGGGGCTGCTTGGTGGAGAGGTCCGCCGTCACCTTGTCGGTGGGGGCCTTCTCGTCCTTCGAACGGCTACGGAACACAAAACCCAAGGGTACGGGGTGGCGGGCATGAACCCCATGCGGGCCGGGAACGATCCGCTAACGGACTGCGTCTTCGGGCGTACGTACGCGAGGACGGGTCAGGTCTCCCCGAGATCCACCTACTCCCTGCGCGGGAGGAAACTCCACGCGCAGTCGTCCTTGGGGAGGAGCGCATCCCGCTCCGAACAGTGCGGTAATGGAGACAGGGCCCGTACTGTGGATCCTGTTGGAGAGCTGGAGCCGAAGTCCGTCAGAAGGGGGCGCGCGAAGCCCATGAGCGGTGTCATGAAGCGTATGGGGATGATCTTCCGCGCGAAGGCGAACAAGGCCCTTGACCGGGCCGAGGATCCGCGCGAGACGCTCGATTACTCCTACCAGAAGCAGCTGGAGCTGCTGCAGAAGGTGCGGCGCGGCGTCGCCGACGTCGCCACCTCCCGCAAGCGGCTCGAACTCCAGCTGAACCAGTTGCAGGGCCAGTCCGCCAAGCTGGAGGACCAGGGCCGCAAGGCCCTCGCCCTCGGCCGCGAGGACCTGGCGCGCGAGGCGCTGTCCCGCCGGGCCGCGCTCCAGCAGCAGGTCAGCGACCTGGAGGTGCAGCACCAGACGCTGCAGGGCGAGGAGGAGAAGCTCACCCTCGCCGCCCAGCGCCTCCAGGCCAAGGTGGACGCCTTCCGCACCAAGAAGGAGACCATCAAGGCGACCTACACGGCGGCCCAGGCGCAGACCCGGATCGCCGAGTCCTTCTCCGGCATCTCGGAGGAGATGAGCGACGTCGGCCTGGCGATCCAGCGGGCCGAGGACAAGACCGCCCAGCTCCAGGCGCGCGCGGGCGCGATCGACGAGCTGCTCGCCTCGGGCGCGCTCGACGACCAGTCGGGCCTGGCCAAGGACGACATCCAGGCGGAGCTCGACCGGCTCTCCGGCGGCACGGACGTCGAGCTGGAGCTCCAGCGGATGAAGGCCGAGCTGGCCGGTGGTCCTTCGGCGCAGCAGCAGGCCATCGAGGGCGGTGGCGCGGCCGCGCCGCAGGACCGCACCCAGCAGCAGTCCCCGCGCTTCGAGAAGTAGGCGACAGACAGGACGCGTCATGATCGTACGGATCATGGGAGAGGGCCAGTGGAAGCTGGCCGACAGCCACTTCGTCGAGCTGAACAAGCTCGACGACGAGCTGCTCCAGGAGATGGAGGCGGGGGACGAGGACGGGTTCCGGCGCACGCTGTGCGCCCTCCTCGACGCCGTCCGGCGGATCGGTGAGCCGCTGCCGGACGAGGCGCTGGAGCCTTCGGAACTGATCCTCCCGGCTCCGGACGCGAGCCTGGACGAGGTCCGCGAAATGCTCTCCACCGACGGCCTCATCCCCGGCTGACGCCCCCGCCGCCCCCACGTTGTGGGCGGTCGCCCCGCCGGGGCGGTGCCGCCCTCGCCCCCCGTTGTGGGCAGGCGTCCCGCCCCAGCGGGACGATCGCCCACACGGCGGGTGGCGGAAGGGGCACCGTCCAGCCGGGCACGGGCGGGGCACCGCCCCGTAGGAGAAGGCCCCGGTACCGGTCGCTCGTCCCGCAGGCACCCGTACCGTTGTCTCCCGTGAACCCCACCGGCCCCGCCACCGGCACCCCCTACGCCCGTCTCCGCGACTGGTTCCGCGCGCACCCCCTCGCCTTCGACGCGGTGATCGCCGCCGGCTCGCTCGTCGCGATGGTCGCCGGGTCCTTCACCGATCCGCACGGCAGCCCGGACGGGCCGACCTTCGGGGACCGCACGCCCGACGCGTGGAGCGTGGTCGCCATGATCGCGGGGGCCGCCGCGCTGGTGATGCGCCGGCGCAAGCCCTTCGCGGTGCTCTCCTTCACCGTCGTGGTCACCCTCTTCGAGCTGATCGACGACAACCGGCCCGCCCCGATCGCGATGAGCGCCGTCGTCGCGCTCTACACGGTCGCCTCCCGCACCGACCGGCCCACCACCTGGCGGGTCGGTCTCGCCACGATGGCGGCGCTCACCGTCGCGGCCATGGCCTTCGGCCCGACCCCCTGGTACGCGCAGGAGAACCTCGGCGTCTTCGCCTGGACCGGCATGGCGGCCGCGGCCGGGGACGCCGTCCGCAGTCGCCGGGCCTTCGTGGACGCCATCCGGGAGCGGGCCGAGCGGGCCGAGCGGACCCGCGAGGAGGAGGCCGGGCGGCGGGTCGCGGAGGAGCGGCTGCGGATCGCCCGCGACCTCCACGACGTCGTCGCCCACCACATCGCCCTGGTGAACGTGCAGGCCGGGGTCGCCGCGCATGTCATGGACAAGCGCCCCGACCAGGCCAAGGAGGCCCTCGCGCACGTCCGCGAGGCCAGCCGCTCCGCCCTGGACGAGCTGCGCGCCACCGTCGGCCTGCTGCGCCAGTCCGGCGACCCGGAGGCCCCCACCGAGCCCGCCCCCGGCCTCGCCGTCCTGGACGGGCTGCTCGACAGCTTCCGCAAGGCCGGCCTCCCCGTCACCCTGGCCCGCGCCGACGAGGGGCTGACGCTGCCGGCGACCGTCGACCTCGCCGCGTACCGGATCGTGCAGGAGGCCCTGACCAATGTGCGCAAGCACGCGGGCCCGGACGCGAAGGCCGAGGTGAGCGTCGTCCGGGTGGGCCGTACGGTCGAGGTCACCGTCCTCGACGACGGCGCGCCCCCGGCCGATCCGCTCCCGCATGCCGACCCGCCCCCGGCCGCCGAGCAGCCCCCGGCCGGCGGCCACGGGCTGCTCGGCATGCGGGAGCGGGTCGGCGCGCTCGGCGGCACCCTCACCGCGGCGCCCCGCTACGGCGGCGGCTTCCGCGTGCAGGCGATACTGCCGGTGACGTCCCGCACGGGGAAGGACGGGGAGGACACATGACGATCCGGGTACTGCTCGCCGACGACCAGGCCCTGCTCCGCAGCGCCTTCAAGGTCCTGGTGGACTCCGAGCCCGACATGGAGGTGGTCGGGGAGGCGCCCGACGGCGACGGGGCGGTCGCGCTGGCCCGCTCCACGCGGCCGGACGTCGTCCTGATGGACATCCGCATGCCGGGCACCGACGGCCTCGCCGCCACCCGGATGATCACGGAGGACCCCGAGCTGGCCGACGTGCGGATCGTCATGCTGACCACCTTCGAGGTCGACGAGTACGTCGTGCAGTCGCTGCGCGCCGGCGCCTCCGGCTTCCTCGGCAAGGGCGCCGAGCCGGAGGAGCTCCTCGGCGCCATCCGGATCGCCCACGCCGGCGAGGCGCTGCTGTCCCCGGCCGCCACCAAGGGCCTGATCGCCTCCTTCCTCGCCCAGGGCCCGGGCGCGGACGCCGCGGGAGCGCCGGGCGGGGCCCGCGCCGAGCGGCTCGCCGCGCTCACCGCCCGGGAGCGCGAGGTCCTCGTCCTCGTCGCGGGCGGTCTGTCGAACGACGAGATCGCCGAGCGGCTCGACGTCAGTCCGCTCACCGTGAAGACGCACGTCAACCGGACCATGGCCAAGCTCGGCGCCCGCGACCGGGCCCAGCTGGTGGTCACCGCGTACGAGTCCGGTCTCGTACGTCCCCGGGTGGAGTGAGCGCGTACTCCAGACGCGGTATGCGCGGCGTAAGGAAGTGGACCCGGGGGCCGAGGACTTCCGGCCGCGGATGGCAGATCGTATGGACGGGGGGCACCTCCGGCGGATCCAGCGGGTCCGGGCCGGGGTCTTGGCTGCTCCCGCCTGTCGACGAGTACGCCACAGAAGAGAGACCCCATGTCCTGGCTGTCCAGATTCAGCCTCGCGCAACGGGCCCTGATCGGGCTGATGTCCATCGTCGCGATCGTGTTCGGGGCGATCGCGATCCCGCAGCTGAAGCAGCAGTTGTTCCCCTCGATCGAGCTGCCCATGGTCTCGGTCCTGGCCCCGTACCAGGGCGCCTCTCCCGATGTGGTCGAGAAGCAGGTCGTCGAGCCGCTGGAGGACAACCTCAAGGCCGTCGACGGCCTCAAGTCGGTCACCTCCACCGCCTCCGAGGGCATGGCCGTCGTCATGGCCTCCTTCGACTACGGCGACGAGTCGACGAAGCAGCTCGTCGCCGACGTCCAGCAGGCCGTGAACCGGGCCCGCGCCCAGCTGCCCGACTCCGTCGACCCGCAGGTGATCGCCGGTTCGACGGACGACATGCCGACCGTCGTCCTCGCCGCCGCCTCGGACAAGGACCCGCAGGCACTCGCCGACCAGCTGGAGCGGACCGTCGTGCCCGCCCTGGAGGACATCGAGGGCGTCGGCCAGGTCTCCGTCAGCGGCGTCCAGGACCTCCAGGTCTCCGTGACCCCGGACGAGCGGAAGCTCGCCGCGGCCGGGCTGAACACCATGAAGCTCGCCGAGGCCCTCCGCTCCGGCGGCGCCACCATGCCGGCCGGCGCCTTCTCGGAGGCGGGCAAGTCCCGCACGATCCAGGTCGGCGGCGGCTACACCTCGCTGAAGCAGATCGAGGACCTGCGCATCCCCGCGGCCGTCCCCGGCCGGGGCAAGGCGGTGCGCCTCGGCGACGTCGCCACCGTGAAGCAGGAGGAGTCCCCGCGCACCTCCCTCACCCGGACGAACGGCAAGCCCAGCCTCGCCGTGTTCGCCACCATGGACAAGGACGGCAGCGCCGTCGCGATCTCCGACGCCGTCGAGAAGAAGCTCCCCGAGCTGCGCCGCGACCTCGGCGCCGGCGCCGAGCTGACCGTGGTCTCCGACCAGGGCCCGGCCGTCGCCAAGGCCGTCTCCGGCCTGACCACGGAGGGCGCGCTCGGCCTCGTCATGGCCGTCCTGGTGATCCTGGTCTTCCTCGCGTCGATCCGCTCGACCCTGGTGACCGCGGTCTCCATCCCGCTCTCGGTCGTCCTCGCCCTCATCGTGCTGTGGACCCGCGACCTCTCGCTGAACATGCTGACGCTCGGCGCGCTCACCATCGCCATCGGCCGGGTCGTCGACGACTCGATCGTGGTCCTGGAGAACATCAAGCGGCACCTGGGCTACGGCGAGGAGCGCCAGAGCGCGATCCTCACCGCGGTCCGGGAGGTGGCGGGCGCCGTCACCTCCTCGACCCTCACCACCGTCGCCGTCTTCCTGCCGATCGGTCTGACCGGCGGCATGATCGGCGAGCTGTTCGGCTCGTTCTCGCTGACGGTCACGGCGGCCCTGCTCGCCTCGCTGCTGGTCTCCCTGACCGTGGTCCCGGTCCTCTCGTACTGGTTCCTGCGCGCCCCCAAGGGCACCTCGGAGGACCTGGCGGAGGCCCGCAGGCTGGCGGAGGAGAAGGAGGAGAGGAGCCGCCTCCAGCGCCTGTACGTGCCGGTCCTGCGGTTCGCGACCCGGCGCCGCTTCATGAGCCTGGCCATCGCGCTCGTCGTCCTGGTCGTCACCTTCGGCATGGCCCCGCTCCTGAAGACGAACTTCTTCGACCAGGGCGAGCAGGAGGTCCTCAACATCCAGCAGGAGCTGGCGCCCGGCACCGGCCTGAGCGCCTCGGACGAGGCCGCGAAGAAGATCGAGAAGGTCCTCGCGGAGACCGAGGGCGTGAAGGACTACCAGGTCACCGTCGGCTCCTCCGGCTTCATGGCGGCCTTCGGCGGCGCCACCGGCTCCAACCAGGCCTCGTACAAGGTGAGCCTGGACGACTCCGGTGCGTACGAGAAGACCCGTGACGCCATCGAGAAGGGCCTCGGCGCCCTCGACGGCATCGGTGACACCACCATCGCCGCGGGCGACGGCTTCGGCTCGGGCGACCTGCGCGTGATCGTGAAGGCCGCCGACCCGGAGGTCCTCAAGAAGGCCTCCGAGCAGGTCCGGACCGCGATCGCCGGCCTCAAGGACGTCACCGACGTCCAGAGCGACCTCGCGCAGTCCGTCCCGCGGATCTCGGTGAAGGCGAACGCCGGGGCGGCCGACGCCGGCTTCGACACCACCTCGCTCGGCGCGATCGTCGCCCAGTCCGTCCGGGGCACGCCGGCGGCGAAGGCGATCCTCGACGACAGCGAGCGGGACGTCCTCATCACCTCGGCCCACCCGGCCACCACCCTGGCCGCGCTCAAGGCGCTGCCGCTCGGCCCGGTGAGGCTGGGCGACATCGCCACCGTCGAGCTGGTCCCCGGCCCGGTCTCGATGACCCGGATCGACGGCGCCCGCGCCGCGACGATCACGGCCAAGCCCGTCGGTGACAACACCGGTGCGGTGAGCGCCGCCCTGCAGTCGAAGATCAGCGCGCTCGACCTGCCGGAGGGCGCCACCGCGACCGTCGGCGGTGTCTCCGAGGACCAGGACGAGGCCTTCCTCAACCTGTTCCTGGCGATGCTGGCGGCCGTCGCGATCGTCTTCATGCTCCTGGTGGCGACCTTCCGGTCGCTGGTCCAGCCGCTGATCCTGCTGGTCTCGATCCCGTTCGCGGCGACCGGAGCGATCGGCCTGCTCGTGCTCACCGGCACGGCGATGGGCGTCCCGGCGATGATCGGCATGCTGATGCTCATCGGCATCGTCGTCACCAACGCGATCGTCCTGATCGACCTGATCAACCAGTACCGGGCGCAGGGCCTGGGCGTCGTCGAAGCGGTGGTCGAGGGCGGCCGGCACCGGCTCCGCCCGATCCTGATGACCGCCCTGGCGACGATCTTCGCCCTGCTGCCGATGGCCCTCGGCATCACCGGCGAGGGCGGCTTCATCGCCCAGCCGCTGGCGGTGGTGGTGATCGGCGGCCTGATCACCTCGACGCTGCTGACCCTGCTCCTCGTCCCGACGCTCTACGCGATGGTGGAGCTCCGCAAGGAGCGCCGCGCGAAGAAGAAGGCGGCGAAGCGGGCGGCGCGGTCCGGCGAGGTGCCGGTCCCGCCGCAGGCGAAGGAGCCGACGGCGGTCTGATCCGTACGGCACGAGGAAGGGGCGCCCCACGAGCTCGTGGGGCGCCCCTTCCGGCGTACGAACGGCAGAACCGTGACGGCAGAACCGTTACGGCAGGGCCAGCATCCGCTCCAGGGCGAGCTTGGCGAAGCTCTCCGTCTCCTTGTCGACCTGGATCTGGTTGACGAGGTTGCCCTCGGCCAGGGACTCCAGGGTCCACACCAGGTGGGGGAGGTCGATGCGGTTCATGGTCGAGCAGAAGCAGACCGTCTTGTCGAGGAAGACGATCTCCTTGCCCTGGTCGGCGAATCGGTTCGCCAGCCGCCGGACGAGGTTCAGCTCCGTGCCGATGGCCCACTTGGAACCGGCCGGGGCCGCCTCCAGGGTGTTGATGATGTACTCGGTCGAGCCCACGTAGTCCGCGGCGGCGACGACCTCGTGCTTGCACTCGGGGTGGACGAGCACGTTCACGCCCGGGATGCGCTCGCGCACGTCGTTGACCGAGTCCAGCGAGAAGCGCCCGTGCACCGAGCAGTGGCCCCGCCACAGGATCATCTTGGCGGCGCGCAGCTCCTCGACGGTGAGCCCGCCGTTCGGCTTGTGCGGGTTGTAGAGCACGCAGTCGTCCAGGGACATGCCCATGTCGCGGACGGCGGTGTTGCGGCCCAGGTGCTGGTCCGGCAGGAAGAGCACCTTCTCGCCCTGCTCGAAGGCCCAGTTCAGGGCCCGCTCGGCGTTGGACGAGGTGCAGATCGTGCCCCCGTGCTTGCCGGTGAAGGCCTTGATGTCGGCCGAGGAGTTCATGTACGAGACGGGCACGACCTGCTCGGCGATGCCGGCCTCGGTCAGCACGTCCCAGCACTCGGCGACCTGCTCGGCGGTGGCCATGTCGGCCATCGAGCAGCCGGCCGCGAGGTCGGGCAGGACGACCTTCTGCTCGTCGCCGGTGAGGATGTCGGCCGACTCGGCCATGAAGTGCACGCCGCAGAAGACGATGTACTCGGCCTCGGGCTTGGCGGCGGCGTCGCGCGCGAGCTTGAAGGAGTCACCGGTCACGTCGGCGAACTGGATGACCTCGTCGCGCTGGTAGTGGTGGCCGAGCACGAAGACCTTGTCCCCGAGCTTCTCCTTCGCGGCGCGGGCGCGCTCCACGAGGTCAGGGTCGGAGGGCGACGGCAGATCGCCAGGACACTCCACGCCGCGCTCGCTCTTCGGGTCGGCCTCGCGACCGAGCAGGAGCAGGGCGAGCGGCGTCGGCTGGACGTCGAGTTCATGACGGGGTTGGGCCGTGGTCACGTCACGCACCCTTTCTTCGGGGAACCTTTTCGTCGAAATGACGCTATCTATCATAACCCGCTTCACGTCATGTTGACGATGTCCATAGTGTCGATGTGACGAATTCGCCGTCCGCGCTCCGGGACGGGGTGTGCGAGCATGAAAGAGGGAAGACCCCACTCGGCCCGGAATGAATCCGGGGCACCGTCGGTTGCAACCGTCGGCAAGCAGTCTCCGTACACACCGGGAGAGAAGCAGATGTCCGTATCGGACGAGAAGACCACTGTCAGCGACGGCATCCTCCTGTCCGACGCCGCCGCGGCCAAGGTCAAGGCCCTCCTCGACCAGGAAGGCCGCGAGGACCTGGCCCTGCGCGTCGCCGTTCAGCCCGGCGGCTGCTCCGGCCTGCGTTACCAGCTGTTCTTCGACGAGCGTTCGCTCGACGGCGATGTCGTGAAGGACTTCGACGGCGTCAAGGTCGTGACCGACCGCATGAGCGCCCCGTACCTCGGGGGCGCGTCGATCGACTTCGTCGACACGATCGAGAAGCAGGGCTTCACCATCGACAACCCGAACGCCACGGGCTCCTGCGCCTGCGGCGACTCGTTCAGCTAAACCCGCACGTGCGTGAGGGCGGCGGCCCCGGGGATGCCCGGGGCCGCCGCCCTCATGTGTGTCCGGGAAGCGTCAGCGCCGCGGCACCGGCTCCCCGCTCGCCGCGTCGACCACCGGACGGCCGCCCAGCGGGCTCTGGAGGTCCACCGTCAGCGTGATCTCCTTGGCGATCGCGATGCACGCCCGCCCGGGGTCGGACTTCTCGTCGATCCGCACGGTCACCTTCGCCGGCGACTCCACCGCCTTCGCGGTGTACGTGCTGCACACCCCGCCCCAGAAGGTGACCGACAGCTTCCGGCCGTCCTCCGCCGTCCGGTACGACTCGATCCGCCGGACCGGCGCCGTGCCCTCGTCCGGCGAGGGCTTCACCGGCGCCAGGTGCTCCGGGGCGACCGCCGTCTCCGTCACCGTGTACGGCGCCGCGTCCACCGGGTCCGCCGTGAACAGCCACGCCGGTACGAGCAGCCGCTCGCCCGCCACGTCCTGCGCGGCGAGACCGAAGACCGCGCCCGTCACCGGGACCTCGGTCGGCGGAGCCGTGGCCGCGGTCGGCCGGCAGGGCGCGACCGGGTCGGTCCTCCCGCTCCCGTCGACCGGCGCCGGAGCGTCCCCGCCGCTCCCCTCGGCCCCGGCCGGCGGGTCCGTCGCGCAGCCGCCGATGCCGACCGGGCCGGAGCCCTTCGCGTCCTCGTTCAGCTCCGCGAGCGCCTTCTCCGCCCCGATCACGGGATACGCGGCGCCCTTCACGGGCTCCTTCAGCGTGCCGCTCCCGGAGACCGCCCGGCCGTCCGGACCGATGCGCAGCCCCGTCGACCAGCCGTAGGTCGGCAGCCCGTCCACCACCGGATCGGCGTTGACCACCCGCACCGAACCGTCCATCACCTGGGTCGCCGTCACCTTCGCGTCGTCCTGGCCCAGAGCCTTCAGGACGGGGGCGGCCGCCGCCTTCGCCGCCGCCTCGCTCAGCGGCGAACCGCCGCGCGAGGGCTTCGTCTCTCCCGGCGGCGGGCACGCCTTGCCCTTGAGGCAGGTGTCGCCGACCGGGCCGCCGTCGTACCAGGAGTACGTCCAGTTGCCCGGGGCCGCCTTCGCCACGTCCAGGCGCGGACCCTGACCGTCCTTCTCCGGCCGGATCGTCCAGACGTCCCCGACCGCCACGGGCCGGCCCTCGATCCCGAGCGCCTCCGCCAGCCTGGTCACCTCCGCCGAGGTGACCAGGCCCTCGGGCCGGTGGACCGCGGCCGAGGAGGGCCCTTGGGGGAGCGGGCCCTTGGCTTTGTAGACCGTCCCGTGCCCGCCGCCGCTCGGATCCGGCTCGCCGGGGGCGATCCCGGGGCCGCCCCCCGTACCGCCGCCACCGGCCTCCACGGCCGGGGGTGGCGGCGACCCGGCCGCGTCGGCGGCCTTCCCGGCCGCCCCGGCCGGCGTGGCCTCGCCGGACGCCGTGGCCGCCAGATAGACGCCACCGCCCCCGGCGAGCAGCACACCCGCCGCCACCGAGGCGGCGATGACGTTCCGTCGCCTCCGCACGTTCTCCGTACCGCTCACCGCAACGCTCCCTCGTCTCGACCGGACGCCGATGGGACGGAGCGGAGGCGCGGACGGTTCCGTCCCCGTCAGCCGCCGTACTCGGCGGTGGCGGCGATCAGCCGGGCCGAGGCCGCCGGAACGACGACGCCGTGGATCGACGCGGGGGAGACCCGGACGGGGTCCGGGCCGGCCGGAGCCACCCAGTGGGGGGCCATCCGGGCGCCGTCCCCGCGCAGCTGGGCGAGGCTCAACTCGGACTCGTGGCGCTCACGGGGAGCGGGGTACGTGGTCATGGGCGCACCGTATGCACCGCACCGCTCCGGGGAAAAGGCCTACTCTGGGGTAGTTTCCACTGTTCGGCAGCGCGTCCCCCACCCGGTAGCGTGAACTGTCGTTCTCTCCCGTCGCCCATCACCACCTCCGTTCGAGCGCCTCGCGCGCTCCCACCGAATTCCGCAGGAGCACCCAGCCGTGCGTATCGCAGTCACCGGCTCCATCGCCACCGACCACCTCATGACCTTCCCCGGCCGGTTCGCCGACCAGCTCGTGGCCGACCAGCTCCACACGGTGTCCCTCTCCTTCCTCGTCGACAACCTGGACGTCCGGCGGGGAGGCGTCGCCGCCAACATCTGCTTCGGCATGGGACAGCTCGGCAGCCGCCCCGTCCTCGTCGGCGCGGCCGGCTTCGACTTCGACGAGTACCGCGCCTGGCTCGACCGGCACGGCGTCGACACCGGCTCGGTGCGCATCTCCGAGGTCCTGCACACCGCCCGCTTCGTCTGCACCACCGACAAGGACCACAACCAGATCGGCTCCTTCTACACCGGTGCGATGAGCGAGGCCCGGCTGATCGAGCTCAAGGCCGTCGCCGACCGCGTGGGCGGCCTCGACCTGGTCCTCATCGGCGCCGACGACCCCGAGGCGATGCTCCGCCACACGGAGGAGTGCCGGACCCGCTCCATCCCCTTCGCCGCCGACTTCTCGCAGCAGATCGCGCGCATGGACGGCGAGGAGATCCGCACCCTCCTCGAAGGCGCCACCTACCTCTTCTCCAACGAGTACGAGAAGGGCCTCATCGAGTCCAAGACCGGCTGGACCGAGGCGGAGATCCTCTCCCGCGTCGGCCACCGCGTCACCACGCTCGGCTCGCGCGGCGTGCGCATCGAGCGGGTCGGCGAGACCCCCATCGAGGTCGGCTGCCCCGAGGAGACGGCCAAGGTCGACCCCACCGGCGTCGGCGACGCCTTCCGCGCGGGCTTCCTCACGGGCCTGTCCTGGGGCGTCGACCTGGAGCGGGCGGCGCAGGTCGGCTGCATGCTGGCGACGCTGGTCATCGAGACGCTGGGCACGCAGGAGTACACGCTGCGGCGGGCGAACTTCATGGAGCGCTTCACGAAGGCGTACGGCGACGAGGCGGCCACGGAGGTCCAGTCCCACCTCCTCTGACCACCCCTCTCCCGGCGGGGCGGTGCCCCCGGCGCACCTCCGTGCGGGCCGCGCCCGCCGGGGCGGTGCCCCGGCCCACCCGCCCGTGTGGGCAATCGTCCCGCTGGGGCGGGACGGGTGGGCACACGGGACGGCGCCCTTCGCGGCGCCTCCGCGTTCCGCGCCTGGACCCGCACCGTTTTGTGCGGTGCGCATCCGGTACGGGTCCAGGCTCGGGAGCCTCTGGCGCCGGCAAGGGCGCCGTTCCGTTGTGCCCACCCGTTCCGCCCCAGCGGAACGATTGCCCACAACGGGGGGGCGACGGGGCCCCGCCCCGGTGGAGGTGAGGGCGCGGCAGGCGGTGGTCACGACACCCGGCGGACCACGTACGCCGTACCGCCCCCCGCCCCCGGCGACTCCCCCACGTACTCCTGCCCCCGCATCTCGCACCACGCCGGAATGTCCAGCCGCGCCGCCTCGTCGTCCGAGAGCACCGTCACCGTCCCGCCCACCGGCACGTCGCCGATCACCTTCGCGAGTTCGATGACGGGGATGGGGCACCGCTTGCCCAGGGAGTCGACGACGAGCGAGCCCGAGGGCGACGGGGCCGCCGGGGCGGAGGCGGGGGCGCCGAGCCGTTCCCGTACCCCCGCCACCACACCCGGCAGCACGGCCAGGAAGCGGTCCACGTCCTCCTCCGAGGTCCCCGCGGGCAGCGACACCCGGACGTTCCCCTCGCTCAGGACCCCCATCGCGCGCAGCACATGGCTGGGCGTCAGCGTCGAACTCGTGCACGACGAACCGGACGAAACGGAGAAACCCTCCCGGTCCAGCTCGTGCAGGAGCGTCTCCCCGTCGACGTACAGACAGGAGAAGGTGACGAGGTGGGGGAGCCGGCGCACCGCGTCGCCCACCACCTCCACGTCCGGCACCAGCTGGGGCACCCGCGTCCGGATCCGGTCCACCAGGGCCCGCAGCCGCGCCCCTTCGGCGGCCGCCTCCGCCCGGACCGCCCGCAGCGAGGCCGCCGCCGCCACGATCGCCGGCAGGTTCTCGAAGCCCGGCGCCCGGCCCGACTCCCTCTCGTCGGAGGGGCCTTGCGGCGCGAACCGGACCCCCTTCCGTACGGCGAGCAGCCCGACCCCCGCGGGCCCGCCCCACTTGTGCGCGCTCGCCGTGAGCAGCGACCAGCCGCCCTCCACCGGACCCCAGCCCAGCGACTGGGCCGCGTCCACGAGCAGTGGCACGTCCGCCGCCCGGCAGGCCTCGGCGACCTCGGTCACCGGCTGCTCGGTGCCCACCTCGTGGTTGGCCGACTGGAGGCACGCCAGGGCCGTGCCGGGGGTGAGCGCGGCCGCGAAGGCGTCCGCGTCCACGGCTCCCGACCGGTCCACCGGCACCTCGGCCGTCGTGCCGCCCGCCGCCGCGTGCGTCTCGCCCGCGTGCAGGACGGAGGAGTGCTCGACCGCGGAGACGACGAGCCGGTTCCCGACACGCCGGCGTCCCGCGAGCGCGCCGGAGACTCCGGCGTGAACCGCGCGTGTCCCCGAAGGAGTGAACGCGAGCTCGTCCGGACGGCACCCCACGGCCTCCGCGGCGGCCTCCCGGGCGGCGTCGAGCAGCAGCCGGGCGCGTCGCCCCTCCCGGTACAGCCGGGCGGGGTCGGCCCAGCCCTCGTCGAGGGAGGCGAGCAGCGCCTGACGGGCGACGGGGTGCAGCGGGGCGGCGGACGCGGCGTCGAAGTACGGCATCCGCCCACGGTAGAGCCTGGGGCCGACCGCCCCTCGTCGACCCGGGGCCGAACCCCCGCAGACCCGGGGAAGAACCCCGCCGACCCGGGGAAGAACCCCCCGCCGACCCGGGGTCGAACCCCCCGTCGGCCTAGGGGCGAACCCCCGCCGACCCAGGGGCGAACGCCCCGGCCCGTCCCCGCCCGCACCGGGCACCCCCGCCCGTCCCCGCCCGCACCGGGCACCCCCGCCCGTCCCCCTCCGCCGGGCCCCTGCCCAGCCCTCCGCCCGCCCCCGATGAGCCCCCGTCAAAAGCCCGTCCCACCACCCCGGCAGCCCGCCGAACGGCCGTCTCCGGGCACCCCCCGGAACCCCGGAGTCCACCCCTTCGGGGGCTCGGACGGCGCGTTGGGCACCCTCCCCGCGCGACCCCAAATAGCGTCCAGTAGGGTTTGGTCCGCATAAACATCCAAACCCCTGCCCGCGGCCGGGGCGGCGACCGACCAGCGAGACGGACGGCCGTGGCCGACCACTGCGGGCCGAGACTCTCGGGAAGGCGCTACGTGAGTCCCAACGGCTCCGACCGCTCGTCGCGGCGCCCGATGCGGCGGAAGCTGCCGCAGGTGCTGACTGCGGGCCTGATCCTGGCGACAGCCACCGGCTGCTCGTACAACTGGGAAGACTTCCCCCGCCTTGGCATGCCCACCCCCGTCACGGAAGAGGCGCCTCGGATCCTCTCCCTGTGGCAGGGCTCCTGGGCCGCCGCCCTGATCACGGGCATCCTGGTGTGGGGCCTGATCCTCTGGGCCACCATCTTCCACCGGCGCAGCCGGACCAAGGTCGAGGTACCTCCGCAGACCCGTTACAACATGCCCATCGAGGCGCTGTACACGGTCACCCCGCTCATCATCGTCTCGGTGCTCTTCTACTTCACCGCGCGTGACGAGTCGAAGCTCCTCTCACTCACTCCCAAGCCCGCCCACACCGTCAACGTGGTCGGCTACCAGTGGAGCTGGGGCTTCAACTACATCGAGAACGTCCCCGGTGTGCGCGGCGACGCCCAGAAGGCCCCGAACCTCGCGGCCATTCCGGACAAGTACAAGGACGACTTCCCGGCGAACGCCGGTGGTGTCTACGACGCCGGCATCCCGGGCGACCGCAACCCGCAGACCGGCAACCCGGGTCCGACCCTGTGGCTGCCCAAGGGCGAGAAGGTCCGTTTCGTCCTGACCTCGCGTGACGTCATCCACTCCTTCTGGGTGGTCCCCTTCCTCATGAAGCAGGACGTCATCCCGGGTCACACCAACGCCTTCGAGGTCACCCCGACCCAGGAAGGCACCTTCCTGGGCAAGTGCGCCGAGCTCTGCGGTGTCGACCACTCCCGGATGCTCTTCAACGTCAAGGTGGTCTCCCCGGAGCGCTACCAGCAGCACCTGAAGGAGCTGGCCGAGAAGGGGCAGACCGGCTACATCCCGTCTGGCATCGAGCAGACGGACCCGGCTAGGAATGCGGAGAAGCACCAACTGTGAGCATCCACAACGAAACCCAGGGTGCCGCCGCAGCTGAGGACTCGTACGAGAACGAGTTGCCCGTACGGCGCAAGCAGCCCGGCAACGTGGTCATCAAGTGGCTCACCACCACGGACCACAAGACCATCGGTACGATGTACCTGGTCACGTCGTTCGTCTTCTTCTGCATCGGTGGCCTGATGGCGCTCTTCATGCGCGCCGAGCTGGCCCGTCCGGGTACGCAGAT
This sequence comes from Streptomyces sp. NPDC004266, assembly GCF_042874095.1. Lineage (NCBI taxonomy): Bacteria > Bacillati > Actinomycetota > Actinomycetes > Kitasatosporales > Streptomycetaceae > Streptomyces > Streptomyces sp. NPDC004266. Next base: position 632,386 of record NZ_JBIAMM010000001.1, read on the forward strand.
CATGTCGAACGAGCAGTTCAACCAGGCGTTCACGATGCACGGCACGATCATGCTGCTGATGTTCGCGACGCCGCTGTTCGCCGGATTCGCGAACTGGATCATGCCGCTGCAGATCGGCGCGCCCGACGTGGCGTTCCCGCGGCTGAACATGTTCGCCTACTGGCTCTACCTGTTCGGCTCGATCATCGCGGTGGCCGGCTTCCTCACCCCGCAGGGTGCGGCCGACTTCGGCTGGTTCGCCTACTCCCCGCTGTCGGACGCCGTCCGCTCGCCGGGCGTCGGCGCCGACATGTGGATCATGGGTCTGGCCTTCTCCGGCTTCGGCACGATCCTCGGTTCGGTCAACTTCATCACCACGATCATCTGCATGCGAGCTCCGGGCATGACGATGTTCCGCATGCCGATCTTCACCTGGAACGTGCTGCTGACCGGTGTCCTGGTCCTGCTCGCCTTCCCGGTCCTGGCGGCCGCGCTGTTCGCCCTGGAGGCGGACCGCAAGTTCGGTGCCCACGTCTTCGACGCGGCCAACGGCGGAGCGCTGCTCTGGCAACACCTCTTCTGGTTCTTCGGACACCCAGAGGTGTACATCATCGCGCTGCCGTTCTTCGGCATCATCTCCGAGGTCATCCCGGTCTTCAGCCGCAAGCCGATGTTCGGCTACATCGGTCTGATCGCCGCGACCATCGCGATCGCCGGCCTGTCCGTGACCGTGTGGGCGCACCACATGTACGTCACCGGTGGCGTGCTCCTCCCGTTCTTCTCCTTCATGACGTTCCTCATCGCCGTTCCGACCGGCGTGAAGTTCTTCAACTGGATCGGAACGATGTGGAAGGGCTCGCTGTCCTTCGAGACCCCGATGCTCTGGGCCGTCGGCTTCCTGATCACCTTCACCTTCGGTGGTCTGACCGGCGTCATCCTGGCCTCGCCCCCGATGGACTTCCACATCTCCGACTCGTACTTCGTGGTCGCGCACTTCCACTACGTCGTCTTCGGCACCGTCGTCTTCGCGATGTTCTCCGGCTTCCACTTCTGGTGGCCGAAGTTCACCGGCAAGATGCTCGACGAGCGCCTCGGCAAGATCACGTTCTGGACGCTGTTCATCGGCTTCCACGGCACCTTCCTGGTGCAGCACTGGCTCGGTGCCGAGGGCATGCCGCGTCGTTACGCGGACTACCTGGACGCCGACGGCTTCACCACGCTGAACACGATCTCGACGATCTCCTCGTTCCTGCTCGGCCTGTCGATCCTGCCGTTCCTCTACAACGTCTGGAAGACCGCCAAGTACGGCAAGAAGATCGAGGTCGACGACCCGTGGGGCTACGGCCGTTCGCTCGAGTGGGCGACCTCCTGCCCGCCCCCGCGGCACAACTTCCTCACCCTGCCGCGGATCCGTTCGGAATCCCCGGCGTTCGACCTGCACCACCCTGAGATCGCCGCTCTCGACCAGCTCGAGAACAAGCCGCACGAGGCCGCGGCCCTCTCGGGCAGCAAGGAGGCCGGCAAGTGAAGATCCAGGGCAAGATGTTCATCTGGCTGAGCGTCTTCATCCTTGCCATGGCGATCCTCTACGGCGTCTGGTCCAAGGAGCCGGTCGGTACGACGGCGCTCTTCCTGGCCTTCGGCCTGGCCATCATGATCGGCTACTACCTGGCCTTCACGGCCAAGCGTGTCGACGCGATGGCGCAGGACGACAAGGAGGCCGACGTCGCGGACGAGGCCGGTGAGGTGGGCTTCTTCGCCCCCCACAGCTGGCAGCCGCTCTCGCTGGCCGTCGGTGGTGCGCTCGCCTTCCTCGCCATCGCGATGGGGTGGTGGATCCTGTACTTCTCCGCCCCGCTGATCCTCGTCGGCCTGTTCGGCTGGGTCTTCGAGTTCTACCGCGGCGAGAACCAGAACCAGTAGCGATACCCCGCTCCGCACCGGAGCACACCGAGGGGCCCGGACACTTCGTCACCGAAGCGTCCGGGCCCCTCTTTTGCAGTACTCGGCGCGCCGGTCGCGAGGAACGTATCTAGCGTGAAGTCATGAACGACACGCCGCGCATTCGGACTGTTCTGAGCTGCACCCTTCTGGCCGTCACCGTCACCGCGGGCGCCTCCGCGTGCTCGGGATCCGACGGTCACCCGCTGTCGGAGAAGGCCTACGACGCGGCGGACCAGCTCACGGTCAGCGCACCCGCCGACGGCGCCAAGGCGGACCCCGACAAGCCCCTGGAGATCACCGCCAAGGGCGGCGAGGGCCGGATCACCGACGTCACGGCCACCGACGCCTCGGGGCACCACCTCGCCGGCGAACTCACCGCGGACGGACAGCGCTGGCGCTCCACGGCGGCCCTGGCGGCCGGCGCCCGCTACACGGTGCAGGTGACCACCGAGGACGAGGACGGCGCTCCAGGAGCCCGCACGTTCACTTTCGAGACGGCTCCGGCCAAACGGGCCCTGACCGTGACCTTCGGGCCGGAGGCGGGCACGTACGGCGTCGGGCAGCCCATCACGGCGGAGCTCAGCCTCCCCGTCAAGGACCGGTCGGCCCGCGCGGTCGTCGAGCGGGCCCTCAAGGTCCGCTCCACGCCCGCCGTCGAGGGCGCCTGGTACTGGGTGGACGACAAGAAACTGCACTTCCGCCCGAAGGAGTACTGGCCGGCCGGGGCGCAGGTCTCGGTCACCGGGAACCTGGACGGCCTCAAGGTCGGCGACAAGCTCTACGGCGGCGCGTCCAAGCCGCTGAAGCTCACCATCGGCGACCGAATCGAGGCGGTCGCGGACGCCGGCGCGCACCAGATGACCGTGACGCGCAACGGAGAAGTGATCAACACCATGCCGGTGACCACCGGCAAACCGGGTTTCTCCACCCGCAACGGGATCAAAGTGGTGCTCGGCAAGGAGTACTTCGTCCAGATGCGGAGCACCACCGTCGGCATCGCGGAGGGCAGCTCCGACTCGTACGACCTGCCCGTGTACTACGCCACCCGGGTCACCTGGAGCGGCGAGTACGTGCACGCCGCGCCCTGGTCCGTCGGCTCCCAGGGCGTCGAGAACGTCAGCCACGGCTGTGTCGGCATGTCGACGGAGAACGCCGCCTGGTTCTTCAAGACCGTCCGCCCCGGCGACGTCGTCCGCGTCGTCAACAGCCTCGGCGACACGATGGACACCTTCGGCAACGGCTTCGGCGACTGGAACATGGAGTGGGACAAGTGGCGCCAGGGCAGCGCCCTGGTGGAGGCCGCCGGAAACCCGGTGGCCTCCACGGAGAAGGCCCGGCTCAGGCCCTCGATCTGAACCGGGGCCCGGCCGGCTCAGGCGTCGATCGACAGGCGCGAGCGCAGCAGGGCCGCCAGGGACGCCGCGAACTCGACCGGTTCCACCGGAAGGGTGACCGCGGCGTCCGCGCGGCTCCAGGTGGCCAGCCAGGCGTCCTGAGGGCGGCCGATCAGCAGCAGCACCGGCGGGCAGCGGAAGACCTCGTCCTTGATCTGCCGGCAGACCCCCATGCCTCCGGCGGGCACCGCCTCGCCGTCGAGCACGCACACGTCGATCCCGCCCTCGTCCAGGCGCTTCAGCACCGCGGGCAGCGTCGCGCACTCCACGAACTCGACCGGGGGAACGTCGGTCGCGGGCCTGCGTCCGGCCGCGAGCCGCACCTGCGCGCGGGTGTTCGCGTCGTCGCTGTAGACCAGGACCGTGGCACTCGACTGCATCGTTCCTCCGTGGGGAAGTCCGTGGGAAGGTCGTCGATCGATGCGCCGGATGCTACTCCGGTCCACACCCCGTCAACACCCGTTCAACACCTGTTCGAACGGTGCTCGGGGGCCCCGGCGCTGGGCCGTTCGGGCTGGACACACCCCTCTGACACTCCGAACGGCACCCCCCGGAGTGAGGGCGGGATAAGCGACCGACATAATGTCGGTCGTGGCGACAGTAACGACAGTAGAAACAGGGCACGCGCACCCCTCGGTCAATCGACCGAACCTCACCAGCGTCGGAACCATCATCTGGTTGAGCTCCGAGCTGATGTTCTTCGCGGCCCTCTTCGCGATGTACTTCACCCTTCGATCGGTGATGGGCCCCGAGTTCTGGGCGGAAAAGGCCTCGGCCTTGAACTTCCCGTTCTCGGCCACCAACACCACGATCCTGGTGCTCTCCTCCCTCACCTGCCAGCTCGGCGTCTTCGCCGCGGAGCGGGGCGATGTGAAGAAGCTCCGGACGTGGTTCATCATCACGTTCGTGATGGGTGCGATCTTCATCGGCGGCCAGGTCTTCGAGTACACCGAGCTGGTCAAGAAGGACGGCCTCTCGCTGTCCTCGGACCCGTACGGCACGGTGTTCTACCTGACCACCGGCTTCCACGGCCTGCACGTGACGGGCGGTCTCATCGCCTTCCTGCTGGTCCTCGGCCGGACGTACGCCGCCAGGAGGTTCACTCACGAGCAGGCAACCGCCGCCATCGTCGTGTCCTACTACTGGCACTTCGTCGATGTCGTCTGGATCGGCCTCTTCGCCACGATCTACATGATCAAGTAATCGGCTCCGCCCCCGCGGCGGACCGAGACATCCAGCAAGCATCGACGCAGAAGATCCTGACACCGGGGTAATCCGTGAAAAAGCTCTCCGCACGACGACGCCATCCGCTGGCGGCGGTCGTCGTCCTACTTCTCGCGCTGGCGGCCACTGGGGGGCTGTACGCCGCGTTCGCGCCCGCGGGCACGGCGAAGGCCGATGAAACCGCCCAGTCCCTCGCCATCGAGGAGGGCAAGAAGCTCTACTCCGTCGGCTGCGCCAGCTGCCACGGAACCGGCGGTCAGGGCACCTCTGACGGCCCGTCCCTGGTCGGCGTGGGTTCGGCGGCCGTGGACTTCCAGGTCGGCACGGGCCGCATGCCGGCCCAGCAGCCGGGCGCCCAGGTTCCGAGGAAGAAGGTCATCTACTCGCAGGCTGAGATCGATCAGCTCGCGGCGTACGTCGCCTCCCTCGGCGCCGGCCCGATCAAGCCGACCGAGGGCCAGTACAGCCCTGACGGTGCCGACATCGCCAAGGGTGGCGAGCTGTTCCGCACCAACTGTGCCCAGTGCCACAACTTCACCGGCGAGGGTGGCGCGCTGACCTACGGCAAGTACGCCCCCAGCCTCGAGGGCGTGGACCCGAAGCACCTCTACGAGGCCATGCAGACCGGCCCGCAGAACATGCCCTCCTTCCCCGACACGACGATGCCGGAGAAGGAGAAGAAGGACATCATCGCGTACGTCCAGGCCGTCAACAGCGACTCCTCCGAGAGCCCGGGCGGTCTCAAGCTCGGTGGCCTCGGCCCCGTCAGCGAGGGCCTGTTCGCCTGGGTCTTCGGCCTGGGCGCGCTGATCGCAGTTGCCATCTGGGTCGCGGCCCACACCGCTAAGGCCAAGAAGTCATGAGTAGCCAAGAGATTCCAGAAGAGACCCTGCCGGCAGGGCAGGACACCGCGCACGGCGCGGTGACGGTCGCCGACGACCCGTTCGCCGACCCGGGCCTTCCGCCCCACAAGCCCCGCATCCAGGACATCGACGAGCGGGCCGCCCGCCGGTCCGAGCGTGCGGTCGCCTTCATGTTCACGCTGTCGATGCTGGCCACCGTCGGCTTCATCGCCTCGTACGTGATCTTCCCGGTCGACAAGATCGTGTACATCTGGCCCTTCGGTCACGTGTCCGCGCTCAACTTCGCCCTGGGTCTGACCCTCGGTGCCGCCCTCTTCTTCATCGGCGCGGGCGCGGTCCACTGGGCCCGCACCCTGATGTCCGACGTCGAGGTCGCCGACGAGCGTCACCCGATGGCGGCGTCGCCCGAGGTCAAGGCGAAGGTCATGGCGGACTTCGCGGCCGGTGCCGCGGAGTCGGGCATGGGCCGCCGCAAGCTCATTCGCAACACGATGTTCGGCGCGCTGTCGCTCGTACCGCTCTCCGGCATCGTCCTGCTGCGTGACATGGGCCCGCTGCCCGAGAAGAAGCTCCGGACCACCATGTGGACCAAGGGGCTCCAGCTCATCAACATGAACACGCACGAGCCCCTGCGTCCCGAGGACGTCGCGGTCGGCTCGCTGACCTTCGCGATGCCCGAGGGCCTCTCGGAGCACGACGAGCACTTCCAGACCGAGATCGCCAAGGCCGCCCTGATGATCGTCCGGATCCAGCCGGAGGACATCAAGGACAAGCGCGAGCTCGAGTGGTCGCACCAGGGCATCGTCGCGTTCTCGAAGATCTGCACCCACGTCGGCTGCCCGATCTCCCTGTACGAGCAGCAGACGCACCACGTGCTCTGCCCGTGCCACCAGTCCACCTTCGACCTCTCCGACGGCGCCCGCGTCATCTTCGGCCCGGCCGGTCACCCCCTCCCGCAGCTGCGGATCGGCGTGAACGACAAGGGCTTCCTCGAGGCGCTCGGCGACTTCGACGAGCCCGTCGGCCCGGCATTCTGGGAGCGCGGATGAGCACCGTGACCAACACGCAGAAGAAGGCGCCCGCCGGCGAGCGGGTCGCGGACTGGGCCGACGGTCGCCTGGGGATCTACACGCTGGCCAAGGCCAACATGCGGAAGATCTTCCCGGACCACTGGTCCTTCATGCTGGGCGAGGTCTGCCTCTACAGCTTCCTCATCATCATCCTGACGGGCGTCTACCTGACGATGTTCTTCCACCCGTCGATGAACGAGGTGGAGTACGTCGGACCGTACGTCCCGCTCCAGGGACAGCTGATGTCCGAGGCGTTCAACTCGACCATGCACATCTCCTTCGAGGTGCGCGGTGGTCTGCTGATCCGGCAGATCCACCACTGGGCGGCGCTGATCTTCCTCGCCGGCATGTTCGTGCACATGATGCGCGTCTTCTTCACCGGCGCGTTCCGCAAGCCGCGTGAGATCAACTGGCTGTTCGGCTTCCTGCTGTTCTTCCTGGGCATGTTCACCGGCTTCACCGGTTACTCGCTCCCGGACGACCTGCTCTCCGGCACCGGTGTCCGCTTCATGCAGGGCGCGATCCTGTCCGTGCCGGTCCTCGGCACGTACCTGTCGATGTTCCTCTTCGGCGGCGAGTTCCCCGGCGGCGACTTCGTCGCCCGGTTCTACTCGGCGCACGTGCTGCTGCTCCCCGGCATCATGCTGGGCCTCGTGGTCGCCCACCTCATCCTGGTGTTCGTCCACAAGCACACCCAGTTCGCCGGCCCCGGCCGGACGAACAACAACGTCGTCGGCATGCCGCTGCTGCCCGTGTACATGGCGAAGGCCGGAGGCTTCTTCTTCCTGGTCTTCGGTGTCATCGCGGTCATCGCGGCGATCGCCTCGATCAACCCGATCTGGGCCATCGGCCCGTACCGCCCGGACCAGGTGTCCACCGGCGCCCAGCCCGACTGGTACATGGGCTTCGCCGAGGGTCTGATCCGTGTCATGCCGGGCTGGGAGATCAACCTGTGGGGCCACACGCTGGTCCTCGGCGTGATGATCCCGCTGGCGATCTTCCCGGCGGTCCTCGCGGCCATCGCGGTCTACCCGTTCATCGAGTCGTGGATCACCGGCGACAAGCGCGAGCACCACATCGCGCAGCGCCCGCGCAACGCTCCGACGCGCACCGCCTTCGGTGTCGCCTGGATCACCGCGTACATGATCATGCTCGTGGGTGGTGGAAACGACCTCTGGGCGACCCACTTCCACCTGTCGCTGAACTCGATCACCTGGTTCGTGCGGATCTTCTTCTTCGTCGGCCCGGTCATCGCGTTCGTCGCCACCAAGCGGATCTGCCTCGGCCTCCAGCGCCGCGACAAGGACAAGGTGCTGCACGGCCGCGAGTCGGGCATCATCAAGCGCCTGCCGCACGGTGAGTTCGTCGAGGTCCACGAGCCGCTCAGCCAGGGCGAGCTGCACCGCCTCACGGCGCACGAGCAGTACGAGGCCGCCGAGCTTCCGCCGGCCGTCGACGAGAACGGCGTGGAGCGCAAGATCGGCGCCATGGAGAAGCTCCGGGTCAAGCTCAACAAGGGCTACTACGGCGAGGACAGCCAGATCGCCAAGCCCACGGTCGAGGAGTACAAGGAGATCCAGAGCGGCCACGGCCACCACTGATCACCTGAACACCTGACCTGAAGGTCGCCACGGCAAGAGCCCCGTCCATTCGATGGACGGGGCTCTTTGCCGTCCCCGGAGGTCGATAGGGTGGGACCGTATCCGTCACGTGATCACCTGGAGCTGCCATGAGCGCTGCGAACCCCGCTGGAGGACCTACGTCGGCGGGCCGCTCCTGGCCCGTCCTACTGAACGGTCTGCTCGACGGCAAGGACCTCTCCGCCGACGACACCGCCTGGGCGATGGACCTGATCATGAGCGGCGAGGCGACCGACGCCCAGATCGCCGGATTCATGGTGGCGCTGCGGGCCAAGGGCGAGACCGTCCAGGAGATCACCGGCCTCGTCCGCACCATGTACGCGCACGCCAACACGATCGAGGTGCCCGGCCCCGCCGTCGACATCGTCGGCACCGGCGGCGACGGCGCCAAGACCGTCAACATCTCCACGATGGCCTCCATCGTCGTCGCCGGCACGGGCACGAAGGTCGTCAAGCACGGCAACCGCGCCGCCTCCTCCGCCTCCGGCTCCTCCGACGTCCTGGAGAAGCTCGGCATCAACCTCAACCTCACCCCCCAGCGGGTCGCCGAGGTCGCCGAGGAGGCCGGCATCACCATCTGCTTCGCCGTGAAGTTCCACCCCTCGCTGCGGCACGTCGCCGCGGCCCGCGGCCAGCTGGGCATCCGGACCACCTTCAACGTCCTGGGCCCGCTGACCAACCCCGCCAAGGTGAAGGCCCAGGCCGTCGGGGTCGCCGACCCGCGCATGGCGCCGATCGTCGCCGGCGTCCTCGCCGAGCGCGGCAACTCCGCCCTGGTCTTCCGCGGCGACGACGGCCTGGACGAGCTGACCACCACCGCCACCTCGCGGGTCTGGGTGGTCCGGGACGGCGGCGTCACCGAGGAGCGCTTCGACCCGCGGGACGTCGGCATCGAGCTCGTCCCCCTGGAGGCCCTGCGCGGCGCCGACGCCTCGTACAACGCCGACGTGGCCCGTCGGCTGCTCGCGGGGGAGACCGGGCCGGTACGGGACGCGGTGCTGCTCAACGCGGCGGCGGCGCTCACCGCCCTGGAGCCCGGCACGGGCACCCTGGCGGAGCAGCTGGGCGCGGGCATCGCGAAGGCGGCGGAGTCGATCGACTCCGGCGCGGCCCTGCGGTCCCTGGAGCGGTGGGTCGCCGCCAGCAACGCCTGAGCGCGTGTGAACGGCGCGTTGCGGCCCCGTCCCGGATGCCGGGACGGGGTTGCGGCGTCGTGATCGTCTGGCGTAGTTTCTGGAACAGGTCACGAGTGACAGCGTTTTGGCCCCGGCTTGCTGTCCGGCAACCCTCCTTCCGTGGCGGGGTGCCCCGGGTGATGACCAGGCCGTAGGCAGCGAGGTCTACGGCAAGCGCGGATCCCTCGAACACCAGGGGTCCTGGTCAGTCGAGGAGCGTTTTCCGTGAGCAAGCGAATGCGATAGGGCGAGTCCGCCCCTTCTTCACCCTCGGAACAGGGTCGCCTCCGCGTACCCGCACGTCCTCCGAGGCATCACCCGTACCCCGCCGCACCCGGCCGCGTACGGGATCCACCGAAGCCATTCCGCACCGCCCGCCGGGAGATACCGCCATGTCCGCACGCCCGAACGCCGCCGTCGCCACCGCCTCCGCCTCCGCCGAGTCCGCCGACCCCTGCTGCGCCGCCCCGCTGCCGGTCCTCGGCCGGGACGTGACCGTCCCGCTCGTCACCGGCGGCGAGGTGACCTACGCGGCGCTCGACTACGCGGCCAGCGCGCCGGCCCTCCAGCGGGTCTGGGACGACGTCGCCGCGTACGCCCCCTACTACGGCAGCGTCCACCGCGGCGCCGGCTACCTCTCCCAGCTCTCCACCGACCTCTTCGAGAACAGCCGCGCCACCGTCGCCGAGTTCCTCGACTGCCGCCCCGACGACCAGGTCGTCTTCACCCGCTCCACCACGGACTCGCTCAACCTGCTCGCCCAGGTCCTCCCGGCCGGCTGCGAGGTCTTCGTCTTCGAGACCGAGCACCACGCCTCGCTGCTGCCGTGGAGGGACGCCGGCGTCACCTACCTCGACGCGCCGCGCACCCCCGCCCAGGCCGTCGAGACCCTGGAGCGGGCCCTCGCCGACCGCGACCCGCACGGCCCCGCCCTGGTCTGCGTGACCGGCGCCTCCAACGTCACCGGCGAGCTGTGGCCGGTGAGGGAGCTGGCCGCCGCCGCGCACGCGCACGGCGCCCGGATCGTGCTCGACGCCGCCCAGCTCGCCCCCCACCACCCCGTCTCCGTGCGGGAGTTGGACGTGGACTGGGTCGCCTTCTCCGGGCACAAGCTGTACGCGCCCTTCGGCTCCGGCGTCCTCGCCGGCCGCGCCGACTGGCTGCAGGATTCCGAGCCCTACCTCGCGGGCGGTGGAGCGTCCCGCAAGGTAGCCCGTCGGGCCGACGGTGGTGTGGACGTGGAGTGGCACACCACGTCGGCCCGACATGAAGCCGGTTCGCCGAACGTCATCGGCGTCTACTCGATCGCCTCCGCCTGCAAGGCGCTCACCGAGGCCGGCTTCGACTCCCTCGTCGCCCGTGAGCGGCACCTGATCGCGAAGGTCCGCGAGGGCCTGGCCGAGATGCCCGAGGTGCGCGTGCTCTCGCTCTTCGGCGACGACGCGCCCCGCGTGGGCGTCATCTCCTTCGTCGTGGAGGGCTGGAACAGCTCCCACTTCGCCGCCGCGCTCTCCGCCGAGTACGGCATCGGCGTCCGCGACGGGCTCTTCTGCGCCCACCCGCTGGTCCGCACCCTGCTCGGCAGCGACCCGCAGGACCCGGGCGAGTGCGGCGCGCCCGAGGCGGCCCCGGGGGAGCGGTCGCTCAACGCCATCCGGGTGAGCTTCGGCGCCGGCACGCCGGACGAGCACGTGGAGCGGTTCGTCGGAGCGGTGAAGGAGCTCGTCCGGGACGGCGCGCAGTGGAAGTACCGCACCGAGGACGGCCGCTGCGTCCCCGACCGCGGCTGATCACTCACTCGTACGGGTGAAGGGGGCCTCCCGATCGGGAGGCCCCCTTCAGCCATGCCGGGCGCGCGGTGTCAGGACTCCAGGCCGATGGCGAAGGCCGCCTCCAGGTCGTGCTGGGAGTACGTCCGGAAGGCGACGTGCGTGTCCGTGGCCTCGACGCCGGGGATCTTGCTGATGCGGCCGGGGATCACGTCCGCCAGGTCGTCGTGGCGCGGCACCCGGACCATGGCGATCAGGTCGTACGTACCGGTGACCGAGAAGACCTCGCTGACGCTGTCGAGCGCGGCGATCGACTCGGCGATCTCGGGGATGCGGTCCACGCTGGTCTTGATGAGCACGATCGCGGTGATCACGGCTGGCTTTCTCCCTCGGTCGCCGCGGCTTGGGCTTTCACTCTATCCCCACCGCGGAAGCGCCCCCAGGCGTAGAGGAAGCCGACCGAGAAGCCCACGACATGGGCCAGATAGGCGACGCCGGGCCCCGCGCCCGCCGCCCGGGCGGCCAGCCACTGCAGCGTGAACCAGAAGATCAGCACGATCCAGGCCGGGAAGCGCAGCGGCAGGAAGAACAGGAAGGGGAAGAGGCTGGTGACGCGGGAGCGCGGGAAGAGGAAGAGGAAGGCCCCGAGCACCGCCGAGATCGCCCCGGAGGCCCCCACCAGGGTCTGCCCGCTGTCGGCGTGCGCCACCGCGTACCCGCACAGGGCGACGTAGCCGGTGCCCAGGTAGAAGAGGCAGAACCCGACCGGGCCCATGCGCTCCTCGGCCATCGCCCCGAAGACGTACAGGAAGAGCATGTTGCCGAGCAGGTGGAGCCAGCTGCCGTGGACGAAGAGCGCGGTCAGCGGGGTGAGCAGGGCGCGCGGGTCGCCGCTCGTCAGCTCGGCGGGGATCACGCCCCAGCGGCGGAAGTAGGCGCCCTGGGCGGCCAGGAGCTCGTCGCCGGTGCCGTACACCGGGTTGAGTCCGGCGACCGGGCTGCTCACGAAGAGGAGGCAGCAGGCGGCGATCAGTCCGTACGTCACCAGGGGGCCGCCGCGGACGCCCCGCCAGGCACCGAGGGCCCCGCCTCGCCAGTCGATCATGGACAGATCATGGCGTACCGGGGCCGAAGTGGACAGAGTGCCTCGCCGTGCCCCGCCCTCCCCGTGAGGCCGTAGGGTTACGGGCACCACCGACCGCAGTTCGACGGCGCACCGCGGCTCCCGTACCTGGTACCACGCAACAGGAAGAAGGACGGCACCGATGACGACGGTTCCCCTGCCGACCGACGAGACCCGCTGGCGCTGCACGCTCTGCGGCAATCTGACCCGCTTCGACGTGACCCGCTCCTCCAAGGTCGTGGAGTACGTCCATCTGGACCTCGCCGGGGACCCGACGGTCGAGGAGCGGCAGGTGGTGAGTGAGACCATCGAGTCGGTCCGCTGCCGCTGGTGCAACGCGGTGGACCAGATCGAACTGGTGGACAGGCCGGGCGCCGCCTCCTGAGGGACGGCGCGGACGACATAGGGGTGACGGATCGTGGAGCAGCCCGCGCACGGTGGTGAGCCGGCCGGCGCGGCAGGTGACGCTGCCGAGACGCTCGACCACCCATTGCCGGAAGGCGTACGGCGACGGGTCGTCGCGCTGGTCGCGGACGCCTTCGGCGGGCTCACCGTCGCGGAGCTGCCCGCCCCCCTGCGGCAGTACGCCCGCTTCACCGCGAGCCGGCGGGCCAAGTTCGCCGGCAACGCGATGGCCGCCGCGCTGGAGAGCGACCCGCTCTTCCGGCAGCGGATCGGCGAACGGTTCAAGCAGGGCCAGCCCGAGCTGGCCGGAGCCGTGGAGACCGGCACCCCGCCCGCGGCCGCCGACCCCGTCGACGTGGCGGCGGCCGCCTATGTGCTGCGCCCGCCCGGCTGGGTCAAGCTCGTCGCCGCCGCCGGCGAGGAGGTCCAGCGGGCCGACGCCGAGCGGGCCGACGAGGCCGGCCGGCGCGAGCTGGAGCGGCTGCGCGAGGAGCTCGCCGCCGCCCGGGAGCGCTCCCGGGGCGAGACCGAGCAGCTCCGGCACGACCTGGAGGCCGCCCGCAAGGAAGCGGAATCGCTTCACCGCAAGCTGCGCAGCGCCCAGAGCGACGTCAAGCGGGGCGAGGCCGCGCTGCGCAGGGCGCAGGGCGAGATCGAGGCCTCGCGGGCCGAGTCGGCGGCGCAGGTCTCGGCCGCCGAGAGCGAGACGCGGCGGCTCAGGGCGCGGCTCGGCGAGGTCGAGGCCGCCCTGGAAGCGAGCCGCAGGACCGCCCGCGAGGGCCGCTCGGTGGAGGACATGCGGTTGCGGCTGCTGCTCGACACGGTCCTCGACGCGGCCCAGGGGCTGCGCCGCGAACTCGCGCTGCCGCCCGTCTCGACGCACCCGGCGGACACCGTGGACGCGGTGGAGCCGGGGCGGATGTCCCCGAAGGACATCGCGGCGCGGGCGCTCTCCGAGACGGACCCGGCGCTGCTCGACCAGCTGCTGGCGCTGCCGCAGACGCACCTGGTCGTCGACGGCTACAACGTCACCAAGACCGGCTATCCGACGATGCCGCTGGAGAAGCAGCGGCTGCGGCTGCTCGGCGGGCTCTCGGCGCTCGCGGCGCGCTCGGGGGCCGAGGTCACCTGTGTCTTCGACGGGGCGGAGCTGGCGGCCCCGGTGCTGCTCGCGCCGCCGCGCGGGGTGCGGGTGCTGTTCTCCAAGCCCGGTGTCACGGCGGACGAGTTGATCCGGCAGCTGGTCCGGGCGGAGCCGCCGGGGCGGCCGGTGGTGGTGGTCTCCACCGATCGCGAGGTCGCCGACGGCGTCGCGAAGGCGGGGGCGCGGCCGGTGGCGTCCGCCTTGTTGCTCAAGCGGCTTTCGCGGCTCTCGTGACGCATCGCAACTCCTGCGAGTTATGCCCGAATTCTGGACGGCGCACCGTCAAGTACCCATCACGGGCCGTGTGATGTATGTAAATAAAGTGGTGCGTGGGCGAGATTTTTGCCAGTGGGATTTGAACTGATCACAACTTGGTCACTAGGGTCGGCCTTCGAACCTTCGCGCGGTTGATCACCCATCCGGGGTGGCAGCGGAGGAACCGCCTGCCCTGACCGGTTGGGCGGCTCGAGGAAGAAGGAGCTCGCCTTCGTGGCGTCCCACCGTCGACCCAAGCAGCCGAGCCGTACCCGTGTGACCGTGTTCACCGCGGCAGCGGCCGCCGCCGTCGCGCTCTCCGCCCAGTCCGGAGCACAGGCGGCCCCCGCCAAGCCCAAGATCGACGAGGTCAAGTCGAAGGTCGACAAGCTGAACCACGAGGCCGAGGAGGCCACGGAGCAGTACAACCTCGCCGAGGAGCGGCGGGGCAAGCTGCAGAAGGAGATCAGCAACCTCCAGGACAAGGTGGCCCGCGGCCAGGAGGAGCTCAACACCCTGCGCGACCAGATCGGTTCGGTCGCCAGCGCCCAGTACCGCTCCGGCGGCATCGACCCGGCGCTCCAGCTCTTCCTCTCCGCCGACCCGGACACCTACCTCGACAAGGCGTCCGCGATCGACCAGCTGAGCGCCCAGCAGGCCGACGTGCTCACCTCGATCCAGGCCAAGCAGCGCACGCTCGCCCAGCAGCGGGCCGAGGCCACCTCGAAGCTGGCCGACCTCGAGGACGTCCGCAAGACCCTCGGCGCCAAGAAGCAGAAGTTCCAGAGCAAGCTGGCCGAGGCCCGCAAGCTCCTCAACACCCTCACCGCCGAAGAGCGCGCCCGGGTGCAGCAGCAGGAGCAGCGCGCCAGCCGCGCCGCCGGCGAGCGCGTCGACCTGGGCAACGAGGTCCCGGCCTCGCAGCGCGGTGCCGCCGCCCTCGCCGCCGCGGCCACCCAGATCGGCAAGCCGTACGCCTCGGGCATGGAAGGCCCCAACTCGTACGACTGCTCGGGTCTGACCCAGTGGGCCTACGGCCAGGCCGGCGTGGACCTCTCCCGCACCACGTACACCCAGCAGAACGACGGCGTGAAGATCGGCCGCAGCCAGCTCCGGCCGGGTGACCTGGTCTTCTTCAACGGCCTGTCGCACGTGGGCCTGTACGCGGGCAACAACACGGTCCTGCACGCCCCCTACACGGGCGCCTACGTCCGCTACGAGTCCATGAACACCATCGGCGGGTTCATGTTCGGCGTCCGCGTCGGCTGACCCGCCGCGACCCGCTCCGGCGTGCCGCCCAATCGGGTGGTTCGCCGCGACGCACACTGACCTGACGCCCCGCCGGTGACCTGTGTTCTCCGGCGGGGCGTCACTTTGTGTGCCCGGCGCCTTCGTTGGACGGGGACTGATCAGCGGCTACTGTCTGCCGCGCCAGTCTGCGTCGAGCCGAACGGAGCGCGAATTCGTGGCGTCCCACCGCCGACCCGTGAGGGTCACCGTCCTCACCGCCGCCGCCGCGGCCACCGCGGCGGCCTCCCTCGGGGCCGTCCCCGCGAGCGCCGACCCCGGGCCCACGCCCGCGGCCACCCGCGCCACGGTCGACCGCCTCTTCGAGGAGGCCGAGAAGGCGACCGAGGGCTACAACCGGGCGGACGAGAAGGCGGACGCGCTGCGCCGGACGGTCTCCCAGGCGCAGGACAGCCTCGCCCGCGGCCAGGAGCGCATCAACCGCATGCGGGGCGCGCTCGGTTCGGTCGCCGGCGCCCAGTACCGCTCCGGCGGCATCGACCCCGCCCTCGCCCTGCTGCTCTCCTCCGACCCGGACACCTATCTGGACCGGGCCTCCGCCCTGGACCGGGTCACCGCCCGCCAGGGCGCCGCGCTCGCCGAACTCCGGCGCGAGCAGCGCCGCCTGGGCCAGCAGCGGACCGAGGCCCGCGCGGTCCTCGCCGAACTGGAGCGCAGCCGGGCCGAGGTCGCCCGCCACAAGCGCACCGTCGAGAAGAAGCTGGCCGAGGCCCGCCGGGTGCTCGCCTCCCTCACCGTCGAGCAGCGCGCCGACTACGACCGCGCCTCCCGCACCGGGGAGCGCGCCGGGGACCCGGCCGGGGGGCCCGCCGCGGAGCTGCCGCCGCTCGCGGACCTCGGCCCCTCGCGGGCCGCCGCCGCGGTGATGGCCGCCCGCAGCGCGATCGGCAGGCCGTACGTGTGGGGGGCGACCGGTCCCTCGGCCTTCGACTGCTCGGGCCTGATGGTCTGGTCGTACCGGCAGGCCGGGATCAGCCTCCCGCGCACCTCCTCGGCGCAGCGGTACGCGGGCCGGCAGGTGCCGCTCTCGCAGGCGCAGCCGGGCGACCTCGTCACGTACCGCGGCGACGCCAGCCACGTGGCGATCTACGCCGGCAACGGCCAGGTCATCCACGCCCCCTACCCGGGCGCGCGGGTCCGCTACGACCCGGTGAACATGATGTCGCACGTGACCGTCACCCGGGTCTGAGGCCGTGCCCCTCCCCGGCTGCGTACGATCGGGGCGTGGCGGGACGGCGGAGCACAGTGGCGCGCGGCGCGGCGGCGGGGCTGCTGGCCGCGGTGCTCGCCCTCGCCGGGTGCGCGGCCCCCGAGCCGGCCGGACCGGCGACCGGGGAGATCCAGGGCCTGCTCGACCGGCACGCGCGGGCGCTGCTCGACCGCGACGAGACCGGCTATCTCGCGGCCCTCGACCCCGCGCTCGCACCGGCCGCCCGCACCGAGTTCGACCGGCTCGCGGAGATCCCGCTGGGCGGCTGGACGTACCGGGTCACCGACCTCGACCGGACCGGCGAGGGCCGGGCCACCGCCAGGGCCGAGCTCGGCTACCGGATCAAGGGCTACGACTCCGGGCCCGCCACCACCGAGCGCGTCCTCGACCTCGCCGAGCGGGACGGCCGCTGGTACGTGACCGGGGACCGCGCCGCCGACGGCGCCCCGCAGCAGCTGTGGCAGCAGGGCGAGGTCACGACCGTGACCGGCCGGCGCAGCCTCGTCCTGGGCGTGGGACAGAGCCGGGAGCGGCTGCGGGAGATCGCGGCGGCGGCGGACCGGGCGGTGCCCGCGGTCGGGGACGCCTGGCGCGGGAACTGGGCGGGCCGGGTCGTGGTCCTCGTCCCCGCGTCGATCGAGGCGATGGGCCGGCTCCTCGGCGGGCCGGCCGCCTCCTACCGGGGCATCGCGGCCGTCACGACCGGCCGGGCGGGCGGCGGCCCGACGGCCCCTGCGGACCGGGTGATCGTGAACCCGGACGCGTACGCGGTGCTCGGCGCGTTCGGCCGGCAGATGGTCCTCACCCACGAGACCACCCACGTCGCGACCCGCGTCCAGACCACCACGGCCACCCCGGTCTGGCTCTCCGAGGGCTTCGCCGACTGGGTCGCCTACCGGGGCACCGACCGCACCGCCGCCCAGGCCGCCCCCGAGCTGCGCCGCTCGGTCCGGGCGGGCGAGCTCCCGGCGGAGCTCCCCGACGACGGGGCCTTCACCTTCGGCGGCGACGCGGAGGCGATGGCCCGGGCCTACGAGGGCGGATGGCTGGCCTGCGAGCTGATCGCGGACCGCTGGGGCGAGGAGGGGCTGACCGCCTTCTACCGGGCGGTGGGCGTGCACCCGGGCCGGGAGGGCGCGGTGGAGAAGGCGCTCCGGGACGTCCTGGACACCACGCCGGAGGATTTCACCGCCGACTGGCGCGCGTACCTGACCGAACGGCTGGGCCAGGGCCCGGGCGGGACTTCCCGGACCCGCCCCGGGGCCCGGCCCGAAGGCGCGTCCTAGGGCCTGATCCGAAAGACAGGCCCTAGCCCTCCAGGACGTCGAGGGCCTCCGCCAGCCAGGCCTTCTCCTCGGTGCCCGTCGCGCGGGCGATCCGCAGCATTCCCTGCCGGAAGAGATCGGGCTCCCGCTCGACGCTGACCGCGGTCCCGTCCTCGTAGAAGAAGCTGGCGGGGGTGAGCAGGAACTCCTGGCGGCGACGGAGGACGGCCGCCTGGTCCGCCCGGTCGGGGAGGTGCCCGAGGAAGGCGAGCAGGGTGAACCAGCGCTGGCCGTCGGTGATCTCGGCGTCCCTGGGCGCGCGCAGCCGGGCGAGGAGCTCCCGGCGGCCCTCGGGGGTGAGCGAGAGCGTCCGGCGCGGGGCCGCGCTCGCGCCCGGCTCCGTACGGCTGTCGACCAGGCCGTTCTTCACCAGGCGGGTGATGGCGGGGTAGAGGGCGCCGTCGCTGACCGGGCGGACGTGGCCGCTCAGGCCCTGGATGCGCTCCTTCAGCTCGTAGCCGTGCAGCGGCTTCTCGTACAGGAAGCCCAGGATCGACAGTTCCAGCACCGGGCACCTCTCCTTCGCGCTTGTCGGCGGACCGCCACCCATGCTACCTCTTTTCGAGGTGCCTCTATTCGAGGTACATCGGAAAGAGGGGGCTCCTTCGTCATGTCCGCACACCGCCGCACGCTGGTCCGGCTCGCCCGCCCGGTCTACCTCGAACTCCTCGCCGGAGTCGCCGCCGGCATCATCAACATGGTCTGGGTCGCCCGCCTCGGCGGCGACGCCGTCGCCGCCGTCGCCCTCGCCGGGAACGTCGAGAACCTCCTCCTCGGCGTCGTCCTCATGGCCGGCTCCGGCACCACCGTCCTCGTCGCCCGCGCCCGCGGCGCCGACGACCCCGGCGCCGTCCGCGCCGCCGTCCGCGGCGGCACCGCCCTCTGCGCCCTGCTCGTGCCGCCCGTCGCCCTCGGCGGATTCGCCCTGCGCGACCCGCTCGCCGCCCTCCTCCTCGGCGGCTCCGGCCACCCGGCCCACGCCCTGGCCACCGCCTACCTCGCGATCTCGCTCCCCGGCACGGCCGTCTTCTTCGCCACGAACGTGCTCGACGGGATCCTCAAGGGCGCCGGCGACACCCGCACCCCCATGCGGCTCGCCTTCCTCGCCAACGGGCTGATCCTCGTCCTCGACCCGCTGCTCATCCACGCGTACGGGGTGCCGGGCGCCGCCCTCGCCACCGTCACCGGCCGGAGCGTCGCCCTCGCCGCGGGCCTCGTCGTCCTGCGCCGCGACCCGCTCCTCAAGGCCGCGCGGGCGGCCCGGGCGGCGCTGCCCACGGCCGCCGCGCTGCGCCGCACCGCCGCCACCGGACTGCCCATGTCCGTCGACTTCGTGGTCCGGATGGCCGGCGCCCTCGCGCTCGTCTCCGTCGTCGCCCGGCTCGGCGTCGCCGAGATCGCCGCCTACGGCATCGCCACCAAGGCCATGTACGTGGCGACCATGGCCTTCTACTCCGTCCGGCAGGCCGCCGCCATCCACAGCGCCCACCTCCTCGGCTCGGGCCTGGACGAACGCCGGGCCGTCGGCCGGCAGGCCCTCCTCCTCGGCGGGACCCTCGGCGCGGGCGCGGCCGGGCTGCTGCTCCTCGGCGCGGGACCCGTCATGCGGGCCTTCGGCGCCGAGCCCGAGGTGGCGGCGGCGGGCGCGCTCTTCCTGCGCTGCCTCGGCCCCTACCTGCTGCTCATGGCCGGGTACATCGCGCTCGCCGGCGTCTTCGAGGGCACCGGGGCCGCCCCGTACCTCGCGCGGATCACCGTCGTGGGGGTCCTCGTCCAGCTCCCGCTCGCGTACGTCCTGTCAGGCGCCGGCCTCCCGGGGATCTGCCTGGCGATGGCCCTCGCCATGGGAGCCCAGTGCGCGGCCCTCGGCCTGCTGCGCCGCCGCACCCTCGCCGTCCCCCGGGAGTCTCAGCGCGAGCCGGACAGGGCCTTCTCGCGCTCCGGCTGAGTCGCCTGCGCCGGGATCCTCCCGGCCGCGGCCGCCGCGAGACGCGGCTCCGTCACCGTGTGCCGCCACAGGATCCGGCAGGCGATGACGGTGGCGGCGATCAGCAGGCCGTTCCGGGTGAAGAGCACCGCCATGCCCAGCGGATCGCTCCGCGTCACGTGCGAGAACCACACCGGGAACTCGAACTGCGTCACCGCCGTCGCCCAGAGCACCAGGTGCGCGGGCCGCCGCATCCGGCTCGACCGGTAGGCGAGGCACACCGCGGCCAGACCGACCAGCCACAGCATGTACTGGGGGGAGAGCACCCGGCTCGTCGTCGTGAACAGCAGCACCGCGACGAAGGCCGCGTCCGCCACCGTCGACGAGGCGAAGTGGCGCGCCCGCAGCCGCCACACGAGCAGCCACCCGAACGCGGCGATCGTGAGGACCAGCGCGGCCGTCGAGACCGTGGACACGTACGGGCCGAGGAACTCGATCGAGCCGTAGTTCATCCTCGCCTCGCCGTCCCAGCCGAAGTGCCGGGCGACGTGGAAGACCATCGCGCCCAGCGACTCGACCTCCGTGCCCCGGTCGCGCTGGAAACCGAGGAAGGCCAGCGCTCCCGGCATCCACGCCACGCAGAACGCGAGGACCGCGGCCGCCGCGCCCACCGCCGTCGACCAGGAGCGGAGCGTCGCCCGGCCCTTCGGGGCGCCGGCGAGCAGCAGCACCGGCCACACCTTCAGGACCGCGCCGAAACCGGCGAGGGCGCCGAGCACGCGCGGGCTGCGGCCCGCCGCGAGCAGCCCCGCCACCGCGACGGCGGTGACCATCACGTCGTACCGGGCGTACGCCGTCGGCCCGAGCAGCGGGACGCCCGCGAGCCAGAACCAGGCGCCCCGGAGCGAGCGGCCGGAGCGGCGGCCCGTATGGAGGAGCAGCCCGAAGACGAGCGCGTCGCAGAGGAAGGCGAGGACGAAGAAGGCGGAGGCGTAGCCGAGGAACGGCAGCAGGGCGGGGGAGAGCATCGCGAAAGCGGCGGCCGGCGGGTACTGCCAGGTGATGTCGTCCAGCGGGTACGTGCCCGTCCGCAGGACCTCGTACCAGCCCTGGTAGATGTTCGAGACGTCGAAGGTGATGTCCGGTCCGGGGATCACCACGACCTTGAAGACGCACAGCAGCAGAAGGACCCGGGACAGACCCCAGAGACCGACCGGAAGCCGCAGACCCGTGCGTGACCCGTTCCCCGCCGCACCCGTCGTCACTGTCGCGTCCTTCTCCTGTCGGCCCGCGGTGGCGGGGGCGGTCATGGTCCTGTCGGCCCGCGGTGGCGGGGCAGGCGTGTTGCCGGGTGGTGCAGGCGATCGCGTACTGTCGGCCACGATGCACAAGACCCTGATCGTAACCAACGACTTCCCGCCGCGTCCCGGCGGAATCCAGGCCTTCCTGCACAACATGGCGCTCCGCCTGGATCCCGACCGGATCGTGGTCTACGCCTCCACCTGGAAGCGCAGCCGCGAAGGGGTCGAGGCGACGGCCGCGTTCGACGCCGAACAGCCTTTCACGGTCGTACGGGATCGCACCACCATGCTGCTGCCGACTCCTCGGGTCACCGCCCGCGCCGGCGCGCTGCTGCGCGAGCACAACTGCGAGTCCGTGTGGTTCGGCGCGGCCGCGCCGCTCGGCCTGATGGCCCCCGCGCTGCGCCGGGCCGGCGCCCGCCGGCTCGTCGCCACCACCCACGGGCACGAGGCCGGCTGGGCCCAGCTCCCCGCCGCCCGGCAGCTCCTGCGCCGCATCGGCGAGGGCACGGACACGATCACCTACCTCGGCGAGTACACCCGCTCCCGGATCGCGAGCGCCCTCACCCCGGCCGCCGCCGGCCGCATGGTCCAGCTCCCGCCCGGCGTCGACGAGAAGACCTTCCACCCCGACTCCGGCGGCGACGAGGTCCGCGCCCGCCTCGGGCTCAGCGACCGCCCCGTCGTCGTCTGCGTCTCCCGGCTCGTCCCCCGCAAGGGCCAGGACACCCTGATCCGGGCCATGCCGGCGATCCTCCGCCGGGTCCCGGACGCCGTCCTCCTGATCGTCGGCGGCGGACCGTACGAGAAGGACCTGCGCCGCCTCGCCGCCGAGACCGGCGTGGCCGGCTCCGTACGCTTCACCGGCGCCGTGCCCTGGTCCGAGCTGCCCGCCCACTACGGCGCCGGCGACGTCTTCGCCATGCCCTGCCGCACCCGGCGCGGCGGCCTCGACGTCGAGGGCCTCGGCATCGTCTACCTGGAGGCCTCCGCCACCGGCCTGCCCGTCGTCGCCGGCGACTCCGGCGGCGCCCCCGACGCCGTCCTCGACGGCGAGACCGGCTGGGTCGTCCGCGGCGAGTCCGCCGAGGAGACCGCCGACCGCGTCGCCACCCTCCTCCTCGACCCCGGGCTCCGCGCCCGCATGGGCGAGCGGGGCAGGGCCTGGGTGGAGGAGCGCTGGCGCTGGGACCTGCTGGCGGAACGGCTGCGCGAGCTGCTGTAGCCCCGGGACGCGGAGAAGGGGCCCGGGGCGGTCGAACCGCCCCGGGCCCCCTCTCCGCACCCGCTCCTACTTGGTGTAGATCGCCTCGATCTCGTCCGCGAAGTCCTTCGCCACCACGTTCCGCTTCAGCTTCAGGGACGGGGTGATGTGGCCCGCCTCCTCGGTGAACTGGGCCGGGAGGATGCGGAACTTGCGCACCGACTCCGCCTTGGAGACCGCCGCGTTGCCGTCGTCGATCGCCCGCTGGACCTCGGCGATCAGCTCCGCGTCCTCCCGCAGGGACGCCGCCGTCGAACCGGCCGGCTTGCCGTGCTCGCTCGCCCAGCGGCCCAGGAACTCCTCGTCGATCGTGACCAGCGCGCCCACGAACGGACGCCCGTCGCCGACCACCATGCACTCCGCGACCAGCGCATGCGCCCGGATCCGGTCCTCGATGACCGCCGGGGCGACGTTCTTGCCGCCCGCCGTCACCAGGATCTCCTTCTTGCGGCCGGTGATCGCGAGGTAGCCGTCCTCGTCGAGCGTGCCGATGTCACCCGTGTGGAACCAGCCGTCCGCCAGCGCCTCGGCCGTCGCCGTCGGGTTGTTCCAGTACTCCGTGAAGATGTGCTCGCCGTGCAGCAGCACCTCGCCGTCGTCGGCGATCCGCACCACCGAGCCCGGCAGCGGCTGGCCGACCGTGCCGATCTTCTGCCGGTCCCACGGGTTGAACGCGGTCGCCGCGCACGACTCCGTCAGGCCGTAGCCCTCCAGGACGGTGAAGCCGATGCCCCGGAAGAAGTGGCCGAGCCGCTCGCCCAGCGGCGCGCCGCCCGAGATCGCGTACTCGCCGCGACCGCCGAGCACCGCCCGCAGCTTGCTGAAGACCAGCTTGTCGAAGACCTTGTGCTTCAGCCTGAGCCCGAAGGACGGGCCCTGCGGGGTGCCGAGGGCCCGGCTGTACGCGATGGCCGTGTGCGCGGCCCTGTCGAAGATCTTGCCCTTGCCGTCGGCCTGGGCCTTCGCACGCGCCGAGTTGTAGACCTTCTCGAAGACGCGCGGCACGCCCAGGATCAGCGTCGGCCGGAACGAGGCCAGCTCGTCCGTGAGGTTCTTGATGTCCGGTACGCAGCCCAGCCGGATCGGCGCCATCACGGACGCGACCTCGACGAGCCGCCCGAAGACGTGCGCGGCCGGCAGGAACAGCAGCACCGAGCACTCGCCCGTGCGGAAGAGGGGCTTCAGCCGCTCCACCACGTTGCCGCACTCGGCGAAGAAGGCCCGGTGGGTCAGGACGCAGCCCTTGGGGCGGCCCGTCGTGCCCGAGGTGTAGACGATCGTCGCCGGGTCGTCCGCGTGCGCCGCCGACATGCGCTCGTCGAGCAGCTCGTCGGAGACGTCCGCGCCGGTGGCCGTGAGCCGCGCGACCGCGTCGTCCTCGATCTGCCAGACGCCCTTGAGCGCCGGGAGCCGGTCCCGTACGGACTCCACCGAGGCCTGGTGCGCCGGGCTCTCGACGAGCACCAGGGCCGCGCCCGAGTCGCCCAGGATCCACTGGATCTGCTCCGGCGAGCTCGTCTCGTACACCGGCACGGTCACCGCGCCCGCGCTCCAGATCGCGAAGTCGAGGAGCACCCACTCGTAGCGGGTGCGGGAGAGCAGCGCGACCCGGTCGCCCGGCTCCACGCCGGAGGCGATCAGGCCCTTGGCGACGCCGCGGACCTCGGCGAGGAACTGCGTGGCGGTGACGTCCGTCCAGACGCCGTCGACCTTGCGCCCCATCACGGCGACGTCTGGATGCTGGGAGGCGTTGCGGCGGATGAGATCCGTCAGGTTGCCGTCCGTGGGGACCTCGTACAGGGCCGGAAGGCTGAACTCGCGCAAGACTGCTGCTCCTCATCGGGCGCCGGCGCCACGGCTCTGTGTGATGCACCGGTGAAGTCCATGATCGGGCAGGTGCTCAGTGGGGGTGAGCACGACTGGACTGCCCGGACGTTACTCGTCGGTACGCGGTTCCCGATAGGGGGTCCCGGCCAGATGTTCCGTGCGTCACACCGGCGTGACAGTGCTCTGCGCACAGTAATCCACAGGTTTCGCGACTCCCAAGTAACCGCAGGTGACACCCCCTAAGGTGGGCTCATGCGAGTCCATGTGGTCAGTGACGTACACGGCAACGCCGGCGACCTCGCCAAGGCGGGAGAGGGCGCCGACGCCCTCATATGTCTCGGTGACCTGGTCCTCTTCCTCGACTACGCCGACCACAGCCGGGGGATCTTCCCCGACCTCTTCGGCGCCGAGAACGCCGACCGGCTCGTCGAGCTCCGCACCGCCCGCCGTTTCGACGAGGCCCGCGACCTCGGCCGCCGCCTCTGGGCCGGACTCGACGTCGACCGCGACACCGCCATCGAGGCCGCCGTCCGCCGCCAGTACGCCGAACTCTTCGCCGCCTTCCCCACCCCCACGTACGCCACCTACGGGAACGTGGACATCCCCCGGCTCTGGACGGACTTCGCCGGGCCGGGGACGACGGTCCTCGACGGACAGCGGGTCGAGCTCGGCGGCCTGGTCTTCGGCTTCGTCGGCGGCGGGCTGCGCACGCCCATGCGCACCCCGTACGAGATCTCCGACGAGGAGTACGCCGCCAAGGTCGAGGCCCTCGGCGACGTCGACGTCCTCTGCTCCCACATCCCGCCGGAGGTGCCGGAGCTGACGTACGACACCGTGGCCCGCCGCTTCGAGCGCGGCAGCCGGGCGCTGCTCGACGCCATCCACCGGGTCCGGCCCCGGTACTCCCTCTTCGGCCACGTCCACCAGCCGCTGGTCCGGCGCATGCGGATCGCCTCCACCGAGTGCGTGAACGTCGGCCACTTCGCCTCGACGGGGAGGCCCTTCGCCCTGGAGTGGTGACGGCGCGGGCGCGGGGGCGCGATAGCCTTCCGTCGGCACGTCTGTGCCCTTTCGCTTCCGCCGGACCGCACAGTGGAGGAGCCACCGCGATGGCCGAACACACCAGCTCGAGCATCACCATCGAGGCGGCGCCGGCCGACGTCATGAGCGTGATCGCCGACTTCGCCCGCTACCCCGAATGGACCGGCGAGGTGAAGGAGGCCGAGGTCCTCCAGGCCGACGACGCCGGACGCGCGGAGAAGGTCCGCCTCCTCCTCGACGCGGGCGCCATCAGGGACGACCACACCCTCGCGTACACCTGGACCGGGGACAACGAGGTCAGCTGGACCCTCGTCAAGTCCCAGATGCTCCGCTCCCTCGACGGCTCCTACCTCCTGAAGCCGCTCGGCGGCGACCGCACCGAGGTGACGTACCAGCTGACGGTCGACGTCAAGATCCCCATGCTCGGCATGATCAAGCGCAAGGCGGAGAAGGTCATCATCGACCGGGCGCTGGACGGCCTGAAGAAGCGCGTCGAATCGGGTGCGTGACGCTCCGCTCACGGGCCCGCCCCCGCCCTCGCGCGGGCGGTCGCCCCGGCGGAACGACCGCCCACGACGGGGCCCGGTAAGTTCGGGCCCATGCGGATCATCCTTGTCACCGGTCCCGGCGGCGCCGGGCGCACCACCCTGGCCGCCGCCACCGCACTCGCCGAGGCGCGGGCGGGGCGTCGGGTGCTGCTCGTCTCCGAGGACGCGGAGCCCGTGGAGGGGCTCCGCGTCCTGCGTCCGCAGCCCGGCGCCGACTTCCGCCGGGAGTTCCTCGCCCTCCAGGCCCGTTCCGCCGCCGCCCTCGACCTGCTCGGAGCCACACCCTTCGAGGACGCCGAGCTGACCGAGCTCCCCGGCAGCCGCCCGTTCGCCCTGCTGCGGGCCCTGCGCGACGCCGCCGCCGGCGACCACGACCTCACGGTCGTCGATCTGCCCCCGCTCGACGAAGCCCTCGCCCTCCTCGCCCTGCCCGCCCAGCTCCGCCGCTACCTGCGCCGCCTGCTGCCGCCGGAGCGCCAGGCCGCCCGCGCCCTGCGCCCGATGCTCGCCCAGCTCGCCGGCGTGCCCATGCCCGCGCAGTGGCTGTACGAGACGACGGCCCGCTGGGAGGCCGAGCTCGCCGCCGTCCAGGCCGTCGTCGAGGACCCCGCCACCACCGTCCGCCTCGTCCTCGAACCCGGCCCCGCCGCCGCCCGCGCCCTGCGCACCGCCCGGCTCGGTCTCGCCGTCCGGCGCCTCGCCCTCGACGCCGTCGTCGCGAACCGGATCCTCCCGGCCGGCTCCGAGGACCCGTGGCTGGCCGGGCTCACCGCCGAACAGCACCGGCACCTCGCGGAGCTCCGCACCGCCACCGACGGGCTGTACGAGCTCCCGCACCTGGGCCGCGCCCCGCGCGGAGCCGAGGACCTGGTCCTCCTCGCACCCCTCCGGCCCGAGCCGGCCCCCGTCCCCGTCCCGGAGTGGACCGTCGAGGACCGGCGCGAGGACGACGGCGTCCTCGTCTGGCACATCCCCCTGCCGGGGGCCGTCAAGGAGGAGCTCTCGCTCGTCCGCCGCGGCGACGAACTGCTCCTGACCGTCGGCGCGTTCCGCCGGGGCGTCCCGCTGCCGGGCGCCCTGCGCCGCTGCACGGTCACCGGCGCCGGGCTCGTCGACGGCGACCTCCGGGTGCGCTTCACGCCCGACCCCGGGCTCTGGCCCCGCACCCCCTGAGGCGGCGTGTACCGTCGAAGTACGCAGCCATTGAGGAGTACGCCATGAGCGATTCGGACGCCTGGGCCAAGGCCTGTGCCGAGGACCTGGAGGCGGAGAAGGCCCGCCGCCGGGCGCGGCACGCGACCGAGCCCGGCTCGCCCGCGGAGGAGTTCCGCCGGCTCTTCGAGGCCGTGGCCGACAAGGTCTCCGGCGGTCTCGGGAACCCGCTCCTCGGCGGCCGGGCCGCGCAGACCGCCGCGCAGACCGTGCAGCAGCTCGTCAACCAGGCGAAGGCCGCCGTCGAGCCCGTCATCGAGCGCAACCCGCAGGTCTTCGACCACCTCGCCGCCGCCGGCAGCGAGCTGCTCGCCGCCTACCGCTCCGCCGTCGAGGGCCACGAGAGCCGCTGGGCCCGCGGCGGCGCCGTACCCGAGGACGACGACCCGCGCCGGGACGCCGACCCGGACGCCCCCCGCAAGGACGACGGGGGGCCCGGAACCGGCCAGCACATCGACCTCGACTGATCGGTGGGGCACCTCCCCTCGGGTACGGTGGGCCTTAGCGGGGCTCGACCGAAAACTGAGGGACACATGGGACTCACCATCGGCGTCGACATCGGCGGCACGAAGATCGCGGCCGGCGTGGTCGACGAGGAGGGCAACATCCTCGACACGCACACCGTGCCCACCCCGCCGACCCCCGAAGGCATCGTCGACGCCATCTGCGCCGCCGTGTCCGAGGCCGGCAAGGGCCACTCGATCGAGGCCGTCGGCATCGGAGCCGCGGGCTACGTCGACGACAAGCGTGCCACCGTCCTCTTCGCGCCGAACATCGACTGGCGGCACGAGCCGCTCAAGGACAAGGTCGAGCAGCGGGTCGGTCTGCCCGTCGTCGTCGAGAACGACGCCAACGCGGCGGCCTGGGGCGAGTACCGCTTCGGCGCGGGCCAGGGCCACGAGGACGTCATCTGCATCACCCTCGGCACCGGTCTCGGCGGCGGCATCATCATCGGCAACAAGCTGCGCCGCGGACGCTTCGGCGTGGCCGCCGAGTTCGGCCACATCCGGGTCGTCCCGGACGGCCTGCTGTGCGGCTGCGGCAGCCAGGGCTGCTGGGAGCAGTACGCCTCCGGGCGCGCGCTCGTCCGGTACGCCAAGCAGCGCGCCAACGCCACCCCGGAGCGCGCGGAGATCCTCCTGGGCCTCGGCGACGGCACCCCGGAGGGCATCGAGGGCCGGCACGTCAGCGAGGCCGCCCGCGCGGGCGACCCGGTGGCCATCGACTCCTTCCGCGAGCTGGCCCGCTGGGCGGGCGCCGGTCTCGCCGACCTGGCCTCGCTCTTCGACCCGTCCGCGTTCATCGTCGGCGGCGGCGTCTCCGACGAGGGCGACCTGGTCCTCGACCCGATCCGCAAGTCCTTCCGGCGCTGGCTGATCGGCGGCCGGTGGCGCCCGCACGCGCAGGTCCTCGCGGCCCAGCTCGGCAACAAGGCCGGCCTGGTCGGCGCCGCGGACCTGGCCCGCCAGGGCTGAGCCCCCGTACGGAGCCGTACGACGACCGCCCGTCGCGTCCTCTCGGACGCGACGGGCGGTCGTCGTATGTTGACCGTCATGGCGATCAGTGAGCTGCCCAACTCCCGCACCGAGAGCGACGGTTCGGCCGTCCTCCGGGTCATGAGCTACAACGTCCGCTCGATGCGCGACGACGAGGACGCCCTCGCCCGGGTGATCCGCGCCTGCGCCCCGGACCTCGTCTTCGTCCAGGAGGCCCCCCGCTTCTTCCGCTGGCGCAAACACGCGGCCCGGCTCGCCGCCAAGAGCGAGCTCGTCGTCCTGAGCGGCGGCGCCACCGCGGCGGGGCCGCTCCTGCTCTGCTCCCTGCGGGCCACCGTGGAGCGGACCGAGGACGTCCTGCTGCCGCTCACGCCGGGCCTGCACCGGCGCGGCCTCGCGACCGCGGTCGTCCGCTTCGCCGGGGCCCGGCTCGGTCTCGTCAGCTGCCATCTGAGCCTGCGGAAGGACGAGCGGTACGCCCAGGCCGGGATGGTCCTCGACCGGGTCGCCGCCCTCGGCACCCCGCACGTCCTCGTCGCCGGCGACCTGAACGAACGCCCCGGCGGTCCCGCCTTCACCCGCCTCACCGAGGAGCTCCAGGACGGCTGGGCGGTCAGCCCCTGGGGCGGCGAGTACACCTCGACCCCCGCCGACCCGCACCAGCGCATCGACGCGATCCTGGCGACCCCGGGCGTCGAGTTCCTCGGCTGCGGAGTCCCCACGGACCTCGACCCCACGGACCTGCGGGCCGCCACCGACCACCTCCCGGTGCTGGCGGCGGTCCGCGTCCCCGCGACCTGAGTCCCGGCGGCTACACCACCGCCCCGCGTCCCGGGTCGTCGAAGCCGTCGTCATCGTCGTCGTCGTGCTTCATGCGGGCCACCAGGGTGACGAAGCCCCCCAGGAAGCCGCCGACGCAGAGCGTCGTCAGCCACCAGGTCATGTCCCACTGGAGCAGGACGGCGAGCAGCATCAGGACCGGGCCGCCGACGACCGCGAGCCAGGCGAACTTGGTGGTGGTGTCCGCCTCGGGCAGCGGGGGCGGCTCCGGCGGGACGAAGTGGCCCTCGTCGGCGCCGCCCGCCGCGTCGTCCGGCTCGGCCGGCGAGTAGTCCCGGGGGCCGCCCGTCCGCACCCCGGGCGCGAACACGATCGAGCTGCCGAGCGCCGGCCGCTCGGGACCCGCCTCCGGCTTCTCCTCCTCCGGCCCGCCGTCCTCCGGCGCGGGCTCCACGGGCTTCGGCCTCGGCTTCCAGGCCGTGCCCTTCACGGGCCGGATCTCCCCGGCGGCCTCGTCCTCCCCGTCCTCCGGCTCCGGCAGCGACAGGTTCTCGACGGGCCGGAACGGCTTCGTCCCCGGAGGGTCCGCGGGCTCCTCGCCGTACCCGGCGACGATCGCGGCCCAGGCCGCCTCCTCGTCGATGGGCTGCGGCTCCCGCCCGTCGCCGTCCTGCTGCTCAGCCACCGCTCCTGCTCCCCTTCCCGTCGACCAGTTCCGGGGCCAGACGCTCGACGAAGGCCAGGCTCTCGTCGAAGATCCGCTCCGCGTCATGGTCCAACGTCGCCACGTGGTAGCTCTGTTCCAGCAGGACCTCCTTGACGTCCGTCGAGGAGATGCGGGAGAGGATCCGGGCCGAGTCCGCGGGCGGCACGACGTGGTCCTGGGGGCTGTGGAGCAGTACCACCGGCTGGGTGACCTGGGGGAGCTGCGCGTCCACCGTCCGGAAGAACCGCCGCAGGGAGTGCGCCGCGTGCAGCGGCACCCGGTCGTAGCCGATCTCGCTCACGCCCTCCTTGGCGATGTCGCTCGCGATCCCGTTCGTCGAGGGGACCAGATGCCGGACGACCGGCAGCGCGTGCGCCGCCACGCCGTGCACCTTGTTCCCCGGGTTGACCAGGACGATGCCCTTCACGGCGTCCCCGTGCTGGGCCGCCAGCCGCAGTGCCAGGGCCCCGCCCATGGAGAGGCCGAAGACGAAGACGGTCCGGCACCGCTCCAGGAGCTCGCCCAGGGCCCGGTCCACCTCCGCGTACCAGTCGTGCCAGGTGGTGAGCTGCATGTCCTGCCAGCGGGTGCCGTGGCCCGGCAGCAGCGGCACCGACACCGACAGGCCGCGCTCGGCCAGGTACTCGGCCCACGGACGCATCGACTGCGGGGAACCGGTGAATCCGTGACAGAGAAGGACGCCGACCTCTCCGCCTTCGTGGCGGTACGGCTCGGCTCCGGGAAGGACCGGCACCGGGGTCTCCTGTTCGTTGCGACTCCGGCGTCTTCGGGTGCGCCGGAGCGACGGAATATGGGGAAGGACCTTCACGGTACGCGACCGGACCGACACCGACCAGGGCCGTAGCCGGGGGCGTACGCCGGTACGGGATAAAGTCGGGGCGACGGCACACGGAAGGCATGGCGAGTTGATCTACGGCGCAATGAAGTTCTCCATCGGAGGGTCCCTGAAGCTCGCCTTCCGGCCCTGGGTGGAGGGCCTGGAGAACATCCCCGCCGAGGGGCCCGCGATCCTCGCGAGCAACCACCTGTCCTTCTCGGACTCCTTCTTCCTGCCCGCGGTCCTGGACCGCAAGGTCACCTTCATCGCCAAGGCCGAGTACTTCACCACCCCCGGTGTGAAGGGCAAGCTCACCGCCGCCTTCTTCAAGGGCGTCGGCCAGCTCCCGGTGGACCGCTCGGGCGCCCGCGGCGCGGGCGAGGCCGCCATCAAGGCCGGCATCGAGGTCATCGAGGGCGGCGGCCTCTTCGGCATCTACCCCGAGGGCACCCGCTCGCCCGACGGCCGCCTCTACCGGGGCAAGCCCGGCGGTCTGGCGCGCGTCGCCCTGGCCACCGGCGCGCCCGTGATCCCGGTCGCCATGATCGACACCGAGAAGATCCAGCCGCCCGGCAAGGTCGTCCCCAAGCTGATGCGTCCGGGCATCCGGATCGGCAAGCCGCTGGACTTCACCCGCTACCAGGGCATGGAGGGGGACCGCTTCATCCTCCGCTCGGTGACCGACGAGGTCATGTACGAGATCATGAAGCTGTCCGGCCAGGAGTACGTCGACATCTACGCGACGGCCGCCAAGCGGCAGATCGCGGAGGCGGAGAAGGCGGCCAAGGAGGCCGTCAAGGCCGAGATCGCCGCTCGGGAAGAGTCCGGCGCGTAGGTCCCCGCGGGGGACACGGGGGTGGGGGAGATGGCCAAGCGCGAGCGTGTCGTGCGCATGTCGGTCGAGCAGCCGCTGTGGCGGGCGCTGACCGGCTACCGCGTCCTGACGATGGTCTACGCCGTCCTGATCTTCGGCTTCGGCCGCGACCGGTACGAGCGGCCCTGGATCGCCGTCGTCTACCTGGCGGTGCTGTGCTGCTGGACCCTCGCCACCCTCCCCAAGGTGGCGAACGCGGCCGGCTGCACCAAACGCTTCCTCGTCGCCGACCTCACCGTCGCCCTCGTCGGCATCCTCCTCACCCCGCTCGCCGACGCCCAGGCCCAGTCGGTCGACGGCCCCACCCTGCCGTCGATATGGACCGCCGGCTCCGTCCTCGCCTACGCCATCAAGGGCGGCTGGCGCTGGGCCGGCGTAGCCTCCTCCCTGGTCGCCGTCGCCAACATCGTCGAGCGCGGCCACCCCAGCCGGGACACCTTCCACAACGTCCTCCTCGTCTGGGTCGCCTCCATCGCCATCGGCTACGTCGTCGAGGTCGCCCGCGCCTCCGAGCGCACCCTCGCCCGCGCCCTGGAGATCGAGGCCGCGACCCGGGAGCGGGAGCGGCTCGCCCGCGACATCCACGACAGCGTCCTCCAGGTCCTCGCGATGGTGCAGCGGCGCGGCACCGCGCTCGGCGGCGAGGCGGCCGAGCTCGGCCGGATGGCGGGGGAGCAGGAGATCGCCCTCCGCACCCTCGTCGCGGGCGGCCTCACCCGGCCCAGCCTGGTCTCCGAGGACGAGTCCGAGGGCGCCTTCGTCCGGGTCGTCGAGGTCGACGACGATCCCCCTTATGGCGCGGACGACGCGCCCGTCGACCTCCGCGTCCTGCTCGCCCCGCGCGCCGGGGCCCGGGTCACCCTCTCGGAGCCGGGCGCCCCGGTGCTGCTGCCGCCGGCCGCCGCCCGTGAGCTGGCCACCGCCGCCGGTGCCGCCCTGGACAACGTCCGGGTGCACGCCGGCGAGGACGCGCACGCGTGGGTCCTGATCGAGGACTGGCCGGACGAGGTGATCGTCACCGTCCGGGACGACGGCCCCGGCATCCCCGAGGGCCGCCTCGCGGAGGCCTGGGGCGAGGGCCGGATGGGCGTCGCCCTGTCCATCCGGGGGAGACTGCGGGACCTGGGCGGCTCGGCCGAGCTGATCTCGGTCCCGGGCCAGGGCACGGAAGTCGAGTTGAAGGTCCCGCGGGGGAAGGCAGGGGAGAAGTGAGCGAGCAGCTGATCAAGGTGATGGTCGTCGACGACCATCCGATGTGGCGGGACGCGGTCGCCCGCGACCTCGCCGAAGCGGGCTTCGACGTGGTCGCCACCGCCGGCGACGGCGAGCAGGCCGTGCGCCGCGCCGTCGCGGCCGGACCCGACGTCCTCGTCCTGGACCTGAACCTGCCGGTCAAGCCGGGGGTCCAGGTCTGCAAGGAGCTCGTCGGCGGCCGGCCCGAGCTGCGGGTCCTCGTCCTGTCGGCGAGCGGCGAGCACGCCGACGTCCTGGAGGCGGTCAAGTCCGGCGCCACGGGCTACCTCCTCAAGTCGGCCAGTACGGAGGAGCTGATCGACGCGGTCCGCCGGACGGCCGTCGGCGACCCCGTCTTCACGCCGGGCCTGGCCGGACTGGTCCTCGGCGAGTACCGCCGGCTGGCCTCCGAGCCCGCCCCGGCGACCGGCGCCGACGAGCCGAAGGCCCCGCAGCTGACCGAGCGCGAGACGGAGGTCCTGCGGCTCGTCGCGAAGGGGCTCAGCTACAAGCAGATCGCCGAGCGCCTGGTCATCTCGCACCGCACGGTGCAGAACCACGTCCAGAACACCCTGGGCAAGCTCCAGCTGCACAAC
This sequence comes from Streptomyces sp. NPDC004266, assembly GCF_042874095.1. Classification (NCBI taxonomy): domain Bacteria; kingdom Bacillati; phylum Actinomycetota; class Actinomycetes; order Kitasatosporales; family Streptomycetaceae; genus Streptomyces; species Streptomyces sp. NPDC004266. Next base: position 665,857 of record NZ_JBIAMM010000001.1, read on the forward strand.
AGGGTGGAGCTCGTCCGGTACGCCATCGAGCGCGGCCTCGACGACGCCTGAGGCGCCGGGAGGGACGAAGGGCCGTATATTCGCGATATTCGTGTACTCGTGCATATGCGGCCCGTCGTGACGAAGAGGGGAATCCCGTGGAGATCCTGGCGTTCGGTGTGCAGGCGGACGAGAAGCCCCTCCTCGCGAAGGCCTTCGCGGGACACCACGACGTCCGCTGCCTCGACGTCTTCCTCGACGAGGACACCGCCCCCATCGCCGCCGGCTACGAGGTCGTCTCCACCAGCGTCAACGCCGACCTGAACCACCGGGTCCTGCAGACCCTCGCGGCCGGCGGCACCCAGCTGATCGCCCAGCGCTCCACCGGCTTCAACAACATCGACCTGGACGTCGCCGAGCGCCTCGGCCTCACCGTCGCCCGGGTCTCGTCCTACTCGCCGTACTCCGTCGCCGAGTTCGCCTGGACCCTCGCCATGGCCGTCAACCGCCGGATCGTCCGCGCCTCCAACCGGACCCGCGACTTCGACTTCCGGCTCGACGGACTGATGGGCCGTGACCTGCGGGGCCGTACCGTCGGCGTCCTCGGCACCGGCAGGATCGGCGAGGCCTTCACCCGCATCGCCCACGGCTTCGGCATGAGGCTCCTCGGCTGGGACGTCGCCGAGAACCCCGCCTGCGTGGAACTCGGCATGAAGTACGTCGACAAGAGGCGGCTCCTCGCCGAGGCCGACCTCATCAGCCTCCACGTCCCGCTCGTGGAGGCCACCCACCACCTCGTCGACGCCGCCGCCCTCAAGGCCATGAAGGACGACGCCATCCTGGTGAACTCCAGCCGCGGCGGCCTCGTCGACACCGAGGCCCTCGTCGCCGAGCTCCGCGCCGGCCGCTTCACCGGCGTCGGCCTGGACGTGTACGAGGCGGAGGCCGGACTCTTCTTCCTCGACAAGTCCCTGGAGGCCGTCGAGGACGACACCCTGGCCCGCCTGGTCACCTTCCCGAACGTGGTGGTCACCTCCCACCAGGCCTACTACACGGTCGAGGCGGTCACCCAGATCATCGACACCACCCTCCAGAACGTCCTCGACCACACCGCCGGGCGGCGCAGCGAGAACGTCCTGGTGCCGAGGGCCTCCTAGACCAGCACGCCCGCGAGCAGGGAGGCGGTGAGCGCGGCCCCGTCCGTCGTGAGCACCGACTCCGGGTGGAACTGCACGCCCGCGAAGCCCGGCCCGCGCAGGGCGTGCACCTCGCCGGTCTCCGCGTCCCGGCTCACCTCGATGCGGTGCAGCGCCAGCTCCGTCGCCGTCCGGTCGTCGCACCGCGCCGTGAAGCTGTTGTAGAAGCCGACCGTCTGCTCCTGGCCGAAGAGGTCGATCCGCAGCTGCGCCCCCTGGAACGGGGTCCGCTTGCGGACGATGTCCAGGCCCAGCTCCGCCGCGATCAGCTCGTGCCCGAGGCAGACGCCCAGCAGCCCGTGGCGGTGGTCCCGCACCAGCTCGGCCGTCAGGCCGCGCAGGAAGCGCATCTTCGGGTCGGCGGCGTCCGACGGGTTCCCGGGCCCGGGCCCCAGGACGACCGGGCCCTCGTGGGCGAGGGCCAGCTCCCGCAGCCCCGGCTCGTCGTAGCGGAGCACCGACACCTCCAGGCCGGAGGAGCGCAGGACGTGCGCCAGCATCGCCGTGAAGGTGTCCTCGGCATCGACCACGAGCGCGTGCCCGGACAGCTCCGCGGACCGGGCCTGCATCTTCAGCCAGAACGGCGCGAGGTCCGCGCGTCGCGCGTCGAGCGCGGCCCGCACCCGGGGGTCGTCGGCGAGCCGCGGCGGCACCGGCGCCGACGGGCCGGACGGCCGCCCCTCCCGGACCCCCAGGGCCGTGAGGACGCCCGCCGCCTTGGCGTGGGTCTCGGCGACCTCGCCCTCGGGGTCCGAGTGCCGCACCAGCGTGGCCCCCACCGGCACCCGCAGCCGGCCGTCGGCGGCGATGTCGGCGGTGCGGATCAGGATGGGGGAGTCCAGCGTCTGGGCCCCGCTCGCGTCCGTGCCGAGCAGCGCGAGCGCGCCCGCGTAGTATCCCCGGCCGCCCTCCTCGTGGCGCTCGATCACCCGGCAGGCGTTCTGCACCGGCGACCCGGTCACCGTGGCCGCGAACATCGTCTCCCGCAGCACCTCCCGCACGTCGAGCGAGGACCGGCCCCGCAACTCGTACTCCGTGTGCGCGAGGTGGGCCATCTCCTTCAGGCGCGGCCCGACCACCACCCCGCCCATGTCGCCCACCGTGCACATCATCTTCAGCTCCTCGTCCACCACCATGGAGAGCTCCTCGGTCTCCTTGCGGTCGGCGAGGAAGGCGAGCAGGTCCTCGGCGGTCGGGGCCGCCCCGGCCGGGTAGCGGTACGTGCCGCTGATCGGGTTCATCACGACCGTCCCTCCCGACATCCGGACGTGCACCTCGGGGCTCGCACCGACGAGCGTCCGCTCCCCGGTGTGCACGACGAACGTCCAGTACGCGCCCCGCTCGCCCGCGAGCAGCCGCCGGAACAGGGCGAGCGCGTCGGCGCGCCCGAAGCCCGGGATCTCACCGGTGTAGGTGCGCCGGATCACGAAGTTCGCGCCCTCGCCGGAGCCGATCTCCTCGTCGACGACCCGTCGCACGGTCCGCGCGTAGGCCTCGTCGGAGACGTCGAAGCCGCCGCCCTCCACCCGTACGTCATGGGAGGGCAGCGCGGCCAGGGCCTCGGCGAGCGGCAGCTCGTGCGCCTCGTCGGCGACGAGCACGGAGAGCGGGGTGCCGTCGTCCCGCACGTCGAAGCCGCGCTCCCGGATCTGCCGGAACGGCACGAGGGCGAGCGTCGGCATCGGGCCCACCGGCAGCTCCGCGAGGCGCTCGGCCTCGTGGACCCGGCCGATCAGCACCTCGACGGTGTCGTGGTCACGGCCGGGGGTGCGGCGGCGCAGCAGGGCGAAGGGAGGGCAGGAGTCGTCGAGGAGACGGGAGAGGTCCATGAGGGGCGTGTTCCTTCCGGGAGCTTCGGATCGGAGAGGAACGGCCTCGCGGGTACGAGAAAGGCCGCCCCTCGGGCGGCCTTCGCGTGGTCGTGGATACGCGCAGTCAGTGGGCCGCCGGATGAGCGGTCCACCACCAGTTCTGGTTCGAGTGCGCGAACATGCGAGCACTGTAACGCAACCGGGCACGGGAACGGGGCCCGGTCCGCACCGTGGAGGTGCGGGCCGGGCCCCGGACGATCGAGTGATCCGTGGGATCAGAAGATCAGGTTGTAGATCTGCCAGCCGCCGCCGACGCGCACGCGCGGCGCGAAGAGGGTGCTGGTGCCGGTGCCCGGGAAGGTCCACAGCACGCCCGTGCTGTCACGGCCGGTGAAGTCGACCTTGCCGTCGCGGGTCAGGTCGCTCGGACCGACCAGGCTGTTGTAGGTCTGCCAGCCCGCGCTGATCTTCACCCGGGGGGAGAAGAGCGTGCTCGTGCCGGTGCCCTTGAAGATCCACATGTTGCCGGAGGTGTCGCGCGCCATGACGTCGGGCTTGCCGTCACCGGTCAGGTCGCCGGTGCCGACCAGCTGGTTGTAGATCGTCCAGCCGGCGCTGACCTTCACCCGCGGGGCGAACGGCGTCGCCGGGGTGCCGGTGCCCTTGAACAGCCACAGGTTGCCCGAGGGCTCGCGCGCCAGCAGGTCGGCCTTGCCGTCGCCGGTGATGTCGCGGACGCCCACCATGCGGTCGTAGATCTGCCAGCCCGCGCTGACCTTGATCCTCGACTTGAACGGCATCGACGGGTTCCCGCTGCCCGGGAAGTACCACATGACGCCGGTGGTGTCCCGGGCCATGACGTCGCCGGTGCCGTCCGCCCGCAGGGCGGTCATCGGGGTCACGGTGTTGTACGTGTTCCACCCGGCGCTGATCCGGTACCGGGTCAGGTAGGGGGCGGAGACGCTGCCGGTGCCCTGGTACTGCCACAGGACACCGGAGGTGTCACGGGCGAGCAGGTTGTAGCGGTTGGTCGCGGAGACGGGCGCCTTGCCGGCGACCTCCTTGACGTCGCTCGCCTTCACGAACGCCAGGCGGTGGTTGTAGCGGATCGGGATGAACAGGTTGGTCGTGCCGACGACGCGGGTGCCGTCGGTGTTGTAGGCGCTGTAGTAGTAGTCGCCCGGGACGGCGTCGCCGGCCTTCGCGTAGAACTGCCCGGCCGGGAGGCTGTACTTGGTCAGCGAGGCGTTGTTGTTGGCCTGGACCGGGACGCCGGTGCCCGTGTAGGCGGCGTCCTCGGGGTAGGCGCGGCCGTAGACCGGGATCGAGGTGGCGCCGTCCTTGGCGGTGATGGCCGTCTTCCCGCTCACGGGGGCCGTGTACTGCCCGCCGGGGTTGCGGAACCAGGCCTTCTTGCCGCCGTACCAGATGGCGGTCCAGTCGGTGCGCGACTCGGCGACGACGTGGGTGCTGCCGGCCGTGACCTTGTTCGCCCAGTTGGAGCCGGACTGCCAGTCCGAGGAGAAGTACGGGTCGGTCAGCGCCTTGGTCTGGTCGGCCACGGGCTCCGAGTAGAGGTAGCCGAAGTTGACCGGCAGCGCCGGGGTGGTCTTGGCGACGCCCCCTTCCGTGTACTTCATCGACTGCTGGTTGGCCGAGGTGAACGGCGGGACGATCCGCACCAGCTGCCCGGCCTGGAGCGGGGCGCCCGCGCCACCGGCACCGGTGGGGGCGCCCACCAGGCTCATGAAGTGGTTCCAGTCCCAGAACGGGCCCGGGTCCCAGTGGTCCTGCCGCGGGCTGTCCAGGATGCTCGGCACGTCGTCGTGGCCGATGACGTGCTCGCGGTCCAGCGGGATGGAGAACTTCGCGGCCAGGTACTTCACGAGGGCCGCGGAGGACTCGTACTCCGGCTCGGTGTACCAGCCGGCGTCGCCCTTGATGGCGTAGCCCTCGTGCTCGATGCCGATCGAGTGCATGTTGAGGGTCTTGTTGCCGGCGTGGTACGCCTCGTTCTTGGTCTCCACCATCTGCGTCACGCGGCCGTCGGCGCGCACGATGTAGTGGGCGCTGGCGTAGCTCAGGGGGTTCTGGAAGACGGAGACCGCCCCGTCGTGGGTGCCCTCGATGTCGTGGATGACGATCTGGCGGACGTCGAAGCCGTTCGCGGGACGGCTCGCGATGTTGTAGTTGCCGTCGTTCTGCGAGTAGGCGGCCGGGATGAAGGTGCAGGCGAGGCCGGAGGGGCACTCGGCCGTCGGGGTGTCGGTCGTGGCCGTGAAGCTCGCCGCCAGCGGCACGTTCGACGGCTTGACCGGCTCCACCGACGGGTCCGCCGGAAGGACGACCTGCTCGCCCTCGGCGGTGATCTCGCGCTCGCCCGTCCTGATGGACTCGAAGACGCGCTGCGCGAAGAGGTCGGCGCCCTTGCGGTCCTCGGACTGGCTGTAGCGGGCCACGGCCGGGTACCAGTCGCCCGGGTCGTCGGACAGCTCGGCGCCGGCCTGCTTCTGGTACTCGGCGAGGAGCGCGGCACCGGCGCGGATCGAGGCGGCGCTGTCGTTCTGCACGGACTCGGTCGAGCCGTCGATCAGCTCGGCGGCCTTGTCGAGCGTGTGCAGCGTCGGGTCGGAGGTGTCGACCTTCTTCTTCGCCGCGGGGAGGCCGGCCAGCGCCTTCTTCCCGTCGAACCGCTTCTCGACGCGCGGGTCGCCGCTGCGGTTCATCAGGTCGAGCAGGTGCTCGTCCGTGTCCTGCTCCACGTCCTCGGGGTCGACCTTCGTCAGACCCATGACGTTGTACGCGCCCGTGGTGCTCGGCTGCCCCTCGTGCGACTCCCACCGCGTCTGGCGGTACGACACCGCCATCAGCACGCTCTGCGGGACATCGAATTCGCGGGCCGCGTTTGCGAACTGCGCCTGGAGGGAAGGGTCACCCCCGGGCTTGTCGCCCGTCGCGCCGAGGAGGCCCGGCGAGGCGACCGCGATGGTGCCGATCGTGGCGGTGGCGACGACAGCAGCCGCCGCTCCGTACAAGAGCCGTTTCTTCTTGCGATCCCTGCGGTGCCTCTGGGTCACGCCCACCCCTGTGAACTCGACTTTGCTTTTGTCAAACGGGCCGCAGGGTAACACCACTCGGTGGCGTGAAGATCTTCGGGGGACATTTCGGACAGGGGTTCGAGACGCGCGTCTCAGCCACTGGGCAGAGGGACAGGACCGGACGAAGAACCCCTTACTGTGGTGCTTGTGACCGTGAACGCTGATTCCCACGCCGTCGCCAAGGCGACCTGGCGAGACCTGCCCGCGGCGCAGCAGCCCGAGTACCCCGATGCCGAGGCTCTGCGCGATGTGATCGCGGACCTCGAGTCGTATCCTCCGCTCGTCTTCGCCGGCGAGTGCGACCAGCTGCGCGCCCGGATGGGAGCCGTCGCCCGTGGCGAGGCGTTCCTGCTCCAGGGCGGCGACTGCGCCGAGGCATTCGACGCCGTGTCCGCCGACCACATCAGGGCCAAGCTCAAGACGCTGCTCCAGATGAGCGCCGTCCTCACCTACGCGGCCTCCGTGCCCGTGGTGAAGGTCGGCCGCATCGCCGGCCAGTACTCGAAGCCCCGCTCCAAGGGGACCGAGACCCGCGACGGCGTGACGCTCCCGACCTACCGGGGCGACTCCGTCAACGGCTTCGACTTCAACGAGAAGGCCCGCGTCCCGGACCCCGAGCGCCTGAAGCGGATGTACAACGCCTCCGCCTCCACGCTCAACCTGGTCCGTGCCTTCACCACCGGTGGCTACGCCGACCTGCGCCAGGTCCACGCCTGGAACCAGGACTTCGTGAAGTCGTCCCCGTCGGGCCAGCGCTACGAGGCGCTCGCCCGCGAGATCGACAACGCCCTGAACTTCATGAAGGCCTGTGGCACCGACCCGGCCGAGTTCAAGGCCGTCGAGTTCTACGCCTCCCACGAGGCGCTGCTGCTCGACTACGAGGGCGCCCTGACCCGTACGGACTCGCGCACCGGCAAGCTGTACGACACCTCCGGCCACATGGTCTGGATCGGTGAGCGCACCCGCCAGCTGGACCACGCGCACATCGAGTTCTGCTCGCAGATCGCCAACCCGATCGGCATCAAGCTCGGCCCGACCACCACGGTGGACGAGGCGCTCACGTACATCGACCGTCTCGACCCGGACCGCGAGCCGGGCCGTCTGACCTTCATCGTCCGCATGGGCGCCGACAAGGTCCGCGACAAGCTCCCCGAGCTGGTCGAGAAGGTCACCGCCTCCGGTGCGGTCGTCGCCTGGGTCACCGACCCGATGCACGGCAACACCTTCGAGGCCGCCTCCGGTCACAAGACCCGCCGCTTCGACGACGTGCTCGACGAGGTCAAGGGCTTCTTCGAGGTCCACAAGGCGCTGGGCACCCACCCGGGCGGCATCCACGTCGAGCTCACCGGTGACGACGTCACCGAGTGCGTGGGCGGCGGCGACGAGATCTTCGTCGACGACCTGCACCAGCGCTACGAGACGGCCTGCGACCCGCGGCTCAACCGCAGCCAGTCGCTCGACCTGGCCTTCCTGGTGGCGGAGATGTACCGCGATCAGTGAGTGGGTTCCTACGGGGACGGGGCACGGATCGCTGTGATCCGTGCCCCATCGTCGTCTCCGGGGCTTTCGGGGCTCCGGGCCGCCAGGTAAGGTTAGGTTAGCCTTAACGATCTCGGCGGGAGGTGAACCGCGTGTACGTCTGCTCATGCTTCGGTGTCACGGAGAAGCAGGTCAAGGAGCATGCGGACGCGGGCGCGTGCACGCCCCGCCAGATAGCCTCGGCCTCCAAGGCCGGCACGGACTGCGGTTCCTGCGTCCGTCGGATCCAGGCCATCCTCGGGCGCGGCAGCTGCCCGCGACGCGAGCTCCTGGACCAGGGCGTGCCCGCCCTGACGGCGGAGACGGTCGCGGAGCTCCGGGAAGCCGCCTAGGACCTCCGGGCGGTTCCTAGCTGGGCTGCTCGATCAGCGTCGAGAGGTACAGCGCCTCACCCAGGGACTCGATCAGCTCCAGCTGCGTGTCCAGGTAGTCGATGTGGTGCTCCTCGTCGGCCAGGATCTCCTCGAAGAGGTTGGCGGACGTGACGTCCCCCTTGGCGCGCATGACCTCGATCCCGCGCCTGAGGCGGTCGATCGCCTCCACCTCGACCTGGCGGTCCGCCTGGAACATCTCGGTGATGGTCTGCCCCACCCGCACGTGGAAGAGTCGCTGGTAATTGGGCAGGCCGTCGAGCATCAGGATGCGCTCGGTCAGCTTGTCCGCGTGCTTCATCTCGTCGATGGACTCTTCGCGGGTGTACTTGGCGAGCTTCGTCCACCCCTTGTTGTCCTGGATGCGGTAGTGCAACCAGTACTGGTTGATGGCCGTCAGCTCGCCGGTCAGCTGCTCGTTGAGGAACTCGAGGACCTCGGGGTCGCCCTGCATCGCTCCAGGCTCCTTCCACGTTACGTGTCCACGCCGTCACCGGGCGGGATGGCCGCATCCTCGCACCCCGAATGGGGGGCGTCCAGTAAGTGCAGGCTTAGTCGTCCTTGCCCGAATCGTGCCGCCCGGACGGTCGCTTGGTCATGACCACCCCTCGCCGTCTGTCACCATGGAGGACATGGGTCAGCCGGAGAGCGGAGTACACCGGGAAGCGGGTCAGCCGGATCGTTCGCCGGACTCTCCGCCGGATCTGCCTCCGGGGCAGCGGCTGCAGCGCGGCTGGCCGGTCACCCATTACGGGCCCGTCCCCAAGTTCAAGCCGGACCGCTGGGAGTTCCGCGTCTTCGGGGCGACCGCCGACGGCGACAAGCGGTGCTGGAACCACGAGGAGTTCTCGGCCCTCCCGTTCTCCACGGTCGTGGCCGATCTGCACTGCGTCACGAAGTTCAGCATGCTCGGGGCCGAATGGGGTGGTGTCCCCGCCCGCACGATCCTGGAGCTCGCCCCGCCCGCACCCCATGTGACGCATGTGATGGTCTGGGCCGAGTACGGATACAGCGCCAACATGCGGCTCGCCGACTTCGCCGCCGACGGCACGATCTTCGCCACCCACAAGGACGGGGAGCTGCTCACCGCCGAGCACGGCTTCCCGCTGCGGCTCGTCGTCCCGCACCTGTACGCCTGGAAGGGGCCCAAGTGGGTCCGGGGCGTGGAGTACATGGCGGCCGACCGCCGGGGCTTCTGGGAGGAGCGCGGCTACCACAACCTCGGTGATCCGTGGACGGAGCAGCGCTACTCGTACCAGGAGGAACCGGGGGACGGCCCGGAGCTGTAGGAGCTCCGGGCCGCCTGCCGGGGGCGTCCGCTCAGTGGTGGTACCGGTGGACCACCGCGTGGCCCTTGCCGCGGCCGATCATCCACTTGTTGACCGGAGTGGTCAGCAGGAAGGCGATGCCGAGCGAGATCGCGAGCACGATCCAGAAGAGCGGCTCGTCGAGGTGCGCGTCCATGGCGCCGGGCCAGAGGGCGATGACGCCGTTGTCGATGATCTCCATGACGGCGATGGAGAGGGTGTCGGCGGCGAGGGCGACCTTGAAGGCCGTCCTGAAGTCGACGCCGGCGGCCAGGATGCCGCGCAGGGTGAGGGCGTAGCCGAAGAAGAAGGCCAGGACGATCGCGAGGACCATCGTCGGCACGTTGCCCCAGCCGAAGGCGGTACCGATGATCATGCCGAGGATCTCGCCGATGGCGCAGCCGGTGAGGCAGTGCAGGGTGGCCTGGGCGGCCATGGCCCAGGAGACGCCGCCGCCGGGGGTGTGATGGTCGGCGTGGCCCTCATGGCCGGTGTGGCTCTGGTGGTCGGTGTGGCTGGTGTGACCCGCGTGACCGGTGTGGTCTGCGTGGCCGGAGTGCCCGGCGTGACCTGCGTGGCCTTCGGGGCCCTGGTGACCCTGGTGGCCTTCATGACCGTGGTGTGTGTGCGCTTCGTGTTCCATGAGAGGTGCCCCCAGCCTCGTGTACGGTTCCTGCCATCGCTAGGAACCGTATACCCCCCTAGGGTATTCCTCAAGGGGAGATGATCAACCTCGGCGCTCGCGGAGCTTCTTCAGGAGCTCGATGTCGGCGACGTGCCCCTCCTTGCCGCCCGGGGTCTCGATGATCAACGGCACGTTCTCGGTGGCCGGGTGCCGCAGGAGTCTCCCGAAGGCCTCCTCGCCGATGTGACCCGCGCCGATGTTCGCGTGCCGGTCCTTGTGCGCGCCCACGACGTCCTTCGAGTCGTTGGCGTGGATCAGCTTCAGCCGCCCCTCGCCGACCGTGTCCACCAGCAGGTCCAGCGTCTGCGCCGCCCCGTGCGGGCCCGCCAGGTCGTGGCCGGCCGCGAAGATGTGACAGGTGTCGAGGCAGACGCCCAGCTTCGGGTGGTGGTCGAGCGCGTCGAAGTACGGGCCGAAGTCCCAGGTCCGCGAGCAGAGCGAGAAGCCCTGGCCCGCCGTCGACTCCAGGAGCAGGTACGGATCGTCCTCGTGCGTCAGCTCGTCGAGGAGCGGCAGCATCCGCTCCCGCACCTGGGCGAGAGCCACCTCGCGCGGCCGGCCGCCGGTCGCCGAGCCGGTGTGCACCACCACGCCCTTGGCGCCGATCTCCCGGCCCCGGCGCAGCGAGTGCCGCAGCGACTCCACCGACTTCTCCACGGTGGCCTCGGTGTGGGAGCCGAAGTTGATCAGGTACGGGGCGTGCACCCACGCCGAGATCGACTCGGCCTCGCACTCGGCCCGGAAGCGTTCGTCCTGGGCCGGGTTTCCGACCGGGGTCGCCCAGCCGCGCGGATTGGCGACGAAGACCTGCACGGTCTCGGCGCCGAGCTCACGGGCGTAGCCGAGGCCGGTCGTGGCGAGGCCACCGGCCACGGGGACGTGGCCGCCGACGGGGTTGCGCATGGGTTTCTAGAGTCCCTTGATCGTGATGGTGATGGTGGAGCCCTCGGGCGCGGTCTCGCCGCCCTTCACGGACTGGCTCGCGACCGTGTCGCCGAGATAGGGGAAGGACTTCTTGACCTCCACCTCGAAGCCCGCGTCCTCCAGGGTCGCACGCGCGTCCGCGGTCGACCGGTCCGTCACGTCCGGGACCTCGACCGGCTTCGGCCCCTTGGAGACGGTGAGGGTGATGACGTCGCCCTCGGCGGCCCGGCTGCCCCCGGCGAGGGACTGGGCCGCGACGGTGCCGGCGGCCTCGGGGGAGTTGATCCGCTCCGGGGCGACCCGGACGGTGAGCCCCTCCTCCTGGAGGGCGGCCGTGGCGTCGGCGACGGTCTCGCCGCTGACGTCGGGGACGTCGATCGGGGAGCCCTTGCTGACCACCAGGGCGACGGCCGAGTCGGGGCTGCGCTCGGTGCCCGGCTCGGGGTCGGAGCCCGTCACGGAGCCCTGTGCGACGGAGTCGCTGAACTCCTCGGTGATCACCCCGGGCGCCAGGCCCTCCTGCTTCAGGAGGCGCTTGGCCTCCGCGAGCGGCTTGCCCTTGAGGTTGGGCACCTTCACGGTCTCCGGGCCGCGGGAGAGCGTGAGGGTGACCGTGCCGTTGCCCCGGACGCGCTCGCCGGGGGCCGGATCGACGGCCATGACCGTGCCGCGCTCGTACACGTCGCTGAAGGCGCGCTTCGTGGTGCCGACGTCGAGACCGGCGTCGGTGAGGCGCTTCGTCGCGGCGGCCTCGGACTGGCCGAGGACGGCGGGGACCCGGGTGAACTGGCCGGAACCGATGTACCAGACGCCGGTGCCCAGGCCGAGGGCGAGCAGGACGGCGACGACGACGAGGAGGGGGCCGCGCGGGGGCAGGCGGCGGGCGGCGGGGGGTGCCTCCGGGGCGGGCAGCCGGTTGGTGCGCAGGACGTCGGCTTCCGCGGGTACGGGACGGGCGATCACGCTCGTCCGGTCCTCTGCGGTGTCCCGGGCCCCGGACCGCGCGAGCGGAGGCACCGCGTCCAGCTGCTCGTCGCCGAGCCCCGCACGGGCCTCCCGGAGCAGGCCGAGCAGGGCGACGGCGTCGTGCGGACGGAGCTCGGGATCGCGGGCCGTGGCCGCCGCGACCAGCTCGTCCAGCTCCGGGGCGAGCCCGGGGACGGTCGCCGAGGGGGCGGGCACGTCGGTGTTCAGGTGCTGGTAGAGCACCTGGGCCGGGGTGTCGCCGGAGTGCGGCTTGCCGCCGGTCAGCATCTCGTAGAGGACGACACCGCAGGCGTACACGTCGGCGCGGGTGTCGGCGGTGCCGTGCTCGATCTGCTCCGGCGCGAGGTACGAGACCGTGCCGAGGACCGCGCCGGTCGTGGCCGTCGCCGAGCCCACGGCCCGCACGAGACCGAAGTCGGCGACCTTCACCCGGCCGTCGTCCCCTATCAGGACGTTCTCCGGCTTCATGTCCCGGTGCACGAAACCCGCCCGGTGCGCTGCGCCCAGCGCGGCGAGCACCGGCTCCAGGATGTCGAGCGCGGCACGGGGCGAGAGGGCGCCGCGCTCGCGCAGGACGTCGCGGAGGGTGCAGCCGGCGACGTACTCCATCGCCAGGTAGACGTACGCGCCCTCGGCGCCCTGGTCGAAGACCCCGACGACGTTCGGGTGCGCGAGCCGGGCCACGGACTTCGCCTCGCGGATGAACCGCTCGACGAAGGCGGCGTCGGCGGCGAGGGCCGGGTGCATCACCTTGAGCGCGAGGACGCGGTCGAGGCGGGTGTCGACGGCCCGGTAGACGGTGGCCATCCCGCCGACGGCGATGCGCGCGTCGACGCGGTAGCGGCCGTCGAGCAGCCGCCCGACGAGGGGGTCCTGAAGGGTCGTGTCCACGGCGACGAGTCTACGAGCCGGGGGCGGGGGGCTCGTGCGGTCGGGGCGGGACTGCAGCGCACCTGTGACGCGCCCGACCGGGCGGCGCCCCGGCTCCCGCCCGCGGGGCGGTGCCCCCGACCACCCGCCGTGTGGGCAGTCGTCCCGCCCCAGCGGAACGCCTGCCCACAACGGGGTGCGGGGCCGGGTGGGTCAGAAGGCTGGGCGTTCCGGGTCCAGGTGGGCCCGGCCCGTGGCCGGGGAGGACGCGGAGGCGAAGTGGCGCCGGGGAATGCGCCCCGCCCGAAAGGCCAGCCGCCCCGCCGAGACCGCGTGCCGCATCGCCGAGGCCATCAGCACCGGCTCCTGCGCCCGCGTCACCGCCGACGCCAGCATCACCGCCGCGCACCCCAGTTCCATCGCGAGCGCCACGTCCGAGGCGGTCCCCGCGCCCGCGTCGAGGATCACCGGGACCTCGGCCCGTTCGACGATCAGCTGGAAGTTGTGCGGGTTGCGGATGCCGAGTCCGGAGCCGATGGGGGAGCCGAGCGGCATGATCGCCGCGCAGCCCGCGTCCTCCAGCTTCCGGGCCAGGACGGGATCGTCGTTGGTGTAGGGGAGGACGACGAAGCCGTCGTCGACGAGGGTCTCGGCCGCGGCCAGGAGCTCCTCGCCGTCCGGCAGGAGGGTGCGCTCGTCGGCGACGACCTCCAGCTTGATCCAGTTCGTGCCGAGCGCCTCCCGGGCCAGGCGGGCGGTGAGGACGGCCTCGCCCGCCGTGTAGCAGCCCGCCGTGTTCGGCAGGACCCGGATGCCGAGGCGTTCCAGGACGGAGAGGACCGAGCCCTGGACGGTCGGGTCCAGGCGCCGCATGGCGACCGTGGTGAGTTCCGTACCGCTGGCGGAGAGGGAGCGTTCCAGGACGTCGAGGCTGGGGGCGCCGCCGGTGCCCATGATGAGGCGGGAGGAGAAATCCGTACCGCCGAGGGTGAACACGTCGTCGGACATTCCGGTCAGCCTCCCTGCACCGCGGTGAGGACCTCCACCCGGTCGCCCTCGCCGAGCAGCGTCGTGGCCCACTCGCCGCGCGGCACGACCGTCTCGTTGAGCGCCGCCGCGACGCCCGAGGGGGCCGTGGTCAGGGTCGCCACGAGGGCGTCCAGGGAGAGGGGACCGGAGAGCTCACGCGACTCTCCGTTCACGGACACGTTCATGCGGGCTGCTCCTGTCGTGCGGGGGAGAAACGTCGGGGGGTGAAGGGGCGTGCCTCGTCGGGGAGGGCGCCGGTGGTCAGCGCCTCGGCCATGGCGTCGCCGGTGACGGGGGTGAGCAGCACCCCGTTGCGGTAGTGGCCGGTGGCCAGGTGCAGACCGGGCAGGTCGGTGGGGCCGAGCAGCGGCGCGTTGTCGGGGGAGCCGGGGCGCAGTCCGGCCCGCGTCTCGGTGAGCGGCAGCTCGGTGATGCCCGGGACGAGCTCGTGGGCGTCGCGCAGCAGCTCGTACACCCCGCCCGCCGTCACCGTGGTGTCCCAGCCGAGCTCCTCGCTGGTGGCGCCGACGACGAGCTCGCCGTTCTCGCGGGGCACCAGGTAGACGTGGCTGCCGCGGACGACGGCGCGGACGGTGCGGGAGAGGAAGGGGGCGTACGCGGGCGGCACCCGCAGCCGGAGGACCTGGCCCTTGACGGGGCGGACCGGCGGCAGCACCTCGTCGGGCACGCCCGCGAACCGCCCGCTGAGGCTGCCCGCGGCGAGGACGACCTGGTCGGCCGTCAGCTCCTCGCCGTCGGCGAGCACGGCGCCGCGCGCCCGGTCCCGCACGACCGTGAGCCGCTCCGCGAGGGTCCGGTGGAAGACGACCCCGGCCCGCTCGCAGGCGCGCAGGAGCGCGGCGGCCAGGCGGCGCGGGTCGACCTGGTGGTCGCCGTCGACCCGCAGTCCGCCCCGGACGCCGGGTGCCAGCATGGATTCGAGCCGGCGGCACTCACGGCCGCTGAGCCATTCGGAGACGAGCCCGCAGCGGGTCTGCAGGGCGTGCAGTTCGCGCATGTGGGCCCGGTCGTCGGCGTCGAGGGCGACGGCGAGGGTGCCGCAGGCGCGGTAGCCGACGTCGTGGCCGGCGGCCTCCTCCAGTTCGGCGACGAAGCCGGGGTAGCGCGCGGCGGAGGCGAGGTTGAGCCCGAGCAGGGTCTCCTCGCCGTAGTGGAGTTCGGTGACGGCGGCGAGCATGCCGGCCGCGACGCGCGCGGCCCCGCCGCCCGGGTCCGGGTCGACGACGGCGGTGCGCAGTCCGCGCTGCGCGGCCCGCCAGGCCGTGACCAGGCCGATGACGCCGCCTCCGACCACGAGGACGTCGGAGACACGGACACGAGAAGAACGCATGGGCGTCCAGCCCCTCCCTTCGCCGGCATGACCCGGATCAGGTTCGTACGGTCGGAGGCCGTCCCAGCCTCCCTCTCAGCCCGGTGCGTCCGGGCTCCCGCGAGTGCTTTACGCCCGCCAGACTAGCCCGCGCCGCCGGGCGGGCCACAGACCCCTCCCTCACCCCTCCTTTCCTGACGATCCGTCAGATGCGTAAGGTGGTCGGGTGAGCGAGCAGAAGCAGGCCCAGCAGCACGTCGTGATCGTCGGCGCCGGAATGGCGGGCGTCCAGACCGCCGTCGCCCTGCGCGAGCAGGGCTTCACCGGCCCCGTGACCCTCATCGGGGCCGAACCCCACCAGCCCTACGACCGGCCGCCGCTCTCCAAGGCGATCCTCCTCGGCAAGGCCGAGGACTCCGCCTTCGAGATCGACTTCGAGGACCTCGGCATCGAGCTCCGGCTCGGCCTGGACGTCACCGGACTGCGCGCCGCCGACCACGAGATCGACACCGAGGCCGGACCCGTCGCGTACGACACCCTGGTCGTCGCCACCGGCGCCCACCCCGTCACCCTGCCCGGCACCGACGGCGTCCCCGGCGTCCACCTGCTGCGCACCCTCGACGACGCCGTGCGCCTCGGGCCCGTCCTGGAGCGCCGCCACTCCGTCGTGGTCGTCGGCGCCGGCTGGATCGGCGCCGAGTTCGCCACCGCCGCGCGCGAGGCGGGCTGCGCCGTCACCGTCGTCGAGGCCGCCGACCGCCCCCTCGCGGGAGCGCTGCCCGCCGAGGTCGCCGCCCCCATGGCCGAGTGGTACGGGGCGAGCGGCGCCGAACTCCTCACCCACGCGCGCGTGGACACCGTCGAGGCCGGTGAGCCCGGCCGCGTCGTCCTCGCCGACGGCCGCGAACTGCCCGCCGACGCCGTCGTCGTCGGCATCGGCGCCCGCCCCGCCACCGGCTGGCTCACCGGCTCCGGCATCGCCCTCGACCCGAGCGGCGCCGTCACCGCGGACGACCGGCTGCGCACCTCCCTGCCCGATGTGTACGCCGTCGGCGACTGCGCCTCCTTCCCCTCCGCCCGCTACGGGGAGCGGCTCCTCGTCCACCACTGGGACAACGCGCTCCAGGGGCCCCGCGCGGTCGCCGCGGCGATCACCGGCACCGCCGACGCGCCGTACGACCCGGTGCCGTACTTCTGGTCCGAGCAGTTCGGCCGCTTCGTCCAGTACGCGGGACACCACGCGGACGCCGACGAGCTGCTGTGGCGCGGCGACCCGGCCGACGAGGCCTGGTCCGTGCTCTGGCTGCGGGCCGGCGTGCCGGTGGCCCTCCTCGCGGTCGGCCGCCCGCGCGACCTGGCCCAGGGCCGCAGGCTGATCGAGGCCGCCGTGCCCGTCGACCCCGAGCGCGCGGCGGACCCGTCCGTCCCCCTGAAGGCGGCAGCCCGGTAGGGCCCGACTACCGGCTGTCAGTCCGGGATGGCAGGCTTGTCCTGTGACCGAGATTGACGTAAAGATCGATGCTCTCGTCCCCGCCTGGCTCAACCTGCCCGAGATCGCGGAGATGCTCGATGTCGAGGTGACGCGCGTGCGGCAGCTGGTCAAGGAGGGCCAGCTCATCGCCGTGCGCCGCGGACCGAACAACGCGCTGTACGTGCCCGCCGCCTTCATCCAGGGCGACAAGGTCGTCAAGGGTCTGGTCGGGACCCTGACGCTGCTGCGGGACGACGGCTTCACCGACGAAGAGATGCTGGAGTGGCTCTTCACTCCGGACGAGAGCCTGCCGGGCACGCCCGCGCAGGCGCTCGGCGAGAACCGCGGCACGGAGGTGAAGCGCCGCGCCCAGGCGCTCGCCGTCTGACGCGTCCGCGCCGACGTACGCACGCACCGAAGACACCACCAGCGGGTGTCGCGGCGCCCGCCCCTCAGGGGCCGGGCGCCGCGGCATCGGCACGAGAACGGGGGGAACCCGCCCATGTCCACGCCTCGCGAGCGACTCGCCGACGCCCGGCTCTACCTGTGCACCGACGCCCGGAAGCGCCAGGGCGACCTGCCGGACTTCCTCGACGCCGTGCTCTCCTCCGGCGTGGACGTCGTGCAGCTCCGCGACAAGGGCATGGAGGCCGGTGAGGAGCTGGAGCACCTCGCCGTCTTCGCCGACGCCGCCCGCCGGCACGGCCGGCTCCTCGCGGTGAACGACCGGGCCGACGTCGCCCACGCCATCGGCTCCGACGTCCTCCACCTCGGCCAGGGCGACCTGCCCGTCCCCGCGGCCCGCGCGATCCTCGGCGACGAGGTGCTGATCGGCCGCTCCTGCCACGCCGAGAGCGAGGTGGCCGCGGCCGCCGCCGAGCCGGGCGTGGACTACTTCTGCACCGGCCCCTGCTGGCCCACCCCCACCAAGCCCGGACGGTACGCGCCGGGGCTCGGCCTCGTGCGGTACGCGGCGGAGCTGGCCCAGGACCGGCCCTGGTTCGCCATCGGCGGCATCGACGAGACCAACCTCGACGAGGTCCTGGACGCGGGCGCCCGCCGGATCGTCGTCGTCCGCGCCATCACCGAGGCCGCCGACCCGGCCGCCGCGACGGCCGCCCTCGCCAAGCGCGTCCGCGAGCGCGCCGAAGCCTGAGCCGCACGCCCGCGGGGGCCCGGCGCGCCCGGCCCCGTCCGGCGGCCGTCCGACCTCCGTCCGACAGCTGTCCGAAAAGGTGTCCACCACTCGGACGGGGTGTACGCGGTTCCCTGGACCGCGTCTAACCTGCCGGTATGGCCCTTGGTACCGCTTCCGTCCGATCGGACCGTGCACGCACGGTCCGCGAGATCCTCGCTGCCGGTGACACGTCGTACTCCTTCGAGTTCTACGCGCCCCGCACCGAGAAGGGCGAGCAGGTCCTCTGGAACGCCATGCGCCGGGTCGAGGCGGTCGGCCCCAGCTTCGTCTCCGTGACCTACGGCGCCGGCGGCTCCACCCGCGGCGGCACCGTCAAGGCCACCCAGAAGATCGCCTCCGACACCACGCTCACCCCCGTCGCCCACCTGACGGCCGTCGACCACTCCGTCGCCGAGCTGCGGAACATCCTCGGCCAGTACGCCGACGCGGGCATCCGCAACATGCTCGCCGTCCGGGGCGACCCGCCGGGCGATCCGCTGGGCGAGTGGATCGAGCACCCGGAGGGCGTGAAGTACGCCGCCGAGCTCGTCCGGCTGATCAAGGAGTCGGGAGACTTCTGCGTCGGCGTCGCCGCCTTCCCGGAGATGCACCCCCGGTCCACGGACTGGGACACGGACATCCGGCACTTCGTGGACAAGTGCCGTGCGGGCGCCGACTACGCGATCACCCAGATGTTCTTCGACCCGGAGAACTACCTGCGGCTGCGCGACAGCGTGGCGAAGGCGGGCTGCGAGACCCCGATCATCCCCGAGGTCATGCCCGTCGTGAACGTGAAGACGCTCGACCGGCTGCCCCAGCTGAGCAACGCCGTCTTCCCCGCGGACGTGAAAGAGCGCATCCTCGCCGTCAAGGACGATCCCGCCGCTGTACGCTCCATCGGTATCGAGTTCGCGACGGAGTTCTGCGCGCGTCTGCTCTCCGAGGGTGTCCCCGGACTGCACTTCATCACGCTCAACAGCTCCACCGCGACGCTCGAGATCTACGAGAATCTCGGACTGCACCAGCAGTCGTGA
This sequence comes from Streptomyces sp. NPDC004266, assembly GCF_042874095.1. NCBI lineage: Bacteria > Bacillati > Actinomycetota > Actinomycetes > Kitasatosporales > Streptomycetaceae > Streptomyces > Streptomyces sp. NPDC004266. The sequence continues at coordinate 684,665 of NZ_JBIAMM010000001.1, forward strand.
CCGGTCGTACCCGCCCCGACCCGCGGCGGTGACCGTGGAGAGGGGCGGCGGGGCATGGGGTGGACGGTCCTCTACATCGCGTTCGGCGTGGTCGCACTGTGGCTGCTGGGGGAGGTGCTCCTCCAGTACAAGGCGCGGCTGCGCTGGCGCCTGCTCGCCTTCGGCGGCTTCCTCTGCGTGGTCCTGGGCGTCCTGCTGCCCTCGGTCCTCGTCATCGTCGCCGGAGCCGTGGCCTTCGCCGTCGGCCAGACCTATGTGACGCTCTCCTTCCGCCGCGGCTTCTCCACCGGCTGGGCGATCGGCGGCAACCCGGGCGCGAGCCGTCGCCGCAAGGCCGCCGCGCCGGCCGGGGCCGGACCCACCCTGGAGGTCACCGAGCTCTCGTACGACACGGTGGACGGCGGGTACGGCACGGAGGACGGGGCCGGTCACGACGGGCACCCGGAGACCGCCGCCGAGACGACCGCGGTCTACGAGCCCCAGCCGATGCCCGAGGACACCGGCCAGTACGGCGTCTACGACACCACCGGCCAGAGCGCCGGAGCCGGATACGGCACGGGGTACGACCCCTACGCCTCCGCGTACCAGCAGCCCGGGTACGAGCAGAACTCCTACGAGCAGCCCGGCTACGAGCAGCAGCCGGCCTACGACTACGGCGCCGCCGGGCAGCAGCAGTACGCCGCGTACTCCGACCCGTACATCGGCCCGGGCACCGACGGCCAGCAGTACGGCTCCTACTACGGCGACCCGTACGCCCCCTCGTACGCCTACGACACCCCGCCCGGCGGCGTCTGGGTCCCGCAGCAGCGCGACACCGAGCAGGCCCCGCAGCAGCCGCAGAGCCCGTACGGCTACGAGCAGCCGCACCCGGACGACCAGTACCGCTACTGACGACCAGTACCGCTACTGAGGACCCGGCCCCCGCGGCTCCTAACGGGAGCCGCGGAAGTCCGCCCCCTCCACGATGAGCCCGGCGACCAGCGCGCCGGACATGCCCGCGTGGGCGAGCCCGCCGCCCGGGTGCGACCAGCCGCCCGCGAAGTACAGGCCCGGCAGCGGGGAGCGGTTGGCGGCCGGGAGGAGCCGGCCGTCCGCCCCGGCCAGCGCGGGTCCCGGCACCTCGGCGGCGCCCGTGTCCCGCCGGACGTCCTCCGGGGTGCGGACGTGCCGCCACAGCAGCCGCTCCGCGAGCCCCGGCACCGCCCGCCCGGCCGCCTCGACCATCCGGTCGGCGAAGGCCTCCCCGTCCCGGCCGGGGGAGGTGCGCACGGTCGCCGTGACCGTCACCGACTCGTGGTCCCCGTCCGGGCGCAGCGCCGGGTCGTCCGGGCGCAGCACGGTCACCGTGGGCCGCCCGCCCTCCGCGTGCACGACGGTCCGGTGGACGGCGTCCGCCTCCCGGGGGCCGCGCAGGGCCAGACAGACCGTCATCCGGCCCGTGCCGTTCGCCTGGTGGCGAGGGACGTCCGGGCCGTGGTGGAGCGCGGCCACCGGGGCCCCGGACACCACGTGGTCGGCCTCGACGGTCTCGCCGCCGGCCGTCCGCACCCCGGCCGCCCGGCCGCCCTTCTCCACGACGGCCTCGACGGGCGCGTCGAACACGAACTCCACGCGCCGCTTCCGGCACCGCTCGTACACCGCGTCGGCGAGCGCCCGCAGGCCCCCGCCCACGTACCAGCTGCCGAAGGTCTGCTCCATGTACGGCAGGACGGCGGCCGAGGCCGGGGCGGTCGCCGGGTCGAAGCCGTACGACCACGCGTACGCGTCGAGGAGGGCCGCGAGCCGGGGGTCGCGCAGCTCCCGCGCCCCGACCTGGGCGAGCGTCGTCGTCGGGCGCCGCAGCAGACCCGCCTTCAGGGCCGGGTACGGCTCACGGGACAGCGGCGCCGGGTCCGCCGGCTGCGGCTCCTCCAGGAGCGGGCGGCGGGTCCGGTCCCAGGCCTCGCGGGCCCGCGTCAGGAAGTCGCCCCAGCGCTCGCCCGCGCCCGCGCCGAGCGCGGCGTCCAGGGCGGAGACCGTGCCGGCCCGGGAGGCGTTCGGCAGGTCGACGCGGGTGCCGTCGGCGAAGACGTGACGGGCCGCGGGATCGACCTGCGTCAGCGCGACGCACTCCTCCAGGGGCTCCTTGCCGGTCTTCACGAACAGGTCCCGGTAGACGGCGGGCAGGTGCAGCAGCCCGGGGCCGGTGTCGAAGGCGAAGCCGTCGCGCGCGAAGCGGCCGACCGCGCCGCCGTACGTCGACGTCTTCTCGTAGACCGTCACCGCGTGTCCGGCGACCGCCAGTCGGGCCGCCGCCGCCATGGCGCCGAGTCCCGCGCCGATCACCACAATCCGTGCCATGCGGACGAGACTATCCGGCGCCCCCGGCACCGCCGGAGGGCAGGCCGGGCCCGGTCAGAAGTGGTCCGAGCCGTCGTCCGGCGGGGCGTGGACCCGTGGTCGCGCCCCCGGCGCCGCGAGCCGTCCCTCCTCCCGGCGCCGCGACCAGCGCCGCCAGCCGCGGCGGATCTGCTTGGCCAGGAAGACCAGTATCGCCAGGCCCGACAGGAGCAGGACGGCCGCGACGACCGACGCCGCCACGGGATGGAAGAGGGCGAAGGTGACGATCGCCGCCACCCCGAGGTCCTCCGCCAGGCTCAGCACGATGTTCGAGAACGGTTCCGGCGAGGTGTTGACCGCCATCCTCGTCCCGGCCTTGACGAAGTGGCTGAGCAAGGCCGTCGAACCGCCGACCGCACCCGCCGCCAGCTCCGGCAGCGAACCGTTCTGCCCGGCGAGCAGGGCGCCGACCACGGCCCCCGCGACCGGCCGGACCACCGTGTGGACGGAGTCCCACATCGAGTCGACGTACGGAATCTTGTCCGCCACCGCCTCGCACAGGAACAGCACGGCCGCCGCGACGAGGACATCGGTGCGCTGCAAGGACGCGGGCACCTCGTCGGTCAGCCCGGTCGCGCCGAAGACGCCGAACAGCAGGACCACCGCGTACGCGTTGATCCCGCTCGCCCAGCCGCTGGTGAACACCAGGGGGAGTACGGACACGTCCGCGATCGTAACCAGGACTGAGTACCCGTACCTAGGGGTCGAGATGAGTAGGCGCGCGGATGGGGCCGGGCGCGCCCGGAGGAGAGAGTGGAGCCCACGGAAGGGGCGCGGCTCCGGTACCGCCGGCACGGGGCTGCGGAACGGGGCCGCGCACCTGCCGGCACGGGGGGCGAAAGGAAGGCCGGTGCGGTGAGGCTCGGGGGGATCGAGCCTCACCGCACCGGCCTTTTCGCGGCCCCGGCCGCGTCAGCGGCCGCCGACGCGGCCGTGCAGCAGGCGGGAGAGCGCCGCGTGCACGTCGTCGAGCGACCGCTCGCTCTGGAAGGCCTGCCAGTCGAGCGCCGCCACCAGCACCATCCCGACCAGCGCCGCCGCCGTCAGCTGGACGTCGATCTCCTCGCTCAGCTCACCGGCCGCGACCCCCTCGCGCAGCACCCCCTCGACCACCGCCACGGCCTCCTGACGCACCACCAGGAGCGTGGAGTTCCAGGCCCGGTTGGTGCGCCAGAGCTCGGCCACGTACAGCTGGGTGAAGGCCGGGTAGCGGTCGATGAAGACGAGGCCCGCGCGGATCATCGCGTCCAGCGCGTCGACCCGGCTGCCGCCGCGATCGGCGGTCTCCTCGGCCGCCGCGCGCAGGGAGGCGGTGAGCAGCGACACCCCGTGGCGCAGCAGCTCCTCGAAGAGCTCGGTCTTGCTCTTGAAGTTGTAGTAGACCGTGCCCTTGGCGACGCCGGCCCGCTCGGCGATCTCGTCCACCGTCGTCGCGGAGAAGCCCTGTTCCGCGATGAGGGTGACGGCCGCCTCGTAGAGCTTGGTGCGCGTGGCCTGGCGTCGGGTGCTGCTGCTGTCCATGGCGTCGATTCTCACAGGTTCAGAGCGACAGTTCGGGGTGGAGCCGGTCGAGCGTCCACACCTGCTTCTTGCGCGCCGAGACGGCGGTCAGGGCCAGGGCGCCCACGGTGAAGGCTGCCAGGACCGCGCAGGCCTGCCAGACCGGTCCGATCCCGCCGCCGGTGATCAGCCGGCGCAGCGCCTCGACCACGTAGCTCATCGGCAGGAACGGGTGGACGGCGTTGAAGAAGGCCGGGCTGGTCTGGACGGGATACGTGCCGCCCGCCGAGGTCAGCTGGAGCATCAGGAACGCGAGCACCAGGATCCGGCCCGCCGCGCCGAAGCGGGCGTTGAGCCACTGGATGATCGCGGCGAAGCAGCAGGTGACGAGGGCGAGGAAGCCGATCGTGCCGGCGGCCCGGGTCATCTGGAGGCCGAGGCCCCAGTGCAGGACCGACATCAGGGCCGCGACCTGGAGGACGCCGATGGCCGCGACCGGGAGCCAGCCCGCCAGCGCGATCCGCCAGGCGGAGCCGCCCGCGGCGAGGGCGCGCCGGTTCAGCGGCTGGATGATCATGTACGCGACCATCGCGCCGACCCAGAGGGAGAGCGGGATGAAGTACGGGGCGAAGCCCGTGCCGTAGTTCGGCGCCTTGTGCAGGGACTGCGAGGCCAGCTTCACCGGGTCGGCCATGACCTCCGTGCGCCGGTCGCGGTCCTGCTTGTCGTAGTCGGGGATCCGGTCGACCCCGTCCTTGAGTCCGGTGGCGAGGGTGCCCGAGCCGTCGGCCAGCTTGAACAGACCGCCGTCGAGGGCGCCCGCGCCCTTCTTGAGCTTGCCGACACCGGTGTCGAGGCTGACCGAGCCGGCCTTCGCCTCGGTGATGCCGGTGTGCAGCCGGTCCGCGCCCGCCGCGACCTTCTTGGCGCCGGCGTTGAGCTCGTTGATCTTCCTGATGGCGCCCTCGACGTCCTCGTCGAGGTGCGGGGCGCGGGCGGCCAGCTCGTCGGCCTGCTTCACGAGCTTGGCCAGGCGCGCGTCCAGCGTCTTCAGGTCGTCGGTCTGGCCCTTGGTGAGCTCGTGCACGTCGTCGGCGATCGTCGCCACGTCGGCGGCGGTGACCGTGGCCTCCTTGAGCTTCCCGCAGATCCTCGGGTCCAGCGGGGGAGCGGTGGGCGGGGCGTCCACGCAGATCTCGCGGTGGAGCCGGGCGAGACCGTCGTCGGCCTTGTGGGCGGCGGCGCGGACCTGGGGCGCGTGCTCCACCAGGTCGTCCAGGTTGTGGCGGACGGCCGTGGCGGAGTCGGAGACGAGCCGGGCGGTGTCGCGGATCGACTTGCCGTTGTTCGCCAGGTAGGGCCGGACCTTGTCCGCCGTGCCGTTCACCTTGTCGGCGAGGGTCTGGGTGCCGTTCGCGACCTTGCGGGAGCCGTTCTCCAGGTCCTTGGCGCCCTTGTCGAGCTTCTTCAGGCCGGCGGCCAGGTCGCCGCTGCCGTCCTTGGCGTCCGTGAGGCCGTCCGACAGGCTCTTGGAGCCCTTCTTCGCCTTGTCCACGCCCTGCTTGAGGTCGGCCGCGCCCTTGGCGGCCTTCGCGGTGGCGTCGTGGATGTCGGAGAAGGAGATGAAGATCTTGTCGAGGAAGGTGCGCGAGGACTTCGTGGAGGCCGCGGTGCGCACCTCGGAGAAGACCGTCCGGGAGATCTGGCCGACGATGTAGTTGTTGGCGTCGTTCGTCCGCACCCGGAGCGCGCCCGTCTCGGGGGAGTCGCCGGAGCTGGAGGCGATGCGGCTGCTGAAGTCGCCGGGCATGGTCAGGGACAGGTAGTACGTCCCGTCCTCCACGCCCGCGCGTGCCTCGGCGTCGCTCACCCGGTGCCATTCGAAGGTCTCGCTCTTCAGGAGCCCCTCGGTGATGTCGTCACCGGCGTGGATCTCCTTGCCGCCCGCGGTGGCGCCCCGGTCCTCGTTGACGAGGGCGACGGGGATCCTGTCGAGCCTGCTGTACGGGTCCCAGAACGAGTACAGGTACAGGGCGCCGTACAGCAGGGGCAGCAGCAGGATCGCGACGAGCGCGGCGCGCGGCAGCTTCCCCCTGCCGAAGCGCTTCAGCTCAAGCGCGGCCAGTTTCGGCGAGCGCATCGGCCGCCCCCTCCTCGGTCGTGGCGTCGGTGGTGTCGTCGGCCGCGGTCTCCCCGACGGCGGCCTGGTCGGCGTCGGGGACGCCGGTGGTGGCGTCCGCCGGGGCGCGGCCTTCGGCGCGCTCCTCGGCGCCGGGCTCCGCGGCGGCGGTCTCCGCGTCGGAGGCCGGGGCCCCGGGGGCGCCCGGGGCGGCCTCGCCGGTGAGCGTCGTGATGCGCAGGGCGTCCTCGGGGGCCTCGCTGCAGACGGCGAGGACCGTCGTCCCGGCGGCGGCCAGGGAGCGCAGCAGCGCCCACGCCTCGGCGCGGTCGGCGTCCGAGAGCTTCAGGTCCGTGTCGTCCACGGCGAGCAGCCGGGGACGGGCGATCAGGGCGAGGGCGATCGAGAGCCGCAGCGCCTCGAGGCGCTCCAGGTCCCGTACGGAGGTCCGCTCGCCCTTCGGCAGGGCGGCGAGGTCCAGCCCCGCGGCCGCCACGGCCTCCTCGATCCGGGCCCGGGCCGTCGCGGCCCGCTCGGCGGGGCGGCGCAGGAGCGCCCGTACGGAGCCGTCGTAGCGGCGCTGGAGCAGGGCCCGCTCGCGCAGGTGCTCGGCCACCGTGAAGGCGGGATCGAGCTCGCTGACGCCCGGGACCTGGCCGAGCGCGCTGATCCGGCGCACGGCGGCCATCCTGCGGGGCAGGGGGAGTCCGCCGACCTCGGCGTGCCCCTCCTTGGCCTTCATCCGGCCGGTGAGCGCGAGCAGCAGACAGGTGCGCCCGGAGCCCGAAGGGCCCTCGATGGCCACCAGCGCGCCGGGCTCGGCGCGGAAGGAGACCTGCCGGAAGGCCCAGCCCCGCGGCCCCTTCAGTCCGAAGCCGTCCGCGACGACGGCGGCGCCGTGCGGCTGCTCCTCGGTTTCCGTGCCCACGGACTCACCCCCCATTCCCCTTTTTGAACTGACCAGTCAGTTCAAAAGTTACCCCCGAGTTGGACTTCAGGCAAAACCCCAGGTCAGCGTGATTGTCAGTGGGGCGCGACACGATGAACACATACGGCCACAGCGCCGTCACGCGACGACAGGAGGCTCGACATGGCCGGCCCTTCCGCAGCAGCCGCGCCCCGCCGCCGACCCGCCCCGGGGGAGACGGGACCCGCATCCGACATCCACCCCGTCCCGCGCCGCTCCGCCGCCCCGCCCGCCGCCCTCGACCTCCTCGCCAAGTCCCACGCCGGACTCGTCGAGGCCGCCGCCCTCGACCGCCCCCACGAGCGGTACGCCACCGCCCACCTCGCCGCCCTGCGCGCCGCGGCCGCCGTGCTCGCCGCCCGGGCCGGGCCCGACACCCGTCCCCGCCACCGGCAGCGGATAAGGAGCACCTGGGAGCTCCTCCCCGACCTCGCCCCCGAGCTGACCGAATGGAGCGCCCTCTTCGCCGCCGGCGCCCAGCGCCGGGCCCGCGCCGAGGCCGGCATCAGCGGCGCGGCCACCCGGCGCGAGGCCGACGACCTGCTCAGGGACGCCGCGCACTTCCTGCGCCTGGTCGAGAGGCTGCTCGCCCTCCGGCCCGTCCCGCCCCGCAGGTCCGGGACCGACGAGTCCGGAGGATGATCCGAAAGGCAGGGGCGAGGCCATAGGGTGGGGAGCGTCCGTACCCGTCACCGAGGAGTCAACAGCCGTGCCGGACCCTTCCCCTGTCTTCGGTCGAGAGGCGTCGTCGCGTCCGTCGCGCGCCTCCCTGCGTACCGCCGTCGTCTGGGACGTCCTCAAAGACGCCCTGGACCGCCGGGTCGAGGCGACCGGGAAGGACAGCCTCGACGTCCTCGACACGGGCGGCGGCTCCGGCAACTTCGCGGTGCCGGTGGCCCGCCTCGGCCACCGGGTCACCGTCGTCGACCCCAGCCCCAACGCGCTCTTCGCACTGGAGCGCCGGGCCGCCGAGGCCGGCGTCGCCGACCTCGTCACCGGCGTCCAGGGCGACATCCGCGGCCTCTTCGACGTGGTCGGGCGCGAGGAGTACGACACCGTGCTCTGTCACGGCGTCCTGGAGTACGTCGACGACCCCGCCGAAGGCGTGCGGAACGCCGCCGCCGCGCTCCGCCCCTCCGGCAGCCTCAGCCTGCTCGCCGCCGGAGTCGGCGGCGCCGTCCTCGCCCGCGCCCTCGCCGGCCACTTCACCGAGGCCCGGCACGCGCTCGACGACCCGGCCGGCCGCTGGGGCGCCGGCGACCCGGTGCCCCGGCGCTTCACCGCCGACCAGCTCACCGAGCTCGCCCACGAGGCCGGACTCGAGATCGGCGCCGTGCACGGCGTCCGGGTCTTCGCCGACCTGGTCCCCGGTGCCCTCGTCGACACCGAGCCCGGCGCCGCCGAGGCCCTGCTCAGGCTGGAGGCGGCCGCCGCGGAGCTGCCCTCCTTCCACGCCATCGCCACCCAGCTGCACCTTCTCGGCGAGAAGAAGGCCTGAACGGAACGCCCACCCGTTCGGCGGTGCGGGCCGGGCGCTCCATGGAGTACGCCACAGCCCGCCCGATGAGGGGCTTCGCCCCGTATGATCGGGGGACACCATCCGGCATGACGGAGAAGGGCCTGGGGAATCAACGCCTCAGCAACCGATCCGCATGGCGGCCCGGATTGGCTATTCGGCATTGAGGGCGGGTTTCACGGGGGCGATTCCCTGCCTATCCTGAAAGGGCCGCAAACCGGTCGCCCCCGCGACCGACGACTAGGAGGACTCCGTGCCGCTCTCGGAGCACGAGCAGCGAATGCTCGAGCAGATGGAGCGAGCGCTGTACGCCGAAGATCCCAAGTTCGCGACAGCGCTCGAGGGAAGCGGACTGCGTACGTACACCCGGCGACGGGTCTACCAGGCAGTCGCCGGCTTCCTGGTGGGTATCGCGCTCCTCATGGCCGGAATGGTCGCACAGCAGATCTGGATCAGCGTGGTGGGATTCCTCGTCATGCTGGGCTGCGCGGTCCTGGCGGTCACCGGATGGCGCAAGGCGCCGAAGCCGGGTGAGCAGCGGGCCAGGGGCGGGATGGCGGCCGGTGGCCGTCAGACCCGGCAGCGACGCTCCATGATGAACCGGATCGAGGAGCGGTGGCAGCGCCGCCGCGACGAGCAGCAGGGTGGCGGCCACTGACGGCGTCCGAGCGGTAGCCCCGCCCCCGAACCGACCGAGCCCCGCAGGGCCGGCGCCCCTCAGCGCGCCTCCCCTGCGGGGCTCGTCCCGTCCCTGGACCTGCGCGCGGGCCCGCGGCGCGCTTGGCGGGGCGGTGCTCTTCCGCCCCCCTCCGTGTGGGCAATCGTCCCGCTGGGGCGGGACGGGTGGGCACACGGGACGGCGCCCTTCAGCGGCGCTCCCGCGTTCCGCGCCTGGACCCGCACCACGAGTGCGCCGTACCTGCCGGTGCGGGTCCAGGGACTGAAGCCTCTGGCGCCGGCAAGGGGCGCCGTTCCGTTGTGCCCACCCGTTCCGCCCCTTGCGGAACGCATGCCCACAACGGGGCGCGGAGGGGGTGGGCACCGCCCCGGTGGAGCGGCTGCCCACAACGGGGTGGCGCGGGGTGGGCACCGCCCCGGTGGAGCGGTGCCCGCGGCGGGCGCGGCCCCGCACCGCCGGGCGGGGCCGTCAGTTCGTTCCGTGGGCGCCCCGGCGGAGGAGGGTCGACGCCCGGGTTCTCACGGTCTCGGCGCGCGTCCTCGCCGCCGCCCAGCGGGACGAGGCCGTCCAGCGGAGGCGGACGGCCGAGCGGGGCGCCAGAAGGGCGCGGAGCCGCCCGCGCCGGTCGGCGCCCGCGTGGAACCCGGCCCGGACCCGCGCCGCCTCGGCGGCCAGGCCCGCGACGGGCTGCGGCCGGGGCGCGTACAGCACCTCCTCCACCGCCCGCGCCACCCGGTGCACCGCGTCCGCGGACTCGCCCCGCAGCTCACCGAGGCGGACGATCCGCGCCGCCGCCTTCCGGGGCGTCAGCGAGTCGTCGGGCTCGACCCCGTGGTCCCAGGCCGTGTCGTTGACCTCCTCCCAGACCGCGAGCGTGTCCGAGCCGAGCCGGCGGGCCCGGACCCGGGTCCGCCACAGCAGGGGGAGGAAGGGGAGGGCGAGGACGAGTACGGCCGCCAGGGACAGCAGCGTCACCGCCAGGGGGTCGGGACCGGAACCGTCGGAGGACGCCCCGGCCACCGCCTCGTCCGGACCGCAGTCGCCGAGCTTCCGCTCCTGCGGGGTGCAGCTCGCCGAGGCGCTGGGCGCGGCGGACGGCTGCGCCGAGGCGCTCTGCTGCGGCTGCGCGGGCCCGGTGGCCGTGCCCGAGGGCGTGTTCTCCCGGGTGTAGGAGGGGGTGGAGCCCCGCGAGGGGGTCGGCTCGAACCGGGTCCAGCCGGCGCCCTCGAAGTACAGCTCGGGCCAGGCGTGCGCGTCCCGGATGCCGACGGAGACCGAGCCGTCGGTCTGGGTGGTGCCGGGCATGAAGCCCACGGCCACGCGGGCCGGGATGCCGAGCGAGCGGGCCATCGCCGCCATGGAGAAGGAGAAGTGGACGCAGAAGCCCTCCTTGTCCCTCAGGAAGCGGGAGATCGCCTGCACACCGGTGCCGGACACGACGTCGACGTCGTAGCGGAAGCCGCCGTCCCGGGCGAACCAGTCCTGGAGCTTCACCGCCCGCTCGTAGTCGTTGCGCGCGCCCCTGGTGACCGAGAGGGCCGTCGTCCGCACGTCGGCGGGCAGCGTCGAGGGCACCTTGGTGTACTCGCGGCGCAGCTTCTCCGGGACGGGCCCGGCGCCGGCCAGCTGCTCGGCCGTCGGCCGCACGTCCAGGCTGGCGACCTGGTAGCGGGCGCCCTTGGTGGTCTGCTTGTCGTCGCCGACGAGCATCCGGCCGGCCGGCTCGTAGCGCCAGCGGCCGTCGATGTCGACCCGGCCGGCCGGGTACGGCATGGGCAGCCACTTCTGCTCGTACGCTTCGGAGGCGACGAAGTTGCTGGTCACCTCGGTGATCTTGACGCTCTGGGAGAGGCCGTCCGGCCAGGGCAGCTGCTCGGGCACGTCCTCGATCGGGCGGACCGAGGACTTCCACGAGGTGCCGTCGAACTGGTCGAGCGCGACGAGCCGCAGGTACATGCCGCTGGTGTCGCGGGCGTTGGTCCGGTAGCGGATGACCTCCCGGTCCTCCGGCTGGCGCAGATTGTTCTGGAGGGAGACCAGCGGGTTCACGGCGGAGATCGTGCCGCCCTTGCCGGCGCCCCCGTCCCCCTCGCCGTTCCCGCCGAAGAGGCCGCCGGAGAAGCCCGGCAGCGCGAGCGGCGCCACCAGCGCGACGCCCATGGCGACGGCGCCGATCCGGCGGCCGGTGCGGGCCGGGGCGAAGGCGGGGCCGCCGCCGGAGGCGACGGTCGAGCCGGGGCGTCCGGAGCGCTGGGCGCCGCCGAAGACCCGTCCCCACTGGGAGAGCCGGTCACGGCCCTCGGCGAGGAGCAGCAGCAGATAGCCGGAGGCCGCGAGGAGGAACCAGAGCCAGCCCGCGCCGCCGCCGGAGAGCCCGGCGGCCACCGAGTACAGGGCGAGCAGCGGCAGGCCGGCCGGGGCCGCCTTGCGGAAGGTGACCGCGAGGGCGTCCACCAGGAGCCCGATCGCGACGACGCCGCCGACCAGCATGAGCCGGATGCCCTCGGTGTCGGGCGCGGGGATCGCGTACCGGCCGACGTCCTCGGCGCCCGCCCGGAACAGCTCCACGGCGTGCGCGAGGGCCTCGGGGCCGGGGAAGAGCCAGAGGACGGCCTGCTCGCGGGCGAAGAACAGGGTCAGCGCGAGGAGCACGGTGACGGTCTGGGCGAGGAGGGTCAGCGGCCGGGCCAGCGGCACCCGCCGCGCCAGCGTGCCGACCCCGCTCACCAGGGCGAGGAGGAAGGCCGCCGTGAAGATCCAGGTCGCCGGCTTCACCAGGGGGAGCAGCGCCCCTGCCGCCATCAGGGTGGCGCCCCAGGAAGCGAGCGTCAGCCGTGTGCGGCCGCTCATGACCATCCTCCGTAGGTGTCGGCGGCGGCGGTCTCCGGACGGAGCCCGGCCGCCTGCTGCCAGAGGTCGGTGAGCGAGGCGCCGGGCGGTACGGCGAGCGCCGTCCAGCCCGCCTCCCGCAGCTGCCGCACCCGGTCCTCGACGGCTCCGGCGACCGCGCCGCCGGTGAGCCAGGTGCCGGAGTCCAGGACGAAGGCGACGGCCGCGCCGGTCCGCCCGCGCATCCGGGCGGTGAGGGCCGCCTGCTCCTCGTCGAGGTCGCCGAGGAAGGCGATGAGCAGTCCGTCGCCGCCGCCGCGCAGCACGTCGGAGGCGCGGGAGAGCCCGGCCCCCTCGGAGTGGTCGACGACCGCGAGGGTGTCCATCATCAGCCCGGCCGCCTCGGCCGAGTCCTGCGCCGAGCCGGCGAAGCCCTCGGCCCCCTCGCCGGGGATCGCGCTGCCGGTGTCGGTGAGCAGCCGGACCGCGTAGCCGCGCTCCAGCATGTGGACCAGCGCGGAGGCGGTGCCGGAGACCGCCCACTCGAAGGCGGAGTCGGGGCCCGCGCCCTGGAAGGCGATCCGGCGGGTGTCGAGGAGGACGGTGCAGCGGGCCCGCTGGGGCAGCTCCTCGCGGCGGACCATCAGCTCGCCGTAGCGGGCGGTGGAGCGCCAGTGGACCCGGCGCAGGTCGTCGCCGTGGCGGTAGGTGCGCGGGATGACGTCGTCGTCGCCGGCGAGCGCGAGGGAGCGCGACTGCCCGTCCCCGTACCCCGAGGCCTCGCCGAAGAGCTTCACCGGCGGCAGGGCCTCGGTCCGGGGCACGACGGTGAGGGTGTCGTACGCGCTGAAGGAGCGGGTCAGCTCGCACATCCCGAAGGGGTCGTTGAGCCGCAGCTGGAGGGGGCCCAGCGGGAAGCGGCCGCGCAGGTCGGAGCGGACCCGGTAGGACACCTCGCGCCGCCCGCCGGCCTCGACCCGGTCGAGGACGAAGCGGGGGCGGGGGCCCAGCATGTACGGCACGTGGTCCTGGAGCATCAGGAGGCCGGTGGGGAGCTTGGAGACGTTCTCCATCCGCAGCTGGACCCGCGCCTCGGTGCCGGTCTCCACCCGCTGGGGGGTGAGCCGGCGGGAGGCGGCGACCCGGTAGCGGGTCCGGTGCAGGACGAGGACGCAGATCAGCGGGAGGGCGGCGAGCAGCAGCCCGACGCGCAGCAGATCGGCCTGGCCGAGGACGTACGCGCAGACGGCGGCGGCCACCCCGGCGGCGAGGAAGGAGCGGCCGCGGGTGGTGAGACCGCCGAAGGCGGCCCGCAGCCCGCCCCGGTCGTCCTCGTCGCCCCGCTGTCCGTCCGACACGGTGGCGCCACTCATCACAGCCGCCGGGCGCCGGGCTGCTGCTGGCCGTAGAGCGGTCCGGAGGGCGGGGCCGCGGTCGGGACGGGGGTGCGCTGCAGGATGTCCTGGACGACCTGCTCGGCGGTGCGGCGGTTCAGCTGGGCCTGCGCCGTCGGCAGCAGCCGGTGGGCGAGGACGGGTGAGGCGAGGGCCTGGAGGTCGTCGGGCAGGACGTAGTCCCGGCCGCTGAGCGCCGCGGAGGCCTTGGCGGCCCGCAGGAGGTGGAGCGTGGCCCGGGGGGAGGCGCCGAGCCGCAGGTCGGGGTGGGTGCGGGTGGCGGCGACGATGTCGACCGCGTACCGGCGGACGGCGTCGGCGACGTGGACCCCGCGCACCGCGTCGATCAGCTTGAGGATGTCGTGGGCGTGGGCGACGGGCTGGAGGTCGTCCAGCGGGGAGACCGCGCCGTGCACGTCGAGCATCTGGAGTTCGGCCTCGGCGCTCGGGTAGCCGATGGAGACCCGGGCCATGAAGCGGTCGCGCTGGGCCTCGGGCAGCGGGTAGGTGCCCTCCATCTCGACCGGGTTCTGGGTGGCGACGACCATGAACGGGCTGGGCAGCTCGTACGTCTGGCCGTCGACCGTGACCTGGCGCTCCTCCATGGACTCCAGGAGCGCGGACTGGGTCTTCGGCGAGGCGCGGTTGATCTCGTCGCCGATCACGATCTGGGCGAAGATCGCGCCCGGCTTGAACTCGAAGTCCCGTCGCTGCTGGTCGAAGATCGACACGCCGGTGACGTCCGAGGGCAGCAGGTCGGGGGTGAACTGGATGCGGCGCACCGAGCAGTCGATGGACCGGGCCAGCGTCTTGGCCAGCATGGTCTTGCCGACGCCGGGGACATCCTCGATGAGGAGGTGCCCCTCGGCGAGCAGCACGGTCAGCGAAAGCCGTACGACCTCGGGCTTGCCCTCGATCACACTCTCCACCGATCTGCGGACTCTCTCCACAGTGGTGGTCAGATCAGCGAGGCTCGCTCGATCGTCATAGGTCGTCACCCCGGCCCTCCTCGGCCTTTCGGAACTGTCGTCCGGGCATTGTGGTCGGCGCGGCCGGACCGTGTCACTTGCCCGCGGACAAGTGGGAGGGAAATGCCGGGGTTTGACGGGTTACGCCGGGTCGATCTCACGCAGCAGACCGGTCGTGACGTCGAAGACGAAGCCGCGGACGTCGTCGGAGTGCAGCAGGAAGGGGGAGGTCCGCACCCGCTGCATCGACTGCCGGACGTCCTGGTCGACGTCACGGAAGGCCTCGACCGCCCAGGCCGGCCGCTGGCCCACCTCGTCCTCCAGCTCGTGCCGGAAGTCCTCGGTGAGCGACTCGAGGCCGCAGTTCGTGTGGTGCACCAGCATCACGCTGCGGGTGCCGAGGGCGCGCTGGCTGATGGTGAGCGACCGGATCACGTCGTCGGTGACCACGCCGCCCGCGTTGCGGATGGTGTGGCAGTCGCCGAGTTCGAGTCCGAGGGCCGCGTGCAGATCGAGGCGGGCGTCCATGCAGGCGACGACGGCGACGCGCAGGACGGGGCGCGCGTCCATTCCCGGGTCGGTGAAATGGGACGCGTAGCGGGCGTTGGCCTCGACGAGACGGTCGGTGACCGTGGGGCCGGTGAGTATGGCGTCGGCGGAGGGGTGCGCGGAGGTCGACATGGTTCCGACGTTAATGGTCACGGGCCTTCCGGGCCTGCTGTGAGGACGGACGAAGGGCCCCGATCGGCCTTGCTGTGAGCCATGCCACAGGCACGGGCGGCTCCGCCCCCGAACGGGTGAGCCGCCCGGAGGGTCCGGACCGGGCGCCGGTGCCGGGCGACGCGCCAGCCGGTTGATTGACCGGCGGGTCCCGTGGACTAAAGTGACGCGGAGTTCACGGAGACAACGAGCGATTTCCCGCGGTTTCTCCCCCCGTGTGCGCGGCGGTACCTCCGGCTCGGCCCCCGCCCGCGGTACGTGCCTCCGCGCCGGACCTGAGAGGGCGCATTGAGCAACGACCGACACGTCCCGGTGATGCTCCAGCGGTGCCTGGACATGTTGGCCCCCGCACTGCAGCGCCCCGGCGCGGTCGTCGTCGACTGCACCCTGGGACTCGGCGGCCACAGCGAGGCCCTGCTCGAGCGGTTCCCCGAGGCGCGGCTCGTCGCCCTCGACCGCGACAAGGAGGCCCTGCGGCTCTCCGGCGAGCGGCTCGCCCCGTACGGGGACCGGGCCACCCTCGTCCACGCCGTGTACGACGAGCTGCCCGAGGTCCTCGACCGGCTCGGCATCCCGAAGGTGGACGGCGTCCTCTTCGACCTGGGCGTCTCCTCCATGCAGCTGGACGAGGCCGACCGCGGCTTCGCCTACGCCCAGGACGCCCCGCTCGACATGCGCATGGACCAGACGACCGGCATCAGCGCGGCCGAGGTCCTCAACACCTACCCGGCGGGCGAGCTGGTCCGGATCCTGCGCGCGTACGGCGAGGAGAAGCAGGCCAAGCGGATCGTCTCCGCGATCGTGCGCGAGCGCGAGAAGGAGCCCTTCACCAACAGCGCCCGGCTCGTCGAGCTCATCCGCGACGCCCTGCCGCAGGCCGCCAAGCGCACCGGCGGCAATCCGGCCAAGCGCACCTTCCAGGCCCTGCGCATCGAGGTCAACCACGAGCTCGACAGCGTCGAGAAGGCCATCCCGGCGGCCGTGAAGGCCCTCGCCGTCGGCGGCCGGGTCGTCGTCCTCTCGTACCAGTCCCTGGAGGACCGGATCGTCAAGGGCGTCTTCGCCGCCGGCGCGGCGACCACCGCCCCGCCCGGGCTGCCGGTCGTCCCCGAGAAGTACCAGCCCCGGCTGAAGCTGCTCACCCGGGGCGCCGAGCTGCCCACGGAGGAGGAGGTCGCCGAGAACCGGCGCGCCGCCCCCGCCCGGCTCCGGGGCGTCGAGCGCATCCGGGAAGACGTCCTGTGAGCACGGCGAAGGGGCCCCTCAAAGGGCGGGCCGCGCGGCTCGGCCGGCTCATGCCGTCGGGGCCCAGCTCGGCCGCCCGCACCCCCTTCGTCCTGCTCGTCGTCGTCCTGCTCGGCGGCGGGCTGATCTCCCTGCTCCTGCTGAACTCGGCCCTCAACCAGGGCTCCTTCAAGCTGAACGAGCTCAAGGACAAGACCACCGAGCTCACCGACGAGGAGCAGGCGCTGCAGCGGGACGTCGACGACTACGCGGCCCCCGACGCCCTGGAGCGGCGGGCCCGCCGGCTCGGCATGGTCCCCGGCGGCAGCCCCGCCTTCCTCGGCCCGGACGGCAAGGTCCTGGGCGAACCCTCGGTGGCGGTCGCCCCCAAGCCGACCCCGAAGCCCAAGCCCACCCCGAAGCCGCCGGCCGGCACCAGCACTCCGGGGACCACGTCCGCCACGCGCACCAGCACCACCACGAGCACCAGTACCTCCGGCAGCCCCCCGAGCGCGGTCAGCGCCACCGAGAGCACCGGCACACCCGAGGCCACGAACACCGGCACGGGCACGACCAGCTCGACCCCCACCGGTTCGGGCCCCACCGGCACCGGCCAGGCATGGACGGTGCCGGTGCCCGAGCCCCCAGTGACCGTACCTTCGCCCCCAGAAACCACCGGCAGGTGACCGAGCAGTGCCTCCCAAGGAGCCCCCGGGCCGCCGCGTCCCCGGCCCCGCCCGGCCCGCACGCCCCCGGCCCGCCTCCGCCGGGGCCCGGACGTCCGGAGCCCGCCCGGCCCGCCCCGCCCCGCGTCCGGCCGCGAAGCGGCCTGCGGCCCGGCCCCCGGCCCGGCAGCCCCGCACCATCCGGCTGGGCAGCCCCCGGCCCCGGCTGCGGCTGATCTCGCTCGGCCTGACCCTCGTCATGCTGGTCTTCGTGGTGCGGCTGCTCCAGGTCCAGGCCGTCGACGCCGGCGCGTACGCCGCCAAGGCCGACAAGTACCGCTTCCAGGAGTACACGCTCTCCGCCGAGCGGGGCGAGATCACCGACCGCAACGGCATCGCGCTCGCCGCCAGCGTCGACGCGTACGACATCACCGCCGACCCCAAGCTCTTCACCCGCGAGGAGTCGAAGACCGCCGACGCCCCCGAGCAGGCCGCCGCGCTCCTCGCCCCGATCCTCGGCAAGCAGCCGGCCGAGCTCGCGAAGAAGCTCCGCACCCCCAAGTCCCGCTACACCCTGCTCGCCCGCAAGCAGACCCCCCAGGTCTGGAACCAGATCAAGGACCTCAAGCGGGTCTACGGGCAGAAGGCCCAGGCCGTCGGCGGGAACGGGATCAACCTCCTCGGCGGCATCCTCAGCGAGCCCAGCACCAAGCGCGTGTACCCGAACGGGGAGCTCGCCGCCGGGATACTGGGATACGTCAACGCCGAGGGCCGCGGCGCCGGCGGCCTGGAGTCCATGCTCGACTCCGAACTCGCCGGCCGGGACGGAAAGATCCGCTTCACCGCCTCCGGCGGCCGGCAGGTCCCCACCGCCGGCTCCCAGGGCACCCCCGCCGTCCCCGGCTCCGACATCGAGCTCACCATCGACCGGGACATCCAGTGGGCCGCCCAGCAGGCCATCAGCGACCAGGTCCGCAGGTCGAAGGCCGACCGCGGCTACGTCGTCGTCCAGGACACCCGCACCGGCGAGGTCCTCGCCATGGCCAACGCCCCCGGCTTCGACCCCAACGACCTCTCCGCCGCCAACGCCGCCGCCATGGGCAACGCCGCCCTCCAGGACGCCTACGAGCCCGGCTCCACCGCCAAGGTCATGTCGATGGCCGCCGTCCTGGAGGAGGGCAAGGCCGCCCCCGACACCCACGTCACCGTCCCCAACCGGCTCCACCGCGGCGACCGGCTCTTCAAGGACGACGTCGACCACAAGACCTGGTACCTGACCCTCAACGGCGTCCTGGCCAGGTCCAGCAACATCGGCACCATCCTCGCCACCGGCCGACTCGGCGCCACCCAGGCCGAGTCCAACCGGGTCCTCCACTCCTACCTGCGCAAGTTCGGCATCGGCAGCCCCACCGGCCTGCGCTACCCGGGGGAGACCCCCGGCATCCTCGCCAAGCCGCAGGACTGGTCCACCTCGCAGCAGTACACGATCCCCTTCGGCCAGGGCCTCTCCGTCAGCGCCATGCAGGCCGCCTCCGTCTACTCGACCATCGCCAACGGAGGCGTACGGATCGAGCCGACCCTCGTGCGCGGCACCAAGGGCCCCGACGGGCGCTTCGCCCCGGCCCCCGCGCCCAAGGAGTCCCGGGTGGTCAGCGAGAAGACGGCCAAGTCCCTCGCGCAGATGCTGGAGTCCGTCGTCGACGACGAGGACGGCACCGGCAACAAGGCCGCGATCCCCGGCTACCGCGTCGCGGGCAAGACCGGCACCGCCAACCGCGTGGACCCCGAACTCGGCCGCTACAAGGGGTACACCGCCTCCTTCGCCGGCTTCGCCCCCGCCGACCAGCCCCGCGTCACCGTCTACTGCGCCATCCAGAACCCCACCAAGGGCAACTACTTCGGCGGCCAGATCTGCGGACCCATCTACAAGAAGGTCATGGAGTTCGCCCTCAAGACCCTCCACGTCGCCCCGACGGGCAGCGCCCCCGCCCGACTGCCGGTCGATTTCGAACCCACCCCGTGACACTCCGGGAGCACCAGTGACAACGATCACCCCTCATTCCGGGAACCGGAAATCGAACTCCGGCGAGGCCCCGGGCTCTTTTGGCCCCGCACAGGGTGCGCCCGGTACGCTCACCGCCGTGCCACACGCTGATCAGTACCGAAACGCCCCACCCCGGCCGGAGCAGGCCCGCCCGACACCCCTGGGCGACCTGGCCGCGCAGCTCGGGGTCGACGCCCCGCAGGCCGCCGAGATCTCGGGCATCACGCACGACTCGCGGGCCGTGCGCCCCGGGGACCTGTACGCGGCCCTGCCCGGCGCCCGCACGCACGGCGCGGACTTCGTCGCCCAGGCCGCCGGGCTCGGCGCCGCCGCGATCCTCACCGACCCGGCGGGCGCCGAGCGCGCCGCCGCGACCGGCCTCCCGGTCCTCGTCGTGGAGGACCCGCGCGGCCGGATGGGCGAACTCGCGGCCGCGATCTACGGGCGCCCCGGCGAGGACCTCCTCCAGATCGGCATCACCGGCACCTCCGGCAAGACCACCACCGCCTACCTGGTGGAAGGCGGCCTGCGCGGTTCCGGGCGGAGGACCGGGCTCGTCGGCACGGTCGAGATGAGGATCGGCGACGAGCGCATCAAGTCCGAGCGCACCACCCCCGAGGCCACCGACCTCCAGGCGCTCTTCGCCGTCATGCGCGAGCGGGGCGTCGAGGCCGTCGCCATGGAGGTCTCCAGCCACGCCCTCGTGCTCGGTCGGGTCGACGGCTGCGTCTTCGACGTCGCCGTCTTCAACAACCTCAGCCCGGAGCACATGGAGTTCCACTCCGACATGGAGGACTACTTCCAGGCCAAGGCCGGGCTCTTCACGCCCGCGCGCAGCCGCCTGGGCGTGGTCAACCTCGACGACGCCTACGGCCGCAGGCTCGTCTCGGAGGCCACCGTCCCGGTCGTCACCTTCTCCGCCGAGGGCCGCGCCGAGGCCGACTGGCGCGCCGAGGACCTCGTCCTCGGCTCCCACGACTCGACCTTCACCGCCGTCGGCCCCGAGGGCGAGCGGATCTCCGCCACCGCCCCGCTGCCCGGCCCGTTCAACGTCGCCAACACCCTCGCCGCGATCGCCACCCTCGCCGCCGCCGGCCTGGACCCGAAGGCCGCGGCCGAGGGGGTCGCCGCCGTCCCCGGGGTCCCGGGCCGCCTGGAGCGGGTCGACGCCGGCCAGCCGTACCTCGCGGTCGTCGACTACGCGCACAAGACGGACGCCGTCGAATCGGTCCTGCGCTCCCTGCGCGAGGTCACCGAGGGCCGGCTGCACGTGGTCATCGGCTGCGGCGGCGACCGGGACACCACCAAGCGCGGCCCGATGGGCGCCGCCGCCGCCAGGCTCGCCGACACCGCGGTCCTGACCTCCGACAACCCCCGCTCCGAGGACCCCCTGGTGATCCTCAGCGCCATGCTCGCCGGCGCCTCCGAGGTGCCGTCGGAGGAGCGCGGCGACGTCCTCGTCGAACCCGACAGGGCCGCCGCGATCGCCGCCGCCGTCGCCCGGGCGCGGCCCGGCGACACCGTCCTGGTCGCCGGCAAGGGCCACGAGCAGGGCCAGGAGACCGCAGGAGTCGTCCGCCCCTTCGACGACCGTCAGGTCCTGCGCGAGGCGATTCTCAGCCAGCAGAGCCAGCAGGACGCACACCGTCACGAGAACAGTCAGGGATGAAGCAGTGATCGCCCTCTCCCTCGCCGAGATCGCCGAAATCGTCGGCGGGCAGGCGCACGACATACCGGATCCGGCCACCCGGATCACCGGGCCCGTCGTCATCGACTCCCGCGAGGTGCGGGCCGGCAGCCTCTTCGCGGCCTTCGCCGGTGAGCACGTCGACGGCCACGACTACGCCGAGCGCGCCGTCGCGGCGGGAGCGGCGGCCGTGCTCGCCGCCCGCCCCGTCGGCGTCCCCGCCATCGTCGTCGACGACGTCCAGGCCGCGCTGGGAGCCCTCGCCCGCGCGGTCGTGGAACGGCTCGGCACCGATGTCGTCGCCCTCACCGGCTCGGCCGGCAAGACCTCCACGAAGGACCTGATCGCCCAGGTCCTCGACCGGCACGCGCCCACCGTGTGGACGCCCGGCTCGCTCAACAACGAGATCGGCCTGCCGCTCACGGCGCTCCGCGCGAGCGACGAGACCCGGCACCTGGTCCTGGAGATGGGCGCCCGCGGCATCGGCCACATCCGCTACCTCACGGAGCTCACCCCGCCCCGCATCGGCCTCGTCCTCAACGTGGGCACCGCCCACATCGGCGAGTTCGGCGGCCGGGAGCAGATCGCCCAGGCGAAGGGCGAGCTCGTCGAGTCCCTGCCGTCCGCCGAGGAGGGCGGGATCGCGGTCCTCAACGCCGACGACCCGTTCGTCCGCGCCATGGCGAGCCGCACCAAGGCCCGCGTGACCCTGTTCGGCGAAGCGGACGAAGCGGCCGTACGGGCCGAGAACGTCCACCTCACAGAGAACGGACAGCCTTCTTTCAGGCTTCACACACCCACCGGGTGCAGCGACGTGACCTTGCGCCTGTACGGTGAGCACCACGTGTCGAACGCGCTCGCAGCGGCCGCCGTCGCGCACGAGCTGGGCATGCCTGTCGAAGAGATCGCCACCGCGCTCTCCGAGGCCGGCACCCTGTCGCGCTGGCGCATGGAGGTCACCGAGCGTCCGGACGGCGTGACGATCGTCAACGACGCCTACAACGCGAACCCCGAGTCCATGCGAGCCGCCCTGCGCGCGCTCGCGGCCATGGGCAGGGCCGCACAGGCCCGAGGGGCTCGTACGTGGGCGGTGCTCGGCAAGATGGCCGAGCTCGGTGACGCATCGCTCGTCGAGCACGACGCGGTCGGACGGCTCGCCGTCCGGCTCAACGTCAGCAAGCTCGTCGCGGTCGGGGGCAGGGAAGCGTCCTGGCTGCAACTGGGCGCATATAACGAGGGTTCGTGGGGTGAGGAGTCGGTGCACGTGTCCGACGCGCAGGCGGCTGTCGACCTGTTGCGCAGTGAGCTGCGCCCGGGGGACGTCGTCCTTGTGAAGGCTTCCAGGTCGGTCGGTCTCGAACAGGTCGCGCTGGCGCTCCTCGACACCGAGGGCGAGGTCACCGGCCGATGAGGCAGATCCTCTTCGCGGGGGCCATCGGGCTCTTCCTGACCCTGATCGGCACGCCGCTGCTGATCAAGCTCCTTGCCCGCAAGGGGTACGGGCAGTTCATCCGTGACGACGGCCCGCGCGGTCACGCCGGGAAGAAGGGCACGCCCACCATGGGCGGCATCTCCTTCATCCTGGCCACGCTCATCGCGTACGCGCTGGCCAAGGTCATCACCGGTGAGGACCCGACGTACTCGGGCGTCCTGGTGCTGTTCCTCATGGCCGGCATGGGCCTGGTGGGCTTCCTCGACGACTACATCAAGATCGTCAAGCAGCGGTCCCTCGGTCTGCGGGCCAAGGCGAAGATGGCCGGTCAGCTGATCGTCGGCATCGCCTTCGCCGTGCTCTCGCTGCAGTTCGCCGACCTGCGCGGGCTCACCCCCGCCTCCACGAAGCTCTCCTTCATCGCGGACTTCGGCTGGGCCATCGGCCCGGTGCTCTTCGTGGTCTGGGCGCTCTTCATGATCCTGGCCATGTCCAACGGCGTGAACCTGACGGACGGCCTGGACGGTCTGGCCACCGGCGCCTCGGTGATGGTCTTCGGCGCGTACACCTTCATCGGGCTCTGGCAGTTCCAGGAGTCCTGTGCCAACGCGGTGACGCTGACCAACCCCAACGCCTGTTTCGAGGTCCGCGACCCGCTCGACCTCGCGGTCGTCGCCTCCGCGCTGATGGGAGCCTGTTTCGGCTTCCTCTGGTGGAACACCTCGCCCGCCAAGATCTTCATGGGCGACACCGGCTCGCTCGCCCTCGGCGGCGCCCTCGCCGGTCTCGCCATCTGCTCCCGTACGGAGCTCCTGCTGGCCCTGCTCGGCGGCCTGTTCGTCCTGATCACGATGTCCGTGGTCATCCAGGTCGGTTCGTTCAAGCTGACCGGCAAGCGCGTCTTCCGGATGGCACCCCTCCAGCACCACTTCGAACTCAAGGGGTGGTCCGAGGTCCTGGTCGTCGTCCGGTTCTGGATCATCCAGGGCATGTGCGTGATCGTGGGCCTGGGCCTCTTCTACGCGGGATGGGCATCGGAAAAGTGACAGAACAGCTCGACTGGAACGGCAAGAAGGTCACCGTCGCGGGACTCGGCGTCTCCGGCATCCCGGCCGCCCGCGTCCTGCACGCCCGCGGCGCGCTCGTGACCGTCGTCAACGACGGCGACGACGAGCGCTCCCGGGCCCAGGCCGCGGAGCTGGAGGCGGAGGGCATCACCGTCCGCCTCGGCGACGGGGCCACCCTGCCGACCGGCACCGAGCTGATCGTCACCACCCCCGGCTGGCAGCCCGACAAGCCCCTGTTCGCGGCCGCCGCCGAGGCGGGCGTGGAGGTCTGGGGCGACGTCGAGCTCGCCTGGCGCCTGCGCGGCCCCGGAGCGGCGCCCTGGCTCGCGGTCACCGGCACCAACGGCAAGACCACGACCGTGCGGATGCTCGCCTCCATCCTGGAGGCGGCCGGCCTGCGCACCGCGGCCGTCGGCAACATCGGCGTCTCGCTCCTCGACGCCGTCCTCGGCGAGCAGGAGTACAGCGATCTCGATGTACTCGCCGTCGAGCTCTCCAGCTACCAGCTCCACTGGGCGCCCTCCGTCCGCGCCCACTCGGCCGCCGTGCTCAACCTGGCGCCCGACCACCTCGACTGGCACGGCTCCATGGAGGCGTACGCCGCCGACAAGGGCCGGATCTACGAGGGCAACCAGGTCGCCTGCGTCTACAACGTCGCCGACAAGGTCACCGAGGACCTGGTGCGCGAGGCCGACGTGGAGGAGGGCTGCCGGGCCATCGGCTTCACCCTCGGCACCCCCGGCCCCTCCCAGCTCGGTGTCGTCGAGGGCATCCTCGTCGACCGCGCCTTCGTCGAGAACCGGCAGAAGAACGCCCAGGAGCTCGCCGAGGTCTCCGACGTCCAGCCGCCGGCCCCGCACAACATCGCCAACGCCCTCGCCGCGGCCGCCCTCGCGCGCGCCTTCGGCGTCGAGGCGAAGGCCGTGCGGGACGGCCTGAGGGCCTTCCGGCCCGACCCGCACCGCATCGAACTGGTCGAGGAGATCGAGGGAGTCACGTACGTCGACGACTCCAAGGCCACCAACACCCACGCCGCCGAAGCCTCGTTGGCCGCCTACGACCCGATCGTCTGGATCGCCGGCGGCCTCGCCAAGGGCGCGACCTTCGACGAGATCGTCCAGCGGTCGGCGAAGCGCTTGCGCGGGGCCGTCCTGATCGGCGCCGACCGCGCCCTGATCCGCGAAGCCCTGGCGCGACACGCCCCGGAGGTCCCGGTGGTGGACCTCGACCGGACCGACACTGGGGCGATGTCCGAGGCGGTCCGCGAGGCGGCCCGGCTCGCCCGCCCGGGAGACACGGTCCTGCTCGCCCCGGCCTGTGCCTCCATGGACATGTTCACCAACTACAACAAGCGGGGCGAGGCCTTCGCGGACGCCGTCCGCGCCCTCGCCGCCACCGGGGACGCCTGACCCGACCAGCGGGAGGGTCCGGCCGGACCGGGCACGACTGGAGGGGACAGCGACCATGCCGAGCAAGATCGCCGGGACACGCCGGCCCTCCGCCGCACGCGGCGGAGGGCGGGCTCCCGCGACCCCGCGGCGGGCGCGCGGCGGCGGCGTGCGGGGGGCCTACGAGCGGCTCCGCAAGGCCTGGGACAGGCCCCTGACGGCGTACTACGTGATCATCGGCGCGGGGCTGCTCATCACCACGCTCGGCCTCGTGATGGTCTACTCCGCCTCGATGATCACGGCGCTCCGCTACGACCTGGTGCCCTCCTACTTCTTCCGGAAGCAGTTCTTCGCCGCGCTCCTCGGCACGGGCCTGCTCCTGGTCGCCTCGCGGATGCCGGTCAAGCTGCACCGGGCGCTCGCCTACCCGATCCTGGTGGGCGCGGTCTTCCTGATGGTCCTCGTGCAGATCCCCGGGATAGGGCACGCGGTCAACGGCAACCAGAACTGGATCTCGCTCGGCGGGCCCTTCCAGCTCCAGCCCAGCGAGTTCGGCAAGCTGGGGCTGATCCTGTGGGGTGCCGACCTGCTCGCGCGCAAGCAGGACATGCGGCTCCTGACCCAGTGGAAGCACATGCTGGTGCCGCTGGTCCCCGGGGCCTTCATGCTGCTCGGACTGATCATGCTCGGCGGCGACATGGGCACCTCGATCATCCTCGCGGCCATCCTCTTCGGCCTGTTGTGGACGGCCGGAGCGCCCACCCGGCTCTTCGTCGGCGTGCTCACGGTGGCCGGTGCGATCGGCGTGCTGCTGATCAAGACGAGTTCGAACCGGATGAAGCGCTTCGACTGCATCGGCGCGACCGACCCCGGTGGCGAGGGAGCCCCCTGTCTGCAGGCCGCGCACGGAATCTATGCTCTGGCCTCGGGTGGATGGTTCGGTTCCGGACTCGGTGCGAGTGTCGAGAAATGGGGCCAACTCCCCGAAGCGCACACCGACTTCATCTTCGCGGTCACCGGTGAGGAACTGGGTCTCGCGGGGACGCTGTCGGTACTCGCCCTGTTCGCGGCTCTAGGCTATGCGGGTATCCGCGTGGCCGGAGGCACGGAGGACCCCTTCGTGAGGTTCGCCGCGGGAGGTGTGACCACCTGGATCACGGCTCAGGCCGTGATCAACATCGGTGCGGTGCTCGGCCTGCTGCCGATCGCCGGTGTCCCGCTCCCGCTGTTCTCCTACGGAGGGTCGGCCCTGCTGCCGACCATGTTCGCCGTCGGGCTCCTCATCGCCTTCGCGCGACAGGAACCCGCCGCGAAAGCGGCCCTGGCCATGCGCCGCCCCGGCTGGGGCAAGCGGGCCGGGAAGAGATGGAAGTCGATGCGACGGCGCGTCAAGAAGCGCCCGTCCGGAGAGCGGTGAATTTCGGTGCATGTCGTACTCGCCGGCGGGGGGACCGCCGGCCACATCGAGCCCGCGCTGGCCCTCGCGGACGCCCTGCGCAGGCAGGACCCCAGCGTGGGGATCACGGCGCTCGGCACGGAGAAGGGCCTGGAGACCCGGCTCGTGCCCGAGCGGGGCTACGAGTTGGCGCTCATCCCCGCCGTACCGCTGCCCCGCAAGCCCACCCCCGAGCTGATCACCGTCCCCGGGCGGTTGCGCGGCACGATCAAGGCGGCCGAGCAGGTCCTGGAGCGCACCAAGGCGGACTGCGTGGTCGGCTTCGGCGGCTACGTGGCCCTGCCCGGCTATCTCGCGGCCAAGCGCCTCGGGGTGCCCATCGTGGTCCACGAGGCCAACGCCCGGCCCGGCCTGGCCAACAAGATCGGTTCGCGGTACGCGGCCGGGGTCGCCGTCGCCACCCCGGACAGCAAGCTCCGCAACGCCCGTTACATCGGCATCCCGCTGCGGCACACCATCGCGACCCTCGACCGGGCGCGGGTGCGGCCCGAGGCGCGCGCCGCCTTCGGCCTCGACCCGAACCTGCCGACGC
The DNA here is from genome assembly GCF_042874095.1 of Streptomyces sp. NPDC004266. Taxonomy (NCBI): domain Bacteria; kingdom Bacillati; phylum Actinomycetota; class Actinomycetes; order Kitasatosporales; family Streptomycetaceae; genus Streptomyces; species Streptomyces sp. NPDC004266. The sequence goes on from NZ_JBIAMM010000001.1 coordinate 711,231, forward strand.
TCCTCGTCTCCGGCGGCTCCCAGGGCGCACGGCGGCTCAACGAGGTCATCCAGCAGATCGCGCCGGTGCTCCAGCGCTCCGGCATCCAGATCCTGCACGCGGTGGGCCCGAAGAACGAGATGCCGCGTGTCGACAACATGCCCGGTATGCCGCCGTACGTGCCGGTACCGTACGTGGACCGGATGGATCTCGCGTACGCCGCGGCCGACATGATGCTCTGCCGCGCGGGCGCGATGACCGTCGCCGAGCTCTCCGCCGTCGGGCTGCCCGCCGCGTACGTCCCGCTGCCCATCGGCAACGGCGAACAGCGGCTCAACGCCCAGCCGGTGGTCAAGGCGGGCGGCGGGCTCCTCGTCGACGACGCGGAGCTGTCGCCGCAGTGGGTGCAGGGGAACGTCCTGCCCGTACTGGCCGATCCGCACCGGTTGTACGAGATGTCCCGCGCCGCCGCCGAGTTCGGCCGCCGGGACGCCGACGACCTGCTCGTCGGCATGGTGTACGAGGCGATCGCCGCCCGCTAGCGGGCGGGGGACTGAGGGCAGGAGGCGCCGGGTGGCAGCCGGACCGACGACCGCGGAGAAGAGCGGTACCAGCAAGTCGAAGGGGTCGTCGGGGCGCCCGTCCGGCGCCAGTGACCGGAATCGACGATTCCGGTTCCCCGCGCCCCGGCTGCTCCTCGTGGCGCTCGGCCTCGTCGTCCTCGTGGTCGGCGGGGTCTGGGCGCTCTACGGATCGACCTGGTTCCGTGTGGAAGATGTGAAGACTTCCGGCACCCGGGTCCTGACGCGGGCCGAGGTCGAAGCGGTCGCCGCCGTCCCGATGGGCGCTCCGCTCGTCACCGTCGACACCGACGCGATCGAGGCCCGGCTCCGGCAGCGGCTGCCGCGGATCGAGTCGATCGACGTCGTGCGGTCATGGCCGCACGGAATCGGGCTGAAAGTGACGGAACGGCAACCCGCCCTGCTTGTCGAAAAGGGCGGAAAGTTCATCGAAGTGGACCCCACGGGCGTGCGGTTCGCCACCGTCGACACGGCCCCGCGCGGCGTCCCCCGGCTCGTCCTCGACAGCGCCGGCTCGCCGAGCCTCCGCCGCTTCGGGGCGGACCGGCTGCTCCGGGAGGCGGTCCGCGTCCGTGGCGAACTCCCGCCGGAAGTCGCCCGGGACACTCGTGTCGTACGCGTCACCTCGTACGACTCCGTCACTCTGGAGCTCACCGGGGGCCGAACGGTCTTCTGGGGCAGCGGTGAGCACGGCCCGGTCAAGGCCCGGGTCCTGACCGCCCTCATGAAGGCGAGCCCCAAAGCGGGGCACTTCGACGTAAGTGCCCCCACGGCGCCCGCCTCGTCCGGAAGTTGACGGTCATCTCCGCTGGCCAGCACCCTGGTTGGCCAGCGCTACGGGTGATCACATAGGGTGAAAAGAAAAACGGGAGGTTCGGCGTGTTCGTTGAACGTGCGCCACTTGTCGACTTAGTGTCCTGTTCGGAAGAGTCCAGCGAACAGAGACACTGGTAACCCTAAACTTCAACGTTAGGGTTCGGGTCGGCGTTTCGGACCGTCCCAATCGGCATCCGTCGGAGCGGCGCGACCAACCGCGCAGCGACGACACGTAACTCGAGGCGAGAGGCCTTCGACGTGGCAGCACCGCAGAACTACCTCGCAGTCATCAAGGTCATCGGTGTCGGCGGCGGTGGTGTCAATGCCATCAACCGAATGATCGAGGTCGGTCTCAAGGGCGTCGAGTTCATCGCGATCAACACCGACGCGCAAGCGCTGTTGATGAGCGACGCCGACGTCAAGCTCGACGTCGGCCGTGAACTCACCCGCGGCCTCGGGGCCGGGGCCAACCCGGCCGTCGGTCGCAAGGCGGCAGAGGACCACCGTGAGGAGATCGAGGAGGTCCTCAAGGGGGCCGACATGGTCTTCGTCACCGCCGGCGAAGGCGGCGGCACCGGCACCGGCGGCGCGCCCGTCGTCGCCAACATCGCGCGCTCGCTCGGCGCCCTCACGATCGGTGTGGTCACCCGGCCGTTCACCTTCGAGGGCCGTCGGCGCGCCAACCAGGCGGAGGACGGCATCGCCGAGCTCCGCGAAGAGGTCGACACCCTCATCGTCATCCCCAACGACCGGCTGCTCTCGATCTCGGACCGCCAGGTCTCCGTGCTCGACGCCTTCAAGTCGGCCGACCAGGTCCTCCTGAGCGGTGTCCAGGGCATCACCGACCTCATCACCACCCCGGGTCTGATCAACCTCGACTTCGCCGACGTGAAGTCGGTCATGTCCGAGGCCGGTTCGGCGCTCATGGGCATCGGCTCCGCCCGCGGCGACGACCGCGCGGTGGCGGCGGCCGAGATGGCGATCTCCTCGCCGCTCCTGGAGGCCTCCATCGACGGCGCCCGCGGCGTGCTGCTCTCCATCTCCGGCGGCAGCGACCTCGGCCTCTTCGAGATCAACGAGGCCGCGCAGCTGGTCAGCGAGGCGGCCCACCCCGAGGCCAACATCATCTTCGGCGCCGTCATCGACGACGCCCTCGGCGACGAGGTCCGGGTCACCGTCATCGCGGCCGGCTTCGACGGCGGCCAGCCGCCGGCCCGCCGCGACAACATCATCGGCTCGGTCTCGGCCAAGCGCGAGGAGCCGGCCCCGGCGCCCCGCGTCACCGAGACCTCCCGCCCGCTGGGCGGCCTCGGCACCGTCGCCCCGCGCGAGGAGCCGGCTCCGGCCCCGGTCGAGCCGGCCCCGGTCGTCACCGAGACCCCGCTGGCACCGGTCCCGCCGGTCGTCCCCCCGGCCCGTCCGTACGGGGACAGCCAGGCCGAGGAGCTGGACGTCCCGGACTTCCTGAAGTGATAGGACATCGCTTCGACGCGAACGGCGCCCACTTCGCCTTCACCGACCGGTGGGGCGGGGTGAGCGCCGTTCCGTACGAGGAGCTCAACCTCGGCGGAGCGGTGGGGGACGAGCCGGCGGCCGTACGCGCCAACCGGGCCGCCGCCGCCGGAGCCCTCGGGCTCGACCCGGCGCGGGTGGTCTGGATGAACCAGGTGCACGGCGCGGACGTCGTCGAGGTCGACGGACCCTGGGGGGACGCGGACGTCCCGTCCGTCGACGCGATCGTCACCGCCCGGCGCGGACTCGCCCTCGCCGTCCTCACCGCGGACTGCGTCCCGGTCCTCCTCGCCGATCCGGTCGCCGGAGTCGCGGCCGCCGCCCACGCCGGTCGGCCGGGGATGGTCGCCGGAGTCGTCCCCGCCGCCGTCGCGGCGATGACGAAGCTCGGCGCCGACCCCGCCCGGATCGTCGCCCGCACCGGACCCGCCGTCTGCGGCCGGTGCTACGAGGTGCCGGAGGCGATGCGCGCCGAGGTCGCGGCGGTCGAACCCGCCGCGCACGCCGAGACCTCCTGGGGAACCCCCGCCGTCGACGTCGCCGCCGGGGTGCGCGCGCAGTTGGCGCGGCTCGGGGTCCGGGACGTCGAGGACGCCGGGGTCTGCACCCTCGAATCGCGCGACCACTACTCGTACCGCCGCGATCGCACCACGGGGCGACTCGCGGGATATGTCTGGTTGAACCGAGAAGAGACATGACGGATCGCAAGTCGGAACTCGCCGCGAACCTCGCCGCAGTGGAGGAGCGCATCGCCGCCGCGTGCGCCGCCGCCGGACGCGCGCGGGAGGAGGTGACGCTGATCGTGGTCACCAAGACCTACCCCGCGAGCGACGTCAGACTCCTGCACGAACTCGGGGTGCGGCACGTCGCCGAGAACCGGGACCAGGACGCCGCCCCCAAGGCCGCCGCCTGTGCCGACCTTGATCTGACCTGGCACTTCGTGGGCCAGTTGCAGACCAACAAGGTCAGATCCGTGGTGGGTTATGCCGATGTGGTGCAGTCCGTCGACCGTCTGAAGCTCGTTTCCTCCCTCTCCGCGGCCGCGGAGAAGGCGGGCCGCGAGCTCGGCTGTCTCCTCCAGGTCGCGCTCGACGCCGGGTCCGGCGAGCGGGGCGAGCGCGGCGGCGTCGCCCCGGACGGGGTCGAGGAGTTGGCCGCGGCCGTCGACGCCGCGCCCGGGCTGCGGCTCGACGGACTGATGACCGTCGCGCCGCTGGCCGGGGAGTACGCCGGCCGGCAACGCGCGGCCTTCGACCGGCTGATGGATTTGTCGACTGTCCTGCGCGCGACCCGTCCGGCTGCGAACATGGTGTCAGCAGGGATGAGCGCGGACCTCGAGGAGGCCGTCGCTGCCGGGGCGACACACGTACGCGTCGGTACGGCGGTACTCGGTGTCCGCCCGAAGCTCGGGTAACGTCGCGAAGCAAGTCGGACCACAGCAGAAAATATGGTCATTCCGCAGAACGGCGGGGTGGCCCGTGGATCGCCGGCACTTGGTGACAAGGCCGATCCACCACAGAGCGGAGGACTCAGAGAATGGCCGGCGCGATGCGCAAGATGGCGGTCTACCTCGGCCTCGTGGAGGACGATGGGTACGACGGCCGGGGCTTCGACCCCGACGACGACTTCGAACCCGAGCTGGAGCCGGAGCCCGAGCGCGACCGGCGCCACACCCCTCCGCGTCAGGTGGAGCGCGAGGAGCCGGTGCGAGTGGTGCAGCCTCCGGCCCCCCGGGAGCCGATCGCCCATTCTGTCCCGGTGCTCGCCGAAAGCGGACGTCCGGCCCGAATTGCCCCCGTGGCATCCATCACACCCGAACGCCCGAGCCTGGAGAAGAACGCACCGGTGATCATGCCCAAGGTCGTGTCCGAGCGGGAGCCGTACCGCATCACCACGCTGCATCCGCGGACCTACAACGAGGCCCGTACCATCGGGGAACACTTCCGTGAGGGCACCCCGGTGATCATGAACCTCACGGAGATGGACGACACGGACGCGAAGCGACTTGTCGACTTTGCCGCCGGACTGGTCTTCGGGCTCCATGGCAGCATTGAGCGCGTGACGCAGAAGGTGTTCCTGTTGTCGCCTGCTAACGTCGATGTCACGGCGGAGGACAAGGCCCGGATCGCAGAGGGCGGATTCTTCAACCAGAGCTGAGAACACGAGAACCGGACGGACCGGTCGCGAAGCGGCCGGACAAGCGAGAGCACGAAAGCCAGGGGAGAGGGAAACGCGGGATGGGCGTCGCACTACAGGTGGTCTACATCGTGCTGATGTGCTTCCTCGTCCTCCTGATCGTCCGGCTTGTCATGGACTACGTCTTCCAGTTCGCCCGTTCATGGCAACCCGGTAAGGCGATGGTGGTCGTCCTTGAGGCCACCTACACTGTCACCGATCCACCGCTCAAGCTTCTGCGGCGACTCATCCCGCCGCTGCGTCTCGGGGGCGTGGCACTCGACCTGTCCTTCTTCGTTCTGATGATCATCGTTTACATCCTGATCTCCATCGTGAGCAGCTTCGCGAGGTGATGGTGGAGGAACAAGTGGACGATACGGTCTTGCCGACTGCCGACGACTACGTAGAGGTGAAGAAGAGATGCCGCTGACCCCCGAGGACGTGCGGAACAAGCAGTTCACGACCGTCCGCCTTCGAGAAGGCTATGACGAGGACGAGGTCGATGCCTTCCTCGACGAGGTCGAGGCCGAGCTGACCCGCCTGCTCCGCGAGAACGAGGACCTGCGCGCCAAGCTGGCCGCCGCGACGCGTGCCGCCGCGCAGAACCAGCAGCAGGGCATGCGCAAGGCCCCGGAGCCGCAGGATCGTCCCGGCGGTCCCGGCGCCCCCGTGCCCGCCGCCATATCCGGACCGCCGCAGCAGCAGCAGCCGCAGATGGGCCCGCCGCAGCTGCCGTCCGGTGCCCCCGCGCTGCCCGCCGGCCCGATGCAGGGCGGCCCCATGCAGGGCGGCCCGATGGGCCCCGGCCCGATGCAGGGCGGCCCCATGCAGGGCGGCCCGATGGGCCCCGGCCCGATGCAGGGCGGCCCCATGGGTCACCCGCAGCAGCAGCAGATGCAGCCGCCGCAGATGCAGCAGCCGCAGCAGGGCCCCGGTGGCGACAGCGCCGCGCGTGTCCTCTCGCTCGCCCAGCAGACCGCCGACCAGGCGATCGCCGAGGCGCGCTCCGAGGCCAACAAGATCGTCGGCGAGGCGCGTTCGCGCGCCGAGGGCCTGGAGCGGGACGCCCGCGCCAAGGCGGACGCTCTTGAGCGGGACGCGCAGGAGAAGCACCGCGTCGCGATGGGCTCCCTGGAGTCCGCCCGCGCCACGCTGGAGCGCAAGGTCGAGGACCTGCGCGGCTTCGAGCGCGAGTACCGCACGCGTCTGAAGTCCTACCTGGAGTCGCAGCTGCGTCAGCTGGAGACCCAGGCGGACGACTCGCTGGCTCCGCCGCGCACCCCGGCCACGGCCTCGCTGCCGCCGGCCCCGTCCATGGCCTCCGCGGGCGCGAGCGCGCCGTCCTACGGCGGCAACGGCGCGATGGGCGGTGCGCCGTCCATGGGTGGCGCGCCCTCCTACGGCGGCCAGCAGCAGATGTCCCCCGCGATGACCCAGCCGATGGCTCCGGTCCGGCCGCAGGCCCCGCAGCCGATGCAGCAGGCGCCGGCGCCGATGCGTGGCTTCCTCATCGACGAGGACGACAACTGAGGCGGCGGGTGTCCGCGCACTGAGCGCGTAGCCGTCGGCAGTCTCGAAGGGCCGGCTCCCCTGTGGGAGCCGGCCCTTCGGCATGCCCGCCCGACACCCGCGGGCCGCCGCCTCCGCCCCGTGTGGGCCGCGCCCGCCGGGGCGGTGCCCCTCCCGTACCCGCCGTGTGGGCAGTCGTCCCGCTGGGGCGAGGGGGGGCCCCCCTGCTCGAGCGAAGCCGAGAGCTTGGGGGAGGGGGGCACACGGGACGGCGCCCTTCAGCGGCGCCTCCGCGTTCCGCGCCTGGACCCGCACCACTTTGTGCGGCGCGCATCCAGTGCGGGTCAGGGCGCGGGAGCCTGGGCCCGGCAAGGGGCGCCGTTCCGTTGTGCCCACCCGTTCCGCCCCAGCGGAACGATTGCCCACAACGGGGGGCGCGGGGGTGGGCACCGCCCCGGCGGGCGCAGCCCGCAACGGGGGCACGGTGGGGCACCGCCCCGGCGGAACGACTGCTCACAACGGGGGCGCGGGGGTGGGTAAGGCGAAGGGCCCGCCCCCGGGGGGGAGGCGGGCCCTTCGGGTGGGGTTATGCCTTGCGGAGGCGGAAGGCGAGGGTCAGGGACTCGTCCTCGAACGGCTCGCCGTACGAGCCGTCGGCCTCGCCCTGCGCGTAGTCCGTCGCCAGGACCTCGTCCGCGATCAGGGACGCGTGGGCCGTCAGCGCGTCCACCGTCTCCGGGGACGTGGACGTCCACCGCAGCGCGATGCGGTCCGCGACGTCCAGGCCGCTGTTCTTGCGGGCCTCCTGGATCAGACGGATCGCGTCACGGGCCAGGCCCGCGCGCCGGAGCTCCGGGGTGATCTCCAGGTCCAGCGCCACCGTCGCGCCCGCGTCGGAGGCGACCGACCAGCCCTCGCGGGGGGTCTCCGTGATGATGATCTCCTCCGGGGTGACGGTGATGTCCTCGCCGTTCACCGAGAGCGTCGCCTCGCCGGACCGCAGCGCCAGCGACAGCGCCGCCGCGTCGGCCGCGGCCACCGCCTTGGCCACGTCCTGGACGCCCTTGCCGAAGCGCTTGCCGAGGGCCCGGAAGTTCGCCTTCGCCGTCGTGTCGACGAGCGAGCCGCCGACCTCCGACAGGGAGGCGAGCGAGGAGACGTTCAGCTCCTCCGTGATCTGGGCCTGGAGCTCGGGCGACAGGGCCGTGAAGCCGGCCGCCGCGACCAGCGCGCGGGACAGCGGCTGGCGGGTCTTCACGCCGGACTCCGCGCGCGTGGCCCGGCCCAGCTCGACCAGGCGGCGGACCAGGAGCATCTGCTCGGAGAGGGTGCCGTCGATCAGGGCGGCGTCGGCCTCGGGCCAGGTGGAGAGGTGGACCGACTCGGGGGCGTCGGGGGTCACCGGCACGACCAGGTCCTGCCAGACCCGCTCCGTGATGAAGGGGGTCAGCGGGGCCATCAGGCGGGTGACCGTCTCGATGACGTCGTGGAGCGTGCGCAGCGCGGCCTTGTCGCCCTGCCAGAAGCGGCGGCGGGAGCGGCGCACGTACCAGTTGGAGAGGTCGTCGACGAAGGCCGAGATCAGCTTGCCGGTGCGCTGGGTGTCGTACGTCTCCATCGCCTCGGTGGTCTCGGCGACCAGCGTGTTCAGCTCGGAGAGCAGCCAGCGGTCGAGGACCGTGCGGTCGGCCGGCGCCGGGTCGGCGGAGCTGGGCGCCCAGCCGGACGTGCGGGCGTACAGCGCCTGGAAGGCGACCGTGTTCCAGTAGGTGAGGAGGGTCTTGCGCACCACTTCCTGGATCGTGCCGTGGCCCACCCGGCGCGCCGCCCACGGCGAGCCGCCGGCCGCCATGAACCAGCGGACCGCGTCGGCGCCGTGCTGGTCCATGAGCGGGATCGGCTGGAGGATGTTGCCCAGGTGCTTGGACATCTTCCGGCCGTCCTCGGCGAGGATGTGGCCCAGGCAGACCACGTTCTCGTAGGACGACTTGTCGAAGACGAGCGTGCCGACGGCCATCAGCGTGTAGAACCAGCCACGGGTCTGGTCGATGGCCTCGGAGATGAACTGGGCGGGGTAGCGGGACTCGAAGAGCTCCTTGTTCTTGTACGGGTAGCCGTACTGCGCGAACGGCATCGAGCCCGAGTCGTACCAGGCGTCGATGACCTCCGGCACGCGGGTGGCGGTCTTCGAGCAGCTGGGGCACGGGAAGGTGACCGCGTCGATGTACGGGCGGTGCGGGTCGAGCTCCGACTGGTCGGTGCCCGTCAGCTCGGTGAGCTCCGCGCGCGAGCCCACGCAGGTCAGGTGGTCGTCCTCGCAGCGCCAGATCGGCAGCGGGGTGCCCCAGTAGCGGTTGCGGGAGAGCGCCCAGTCGATGTTGTTGTTCAGCCAGTCGCCGAAGCGGCCGTGCTTGACCGACTCCGGGAACCAGTTCGTCTTCTCGTTCTCCTCGAGGAGACGGTCCTTCACGGCGGTCGTACGGATGTACCAGGACGGCTGCGCGTAGTAGAGCAGGGCCGTGTGGCAGCGCCAGCAGTGCGGGTAGCTGTGCTCGTACGCGATGTGCCTGAAGAGCAGGCCGCGCGCGTCCAGGTCGGCGGTGAGCGCCTCGTCGGCCTTCTTGAAGAAGACGCCGCCGACCAGCGGCACGTCCTCCTCGAAGGTGCCGTCGGGGCGGACCGGGTTCACGACCGGCAGGCCGTAGGCCTTGCAGACCTTGAGGTCGTCCTCGCCGAAGGCGGGGGACTGGTGGACCAGACCCGTGCCGTCCTCGGTCGTGACGTACTCGGCGTTGACGACGTAGTGCGCCGGCTCGGGGAACTCGACGAGCTCGAAGGGGCGCTGGTACGTCCAGCGCTCCATCTCCGCGCCCGTGAAGGACTCGCCCGTGGTGACCCAGCCCTCGCCGAGGGCCTTCTCGACCAGCGGCTGGGCGACGACGACGCGCTCGTCGCCGTCCGTGGCGACCACGTACGTCACCTCGGGGTGCGCGGCGACCGCCGTGTTGGACACCAGGGTCCAGGGGGTCGTCGTCCAGACCAGGAGCGCCGCCTTGCCCGCGAGGGGGCCGGACGTGAGCGGGAAGCGCACGTACACGGAGGGGTCGACGACCGTCTCGTAGCCCTGGGCCAGCTCGTGGTCGGAGAGGCCGGTGCCGCAGCGGGGGCACCAGGGGGCGACGCGGTGGTCCTGGACGAGCAGGTCCTTGTCGAAGATCTGCTTGAGGGACCACCAGACCGACTCGATGTACGAGGGGTCCATGGTCCGGTAGGCGTCGTCGAGGTCGACCCAGTAGCCCATGCGGGTCGTGAGCTCGGCGAAGGCGTCGGTGTGCCGGGTCACGGACTCGCGGCACTTGGCGTTGAACTCGGCGATGCCGTACGCCTCGATGTCCTTCTTGCCGGAGAAGCCGAGCTCCTTCTCGACGGCGAGCTCGACCGGCAGGCCGTGGCAGTCCCAGCCGGCCTTGCGGGCCACGTGGTAGCCGCGCATGGTCCGGAAGCGGGGGAACACGTCCTTGAAGACGCGGGCCTCGATGTGGTGGGCGCCGGGCATGCCGTTGGCGGTGGGCGGGCCTTCGTAGAACACCCACTCGGGGCGTCCCTCGGACTGCTCCAGGGTCTTCGCGAAGACCTTGCTCTCGCGCCAGAAATCGAGCACGTCGTGCTCCAGCGCGGGCAGGTCGACCTGGGCGGGCACCTGGCGGTACTGCGACATCGATCTTCCTCCGGCGGACGGTTCTCTTCCGTCGGAGGGACGAGAGCACTGCTCCCGCGGTACCACCCTCCTTGGCCCCGGACGTGATCGTCCTGAGCCCCCTCATTGGGGTCGCGACGCCGGGTCTAGTCACCGCCCTGTCGTGCGGCTTTCTTCCGACGGCTCCGGGGTGATGCTTCACATCGGGCTCGCCCCCGGGCTCTCACCGTCCCCGGGTCGCTCATGGCTGCTTGCGACGCTACTCGTCCCCATCCAAGCCTTTCGCTGTGGCCAGTGTACGGGGCCCGGGGGCGGGCGGCAGACCGGTTTTCCCGTGACCCGAATGGCCATACGGGGGGTGCCGGACTTGCGTTGCGGCCATGTGGGGGAGGGGCGGGACGGATAACCGGGCGGGGAGCTGGGCACAACGGAGGCAGGCCCGCCCCGCGGGGAGCGGGGGCGGGTGGGAACGGCGGCGTGCCCCGTTGCCGCGGGCCTTGGGCCGATTTATCGTCCCAGCACGATTCGCGAGCAAGATCACAAAATGTGAAGGGGCCGCGACATGGTGGCGAAGAAGACCGCCGCGAAGAAGACCTCGGCCGCCGGTTCCACCGGTGCGACCGAGGTCGCCAAGGACGTGGCCGGCAAGAAGTCGACGGTCGCCGGGAAGTCGGTCGCGGTCGCCGAGAGGACGCCCGCCGGGAAGAAGGTCGCGAAGAGGAAGCCGGCCGGGAAGGCCGCGGCCCGGGAGGCGGACGCCGAGGACGCCGCCCCCGTCGGGCCCGGTGCCGCGGTCTCCGCCCCCGACGCCTCCGCCCCGAAGACGCCCGCCAAGAAGGCGGTGGCGAAGAAGGCGGCCGCCAGGAAGGCGCCCGCCGCCAAGAAGCAGACAGGAGCCAGGACGGTGGCAGCGAAGAAGACCGCGGGTGGCGTCACGACCGTCGGGGACGAGGCGGCGGTGCCCCCGGCGCGGGCCGGCGAGCTCGCGGTGCGGCCCGGCGAGGACCCCTGGACGCCGGAGGAGGTCGCCGAGGCCCGCAGCGGCCTCCAGGCGGAGGTGCTGAGGCTGCGCAGCGAGCTCGTCCACTCCCAGGAGGAGCTGACCGGCCTGATGCGGGACTCGGGCGACGGTGCCGGGGACGACCAGGCCGATACGGGCACCAAGAACATCACCCGCGAGCACGAGCTGGCCCTCGCCGCGAACGCCCGGGAGATGCTGGAGCAGACCGAGCACGCCCTGGAGCGGCTCGACGCGGGCACGTACGGCCTGTGCGAGGTGTGCGGGAAGCCGATCGGCAAGGCGCGGATGCAGGCCTTCCCGCGGGCCACGCTCTGCGTCGAGGACAAACAGCGACAGGAGCGGCGCGGCTGACGATCTCGGCTGCCGGTCTCGTACGCCTGTGCCGTACCCTCGGTGCACGGTCAGGCATCGAGGTCGAGGGACTCACTCACGTGGCAGAGGCGGAGCGCATCATCGGTACGCCGGATTCAGCAGGGGCCGACGAGACGGCCGCCTCCGACGAGTCCGCGGCCCGCGAGGAGACCGCGGCCCCGGACGGCGCGTCGGACCACGACGGCGCGTCGGCCCCCGACGGCGCGGCCGCTCCCCAGGAGCGGCCCAGAGGCAGGCGCAGGATCGTCGCCCTCTTCGTCGTGGCCGTGCTCGCCTACCTGCTCGACCTCGGCAGCAAGATGCTGGTGGTCGCCAAGCTGGAGGGCCACGAGCCGATCGACCTGGTCGGCGACCTGCTGCGGCTCGACGCCATCCGCAACCCGGGCGCCGCCTTCGGCATGGGCGAGGCCTTCACGATCATCTTCACCTGCATCGCGGCCGCCGTGATCGTCGTGATCATCCGGCTGGCGCGGAAGCTCTACAGCCTGCCCTGGGCGATCGCGCTCGGCCTGCTGCTCGGCGGCGCGCTCGGCAACCTCACGGACCGCATCTTCCGCGCGCCGGGCGTCTTCGAGGGCGCGGTCGTGGACTTCATCGCCCCCGCGCACTTCGCCGTCTTCAACCTCGCCGACTCGGCGATCGTCTGCGGCGGCATCCTGATCGTCATCCTGTCGTTCCGGGGCCTGGACCCCGACGGCACCGTCCACAAGGACTGACAAGGCATACTCGACGGGTGAGCACGAGTCCCGAGATCCGCACGCTGCCCGTTCCCGATGGCCTGGAGGGCGAGCGCGTCGACGCCGCCATCGCCCGTATGTTCGGGTTTTCCCGTACGAAGGCGGCCGAGCTGGCCGCCGCAGGGAAGGTCCAGGTCGACGGCTCCGTCGTCGGCAAGTCCGAGCGGGTCAGCGGCGGCGCGTGGCTCGAGGTCGAGATGCCGGGCGCGCCCGCGCCCGTGCAGGTCGTCGCCGAGCCCGTCGAGGGCATGGAGATCGTCCACGACGACGACGACATCGTCGTGATCATGAAGCCGATCGGCGTCGCCGCGCACCCCAGCCCCGGCTGGACCGGCACCACGGTCATCGGCGGCCTCGCCGCCGCCGGGTACCGCATCTCCACCTCCGGCGCCGCCGAGCGCCAGGGCATCGTGCACCGCCTCGACGTCGGCACCTCCGGTCTGATGGTGGTCGCCAAGTCGGAGTACGCGTACACCTCGCTCAAGCGCCAGTTCAAGGAGCGCACGGTCGACAAGCGCTACCACGCGCTGGTCCAGGGCCACCCGGACCCGATGAGCGGCACCATCGACGCGCCCATCGGCCGGCACCCGAACCACGACTACAAGTGGGCGGTCACCGCCGACGGCAAGCCCTCCGTCACGCACTACGACCTCATCGAGGCGTACCGCTCGGCCTCGCTGCTCGACATCAAGCTGGAGACGGGCCGCACCCACCAGATCCGGGTGCACATGTCCGCCCACCGCCACCCCTGCGTCGGCGACCTCACCTACGGCGCCGACCCGACGCTCGCCAAGCGCCTCGGCCTGACCCGGCAGTGGCTGCACGCCGTCCGCCTCGGCTTCGAGCACCCGGGCGACGGCTCCTGGGTCGAGTTCGCCAGCACCTACCCCGAGGACCTGCAGAAGGCCCTCGACCGGATCGCGTCGGAGAGCCGGTGAGCGCCGCCCATGCCGTCCGCGAGGCCGTGGGGCACGAGGACCGCGAAGCCTGCTTCGCGGTGCGCCGCGAGGTCTTCGTCGAGGAGCAGGGCGTCCCGCGCGAGCTGGAGTACGACACGTACGACGAGACGGCCGTGCACGTGCTCGCGGTCCGCGCGGACGGCGTCCCGCTGGGCACCGGACGGCTCCTGCACGGGGCGGACGCGACCGGCAGGACCGGCGCCGACGCCTCCGTCGGCTCCCTCGGGCGGCTCGCGGTGACCAAGGCCGCCCGCGGCCTCGGGGTCGGCGCGGCGCTCGTGCGGGCCGTCGAGGACGTGGCCCGGGAGCGCGGTCTGAGCGCCGTCGACCTCCACGCGCAGACCCACGCGCTGGGCTTCTACGAGCGGCTCGGCTACGTGGCGTACGGGCCCGAGTTCCCGGACGCGGGGATGCCGCACCGGGCCATGCGGAAGGCCCTGTAGGCGCGGGTCCGCCGACCGCGGGCCGGGGCGTCGTACGCGATTCCCGGTGCGGCCCGGGCGAGCGCCGTGTGCGGTTCGGGCGAGTGCCGTGTGCGGCCCGGGCGATCGCCGTCTGCGGCTCGGGCAATCGGCGCCAAAACGGACGTACGTGACAGGGTGGGGCCGTGGATCAATTGGCCCTGCTCTTCCTGCTGCTCCTCGGCGCCCTGCTCACCGTGCCCCTCGGCGAGCGACTCGGGCTGCCCGCGCCGGTCCTGATGACCCTCGTCGGGATCGTGCTGGCCTTCCTGCCCTTCGTGCCGAACGTCGAGATCCCGCCGGAGTTCATCCTCCCGCTGGTGCTGCCGCCCCTGCTGTACGCCTCCGTGCAGCGGACCTCCTGGCGGCAGTTCGCGGCCAACAGGCGGCCCATCTTCCTGCTCGCGGTGGCCCTGGTCTTCGTCACCACCGCCGCCGTCGGCGCGGTCGCGCACTCGCTCGTCCCCGGCCTCCCGCTGGCCGCCGCCCTCGCGCTCGGCGCCCTCGTCGCCCCGCCGGACCCGGTCGCCGCGACCGCCGTGGCCGGCTCGCTGGGGCTGCCCCGCCGGCTGGTGTCGATCCTGGAGGGCGAGGGGCTCTTCAACGACGTCACCGCGATCGTCCTCTACCACGTGGCGATCGCCGCCGTCGTCAGCGGCTCCTTCTCCTGGCCCCACGCCCTCGGCCAGTTCGCGCTCTCCGCCGTGGTCGCCGTGGCCGTCGGTCTGGCGCTCGGCTGGCTCGCCAACAAGCTCATCGGACTCCTCGGCGACGCCACCCTGCAGACCGGCCTCACCCTCCTCGTCCCCTTCGTGAGCTACGTCGTCGCCGAGGAGCTGCACGGCTCCGGAGTCCTCGCCGTCCTGCTCACCGCGCTCTTCCTGGCCGAGCACGCGGCCGACGCCGACGACGTCATGGGACGGCTCGCCGGACAGACCTTCTGGCAGATCGTCGACACCCTCGTCACCGGCATCGCCTTCGGCCTCATCGGCCTGGAACTCATCCACGTGTTCGGAGTCGCGAAGGGACACGGCGGGGAGATGCTCGGCTGGGGCGCCGCCGTCGTCGGCGTGGTCGTCGGCGTCCGGCTGCTGTGGCTGCTCCCCGCCACCTGGCTGGCGAAGCGGCTGCACACGCTCCGGGACGTCGACGAGGAGATCCCGATGAGCTGGCGGGAGACCGTCGTCATGTGGTGGGCGGGGATGCGCGGGGTGGCCTCGGTCGCGCTGGCGCTCGCCATCCCGCTCCGCACCGACGACGGCGCGCCCTTCCCCGGCCGCGACGAGATCGTCTTCATCGCCTTCTGCGTGATCATCGCCACTCTCGTCTTCCAGGGCCTCACGCTGCCCTGGCTGGTCAGGCGGCTCGGGGTGCGGGCCGACGCGGACGCCGAGCGCGCCCTGGAGCGCGAGCTCGCGATCCGGGCCGCGAAGGCCGCCAGGCGCAGGCTCAAGGAGATCGAGGAGGTCGAGGAGCTGCCCGAGGAGGTCCAGGAGCGGCTGATGCGCGGGGCGTACGACATCGGGGCGCGGATCAGCCCCGACATGGTGGACGACGAGCGGCGGGCCGCCTTCGTGGAGCGGACGAAGCGGTTCAAGGCGGTGCAGCGGATCCAGCGGGAGCTGATGTCGGCCGCCCGGCACGAGATCCTCGCGGCACGCAGCGAACCCGGCGCCGATCCCGAGGTGGTGGACCGGGTGCTGCGTCACCTGGACGTGCGCAGCATGCGCTGAGGGCCGGGGCGGGGTCCGCCGGGCAGGGCCTGGGCCGGGTCCGCCGGGCAGGGCCGGGGCCTGTCGGCGCCGGGTGGCAGGATGGGACGCATGGACATCATGCTCTTCCACTCGGCCTATGGCCTGACCCCTTCCGTCGAGGCGGCCGCCGAGCGGCTCCGGGCCGCCGGCCACCGGGTCTGGACGCCGGACCTCTACGACGGCCGGACGGTCGGCACCGTCGAGGAGGGCGTGAAGCTCCGGGACGAGATCGGCAAGGACGAGCTGCTGAAGCGCGCGGTCCTGGCCGCCGCCCCCTACTCGGAGCGGGGCCTGGTCTACATGGGCCTCTCCCTCGGCGCCTCGATCGCGCAGACCCTGGCGCTCGGGGACGAGAAGGCGCGCGGGCTGCTGCTGTTCCACGGCACCTCGGACCTCGCGGAGTCCGCCTCGGTGGACGAGCTGCCGGTCCAGCTGCACGTGGCCGAGCCCGACCCCTTCGAGACGGACGACTGGCTGTCCTCCTGGTACCTCCAGATGCGCAGGGCGGGGGCGGAGGTGGAGGTCCACCGCTACCGGGGGGCGGGGCACATCTACACGGACCCGGAGCTGCCCGACTGGGACGAGGAGGCGGCGGAGCGGACCTGGGCGGTGGCGCTCGCCTTCCTCGACGAGCTGTAGGACGGCGGGAAAAGGGGTGTGGCCCCGGGGAGTTCCCCGGGGCCACACTCATGCTCTGCGGACGGACCGTCAGGCGCGGTACGCGACCCACGAGTCGTTCATGCGGGTCACCTGGCCCGAGGTGAACTGGTACATGCAGGAGTCGTACGTGTAGTCCATGAAGTTGTGGATCGGGTCCACACCGGCCTTCGAGGTGCAGGAGTCACGGCCGGTCGGGCACTCGTACGCGGGGCTCTTCTCGGCCGGGGTGTCGGCGACGTAGTCGCCGTTGCCCGTGCAGCCGCCCTGGAAGGTGTGGTATAGGCCCATCCAGTGGCCGACCTCGTGGGTGGCGGTGTCGCCCTCGTTGTAGTTGGCCGCGGAGCCGCCGGGGAGAGAGGTGTCGAGGATGACGACGCCGTCCATCTTCGGCTGGGACGTGTAGGAGCTGGGGAAGGTCGCCCAGCCGAGCAGTCCGCCGCCGAGGTTGGCGGTGTAGATGTTCAGGGCGTTGGCGCCGCCCTTGCGCAGGGTGTTCTTCATGTCCTTCTCGGCCTGGGAGCCGGAGGACAGGTTGTACCAGGTGGCGTTGTCCGTGTAGTCGGTCGCGGCCAGCGAGAACTGGAAGCCCGTGTTCACGTTGCCGGTGCCCTGGCCCGCGTAGGCGGCGTTGAGGACGGCCATCTGGTTGCTGACGGCGGTGGCGGAGAGCTTGCCCGTCGTGCCGCTGTGGATCACGTGGAAGTAGACGGGGATGGTCGCGCCGGCGGCGGCGGTGGCGGCGCTGAGGCGGCCGGCGTTCCGGGCGGAGGCGACCTTCTTCTTCAGGTCGTCGTCCATGGCCTTGGCCTGGGCGGCGGTGACGTCGTTGGGCTCGGCCTTGGTGGCGTCGCCCTTCGCCTTGCGGGCGCCGGAGAGGGCGGTGGTGCCGTCCGCGCACTTCTCGGCCGAAGCCAGCGTGGTGGTCGACGGGGTGGCCGCCGGGGCGGACAGCGGGGCCAGGGCCAGGGTTCCGGCCATGACGGCGGTGCCGATCATACGACGCGACATACGGGGTGATATGCGGACGAGAGCACGCACGGTGACTCCTTGCGGGGGGTTGTGGAGAGGGACTTCCTCGCCACCGCCCGGAGATTACGCGTCCATGTCATATGTCGTTGAGCATGGATCAGGCCCAATCATTCATGGGGCAATTCGGGTCATCGGGAAGAAAAACTTGCGTCGCTTCCAGGGTTTGAGACGTGGGCGTAACGAAGGAAACGGCAGAGGCGGGTGGTGTGTCCGGATTCGATCTCCGGAACCCACCACCCGCCGTAGTGATGTGATCTCCCGTTAACACAAGAGATCATGGCTGAAAATCGCCGTTCAGGCGGCGGTCACAGCACCGGCTGGTACACCCGCTCGACACGCTGCGTTCCGCTCAGCGTGCGGTACGAGCGCGCCCAGGCCGCCGTCGCGGCCGGGTCCCTCTTGTCGGAGACCGTGTAGTAGTCCATCTGCGAGCGCGCGGCGGTCACGTCGAGCACGCCGTACCCGTGGTGGTCCATGTCCACCCACTTCACATGGCGGTTGGCGGCCTTCACGGCCCCCGCGGCCACCACCGAGAGGGTGCCCGGGGCCACGTGCAGCAGGTCGTCCAGGTTGTCCGAGGTCACCGAGGTGACCACGAACTCGGTCGCCGCCGACTCCGAGAGCGGGTACGTCGCGGCCTTCACCGGCACGTCGTTGGCCCAGGCCATGTGGATGTCACCGGTCAGGAAGACCGTGTTCCGGATCGCCCGCGCGGTCAGGTGCGCGAGCAGCTCCTTGCGGTCGTCGGTGTAGCCGTCCCACTGGTCGACGTTGACCGCGAGCCCCTCCTTCGGCAGGCCGAGAAGCCCCGCGAGCGGCTCCAGGAGGTACGCGGGCAGCGAGCCGAAGGCGACCGGCGAGATCATCACCGAGGTGCCGACCAGCTGCCAGGCCGCGTCCGAGCCGGCGAGGCCGGCCTTGAGCCAGTCCAGCTGCGCGCGGCCGGTGATGCTCCGCTCCGGGTCGTCGACCGTGCCGCTGCCCGTCTTCGCCGACGCGGAGCGGAACGACCGCAGGTCGAGCAGATGCAGATCGGCCAGCCTGCCGAAGCGCAGGCGGCGGAAGACCGTGCCCTCCGTGGAGGCGCGGACCGGCATCCACTCGAAGTAGGCCTGCTTCGCGGCGGCCACCCGGGCCGCCCACTCGCCCTCGGCGCCCGGGGTGTGGTTCTCGGCCCCGCCCGACCAGGCGTCGTTGGCGAACTCGTGGTCGTCCCAGATCGCGATCACCGGGTGCGCCGCGTGCAGCGCCTGGAGGTCGGCGTCCGTCTTGTACTTCCCGTGCCGGGTGCGGTAGTCGGCGAGCGAGACGATCTCGTGGCGCGGCTCGTGCTGCCGGACGACGTACTTCGCCTCGGGGTAGGCGCCGGTGGCGTACTCGTACAGGTAGTCGCCGAGGTGGAGGACCGCGTCCAGGTCGGCGCGGGCCGCGAGATGGCGGTACGCGGAGAAGTGGCCGGACTCCCAGTTGGCGCAGGAGACCACGCCGAAGCGGACCCCGGGCGCGTCGGCGTCGGCGGCGGGCGCGGTGCGGGTGCGGGCGGCCGGGGAGACGACGGTGCCCACGGTGAAGCGGAACCAGTAGGCGGTGGCCGGGCGCAGGCCCCGGACGTCGGCCTTCACCGTGTGGTCCGAGGCGGCGCTCGCCGTGGTGGTGCCGGAGGCGACGACCCGGGCGAAGGCGCGGTCCTCGG
The DNA here is from genome assembly GCF_042874095.1 of Streptomyces sp. NPDC004266. Classification (NCBI taxonomy): domain Bacteria; kingdom Bacillati; phylum Actinomycetota; class Actinomycetes; order Kitasatosporales; family Streptomycetaceae; genus Streptomyces; species Streptomyces sp. NPDC004266. The sequence goes on from NZ_JBIAMM010000001.1 coordinate 730,186, forward strand.
CGAGCTCCCAGCCGACCTGGACGTCGGGGCCGAGGCCGGATCCGGGCACGGCCTCGGGGACGGGGGTGACGCGCGTCCAGAGCAGGACGCCGTCGGGCAGCGGGTCGCCGGAGGCGACGCCGTGGAGGAAGGCGGGCGCCCCGGTGTCCGCGAGCGCCGGGGAGGCCGCGCCGAGCAGGACGGGCGTGGCGACGGCGGTGACGGCGGCGGCCTTGACGACGGCGCGCCGCGTGGGGGCGGGTGATATGAAACGACTGGTCACGGGCAGTCAGATTACTGACGGGTACGCCCGAGGGGCAGGCGAATTCCGGAAGTTCGCCCACTGGTCGCCCGGAGGACGCCGGAGTCCCGTGCCGCCCGGCTCCCGGGCCTGCCGGGTCCCGCGCGGACGCCTCGGCCCCGGACCCTGAGGTCCGGGGCCATGGCGGGGCGTGCGGCGTCAGGCCTTGAGGGCCGCGCCGATCGCCGTGTCGAACTCGGCCACCGTCATCGGCGGGTTGTCCGTGCCCTGGACCGTGACGGGCTTGCCGTCCATCTTCAGCGTCGGGGTGCCCTGCACCCCGCTGGCGTCGAAGGCCTTCGACATCTTCATCGCCCACGCGTCGAAGGTGCCGTCCTCGACGTTCTTCCTGAACTCGGCGTTGCCCTTGAGCGCCGGGACCGAGTCCGCCACCTCCAGGAGGTAGGAGTCCTTGGCGAACTTGTCGTCCTTCTCCTCCGGGTGGAACTTCGTCGAGTACAGGGCGGACTTGTACTTCAGGAAGGCCTCGGGGCTGACGTCCAGCGCGGCGCCCAGCGCCGAGAGGGCGTTCTTCGAGCCCTCGCCCGGGATGCCGTTGTCGATGAAGGTGGCGCCGACGTACCGGATCTTGTACTTGCCGGCCGCGACGTCCTTCTCGACCGTGGAGCCCACGGACTGCTCGAAGGTCGCGCAGACCGGGCAGCGCGAGTCCTCGTACAGCTCCAGGGTCTTCTTCGCGGAGGCCTTGCCGATGACGACGGTCGTGCCGTTCGGGCCCGTGGTGTTCTTCGGGGCCGTCACGGTCTTCGCGTCGGCCGCCGACTCCCAGTGGGAGGGCTGGTTCGACCGGACCACCGCGTAGCCGATGCCGCCGGCGGCGGCCAGGACGGCCACGGCCGAGACGCCGACGACGAGCTGCCGGCGCGCGCGGTCCTTCTTCGCCTGGCGCTCGCGCTCCTCGCGCAGTCGCTCGCGGGCGGCGGCCTTGTTGGCGTGGCTGTTGCGTGCACTCATGATCGTGATCTCCGTGAGAGGTGGGGAAAGGCAGGGGGCGCGTCGGGGCCCGCTCAGACGAGAGCGAGCACCCGACGCGGCGGCCCCCGCCGCCCCACGGAGTGCACGAGGAGCCGGGCGCGGGAGGACCGGGGCCGCTCGACGGGCCGCACGGCCCGCCGCGGCGCCGGACCGGAGGCCCGGAAGAAGGCCGCCACGAGCAGCAGCGGCCGGAACGCGAAGGCCTCCACCGCGCGGAGCAGCCGGGCGAGCGCCCGCTCGCCGCCGCGCAGCCAGCAGGCAGCCGAGAGCCCCACGCCCACGTGCGCCAGGAGGAGCAGCCAGGGCAGCGCCGGGTCGGGGGAGTCGACCAGGGCGGCCGCGCCCCCGCTCTCCGGGGCCACCACGCCGGGCAGCGGCGTGCCGACGGCGCCGCCGCAGAACACCTCCACGCCCACCGAGCGCAGCGAACCGGCCACCGGGCCGCCGGCGGGGCCGTAACAGACCGCCTGACCGCTGGTGAAGAGGGTGTCGGCGGCCAGCTCCAGCGGCACGAGGAGCCCGGCGATCGGGCCGAGGCCGCGCTCGCGGCCGGCCAGGGCGTACGCCACGGCGAAGACGCCGACCGCGACCGGGAGGACGGTCGCGAGCGGCAGCGGCACGCGGGAGAGCAGCACGTGGGACGCCACGGACAGCGTCACGACCAGTGCCGTGAAGAACGCCGCCCGCAGCGCCCTCAGCTGCGTCCCTGCCATGTCCATCGTCGTGGAGTGTCCCATGTGGGCCCGTAAGGGGTCCTTAAACAGAACCTGTGGGCGATCGCACCGGCCCCTACAGCCCCGGGATCCGGCCGTTGCGGAAGAGGTCCACGAAGATCTGGTGGTCCGCCCGCGCCCGCGCTCCGTAGGTGTGCGCGAAGTCGACCAGGAGCTCGGCGAAGCCCTCCTCGTCGGCGGCGATCGCCGCGTCGATGGCCCGCTCCGTCGAGAAGGGGACCAGGGAGTGGCCGCTGGAGTCGTCCGCCGCCGCGTGCATCGTGGCCGTCGCCCGGCCCAGGTCGGCGACGGTGGCCGCGATGTCCTGCGGGTCGTCGATGTCCGACCAGTCCAGGTCCACCGCGTACGGCGACACCTCGGCGACCAGCTGACCGGCCCCGTCCAGCTCCGTCCAGCCCAGCCACGGGTCGGCGTGCGCCTGGAGCGCCCGCTGCGAGATCACCGTGCGGTGCCCCTCGTGGTGGAAGTACCCGCGCACCGCCTCGTCCGTGACGTGCCGCGAGACCGCGGGGGTCTGCGCCTGCTTCAGGTAGATCACGACGTCGTTCTCCAGGGCGTCGCTGTTGCCCTCCAGGAGGATGTTGTACGAGGGGAGGCCGGCCGAGCCGATGCCGATCCCGCGCCGCCCGACGACGTCCTTCACCCGGTACGAGTCGGGGCGGGCGAGGGAGGACTCCGGCAGGGTCTCCAGGTAGCCGTCGAAGGCGGCGAGGACCTTGTACCGGCTCGCCGCGTCCAGCTCGATCGCGCCGCCGCCCGCCGCGAAGCGCCGCTCGAAGTCGCGGATCTCGGTCATGGAGTCGAGCAGCCCGAAGCGGGTCAGCGCCCTGGCCTGGCGCAGGGCGCCGAGCAGTGCCCCGTCGGCGGTCTCCAGGGTGAAGGAGGGGACCTCGTCGCCCTTGGCGCCGGTCGCGAGGGCGTGGATCCGCTCGCGGTAGGCCGCGGCGTAGATCCGGACCAGGTGGGTGATCTGCTCGTCGCTGAGCGCCTTGGCGTAGCCGATCAGGGCGAGCGAGGCCGCGAGCCGCTTCAGGTCCCAGGTGAAGGGGCCGACGTACGCCTCGTCGAAGTCGTTGACGTTGAAGACGAGGCGGCCGTTGGCGTCCATGTAGGTGCCGAAGTTCTCGGCGTGGAGATCGCCGTGGATCCAGACCCGGCCGGTCTGCTCGTCCAGGTACGGGCCGCCGCCGTGGGCCTCCCGCTCCAGGTCCGCGTAGAACAGGCACGCGGTGCCGCGGTAGAAGGCGAAGGCGGAACCGGCCATCTTCCGGAACTTGACGCGGAAGGCCGCGGGATCGGCGGCGAGGAGCTCGCCGAAGGCGGTGTCGAAGACGGCGAGGATGTGCTCACCGCGCTCGGCTGCGGTGGGCTGCGGGACCGACATCGAGGGTGCCTCCTGGTGCAGGATTGCTGATGACAAATGGGACAGGTGTTCCCGGTCTCCCAACGCGTGACCGTACCCCCGAGTGCCCGCCCGGCGCCCGGCCGCCACCCCTCGTCGAGGGGCTTGGCCCCGCAGTGTTGCACTCCGGACTGTCGGTCGGCCGACGTAGACTTCCACGCTGTCCCCCCAGGAATTCACCGGAGGCCTCCCACCGTGACCAAGCCGCCCTTCACGCACCTCCACGTCCACACCCAGTACTCGCTGCTGGACGGTGCCGCGCGGCTGAAGGACATGTTCAACGCGTGCAACGAGATGGGCATGACCCACATCGCCATGTCCGACCACGGCAACCTGCACGGGGCGTACGACTTCTTCCACTCGGCGAAGAAGGCCGGGGTCACGCCGATCATCGGCATCGAGGCGTACGTCGCCCCGGAGTCCCGGCGCAACAAGCGGAAGATCCAGTGGGGCCAGCCGCACCAGAAGAAGGACGACGTCTCCGGCTCCGGCGGTTACACCCACAAGACCATCTGGGCGGCGAACGCCACCGGCCTGCACAACCTCTTCAAGCTCTCCTCCGACGCCTACGCCGAGGGCTGGCTGCAGAAGTGGCCCCGGATGGACAAGGAGACCATCTCCCAGTGGTCCGAGGGCCTGATCGCCTCCACCGGCTGCCCCTCCGGCGAGCTCCAGACCCGACTGCGCCTCGGCCAGTTCGACGAGGCCCTGAAGTCCGCCTCCGAGTACCAGGACATCTTCGGCAAGGACCGCTACTTCCTGGAGCTGATGGACCACGGCATCGAGATCGAGCGCCGGGTCCGCGACGGGCTCCTGGAGATCGGCAAGAAGCTCGGCATCCCGCCGCTGGTCACGAACGACTCGCACTACACGTACGCGCACGAGGCCGGCGCGCACGACGCCCTGCTCTGCATCCAGACCGGCAAGAACCTCTCGGACCCGGACCGCTTCAAGTTCGACGGCACCGGCTACTACCTGAAGTCCACGGACGAGATGTACGCCATCGACTCCTCGGACGCCTGGCAGGAGGGCTGCGCGAACACCCTGCTCGTCGCGGAGCAGGTCGACACCACCGGCATGTTCGAGGCCAAGAACCTCATGCCGAGGTTCGACATCCCCGAGGGCTACACCGAGGTCACCTGGTTCCGCGAGGAGACCATGCGGGGCATGCACCGCCGCTTCCCGAACGGGATCCCGGAGGACCGCATGAAGCAGGTCGAGTACGAGATGGACACCATCATCTCGATGGGCTTCCCCGGCTACTTCCTCGTCGTCGCCGACTTCATCATGTGGGCGAAGAAGCAGGGCATCGCCGTCGGCCCCGGCCGAGGCTCCGCGGCCGGTTCGATCGTCGCGTACGCCATGGGCATCACCGACCTCGACCCGATCCCGCACGGCCTGATCTTCGAGCGCTTCCTCAACCCCGAGCGCATCTCGATGCCCGATGTCGACATCGACTTCGACGAGCGTCGGCGCGTCGAGGTGATCCGGTACGTGACGGAGAAGTACGGCTCCGACAAGGTCGCCATGATCGGCACGTACGGAAAGATCAAGGCGAAGAACGCCATCAAGGACTCCGCGCGCGTCCTCGGCTACCCGTACGCCATGGGCGACCGGCTCACCAAGGCCATGCCCGCCGACGTCCTCGGCAAGGGCATCGACCTCAACGGCATCACCGACCCCTCGCACCCGCGCTACAGCGAGGCCGGCGAGATCCGCGCGATGTACGAGAACGAGCCGGACGTCAAGAAGGTCATCGACACCGCCCGGGGCGTCGAGGGCCTGGTCCGCCAGATGGGCGTGCACGCCGCCGGCGTGATCATGTCCAGCGAGCCGATCGTCGACCACGCCCCGATCTGGGTGCGGCACACCGACGGCGTCACCATCACGCAGTGGGACTACCCGCAGTGCGAGTCGCTCGGCCTGCTGAAGATGGACTTCCTCGGCCTGCGCAACCTCACGATCATGGACGACGCCGTCAAGATGGTGAAGTCCAACAAGGGGATCGACATCGATCTCCTGGCGCTGCCGCTCGACGACCAGAAGACCTTCGAACTGCTCCAGCGCGGCGACACCCTCGGTGTCTTCCAGTTCGACGGCGGCCCCATGCGCTCCCTGCTCCGGCTGATGAAGCCGGACAACTTCGAAGACATCTCCGCCGTGTCCGCGCTCTACCGCCCGGGCCCGATGGGCATGAACTCGCACACGAACTACGCGCTGCGCAAGAACGGCCAGCAGGAGATCACCCCGATCCACCCCGAGCTGGAGAAGCCGCTCGAAGAGGTGCTCGCGGTCACCTACGGCCTCATCGTGTACCAGGAGCAGGTGCAGAAGGCCGCCCAGATCATCGCCGGCTACTCGCTCGGCGAGGCCGACATCCTCCGCCGCGTCATGGGCAAGAAGAAGCCCGAGGAGCTGGCGAAGAACTTCACCATCTTCCAGGCCGGCGCCAAGAAGAACGGCTACAGCGACGAGGCCATCCAGGCCCTCTGGGACGTCCTGGTCCCCTTCGCCGGCTACGCCTTCAACAAGGCGCACTCCGCCGCGTACGGCCTGGTCTCCTACTGGACCGCCTACCTCAAGGCGAACCACCCCGCCGAGTACATGGCGGGACTACTCACCTCGGTCAAGGACGACAAGGACAAGTCCGCGGTCTACCTCAACGAGTGCCGCCGCATGGGCATCAAGGTCCTGCCGCCCAACGTGAACGAGTCCGAGTCGAACTTCGCCGCCCAGGGCGACGACGTGATCCTCTTCGGCCTCTCCGCCATCCGGAACGTCGGCACCAACGTCGTCGAGTCGATCATCAAGACGCGCAAGGCCAAGGGGAAGTACTCCTCCTTCCCCGACTTCCTCGACAAGGTCGAGGCCGTCGTCTGCAACAAGCGGACGGTCGAGTCGCTGATCAAGGCCGGCGCCTTCGACGAGATGGGCCACACCCGCAAGGGCCTGGTCGCCCACCACGAACCCATGATCGACAACGTGGTGGCGGTCAAGCGCAAGGAGGCCGAGGGACAGTTCGACCTCTTCGGCGGGATGGGCGAGGAGGCGAGCGACGAGCCCGGCTTCGGCCTCGACGTCGAGTTCTCCGACGTCGAGTGGGAGAAGTCGTACCTGCTCGCCCAGGAGCGCGAGATGCTCGGCCTGTACGTCTCCGACCACCCGCTCTTCGGCATCGAGCACGTCCTGTCCGACAAGACGGACGCGGCGATCTCCCAGCTGACCGGAGGCGAGCACGGCGACGGGGCGGTCGTCACCATCGGCGGCATCATCTCCGGCCTCCAGCGCAAGATGACCAAGCAGGGCAACGCCTGGGCGATCGCCACCGTCGAGGACCTGGCCGGCTCCATCGAGTGCATGTTCTTCCCGGCCACCTACCAGCTGGTCTCCACCCAGCTCGTCGAGGACACGGTCGTCTTCGTGAAGGGACGGCTCGACAAGCGCGAGGACGTGCCCCGGCTCGTCGCCATGGAGCTGATGGTCCCCGACCTGTCGAACGCCGGGACCAACGCCCCGGTGGTCCTCACCATCCCGACGGTGAAGGTGACCCCGCCGATGGTCAGCAGGCTCGGCGAGATCCTCAAGCACCACAAGGGCAACACCGAGGTGCGGATCAAGCTCCAGGGCCCCCGGAAGACGACGGTCCTCCGGCTCGACCGGCACCGGGTGCAGCCCGACCCGGCGCTCTTCGGAGACCTGAAGGTGCTGCTCGGCCCGTCCTGCCTGGCCGGCTGAGTCCACCCCGCACACGCGCAAGGGGCGCGCCCGTCGTCACGGGCGCGCCCCTTTGCCGTCGGACCGCGTCAGTTGTGCCCGAAGCGCTTCTGACGACCCTTGCGGGCCATGTCGCCGGGGGTGACCTGGCTCGCGCGCTGCTCGGCCTGCGATTCCATCGCGGACTGCTGCGCCTGCTGCGTGCCGCGCTCGGCGGGGGACTGCTGCTTCTGACCGCGGTTCTGGTTGCGGTTCTTGGCCATGGGGATGCCTCCTCAAAGGGTCCTAGGGGCCAGGGCCGCTGTCAGACTCACATACGGCACGAAGCGCCGCATGTTGGATCATTACGGACCGTGAGGGGCCGCCGGGGCGTGACATCCGCCACGCCGATGATCCAGTTCCGACGGTCAAGCCCCCGGCGGTCGGGCAGACTCGAAGGAAACCCGAAGCACCTTCCGATCCCGATTCCGATCCCGAGCCGACCCCGAGGCTCACGAAAGAGGGTGGAACACGTGGACCGCTGCGTCGTCCTGGTGGACGCCGGCTATCTGCTGGGCGCCGCCGCCAGTCTCCTCGCCGGGGAACCGGCCCGTTCCAGGATCACCGTCGACCACGCCGGCCTGATCCAGCAGCTGCGGCAGCGCGCCGAGGCCGAGACCGCGCTGCCCCTCCTGCGGATCTACTGGTTCGACGGCGCGCCCGACCGGGTGCCCCAGCCCGAGCACCGCAGACTGCGCGTGATGCCCCGCGTCACCGTCCGGCTCGGTGCTCTGACCAGGAGCGACGGGCGCTGGGCGCAGAAGGGCGTCGACGCGGCCATGCACACCGAGCTGACCGAGCTCGCCAGGAACAGGGCCTGCTCCGACATCGTGCTCGTCACCGGCGACGGCGATCTGCTGCCCGGCCTCATGTCGGCCAAGGAGCACGGCGTCGCCGTCCACCTGTGGGCCGTCCAGGCCGCCGACGGCGACTACAACCAGTCCGAGGACCTCGTCGCCGAGGCCGACGAGCGGCGCGTCCTCGACCGGGCCTGGATCACCCGCGCCGTCCGCGCCAAGGACCTCACCGGCCTCTGCGCGCCGCCGCCCGCCCCGCGCCCGGAGATCGCCGCCATCCTCTCCGCGCCGCTGCCCGAGGCGACCCTCGCGGCCTCCGCCGAACGGGCCGCCTCGGGCAACGGCGCGGCCGTACGGGACGGCGCTCCGGCCTCCGCCGGCGCGCGCGGCGACGGCGGCCACGAGCACCCCCGCACCGACGGCCACGTCCGCGACGACGGGCACGCCCACGGCGCGGGCGTGCCCTCCCCGGTGAACGGCAAGGGAGTCCCCACCCCCAAGGACCTCGCGGGACTGCGCGGCCCCGGCGCCCCGGTGCCGCAGGGCGCGAGCGCGCTCCGCTGGTCCTCCGACCGGGGCTGGATCGAGCGCCCCGCCCCCTCCTTCGGCGAGCCGGCCGAGACCGCCACCCTGCCCACCCTCGCCACGCTCACCAGCGCGGAGCAGCGCTGGGCCGACCGCGAGGAGGACATCACCACCGTCGGCGGCGACCCCTTCGAGGTCGGACAGGTGTTCGCCCGCCGATGGATGGAGCGGCTCCCCGAGCAGAGCCACGTCCAGAAGCTCTCCGCCCTCTACCCCCGCATCCCGCACCGCATCGACGGCGAACTCCTCCGCTACGCCGCCCGATTCGGACTTCTCGCCCACAAGGACGACCAGATCGACGAGCACGACCGCTACGCCATCCGGGCCGGGTTCTGGCGGGAGATCGACGTCCGGGCCGCCGCCGAACCCGCCCCCGCGCCCGGAGCGGGCCCGGCGACCCCGTAGGCTCTTCCCCCGTGAGTACGGTGTGCGTGGTGCGGGATCTGGTCAAGACGTACCCCGCCACGCGCGGCAGGCGCGGCGCGCCCGCGACCCCCGAGGTGCGGGCCACCGACGGGATCAGCCTCGACGTGCGCGGCGGCGAGATCTTCGGCCTGCTCGGCCCCAACGGCGCCGGCAAGACCACCCTCGTCCGCCAGCTCACCGGACTCATGCGCCCCGACTCCGGCACCGTCGAACTGCTCGGCCACGACCTCGTGCGCCACCCCGAGCGGGCGGCCCGGCTCCTCGCCCACCTCGGCCAGGAGTCCACCGCCCTCGACGAGCTGACCGTCTCCCTCGCCGCCGAGACCACCGGACGCCTGCGCGGCCTCACCGCCCACGACGCCCGCGCCGAGCGCGACGCCGTCCTGGACGAGCTCGGGCTCGGCGAGATCGCCGGCCGCCCCCTCAAGAAGCTCTCCGGCGGACAGCGGCGGCTCGCCTGCTTCGCCGCCGCGCTCGTCGGCCACCGCCCGGTGCTCGTCCTCGACGAACCCACCACGGGCATGGACCCCGTCGCCCGGCGCGCCGTCTGGGCCGCCGTCGACCGGCGCCGCGCCGAGCACGGCGCCACCGTCCTGCTCGTCACCCACAACGTCATCGAGGCCGAGACCGTCCTCGACCGGGTCGCCGTCATCGACCGCGGCCGGGTCATCGCCTGCGACACCCCCGCCGGCCTCAAGGAACGCGTCGCCGGCGAGGTCCGCGTCGAACTGGTGTGGCGCGACACGCCGCCGCTCCACCTGCCCGAGGTCGCCGCCCTGCGCGAACGCGCCCAGGAGACCGGACGCCGCTGGCACCTCCGGCTCGCCCCCGACGCCGCCCGCGCGGCCGTCGCCACCGTCACCGGCGGGGCCGCGTTCGCCGCGCTCGACGACTTCACCCTGGCCACGCCCAGCCTGGAGGACGTGTACCTCGCGCTGGGCGGCGCGACCGAGGGGCTGGTGAAGGCGTGACCCGCCACGAACCGCCCGTGACCGTCAGGAGCTGTACGCAGTGAGCACCGTGCCCGCCGAGGTCCTGCCGACCGGCGCGCTCCCCGCCACGGACCGGGACGCGCGGAACGCCGCCGCGCCCCTCGCCCCGCGCGCCCGGCTCCTCCCGGCCCTGGCCGCCGTCTACCGGGCGCAGCTCTCCCGCGCCCGCGTCGCCCGCATCCCGCTGCTCTTCGTCGCCACCTTCCAGTCGATCGGGATCATGGTCCTGATGCGCGGGGTCGTCGACGGCGGCTCCGAGGCGCGCGCCGTCGTGGCCGGCTCCACCGTCCTCGTCGTCGCCTTCGTCGCGCTCAACCTGCTCGCCCAGTACTTCGGGCAGCTGCGGGCCGGCGGCGGCCTCGACCACTACGCCACCCTGCCCGTGCCGCCCGCCGCCGTCGTGCTCGGCGCGGCCGGGGCGTACGCCTCCTTCACCGTGCCCGGAACGGTGGTCACCGCCGTCGCCGGCTCCGTCCTCTTCGGGCTGCCCCTCGGCCACCTGTGGATCCTCGGCGCCGTCGTCCCGCTCGCCGGCGCGGCGCTCGCCGGACTCGGCGCGGCCCTCGGCCTCCTCGCCCCCCGCCAGGAGCTGGCCACCCTCCTCGGCCAGCTCGGCATGTCGGCGGCCCTGCTCCTCGGGGTCCTCCCGGCCGAGCGGCTGCCCGGACCGATCGGCTGGGCGCGGGACCTGCTGCCGTCGACGTACGGCGTGGAGGCCCTCGCCCGCACCTTCGACCCGCACCCCGACTGGGCGGCCGTCGCCGTCGACCTCGCCGTCTGCGGGGCGGTCGGCCTCGGCTCGCTCGCCGTCGCCACCTGGGCCTACCGGCGGGCCGCCGTCCGCTGAGGCGGGCCACAGGGACACCTGGCACGATGGCGGGGTGACCGCACCTCTGACTCCGCCTCACCAGCCGCCGAACGACCCCGACCAGCCCCCGCCGCCTCCGCCGCCGTTCGGCCCGGCCGGGGACCCGATCACGGCGGCCGAGGTCGTGCAGGGCGCGGTGGTGACCCTCCTCTCCGCGGTCGCGGGGGTGCTGCTCGGGGTGCTGTGGCTGAACCTGGCCCCGCGCGTCCTGCTCATCTCGGACGGCAAGGGCGTCTACCTCCGGAACTCGGAGGGGGAGCAGGCGATCGGTGCCGACGGGACGTTCGTGCTCCTCGCGCTGGCCTTCGGCGCGGTCGCCGCGCTCGCCGTCTTCCTGCTGCGCCGCAGGGGAGGGGTCCCGCTCGTCCTCGGCCTGGCGCTCGGCGGCGGCCTGGGCTCGCTGATCGCGTGGGGGATCGGAACGCACTTCGGACCCACCGACGACGTGGTCGCCCACGCGAAGGCGGTCGGCCCGAACGTCACCTTCGAGGCGCCCCTCGAACTGAACCTGGGGGCCGCCGCGATGCTGGCCTGGCCGCTCGCCGCGATGATCGTCCACCTGGCGCTCACGGCGGCCTTCGGCCCCCGCGACCCGGAACCGGAGCCCTGGGACCGGCCCAAGGCGTACACGCAGGGCCCCGGCTCGCACTGACGGGCGGCCTGCGGACGGGCCCGGCGCGTACGGGCGGGGCGGCTTGCGGACGGGCCCCGGCGCGTACGGGCGCCCGGGCCCTCGCGGAAGGCCGTGCCCGCCCGTCCGTCCGTCAGGCGCGGCCGATCGGGGCCAGCACCGCCGAGGTGAGGGCGGCCAGGTCCGCGGGGGAGAGCTCCACCTCCAGGCCGCGGCGGCCCGCCGAGACGCAGACGGTCGTGTGCTCCGAGGCGGAGGCGTCGAGGACGGTACGGAGCCGCTTGCGCTGGCCCAGCGGCGAGATGCCGCCCCGGACGTACCCCGTGGTGCGCTCCGCCGCCGCCGGGTCGGCCATCACGGCCCGCTTCCCGCCGACCGCCGAGGCCAGCGCCTTCAGGTCCAGCTGGCCGGCCACCGGGACCACCGCGACCGTCAGTTCGCCGTCGACGTCCGCGACCAGCGTCTTGAAGACCCGGTCGGGGGAGACGCCGAGGGCCTCCGCCGCCTCCTCGCCGTAGGAGGGGGAGGCCGGGTCGTGCTCGTACGCGTGCAGCGTGAACGGCGTGCCGGCCGCCGTCAGGGCCACGGTCGCCGGAGTGCCTCCGCCGTTCTTCTTCTGCTTCTTCGCCACGCGCTCTTCCTCGGCTCGGTCAGCTCGGTCGGCCCGACGGGGGCCGCGTCAGTTCGGGTACGTCGGGGTCTGCGTCAGGTCCACCACCGGCAGCGACGGCAGATGCCGCAGCACCGCGGTCTCCGCCCGCAGCAGCGTCAGCTCCTCGCGCAGCCGGGTCGCCGTGTCCGGTGCCTGGAGCAGCCGCTGCTTCGACGGGATGTCGAGCACCGCCGCCGCCGCGACCAGGTACGACACCACGGAGGGCTCGTCCGGCAGCTCACTCGTCGTCAGCGAGCGCTCCCGGGCGCCCGCGAGGCGCTTCTGGTAGCTCCGGAAGGCCCGCAGCACCCCCTCGGCGAGCGTGCCCGCCTCCTCGCCCTGCTCCTCGGGGATCTCCTCGACCTCGGCCGTCAGGAACGGCCCGCTCGCGTCGACCGACAGCAGCTTCACCCGGGTCGTACCGGTGGCCATCACCTCGAAGCTGCCGTCGGCGCGCTCCCGGATCGACGCCGCGTCGGCGACGCAGCCGACCCGGTGGAAGGCCTGGACGGGATCGGAGCCGAAGCCCGCCGCCGGGCCCTTCTCCGGCAGCGCCGTCTGGTCCGGCATGCCGGGGGCCGTCGGCGCGACCTCGCGGCCGTCGCGGATGGCGACGACGGCGAAGCGACGCGGCTGGGCGTCGTCGATCGTGAGCAGCTCGCGCATCATGGCGCGATAACGCTCCTCGAAGACGTTCAGGGGCAGTACGAGGCCCGGGAACAGCACCGTGTTGAGCGGGAAGAGAGGCAGACGGGCGGTGGTCACAGCGGCCAAGCCTAATGGCCGCCGGGCCCGCCCCGTCCGGCCCGTCCACGACCGGTGCCCCGCAGCGGCGTCCGGCGGGCCAGCTCGCCCCGCACCCGGTCCCGCGCGGCCAGGAAACGGAGGAGGGGGTCCTCCGGTGCGGCACCCCGCGCCGCACCCCAGGGGAACGAGGTCGCGTACGGGCCGATCCGCCCGAACTCCTCCCACGCCTCCGTCCAGCGCGCCCGCTCGACCAGCACGTACGCCAGCAGGTTGCGGACCTCGGCCGGCCACGGGTCGCCCGCCGGGAACGCCGCCGACAGGGCCAGGGCACGGGCCACCGCCCGGTCGACCCGGTCGGCGGGCACGGACCCGTCGGGCCCCGGCGGCACCCGCAGCCCGTCGTAGGCCGCGCGGACCGGCAGCGCCCCGACGAGCGAGTCCGGCGCGGCGTCCTCGGCGGCCTGCTCGGCGAAGTCGAAGGCGGCGCGGTGCGAGCCGTACCACTGCGCGGAGAGGTACTTCAGCGCGGCGACGTGGCAGCCGTAGTGGTGCGGGGAGCGGCGCACGGCCTGCTCCCACAGCGACTCGAAGACCGCGTGCCCGGCGTGCGCCCCGCGCGCGTGGTCCAGGGCCAGCCGCCACGGCACCGGGTCGTGCCGGGCCTCCCCGGCGATCTCCCGCACCAGGGGGGCGAGCTCGCGCAGCCGCTCGGCCCGCGCCGGGGACTCCCAGGCCCTGCGGACGGCCAGCTGCGCCGTGACGAGGAGGGCGTCGGGATCGCCGGGCGCGGCGGCGAGCCAGCCGGTGAGCCAGCCGCCCCTGTGGTACGCGAAGGCGGCGAGCCGGGTGACGTACCGGTCGCGGTCCTCCCACTCGGCGGCGTCCCGGGTGGTGGCGAGCAGCTTCGCCGCGGGCTCCGGATCGCCGAGGGCGGCGGCGACCAGGGCGGGGGAGAGCCGCTCGTCGGGGGCGTCGAGCAGCACGTCGGCGTCCGGCACGAGCGCGGCGGTGAGCCGCGGCGCGTGCCGGGCCGAGCGGACGGTGCCGAGCAGGGCGCGGAGCAAGGACATGGTGCTGTGCATTCTCCCCCGCCCCCGCCCGTCACGGCAGCCGCGTCACGGGGTCGCGACAGCACCCTCACCTGGCGGTGACACCACCCCCTCACCCCCTCCGCAGCAGCCGGGTCGCGCCCGCCGCCACCGTCGTCGCGAGGATCCAGCCGAGGAGGATCAGGGCCGTCGTCACCCACTGCCAGAGGCCCTCCAGCCGCCAGTAGCCGTCCTGTCCGAGGTTGATCACGGGGAGCAGCAGGTCGAGCGCGTACAGCGTGGCGTTCCACTCGGGGGCCTCGTCCGCCTTCAGCGGTATCGGGCGGTAGTGGGAGAAGGCCACCGTGCCCGCCGCCCACAGCACGGCCATCCACAGCGCGGCCCGGCCCGGCCGGTAGCCGTACGCCACGGTCCAGTCCTGGAGGTAGCCCCACAGCTTCCCCGCGATGGGCAGGGTCTCCCGCCGGCGCCGCTGCTTGGCGAGCAGCACCTGGCGGGCGTCCGCGTCCTCGCCGCTGTTCCGCAGGACCGTCGCGAGCCGCTCGTACGGCTCGGGGGCGTACTCCGGGGTCGCCGCCGCCACCCACTCCAGGCGCCGGGCCAGCGGGAAGTGGCCGTACGGCACCAGGTTCTCGTAGGCGAAGCCGCCCATCGCGAGCCCGCCGGGCCCCGGCCAGCTGGTCGACAGGTCGATCAGGGTGACGACCTTGGCGCCGTTGAGCACCACGCGTCCCTCCTCCGGGCGCTCGCCGTTGAACCGCAGCTCCGGGGTCACGATCCGGCGCAGCGACACCTCGTCCCGCCGGGCGCCGTCCAGCAGGAAGCGGGCGTGGTGCAGGTCCACCGCGTCACCGAACCGGCCGTCGTCGAGCCGCACCCCGCCGTGGCACTCCACCGGCTTGCGCCGGGTGCCCTGGGCGGGCGTCACCCCGTACGGCGGGGTGGCCGTGGTGTTCCCCGTACGGCCCGCGCTCCCCGTCTCCTCGTACACCCAGGCCGCGTTCAGGTAGAGCGAGCGCTCCACCGTCAGCTGCGGCGCGTTCAGCGCGCGGCGGCCCTGCGCCCCGCGCAGCACGCTGCCCCGCAGGCTGAGCGAGACCCCGACGTTCGCCCCGCGCAGGCTCAGCTCCCCGTGGCTCTCGATCAGCTCGGCCTGGAGGTCCTGGGCGACCACCATCCCGTCCGCCGTGATCGCCCGCCCCCGCCGGTCCGGCCACACCTGGATCTGGTTGATCAGCAGGTCCGTGCCGATCTGCGCGTCCGTCAGCCGGATGCCGCGCCGCACCCGGCAGCGCGGCAGGTGCAGGTCCCCCTCCGTGTGCAGCCGGGCCGCCTCCAGGCGCGGCAGCGCGCACTCCACCATCCGCAGGGTGCCGAACCGGGCCTCGGGCAGCACCACCTCGTCGTCGAACCGGCAGCCGTGCAGCTCCACGTACGGCCCTATGGTCCCGCCCGCCAGGTTCAGCACGCCGGTGATCCTGACCCCGCGCAGCTTCAGCGCGGCCACCCGCCCGGACCGGGCCGACGGCCCGTCGAGCAGCAGCAGCGCCACCACGTCGGCGCGGACGCTCCGCTCCTCCCCCCACTGCCATGCCCCGAAAGGGTCGTCCCGCTCCGCGACCCCCTCCGTCAGATCGCAGGTCCTGCCGATCCGGAACGCCCGCCACATGGCCCGCTCCGGGCCCGTGAGACCGTCCGGCATCCCGTCCTCGTGCGGCTCGGTCACTGCCGCCCCCTCGCTTTCCACGATCCGCTCCCACGATTCCGCTCACCGGGATTCGTGGATTCGTACAGCCGTTCTTCCCGCTGGGTGACGGGCTGAACGCTAACGGTCAGCTGTGGCGACAAGACGCCAGTGGGGCGCGTATCAGTCACTGATTGGCATGTATCAGCTGTTGATACGGCCGACCGGCGTTCTGGAGCCGTCTGCGAGAATTGACCCGTGATCTCTCGAATCGATCTGCGCGGTGAGACCCTGCCCGAGGGTTCCGCCCTGCGCGACCTGCTGCCCCGTGCCGAGTTCGACGTGGAAGCCGCCCTGGAGAAGGTGCGGCCGATCTGCGAGGACGTCCGGCATCATGGCGCGGCCGCGGTGATCGACTACGGGGAGAAATTCGACGGCGTCCGCGTCCCGGGCCTCCGCGTCCCCGCCGGGGCGATCGCCCGCGCCCTCGACGAGCTCGACCCCGCCGTCCGCGCCGCCCTGGAGGAGTCCATCCGGCGCGCCCGGCTCGTCCACCGCGAGCAGCGCCGCACCACCCACACCACCCAGGTCGTCCCCGGCGGCACCGTCACCGAGAAGTGGATCCCGGTCGAGCGCGTCGGCCTGTACGTGCCGGGCGGCCGCTCCGTCTACCCGTCCTCCGTCGTGATGAACGTCGTCCCGGCCCAGGAGGCCGGCGTCGAGGGCGTGGCCATCGCCTCGCCCCCGCAGAAGGACTTCGACGGCCTTCCGCACCCGACGATCCTGGCCGCCTGCGCCCTGCTCGGCGTCGACGAGGTCTACGCCGCCGGCGGCGCCCAGGCCATCGCCATGTTCGCCTACGGCACGGAGGGGCCGGAGGGCTGCGCCCCCGTCAACCTGGTCACCGGCCCCGGCAACATCTACGTGGCCGCCGCCAAGCGCCTCCTCAAGGGCCGCATCGGCATCGACGCCGAGGCCGGCCCGACGGAGATCGCGATCCTCGCGGACTCCACCGCCGACCCGGTGCACGTCGCCGCCGACCTCATCAGCCAGGCCGAGCACGACCCGATGGCCGCCTCCGTCCTCGTCACCGACTCGGACGAGCTGGCCGCCGCCACCGAGGCCGAGCTGAAGACCCAGGTCGCCGCCTCCAAGCACGTCGACGACCGGATCGTCCCGGCCCTGGCCGGCCGCCAGTCCGCGATCGTCCTCGTCCGCGACCTCGCCGACGGCCTCAAGGTCGTCGACGCGTACGGCGCCGAGCACCTGGAGATCCAGACCGCCGACGCCGCCGCCGTCGCCGACCGGGTCCGCAACGCGGGCGCGATCTTCGTCGGCCCCTGGGCGCCGGTCTCGCTCGGCGACTACTGCGCCGGCTCCAACCACGTGCTGCCCACCGGCGGCTGCGCCTGCCACTCCTCGGGCCTGTCCGTACAGTCCTTCCTGCGCGGCGTGCACATCGTGGACTACACGCGCGACGCCCTCGCCGACGTCGCCCACCACGTCGTCACCCTCGCCGAGGCCGAGGACCTCCCGGCCCACGGCGCCGCGATCAAGGCCCGGTTCGGATGGAAGGTCCCCGAGAGCAAGTGACCGAGAACGACACCATCCGGATCGACGACCTCCCGATCCGCGACGAGCTGAGGGGCAAGTCCCCCTACGGCGCCCCCCAGCTCGACGTGCCCGTCCAGCTGAACACCAACGAGAACCCCTACCCGCTGCCCGAGCCCCTGGTGGCCCGGATCGCGGAGCGGGTCGCCGAGGCCGCCCGCGGCCTCAACCGCTACCCCGACCGGGACGCGATCGAGCTCCGCACCGAGCTGGCCCGCTACCTGACCCGCACCGGGAAGCACCCGGTCGCCGTCGGGAACGTCTGGGCGGCCAACGGCTCCAACGAGGTCCTCCAGCAGCTGCTGCAGACCTTCGGCGGACCCGGCCGCACCGCGATCGGCTTCGAGCCCTCGTACTCGATGCACGCCCTGATCGCCCGCGGCACCGGCACCGGCTGGATCTCCGGCCCGCGCAACGAGGACTTCACCATCGACGTCGAGGCGGCCGTCCGGGCCATCGCCGAGAGCGCGCCGGACGTCGTCTTCATCACCTCGCCCAACAACCCCACCGGCACCGCGGTCGAGGCCGACACGGTCCTCGCCCTGTACGAGGCGGCCCAGGCGGCCAAGCCCTCGGTGGTCGTCGTGGACGAGGCGTACGTGGAGTTCAGCCACCGCGACTCGCTGCTGCCGCTCCTGGAGGGCCGCCCGCACCTGGTGGTCTCCCGGACCATGTCCAAGGCCTTCGGCGCCGCCGGGCTCCGCCTCGGCTACCTCGCCGCCGCCCCGGCCGTGGTCGACGCCGTGCAGCTGGTCCGCCTGCCGTACCACCTCTCGGCCGTCACCCAGGCCACCGCGCTCGCCGCCCTGGAGCACACCGACACCCTCCTCGGGTACGTCGAGCAGCTCAAGGCCGAGCGCGACCGGCTCGTCACCGAGCTGCGCGCCCTCGGCTGCGAGGTCACCCCCTCCGACGCCAACTTCGTGCAGTTCGGGAAGTTCCCCGACGCGCACGCGGCCTGGCAGAAGATCCTCGACCGGGGCGTCCTGGTCCGGGACAACGGCGTACCGGGCCGGCTGCGGGTCACCGCAGGCACCCCCGAAGAGAACGACGCGTTCCTCGACGCGGTCCGTGAATTGATGAAGGAGCAGGAACGATGAGCCGCGTAGGCCGCGTTGAGCGCACCACCAAGGAGACCTCCGTCGTCGTCGAGATCGACCTCGACGGCACCGGGAAGGTCGACGTGTCGACCGGGGTCGGCTTCTACGACCACATGCTCGACCAGCTCGGCCGGCACGGCCTCTTCGACCTGACGGTCAAGACCGACGGCGACCTGCACATCGACTCGCACCACACCATCGAGGACACCGCCCTCGCCCTCGGCGCCGCCTTCAAGCAGGCCCTCGGCGACAAGGTCGGGATCTACCGCTTCGGCAACTGCACCGTCCCGCTGGACGAGTCGCTCGCCCAGGTCACCGTGGACCTCTCCGGCCGCCCGTACCTCGTGCACACCGAGCCCGAGAACATGGCGCCGATGATCGGCTCGTACGACACGACGATGACCCGGCACATCCTGGAGTCCTTCGTCGCCCAGGCCCAGATCGCGCTGCACGTCCACGTGCCGTACGGCCGCAACGCCCACCACATCGTGGAGTGCCAGTTCAAGGCCCTGGCCCGCGCCCTGCGCTACGCCTCCGAGCGCGACCCGCGCGCCGCAGGCATCCTCCCCTCCACGAAGGGCGCGCTCTAGTCGTGAACGGCCTCTCCAGCGTCCTCATCCTCGTCGGGCTCTTCCTGCTCGGCGGCATCTACTCCTTCGTCAAACAGCAGATGCCCAAGGGACTGATCGTGCTCCTCTCCATCGGTGCCGCGATGTGTCTCTCCGCCGGCGTGCTGCGCCTGGAGGTGTGGTCATGAGCACGACCCCCCCGAAGAAGGTCGTCGTCTTCGACTACGGCTTCGGCAACGTGCGCTCCGCCGAGCGCGCGCTCGCCCGGGTCGGCGCCGACGTCGAGATCACCCGCGACTACGACAAGGCCATGAACGCCGACGGGCTCCTCGTCCCCGGCGTCGGCGCCTTCTCCGCCTGCATGCAGGGCCTCAGGGAGGCCCGCGGCGACTGGATCATCGGCCGCCGGCTCTCCGGCGGCCGCCCGGTCATGGGCATCTGCGTCGGCATGCAGATCCTCTTCGCCCAGGGCATCGAGCACGGCGTGGAGACCGAGGGCCTCGACGAGTGGCCCGGCACGGTCGAGCCGCTGAACGCCCCCGTCGTCCCCCACATGGGCTGGAACACGGTCGACGCGCCCGCCGACACGCAGCTGTTCGCGGGGCTCGACGCCGACGCCCGGTACTACTTCGTGCACTCCTACGCGGTGCGCGAGTGGACCCTGGAGGTCGGCAACCCCAACATCCGCGCGCCCAAGGTCACCTGGGCCACCCACGGCGAGCCCTTCGTCGCGGCCGTGGAGAACGGCGCCCTGTGGGCGACCCAGTTCCACCCCGAGAAGTCCGGCGACGCCGGAGCCCAGCTCCTCACCAACTGGATCGGAACCCTGTGAGCACTCTCGAACTCCTCCCCGCCGTCGACGTCCGCGACGGCCAGGCCGTCCGGCTCGTCCACGGCGAGTCCGGCAGCGAGACCTCCTACGGCTCTCCGCTGGAGGCCGCCCTGGCCTGGCAGCGCGCCGGCGCCGAGTGGCTCCACCTGGTCGACCTGGACGCCGCCTTCGGCACGGGCGACAACCGCGACCTGGTCCGCCAGGTCACCGAGGCCATGGACATCAAGGTCGAGCTCTCCGGCGGCATCCGCGACGACGCCACGCTCGCCGCGGCCCTCGCCACCGGCTGCACCCGCGTCAACCTCGGCACCGCCGCCCTGGAGACCCCCGAGTGGGTCGCCAAGGTCATCGCCGAGTTCGGCGACAGGATCGCCGTCGGCCTCGACGTGCGCGGCACGACCCTGCGCGGCCGCGGCTGGACCCGCGACGGCGGCGACCTGTACGAGACGCTGGCCCGCCTCGACTCCGAGGGCTGCTCCCGCTACGTCGTCACCGACATCGCCAAGGACGGCACCCTCCAGGGCCCCAACCTGGAGCTCCTGAAGAACGTCTGCGCGGCCACCGACAAGCCCGTCGTCGCCTCCGGCGGCGTGTCCTCCCTGGACGACCTGCGGGCCCTGTCCGGCCTCGTCCCGCTGGGCGTCGAGGGCGCGATCGTCGGCAAGGCGCTGTACGCCAAGGCCTTCACCCTCGAAGAGGCGCTCGCGGCGGTGGCGTCGTGACCCCGGAGGGCCGGGGCGAGATCCGCAAGGTCGTCACCGGTGCTCCCTGGGAGGAGCAGTTCGGCTACTCCCGCGCGGTCGAGCTGCCGAACGGAACGGTCCTGGTCTCCGGCTGCACGTCCGTGGTCGACGGCCAGATCGCCGACGGCGGCCCGTACGAGCAGGCCCTCAACTCCTTCAACGTGGCCTTCGACGCCCTGAAGCAGCTGGACCTCGGCCCCGAGGACGTCGTGCGCACCCGGATGTACATCACGCACGCCCGGGACGTGGAGGAGGTCGGCCGCGCCCACAAGGAGCTGTTCGACGCGGTGCGCCCCGCCGCCTCGATGATCATCGTCTCGGGCTTCGTCGACCCCCGCCTGGTGGTCGAGGTCGAGGTCGAGGCGTACAGGAGTGATGCGGCATGAGCCTCGCCGTACGAGTGATCCCCTGCCTGGACGTGGACAACGGCCGGGTCGTCAAGGGCGTCAACTTCCAGAACCTGCGGGACGCGGGCGACCCCGTCGAGATGGCCAAGCTGTACGACGCCGAGGGCGCCGACGAGCTGACCTTCCTCGACATCACCGCCTCCTCCGGCAACCGGGAGACCACCTACGACGTGGTGCGCCGCACCGCCGAGCAGGTCTTCATCCCGCTCACGGTCGGCGGCGGCGTCCGCTCGGCCGAGGACGTCGACAAGCTGCTGCGGGCCGGCGCCGACAAGGTGGGCGTCAACACCGCCGCCATCGAGCGCCCCGAGCTGATCCAGGAGATCGCGGAGCGCTTCGGCCGGCAGGTGCTCGTCCTGTCCGTGGACGCGCGCCGCACCGCCTCGGGCTCCTTCGAGGTGACGACGCACGGCGGCCGCAAGGGCACCGGCATCGACGCCGTCGAGTGGGCGCACCGGGCCGCCGAGCTGGGCGCGGGCGAGATCCTGCTCAACTCGATGGACGCCGACGGCACGAAGGACGGCTACGACACCGAGATGATCGCGGCCGTGCGCAAGCACGTGACGGTGCCGGTGATCGCCTCCGGCGGCGCGGGCAAGCCGGCCGACTTCCCGCCGGCCGTGGCGGCGGGCGCGGACGCGGTGCTCGCGGCCTCCGTCTTCCACTTCGGCGACCTGCGGATCTCGCAGGTCAAGGACACGCTGCGGGAGGCGGGCCACCCGGTCCGCTGACCGGAGGTTCCGCTTGTCGAAGGGCCCCCGCGGGGGCCCTTCCCCTTTCCCGGATGTGCAGGATTATTTGTGCAATTCCCATTGCGCAAGTTTTCTTTCGTGTCTACGGTCGTGGACATGACCTCGTCGGAGAACCGCCGGATCACCGATCTCGGCACCCTCAAAGCCATCTCGCACCCGCTGCGGATGCGCCTCTACCGCGCCCTGCACGTGGCCCGCGCCGCCACCGCCTCCCAGCTCGCCGAGCAGGTCGACGAAGCCGTGTCGCTGGTCAGCTACCACCTGCGCAAACTCGCCGAGCACGGCCTCATCGAGGAGGCCGAGGCCCGGTCGGCGGACGGCCGGGAGCGCTGGTGGCAGCCCAGCTCGTACGGGTTCAGCATCCACGACGAGGACGTCCGCGACGCCCCCGAGCTCGCCGCGGCCACCACCGCCTTCGGCCGCACCGTCGACGAACAGCGCACCGAGCTCCACCGCCGCTTCCTCGACGAGCGCCTCACCTGGTCCGACGAGTGGCGCTCCGCCTCCATCAGCTCCGAATGGCTCCCGCGCCTCACCGCCGCCGAGCTCGCCGCCCTCGGAGCCGAGCTGGACGCCGTCCTCCGGAAGTACGACCAGCAGGCCCGCGCCGCCGAGGCCGCCGGCGACACCGAGGGCCGCGAGAACGTCGCCGTCCACCTCCACGGCTTCCCCTACCGCGCATGACCGCCACCGTCCTCGCCGCCGGGGAGCGCCCCGCCCACCGCAGCCCCCAGGTCCTGCGCTGGCTCGGCGCCCACACCGCCTCCACGCTCGGCGACAGCGTCTACCACCTCGCCCTCTCCTGGTCCGCCGTCAGCGGCGGCACCCCCGCCCAGGCCGGGCTCGTCATGACCGTCTCCGCCGTCCCCCGCGCCCTGCTCATGCTCGGCGGGGGAGTCATCGCCGACCGCCTCGGTCCGCGCCACGTCGTCATCGCCTCCGACACCGTCCGCGCCCTGGTCGTCCTCGGCCTCGCCGCGACCCTGCTCCTCGCCTCGCCCGGCCTGTGGGCGCTCGCCGCCGTCGCCCTCGTCTTCGGCGTCGTCGACGCCCTCTTCCTGCCCGCCGTCGGCGCCCTGCCGCCCCGGATCGCCGAACGCGACCAGCTCGCCCGCGTCCAGGGCATGCGCGGCCTCTCCTCCCGCCTCGGCGCCGTCCTCGGCGCCCCGCTCGGCGGCCTCGCCGTCGCCCTCGGCGGCACGGCCGCCGCCTTCGGCGTCGCCGGAGTGCTCTTCGCCCTCTCGATCCCCCTGCTGAGCGCGCTCCGCCTCCGGCCGCTGTCCGACGCGGACCAGGCCCGCGACGGCACCGCCCTGCGCGACCTCGCCGACGGACTGCGCTACCTGCGCGGACACCGGGTCCTCGGCCCGCTGATGATCGTCGTGCTCCTCAGCGACCTCGGCTTCGTCGGCCCCCTCAACGTCGGCCTCGCCGTCCTCTCCGAACAGCGCGGCTGGGGCGCCTCCGGCATCGGCTGGATCCTCGCCGGCTTCGGCACGGGCGCGGGCGCCGCCTCCCTGCTCCTGACCGTGCGCGGGCGGGTCCCGCACGCCGGGGCCGTCAGCGGCTGGACCATGACGGTCGGCGCCGTCTCCATCGGCGCCCTCGCCTTCACCCCGTACCTGCCCGCGGCGGCCGCCGTCGCCCTCTCCGTCGGCCTGCTCGCCGGACTCTCCGGGGCGCTGGTCAACGCCCTCGTCCAGACGGAGTGCGAGCCCGCCTACCTGGGGCGGGTGACCGCCGTGTCCGGCCTCGCCAGCCTGGGCATAGCCCCGCTGTCCTTCCCCGTCACCGGCGCGGCGATCGGCCTGTGGGGCCCCGGCCCGGTCTTCGCCGCGAGCGCCTCGATCTGCGCCCTCGCCGGCGTCTACACCCTCGCCGTCCCGGCCCTCCGCCGCGCCGAACTCCCGGAAGGCTAGATCCCCAGCTGCTTCGTCTCCCGCAGCCGCTCGATCGCCTCCGGCTCGCCCTCCAGCGCCACCTTCGCCGAGTCCTGGCGGCCGTACAGGTACATCGTCAGCTCGCCCGGCTCCCCGGAGGCCGTCACCACCGGGGTGCCGCGGTGGGCCACCACCGTCTGCCCGTTCGGACGGCGCAGCACCAGGCCCACCGGGGCCTTGCGGCCGAGGAGCCGGGCCATCCGCTCCAGACGGGACCAGAGGGCGTCCGCGAAGACCGGGTCCAGCTCGCGGGCCGACCAGTCGGGCTGGGCACGGCGCACGTCCTCCGCGTGCACGTAGAACTCGACGACGTTCGCCCCCTCGTCCACCTGCTTGATGGTGAAGGGCGAGAACCGCGGCGGGCCCGTGCGGATGAGCCGGATCAGCTCCTCGTACGGCTTGTCGGCGAACTCCGCCTGCACCCGGTCGAGCCGCTCCTTCAGCACCGGTACGACGGAACCCGCCGCCGCGTCCGGACGCCGCTCCCGCACCACCACATGGGCCGCGAGGTCCCGGGTCCGCCAGCCCTCGCAGAGCGTCGGGGCGTCCGGGCCCGCCGCCTCCAACAGATCGGAGAGCAGAAGCCGTTCACGTTTCGCATGGGTCGACATGCCCGCCAGCGTACGACCGGCGCGCGCGGTCCGCCCAGTGGACGCCCGGCCGGACACCACCCCGGAGCGCGGCACAATGACCCCATGAGCAGCACGCCCCGGACCCCCAGTGACCTCGACCAGGCCATCGCCGCCCGCCTCAAGCGCAGCCCCGACGGCCTGGTCCCCGCCATCGCCCAGCAGTACGACACGGGCGAGGTACTGATGCTGGGCTGGATGGACGACGAGGCCCTCCACCGCACCCTCACCACCGGCCGCTGCACCTACTGGTCCCGCAGCCGCAACGAGTACTGGGTCAAGGGCGACACCTCCGGACACGTCCAGCACGTCAAGTCCGTCGCCCTCGACTGCGACGCCGACACCCTCCTCGTCAAGGTCGACCAGGTCGGCGCCGCCTGCCACACCGGCACCCGCACCTGCTTCGACTCCGACGTGCTCCCCGTCTCCCAGTAAGGTCCGGTGCCATGGATCTCGAGACCTTCCGCAAGCTGGCGGCAGATCGCCGCGTCATCCCCGTCAGCCGCAGGCTCCTCGCGGACGGCGACACCCCGGTCGGGCTCTACCGCAAGCTCGCCGCCGAACGCCCCGGCACCTTCCTCCTCGAATCCGCGGAGAACGGCCGCAGCTGGTCCCGCTACTCCTTCATCGGAGTCCGCAGCGACGCCACCCTGACGGTCAAGGACGGGCAGGCCCACTGGCTGGGCACCCCGCCCGTCGGCGTCCCCACCGACGGCGACCCGCTCGCCGCCCTGCGCGCCACCGTGGAGACCCTCCACACCCCGCGCGACCTCGCCTCCGGAATGCCGCCCTTCACCGGCGGCATGGTCGGCTACCTCGGCTACGACATCGTCCGCCGCCTGGAGAAGATCGGCGAGCACGGCCGCGACGACCTGCGGCTCCCCGAGCTGACCATGCTCCTCACCAGCGACCTCGCGGTCCTCGACCACTGGGACGGCTCGGTCCTGCTGATCGCCAACGCGATCAACCACAACGACCTGGAGACCGGCGTCGACGAGGCGTACGCGCACGCCGTCGCCCGCCTCGACGCCATGCAGGCCGACCTGGCCCGCCCCGTCGCCACCGTCCCCGCCGCCCTGCCGGACTCCGCCCTGCCCGAGTTCTCGGCGCTCTGGGGCGGCCCCGCCTACCAGGACGCCGTCGAGGACATCAAGGAGCGCATCCGGGCCGGCGAGGCCTTCCAGGTCGTGCCCTCGCAGCGCTTCGAGACCCCCTGCGCCGCCTCCGCGCTCGACGTGTACCGGGTCCTGCGGGCCACCAACCCGTCCCCGTACATGTACCTCTTCCGCTTCGAGAACGGCTTCGACGTCGTCGGCTCCTCGCCCGAGGCCCTCGTCAAGGTCGAGGACGGGCGGGCCATGCTCCACCCCATCGCCGGCACCCGGCACCGCGGCGCCACCCCGCAGGAGGACCACGACCTCGCCGAGGAGCTGCTCGCCGACCCCAAGGAGCGCGCCGAGCACCTCATGCTCGTCGACCTGGGCCGCAACGACCTCGGCCGGGTCTGCACGCCCGGCTCCGTGGAGGTCGTCGACTTCATGTCGATCGAGCGCTACTCGCACGTCATGCACATCGTCTCCACCGTCACCGGCGAGGTCGCCGAGGGCCGGACCGCCTTCGACGTCCTCACCGCCTGCTTCCCCGCCGGCACCCTCTCCGGCGCGCCCAAGCCCCGCGCCATGCAGATCATCGAGGAGCTCGAACCCTCCCGGCGCGGCCTCTACGGCGGATGTGTCGGTTATCTCGATTTCGCCGGGG
The DNA here is from genome assembly GCF_042874095.1 of Streptomyces sp. NPDC004266. Taxonomy (NCBI): domain Bacteria; kingdom Bacillati; phylum Actinomycetota; class Actinomycetes; order Kitasatosporales; family Streptomycetaceae; genus Streptomyces; species Streptomyces sp. NPDC004266. The sequence goes on from NZ_JBIAMM010000001.1 coordinate 756,123, forward strand.
ACGCCGACACCGCCATCGCCATCCGCACCGCCCTGCTCCGGGACGGAACGGCGTACGTGCAGGCCGGAGCGGGTGTCGTCGCCGACTCCGACCCGGTCGCCGAGGACAACGAGTGCCGCAACAAGGCCGCGGCCGTGCTCCGCGCCGTGCACACCGCCAACCGGATGAACGACAAGTGAGCACGTAAGGGATAGTGGGGTACGTGAGTGCCGTACCCGTACCCCAGCCCCGGGCCGCCCGCGCGGCCGTCCCCACCGGCGGCCGCCGCAGCCTGGCCGCGGCCCTCCTCCTCGGCGCCCTCGGCGCCACCGTCGTCCTGCTCTCCGCCGGCCAGATCTGGGCGGAGGGCACCGCGTCCGTCGGCGGCGGCAGCGTCCCCGTCGAGGCCGACGGCGGCACCGTCACCGGTGTCCCGACCGCCCTCGCGATCGTCGGCCTCGCCGCGCTCTTCGCCGTCTTCGCCGTCCGCCGCACCGGGCGCACGCTCGTCGCCGCGCTCCTCGCGCTCAGCGGCGCGGGCGCCGCGCTCGCCGCGGTCCTCGGCGCCTCCGACAGCACCGCGCTCGACGCCGAGGCCGCCCGCATCAGCGGCGACACCGCCGCCGCCGTCGCCGGCCTCACCCACACCGTCTGGCCGTACGTGACGGCCGCGGGCGCCCTCCTCATCCTGCTCGCCGGCCTCTTCGCCCTCCGCTTCGGCAAGAACTGGCCGGCGATGGGCGGCCGCTACGAGCGCTCCGGCGCCCCGCGCGCCGGCCGCAGGGCCCCCACGACCGACCCCGACCGGCCCGAGGACCTCTGGAAGGCCCTGGACCGCGGCGAGGACCCCACCCACGGCGGGTGACCGGTCACGGGCGACCGACGGGCCCCATCGCGACGCGTGATCGTCCCGGCACCCCCGATTCATCCTCGCGCGCCCACGTGCGGGACAATGAACGCCGAGTGTCCGCGCACGCGAGACCTCACCATCGAGCAACTGCAACGAGGAGCAACTCATGGCGGGCAGCGCCCACGGACACACCCCGGCCGCCTGGACCGGTGTCATCATCTCCTTCATCGGCTTCTGCATCGCCGGCGTCTTCATGGTGGCCGCCAACCTGCCCGGTTTCTGGGCCGGTGTGGGCGTCATCGTCCTCGGCGGCATCGTCGGCGGCGCGATGAAGGCGGCGGGCCTCGGCATGCCGAAGGAGTCGGCCGCCGTCGCCGCCGCCCGCGAGGCCGCGACCGAGACCGCCCGGGCCCGCGCCTGACGCGACACGACGCATCCGAGGGCGCAGTCCGGCCGTGCCGGGCTGCGCCCCCGCGCGTCAGGGGCGAGAATCACCGCGTGGACGCGCAGCCGACGACCGAGGCCGAGACCCTCCCCACCCACCCGGGTGAACCCACCCGCCCGAATCCCCCGGCACCACCGGAGCCGGACGTGACGCCACGGGAGGCCACCGCGCCGGCCGTGCCGCCGGCGGCGCCGCCCGTGCCGCCTGTGCCGTCGGCCGCGCCGCCCGGGTCACAAGGGCCCGGTACCTGGCCCGGGGCTCCCGCGCCGCAGGGGCCCGGCGCCTGGCACGGGGGCGTACCCGCCCCGCCGCCGCCCCCGTCGCGGTCGCTCCCGCGGCGGCTGCTGCCGCCCGTCGCCACCCTCGCCGGGGTCGTCGCCGCGTTCGTCTACGTGGGCGCCGTCGACCCCAACGAGCCCGGGCACTACCCCGTCTGCCCGCTCCTCCGCTTCACCGGCGTCTACTGCCCCGGCTGCGGCGGGCTCCGCAGCGCCCACGCCTTCGCCCACGGCGACCTGCCGGCCGCCCTGGGCGCCAACGCCCTCGCCGTCGTCGGCTACGGGATCTTCGCCGTCGTCATGGCCGTATGGCTGGTTCGCGCGGTCCGCGCGGTGCCCATGCGCCTCGCCGTCTCCCCCGTCCTGTGGTGGGGGGTCGGGGCCGTCCTCGCCCTCTTCACCCTGGTCAGGAACCTTCCCTTCGGCTCCGCGCTGGCCCCCTGAGAGTCCGCGGAAATCCCACGGAGAGTCCCAGCAGATGGGACGCGACTCCGGCCGATGCGAATCCCGGGCCCTCCTGCGGATAGGATCGAAGTGGCTGAACCTGGTTCATCATCACCGTCCCGGAAGGGGGCCCCTCGCGTGAGTGTGCTCGACGAGATCATCGAAGGCGTGCGCGCCGACCTCGCAGAGCGACAGGCGCGGGTCACCCTCGACGAGCTCAAGGAGCGCGCCGCAAAGGCGCCGCAGGCCAAGGACGGCGTCGCCGCACTGCGCGGGGACGGCGTCAAGGTGATCTGCGAGGTCAAGCGCTCCAGCCCGTCCAAGGGGGCGCTCGCCGCGATCGCCGACCCGGCCGGTCTCGCCGCGGACTACGAGGCGGGCGGCGCCGCCGTCATCTCCGTCCTCACCGAGCAGCGCCGCTTCGGCGGCTCGCTCGCCGACCTGGAGGCCGTCCGCGCCCGGGTCGACATCCCCGTGCTGCGCAAGGACTTCATCGTCACCGCGTACCAGCTCTGGGAGGCACGGGCGTACGGAGCGGACCTCGCGCTCCTCATCGTCGCCGCCCTGGAGCAGGAGGCGCTGGTCTCCCTCATCGAGCGTGCCGAGTCCATCGGGCTGACCCCGCTGGTCGAGGTCCACGACGAGGAGGAGGTCGAGCGCGCCGTCGACGCGGGCGCCCGCATCATCGGCGTCAACGCGCGCGACCTCAAGACCCTCAAGGTCGACCGCTCCACCTTCGAGCGCGTCGCCCCCGAGATCCCCGCGCACATCGTCAAGGTCGCCGAGTCCGGCGTCCGGGGCCCGCACGACCTCATCGCCTACGCCAACGCGGGCGCCGACGCGGTCCTCGTCGGCGAGTCCCTCGTCACCGGCCGCGACCCGAAGGCCGCCGTCGCCGACCTCGTCGCCGCCGGCGCCCACCCGGCGCTCCGCCACGGCCGGAGCTGACCGAACCGTGACCCCCGTCCGCGCCACGCCGACCGCCCCGGGCCCCGCCCCGGGCGGCGCCGTCGTGCCCGCGGACGCCTCGGGCCGTCGCGGTCGGCTCCGTACCGCCGCCGCCCCCGTCTCCAAGCACGCCCCCCTGGCCAGGGGCTGCCGCCCGCGCGGCTGCCGCGCGCCCGCCCGCCGTGTCCACGGCCGCCGGGTCCGCTACGTCATCGGCTCCGAGCCGGGCCAGGTCAACGGCATGCGATGGCGCCCGCGCCTCGCGCGCGTTCTCACGTACGACGTCTAGCCCCGTTGTGGGCATTCGTTCCGCTGGGGCGGAACGGGTGGGCACAACGGAACGGCGCCCTTTGGCGGCGCCTCGCTCCCTGTGCCCCGACCCGCACCACCGGCGCGGGCGCCAAGGGCGCGGCTCCAGGCGCGGAAGCCTGGGCCCGGTACGGGGCGCCGTCCCGTGTGCCCACCCGTCCCGCCCTGCGGGACGACTGCCCACACGGCCCCGGGGCGGCGACGTTGACCTACGTGAGTTGCTCGCGCGCATACCGTGACCACCGACCCCACGTATCCCGGGGCACCCGCCCCGCGAGGAGCATCCGCATGTCCAGCGAGTTCTTCATCCCGGACCTGGAAGGCCAGGTCCCCAGCCCGGAGGGCTACTTCGGCGCCTACGGCGGCAAGTTCATCCCGGAGGCCCTCGTCGCCGCCGTCGACGAGGTCGCCGTCGAGTACGAGAAGGCCAAGGCCGACCCCGAGTTCGCCCGCGAGCTCAACGGCCTGATGGTCGACTACACCGGCCGCCCGAGCGCCCTCACGGAGGTGCCCCGGTTCGCCGAGCACGCCGGCGGCGCCCGGATCTTCCTCAAGCGCGAGGACCTCAACCACACCGGCTCGCACAAGATCAACAACGTGCTCGGCCAGGCCCTCCTGACCAAGCGCATGGGCAAGACGCGGGTCATCGCCGAGACCGGCGCCGGCCAGCACGGCGTGGCCACGGCCACCGCCTGCGCCCTCTTCGGCCTCGACTGCACCATCTACATGGGCGAGATCGACACCCAGCGCCAGGCCCTCAACGTGGCCCGGATGCGGATGCTCGGCGCCGAGGTCGTCGCCGTGAAGTCCGGCAGCCGCACCCTCAAGGACGCCATCAACGAGGCCTTCCGCGACTGGGTCGCCAACGTGGACCGGACGCACTACCTCTTCGGCACCGTCGCCGGCCCGCACCCCTTCCCCGCCATGGTCCGCGACTTCCACCGGGTCATCGGCGTCGAGGCCCGCCGCCAGATCCTGGAGCGCGCCGGGCGCCTGCCCGACGCGGCCATCGCCTGCGTCGGCGGCGGCTCCAACGCCATCGGGCTCTTCCACGCCTTCGTCCCGGACGCGGACGTGCGCCTGATCGGCTGCGAGCCGGCCGGCCACGGCGTCGAGACCGGCGAGCACGCGGCCACCCTCACCGCCGGCGAGCCCGGCATCCTGCACGGGTCCAGGAGCTACGTCCTCCAGGACGACGAGGGCCAGATCACCGAGCCGTACTCGATCTCGGCGGGCCTGGACTACCCGGGCATCGGCCCCGAGCACGCGTACCTGAAGGACAGCGGGCGCGGCGAGTACCGGGCCGTCACCGACGACGCCGCCATGCAGGCGCTGCGGCTGCTCTCCCGCACCGAGGGCATCATCCCGGCCATCGAGTCGGCGCACGCCCTCGCCGGGGCCCTGGAGGTCGGCAAGGAGCTCGGCAGGGACGCCCTGCTCCTGGTGAACCTCTCCGGGCGCGGCGACAAGGACATGGACACGGCCGCCCGCTACTTCGGGCTGTACGACACCGACGCCGAGGTGGCCGCGAACCAGGCGGACATCGCCGAGATCCAGGGGGACGCGAAGTGACCGGCAACATCCAGCTGCTCAGCGACACCCTCGCCGCGGCGAAGGCCGAGGACCGGGCCGCGCTCATCGCGTACCTGCCGGCCGGCTTCCCCACCGTCGACGGCGGGATCGCCGCGATCAAGGCCGTCTTCGACGGCGGCGCCGACGTGGTCGAGGTCGGGCTCCCGCACAGCGACCCGGTCCTCGACGGTCCGGTCATCCAGACCGCCGACGACATCGCGCTGCGCGGCGGCGTGAAGATCGCCGACGTCATGCGGACGGTCCGCGAGGCCCACGAGGCCACCGGCAAGCCGGTCCTCGTCATGACGTACTGGAACCCGATCGACCGGTACGGCATCGAGCGCTTCACCGAGGAGCTCGCCGAGGCCGGCGGCGCGGGCTGCATCCTGCCCGACCTGCCGGTCCAGGAGTCCGCCGTCTGGCGGGAGCACGCCGACAAGCACGGTCTCGCGACCGTCTTCGTCGTCGCGCCCAGCAGCAAGGACGAGCGCCTCGCCACCATCACCGCCGCCGGCTCCGGCTTCGTCTACGCCGCCTCGCTCATGGGCGTCACCGGCACCCGCGAGTCGGTCGGCGAGCAGGCGGCCGACCTGGTCCGCCGCACCCGCGCCACCTCCGAGATCCCCGTGTGCGTCGGGCTCGGCGTCTCCAACGCCACGCAGGCGAAGGAGGTCGCCGGCTTCGCCGACGGCGTCATCGTCGGCTCCGCCTTCGTGCAGCGGATCCTCGACGCCGACGGCGACGAGGCGGCCGGGCTCGCCGCCGTAAGGGAACTGGCGGCCGAACTCGCCGAGGGCGTCCGCCGCGTTTCGTAGCCCGTTCGGGTGGACATCGGACCGGGGAGGCGCGGATGTGCCTCCCCGGTTCGTTGCCTGGGGCGTGAGCGAGAACAAGCGGAACGGTACGCAGAACGCCCGGGAGCGCCTCAAGGAGCAGCGCGAGCGCGACAAGGCCCGCGAGAAGCAGCGACGCGTCCTGATCGTGTCGGCGGCCGTGGTCGGTGTCCTCGGCCTGGCCGCCGTCGTCGGCGTGATCGCCGCGGGCGGCGACAAGAACAGCGGATCGGACAAGGCGGGGCCGGTGGTCGCGCCGACCGCGGCGACGGACGAGGACGGCAAGCCCGCCATCCCCACGGGCAAGGCGGACGCCCCGTCGACGCTCGCGGTCTGGGAGGACTTCCGCTGCCCGGCCTGTGCCCAGTTCGAGAACGTCATGCGGGACGCCATCCACGAGCTGGAGGCCTCCGGCGCGCTCAAGGTCGACTACCACCTCGCCACCCTCATCGACGGGAACATGGGCGGCAGCGGCTCGCTGCGCGCGGCGAACGCGGCGGCGTGCGCCCAGGACGCGGGGAAGTTCACCGCGTACCACGACACGCTCTACGTCAACCAGCCGCCGGAGACGGACGACGCCTACGGGAAGAACGACAAGCTGATCGAGCTGGCGGCCAAGGTGCCGGGGCTCGACACGCCGGCCTTCCGCAGCTGTGTGAACGACGGCACGCACGACGGCTGGGTGAAGAAGTCGCACGAGGCCTTCCAGAACGGCGGCTTCCGCGGCACCCCGTCCGTCCTCCTCAACGGAGAATCGATCTTCCCGACCAAGGGGAACGAGCAGATCTCCCCGGCGAACCTGAAGAAGTGGGTCGCCGAGGCCAACAAGGGCAAGAAGCCGGGTACCGCCTCCCCGTCGGCGGGCTAGCCGCCGGATTGGTTACCCAGAAGTTGCCGGGTGGGCTGCCGTCCTGCCCTCCCGGCAGGGTAGCGTCGGTCCTGTCATGGACCTTGCCTACATTCCCAGCCCGTCGACCGGCGTGATCCACCTCGGACCGATCCCGCTGCGCGGCTATGCCTTCTGCATCATCATCGGTGTCTTCGTCGCCGTCTGGCTCGGCAACAAGCGCTGGATCGCCCGGGGCGGCACCGCCGGCACCGTGGCCGACATCGCCGTCTGGGCGGTGCCCTTCGGCCTCGTCGGCGGACGCCTCTACCACGTGATCACCGACTACCAGCTGTACTTCAGCGAGGGTGAGAACTGGGTCGACGCCTTCAAGATCTGGGAGGGCGGCCTCGGCATCTGGGGCGCCATCGCGCTCGGCGCGGTGGGCGCCTGGATCGGCTGCCGTCGGCGCGGGATCTCCCTGCCCGTGTACGCGGACGTCATCGCCCCCGGCATCGCCTTCGCCCAGGCCATCGGCCGCTGGGGCAACTGGTTCAACCAGGAGCTGTACGGCAAGCCGACCGACGTGCCGTGGGCGCTGAAGATCACCGAGGGGACGAACCGCGAGGCCGGGCTCTACCACCCGACCTTCCTGTACGAGTCGCTCTGGTGCGTCGCCGTCGGCTTCCTGGTCATCTGGGCCGACCGCCGCTTCAAGCTCGGCCACGGGCGGGCCTTCGCCCTGTACGTCGCCGCGTACTGCTCGGGCCGCGTGTGGACGGAGTACCTGCGCGTCGACGAGGCCCACCACGTTCTCGGCCTGCGGCTCAACGTGTGGACCGCGATCGTCGTCGGCCTGCTGGCCGTCGTCTACCTGGTGGTCTCGGCCCGCCTCCGGCCGGGCCGCGAGGAGATCGTGGAACCGAGGGCCGCGGAGAAGGCCGCCGAGAAGACGGACGCCGTCGAGGGCGCCGGGACCACCGAGGTCACCGACGCGGCCGGGACCGCCGAGGACCGGACCGCCGGGCCCGGGGACGAGACCGACGGGCCCGGGGACGAGGACGGGAAGACCGAGGACGACGGCGCCGACCACGGCGCCGGGTCGGCCGCCAAGAGCTGACCGGCCGTACGCCGGGGGCCGCCGGGACCGAGAGGTCCCGGCGGCCCTTCCGCATGCGGGGGTACGGATCAGCCGGCGCGGGCCGCGAGGGAGAGGACCCGGTGGGCGCCCTCCACCACCGCCGCGTCGACGAAGCGGCCGTTCGGCAGGGCGAGGGCGCCCTGCCCGGTCGCGGCCGCCTCGACGACCTCGCGGGCCGCCTCCACCTCCTCCGGGGTGGGGAAGTAGGCGCGTTCGATGACCGGGAGCTGACGGGGATGGATGGCCGCCCGGCCGAAGAAGCCCATGGCCCGGCCCCGGGCGCAGCCGGCCGCCAGCGCCTCCAGGTCGCGGACGTCCGGGTGGACGGACTGGGCCGGCGGGGGGAGGGCGGCCGCGCGGGCCGCGACCACCACCCGCCCGCGCGGCCAGTCGAGGCCGCTGTCCTCCCGCACCCCCAGGTCGGCGCGGAGGTCGGCCTCGCCGAGGGCGATGCCGCGGACGGAGGGGTGGGCGGTGGCGATGGCGTGGGCGTGCTCCACGGCGAGGGCGTTCTCCAGGAGCGGATAGAGGGGCAGGCCCGGGGCGAGGCGGGCGATCCGGTGGATGTCGGTGGCGTGTGTCACCTTGGGGACACGGAGACCGCAGAGGCCGGGGAGGGGGGCCAGGGTGGGGATGTCGCGCGGGGTGTGGACGCGGACGTGGACCGGGACGGGGTGGACGTCCGCGAGGAGGTCGGCCGTGGCGTCGAGGGCGTACGCCTTGCGCTGCGGGGCGACCGCGTCCTCCAGATCGACGATCACGACGTCGGCGCCGGAGACCAGGGCCTTGCGGACGACCTCGGGACGGTCGCCGGGGGCGTACAGCCAGGTGAGGGGGGCGAGGGGGTGTGCCGTGGAGGGCGCGGCGGCGGGTTCGCCGGCGCGCGTCCGTTCGTCCTCCGCGGGGCCGCTGAGGGGGCTCATACCGCTCCTTGCTCGCGAAGGGCGTCGATCTCGGCGGGGGTGAGGCCGAGTTCGGAGAGGACGGCGACGGTGTCCGCGCCGTGTGGCCGGCCGGCCCAGCGGATGGCGCCGGGGGTCTCGGAGAGGCGGAAGAGGACGTTCTGCATCTTGATCGGGCCGAGCTCGGGATCCTCCACCTCGGTCACGGTGCGGAGCGCCCGGTACTGGGGATCCTCCACGACGTCCCGGACGTCGTAGACGGGGGCGATGGCCGCCTCCGCCTTCTCGAAGGCCGCCATCGCCTCGTCGCGGGTGCGGCGGGCGATCCACGAGCCGACCGCCTCGTCGAGGACGTCCGCGTGCTGGGCGCGGCCCGTGCCGTCGGCGAACCACGGCTCGTCGATCAGCTCCGGACGTCCGACGAGCCGCAGCACCCGCTCGGCGATCGACTGGGCGGAGGTGGAGACGGCGACCCAGGAGCCGTCGGCGGTCCGGTAGGTGTTGCGCGGGGCGTTGTTGCGGGAGCGGTTGCCGGTCCGGGGCTGGACGTAACCGAGCTGGTCGTACCAGAGGGGGTGGGGCCCGATGACGGAGAGCATCGGCTCGATGATCGCCATGTCGACGACCTGGCCGCGTCCGGTCGTCGTCCTGGCGGTGAGCGCGGTCATCACCGCGTACGCCGTGGCGAGGGCGGCGATCGAGTCGGCGAGGCCGAAGGGCGGCAGCGTCGGCGGGCCGTCCGGCTCGCCGGTGAGGGCGGCGAAGCCGCTCATCGCCTCGGCGAGGGTGCCGAAGCCGGGACGGTGGGCGTACGGCCCGAACTGGCCGAAGCCGGTGACCCGGGTCAGGACCAGACGCGGGTTGACGGCGGACAGCTCCTCCCAGCCCAGGCCCCAGCGCTCCAGGGTGCCCGGCCGGAAGTTCTCCACGATCACGTCCGCGTCGGCGGCGAGGGCGAGGAGGGTGTCGCGGCCGCCCGGCGAGGACAGATCGAGGGTGATCGCCCGCTTGTTGCGGCCGAGGACCTTCCACCACAGGCCGATGCCGTCCTTGGCGGGGCCGTGGCCACGGGACGGATCCGGTGTGCGGGGATGCTCGACCTTGACGACGTCGGCCCCGAAGTCGCCCAGCATCATGGCCGCGAGGGGGCCGGCGAAGAGGGTCGCGAGATCCAGGACGCGCAGTCCGCGCAGGGGCGCCGTGGAGCTCTCGACGGCCGTGGGGTCCGGCGGGGTGGCCGGGGCGTGGACGGTCATACGGCGTCGGCCTCCAGGATGCCGGGGGAGCGGAAGGCGTCGTCGATCTCGACGCGGTACGGCATCGAGGTCGACGCGCCCTCGCGCAGGACGGAGAGCGCGGCGGCCGTCTGTGCCCAGGCCAGGGCCTCCGGGGCGGGACGGCCCTCGCCCAGGGCCACCGCCAGGGCGCCGACGAAGGTGTCGCCCGCTCCCGTGGTGTCCACGGCCCGGACCCGGGGCGCGGGCACGGCGACCGGCTCGGCGCCGCGCGCCGCGTACAGGCTGCCGGCCGCGCCCAGCGTGACGACCACCTCGGGGACGTCCCGCAGCAGGGCCTGGGCGGCCTCGCGCGGGTCGGTGAGCCCGGTGAGCGCGGCGGCCTCGTGCTCGTTCGGCACCAACAGGTCGGTGGCGGCGAGGAGTTCCGGCGGGAGCGGCTGCGCGGGAGCGGGGGTGAGGACGGTGCGGACGCCGAGCCGACGGGCGGTGACGGCGCCCTCGACGACGACGGAGAGGGGGAGTTCGAGCTGGAGGAGCAGGGCGTCGGCGGTCCCGATGAGGGCCTCGTCGCCGTGGGTGAGGGAGGTGACGGTGCCGTTGGCGCCGGGGACGACGACGATCGCGTTGCCGCCCTCGTCGTCGACGACGACATGGGCGGTGCCGGAGGGGCCCTCGGAGGTGCGCAGGAGGTCGGTGTCCACCGCGCAGTGCTCCAGGGTGGCGCGGAGCCGTGGCCCGAACTCGTCCGCGCCGACCGCGCCGATCATCGCCACCTCGGCGCCCGCACGGGCGGCGGCGACGGCCTGGTTGGCGCCCTTGCCGCCGGGGATCGTACGGAAGGAGCGGCCGGTGACCGTCTCACCGAGGGCGGGGGCCCGCGGCACGTAGACGACGAGATCCATGTTCGTGCTGCCGAGCACGACGATGCTGGTCATGGGCGTACTGCCTCCAGGTGTGTCAGTTCGGCCAGGGTGTCGAAGCCGATGCCGTCGAAGGACGGCACCGAGGTCGCGAGCCGGTTCTTGAGGGGGGAGGTCCAGCGCTCCGGCAGCCGGTCCGGATGCCCGGCGAGCAGCCCGGCGAGCGAGCCGGCGGTGGCGCCGTTGGAGTCGGTGTCCCAGCCGCCCGAGACCGCCGCGCAGACGGAGCGGGAGAAGTCGCCGTCGGCGTGGGTGAGGGCGGCGGCGAGCAGTGCGGCGTTGGGGACGGCATGCACCCAGTGGTACCCGCCGAGTTCGGCGTGCAGCCGGTCGACGACGGTGTCGAACTCCTCGGCGCGCGGATGGGCGCGGGCGGTCTCGATGCCGAGGCGGACCGCCCCGGCGAGCCGCGAGCGCGGGGGGATCACCCCGAGGCCGGCGGCGAGCGCCTGGTGGACGTCGGCGGTGCCGGTCGCCGCGGTGGCGAGGGCGGCGGCGACGAACATGGCGCCGTAGACGCCGTTCGCGGTGTGCGTGAGCACCGCGTCCCGGTGCGCCTGCGCGGCGGCGGCCACCGGGTCGCCCGGGTGGGTCCAGCCGTGGACGTCGGCCCGGATCTGGGCGCCGATCCACTCGCGGAAGGGATTGCGGCGGGCGGCGGTCAGCGGGGGTTCCACGCCGTCCAGGAGGTTGCGGTAGGCGACGCGCTCGGCCGTGAAGGTGCGGCCGGCGGGGAGTTCGTCGAGCCAGAGGCGGGCGACGTCGGCGGTGGTGAAGTCGCGGCCGTACCGCTGGAGGAGCAGCAGGTCGAGGAGGGGGTAGTTGAGGTCGTCGTCCTCGGGCATGCCGTCGATGTTCTCGGCGAGGGAGGTGGCGGCGGAGCGGCGGTTCCAGGGATGCGCGGCGAGCAGCTCCGGAGGGACGCCGCGGGCGGTGAACCAGGTGGTGAGGGGCCAGTTGCCGGCGGCGCGGGCGAGGGCGCGGAGGGCGGGGAGGGGGAGCTTCTCGACGGGCTTGCCGAGCAGGCACCCGACGGCCCGGCCGAGCCAGGCGGCGTGGAGGCGGTCGCGGAGGGCGGCGCCCCGCACCGTGGTGGCCGGGGGTTCGGAGGCCGTCGTCAGGGCCCGGATCGCGGCGAGGGAGGTCGGCTCCCGGGCCGACAGGGGGTTCGGGAGGGACGCCAGGGCGTCCAGGAGTTCTTCCGCCAGGGGACGGAGGTCCGGGCGGGGGACCGGGGACGCGCCGGCCGTCTCCGGGGCGGGTGGGCCGCCCGCCGCCCTCCAGCGGGCCGCCAGGGCGTCCGCGTCGCGCCCGTCCTCCGCCGCCTGGCGGAGTTCGTGGCCCACCAGGTCCTCCGGCTGGACCCAGGTCAGGCGGAGGGTCATCGGTCCGCGCTCGTCAGGGTCGCGAAGGCCGACTCGTGGGACCGGCGGGCGGCGGTGTCCGCGGCGAAGATCTCGCGGGCCACCGCGGCCAGCGCCCTCGCCGGGGCGTGCAGGTCCAGGCGGCTCGCCTCCGCCACCCGCTTCGCCCAGTCGGAGGGGACGGCCGGCTCGCCGTGCAGCGCGCCCACGAGCGCGCCCGCCATCGTGGCGATCGAGTCGCAGTCGCGGCCGTAGTTGACCGCGCCCAGGACCGTGCGCCGGAAGTCGCCCTCGCCGACGAGCAGCATGCCGAGGGCGATCGGGAGTTCCTCGATCGCGTGCAGCCGGGAGGGGCGGCGGGCACCGAGGGAGGGGGCGCGGTAGTCGGGCCCGACCGTGTCGAAGGGGGCGACCGCCCTGCGGAGGGGCGCGAGGGCGGACTCGAAGTCCGTGTGGCCGGAGGCGACTTCGGCGACCGCCTCGATCGCCGCGCGCGTTCCGTCCTTCGCCAGGGCCAGGGCCGTCGCGACCACGGACGCCGGCGTGGCGTCCGGCGCGCAGGCCGCCGCGACCGCCGCCGCGAAGACACCCGCCGCCTCCCGGCCGTAGGAGGACTGGTGCGCGCCCGTCAGGTCGATCGCCTCGGCGTAGGCGGCCGTCGGGTGGGCGGCGTTGACCAGGCCGACGGGCGCCATGTACATCGCCGCCCCGCAGTTGACGACGTTGCCGTTGCCGGCCTCGCGCGGGTCCACGTGGCCGTAGTGGAGCCGGGTCACGATCCACTTCTCGGCGAGGAAGATCCGCTGGAGGGGAAGCGCCTCGGCCTCCAGCTCCGGGATCCAGACGGGGGAGCCCATGAGTTCGGGGACGAGGTGGTCCGCGACCGCGTACGCGTCGAGGTGGCCGCGGACCTTCTCGTACACCCGGATCAGCGCGTGGGTCATCAAGGTGTCGTCGGTGACGTGCCCGTCGCCCTTGTGGTACGGCGCGATGGGGCGGGCGGTGCGCCAGTCGCCGCCGTTCCAGGGGCCGACGATCCCGGTGACGCGGCCGCCGTGGCGCTCCAGGATCTGCTCGGGGGTGTAGCCCTCGACGGGGCCGCCGAGCGCGTCGCCGACGGCGGCCCCGAGGAGGCTGCCGGTGATCCGGTCATCCAGTGTGGGTGTCATGTCGGAATTGTCCACCTGGGGTGGCCGGTTCCGTGGCTCCGAGCGACCCGGCGAGTTCCACCAGATCCGTACCCGCGAGCCGGGGCAGCGCGCAGCCCGCGAGCGTCCTGCACGCCTCCCGCCAGCTCGCCGGGACCGAACGGCCGCCGCCCAGCGCGCCGGTGAGCGCGCCCGAGAGCGCCGGGGCCGAGTCGGCGACCCGGGAGAGGCAGGCGGCGGCCGGCACCGCCGCCGTCATCTCGCCCCGGGCGGCGGTGGCGAGGGCCAGGGCGACCGGGACGGTCTCGGCGGCGGCGATGCCGTAGCTGTAGACGTGGTCCACGATCTGGTGCTCCAGGAGCGGGACGAGCGCGAAGGCCGAATCGGCGGCCCGGGCCAGCTCCACGGCGTGCCGCGCGTTGCGGCCGATCTCGGTGGCGGGCGGGAGTTCGGCGAGCGCCGCCTCCACGGCCTCGTCGACCGTCGCCCCGCCGAGGGCCGCGGCGACGGCCGCCGCCGTCGCCCGGGCGCCGTGCACGCCGTCGCCGTCCTGCGTGTACCGGGCGTCGAACTCGGCGAGTTCGGCGGCGGCGCGCGGGTCGCCCGGGTGGACCAGGGCCAGCACGGCGGCCCGGACGCAGGCCGCGTCGTCGAAGTAGTGCGGGTTGTCGTGGCCCGTGGCGGGCGGGCGCAGGCCGGTGGCGAGATTGCCGAGGCCCGCGCGCACCGAGATCCGGGCGCGGAGGGGGAGCACGGCCGACTCGACCTCGGGGGCGCGGTCGGCCGCGGCGGCGACCTGGCCGGCGAGGGCGTTCCAGGCGAGGTCGACGGCGGCGCGGAGCCGGCGGTCGGGCGGGAGGCCGTCGAAGACCGGGCCGGAGGCGGCGAGGACGGCCTCGGCGGTGAAGACCGCCCACTCGGCGTCGTCGGAGGGGCCGAGCCGGAGGGGCTCGGGGGGCTGGTTGAGGGCGATGGGGACGGGGAGGGTGGTCGTCGCGTTCTGCTCGGCGAAGGTGTCGAGTTCGCGGGTGAGGCGGCGGGTCCATTCGGGCATGCGGGCGGCGCGGTGCCTCGCGGCGGGCCAGCCGGCGGCGTCGCCCGCGGCGATGCCGAGGAGCAGGCCCTCGACCGCGTCGCGGCTGGGACGGGTCTCCGTCTGCGCGCTCGGCACCGGGGCCTCGGGGGAGCTCCCGCACCAGGAGCCGATGCCGCGGACCGGGGCCGTGCCGTGGTCCGGAGCGGTGCCGGGATCCGGGGCGAGGGCCTGGAGGGCGTCGACCGCCAGGGCGCTGACCTGCACCGGCGCCGGGTCCAGCGGGGCGTCGACCACCAGGGCGCTGACCGGCACCGGGGCCGGGTCCAGCGGGGCGTCGGTCGCCGTGGCGGTGCCCGGCCCCGGGGGCCGTGCCCGCCCTCCCCCGAGCTCTCGGCTCCGCTCGAGCAGGGAGGAGCCCCCTCGCCCTGCGGGACGACCGCCCACAGCAGGGGTGGCGACGGCGTGCGCCGCCGGGGCCGCGCCCGTAGTGGGGGTGGCGACTGCGTTCCCCGCCGGGGCCGCGCCCCTCGCGGCAGCCGTGCCGGTGCCCGCGGCGGGCGTGGCGACGCCGTTCTCCTCCGGGGTCGCGCCCGCCGCGCCCGCCGCGCCCGCCGCGTCCGCCGCGTCCGCCGCGCCCGCCGCGCCCGCCGCGCCCGCCGCGGGCGCGCCGGTGTCGCCCGTCGTGGTCGTCAGGTCCGCGTTCATGCCGCCTCCTCCGGGGTGAGGAGGTCCGCGACGTCCAGGACGTGGTAGCCGCGCATCGACGGGAGGCAGCTGCCCGTCACCGGGGCGATGGCCGAGGCCCAGTCCTCCGGGATCGCGGCCACCCCGCCCGCCGCGCCGGCCAGGGCGCCCGCCACCGCCGCCGTCGTGTCGGCGTCGCGGCCCATGTTGACGGCGGTGAGGACGGCCGTGCGGAAGTCCCCCCGGGCCGCCGCGAACGCGCCGAACGCCAGGCCCACCGCCTCCGGGGCCAGGTCCGTCCACGGGTAGCCGCCGATGACGACCGCCGAGCGGACCTGGCGCTCGCGGGTGAGGGGGTCCGGCTGGACCCGCTGGGCCGCCACGACCGCGCGGCGCAGCGAGCGGGCCGTCCAGGAGTCCATGGGGACCACGGACAGGGCCGCGGCGATCACCGACGTGACCGTCGCCCCCGTCATCGCCGCCGCCACGCCCGCCGCCACCGCCTGGCCGCCGTAGATGCCCTCCCCCTCGTGGCTGACGCTGCCGTCGATCGCGACCAGGCGGGCCGCCTCCGCCGGGCGCCCCGCCGCGAACACCCCGAAGGGCGCCGCGCGCATCGCGAGGCCGTCGCTCCACGCGTGGCGGTGCTGGGCCGAGATGGGGGCGGCGAGGCCGCGGCGGAGGTTCTCCAGGGTGCCGCGCTCGGAGAAGCCCGCCCCGCGGAAGGGGCCTTCGTCGAGGTCGGCGATCCAGTGGTGCCAGGCCCGTTCGACGTGGTGGACGGTGAGGGCGGAGCCGTGCCGGGCGAGGAGCAGGCCCGAGAAGACGGCGTACTCCGTGTCGTCGGTGCCCGCCGGGCTGTCCGTCACGAATCCTTCGATGCGGCCCCAGCGGCGGCGGATCTCGGAGGGCCGCATGTTCTCGGCGGGCGCGCCGAGCGCGTCGCCGACGGCGAGGCCGAGGAGCGCTCCTCTCGCCCGTTCACGCGTGTCGCAGGCCGTACTGGTCACCATCTCGCGCCCCTTCCTCGACAGGGGTGCCGACACCGGCGCCCCGATGCCTGGATCTGTGCCACCCCGGGCCGCGAACTCGCCGAAGAAACGTCTCTGTCACCCGGCTGACACCCCGCCAGGTTGGGTTGCCCTCACTGAGGCGGGCCTTAGTAAGTACGGCCTGCCTTGCTGGCGCACCCCTTACATCAGGCGTATTTTCGACGTGTTGGGGGCGGCGGGTGCATCCCGGCCCGCCGGAACGAGGGGAGAGTCATGTCCATCATCGAAGCCCAGGCACCACTGCACGAGGCCCACCGCGACAACCACACGCACCGCGACGTGAACGGCGGTTGGCTGCGCCCGGCGGTGTTCGGCGCCATGGACGGTCTCGTCTCGAACCTCGCGCTGATGACCGGTGTCGCCGGTGGTGCGGTCTCCTCCCAGACCGTCGTCATCACCGGCCTCGCGGGCCTCGCGGCCGGCGCCTTCTCCATGGCGGCCGGCGAGTACACCTCCGTCGCCTCGCAGCGCGAGCTCGTCCAGGCGGAACTGGACGTCGAGCGACGTCAGTTGCGCAAGCACCCGGTCGACGAGATGGAGGAGCTCGCCGCGCTCTACGTCTCCCGCGGCGTCGAGCCCGCGCTCGCCCGCGAGGTCGCGATGCAGCTGTCGAAGGATCCCGAGCAGGCGCTGGAGATCCACGCCCGCGAGGAGCTCGGCATCGACCCGGACGACCTGCCGTCGCCGATGGTCGCCGCCGTCTCGTCCTTCGGCTCCTTCGCGCTCGGCGCGCTCCTCCCCGTCCTGCCGTACCTGCTCGGGGCGACCGCGCTCTGGCCGGCCGTGCTGCTCGCGCTCGTCGGCCTCTTCGCCTGCGGCGCCCTGGTGGCCCGCGTGACCGCCCGCGGCTGGCTCTTCAGCGGCATGCGCCAGCTCGTCCTGGGCGGGGCGGCCGCGGCCGTCACGTACGGGCTCGGCATGCTCTTCGGGGCCGCGTTGTAGCCCTGCGGGGGCGACGCCGTATCCGCGCCCACCTGGTGCCGCATCCGCGCCCGCCCGATGCCGAAGCCGCGTCGGGCCGGTGCGGATTCCGTGTTCCGGCAGAAGACCGAGAGGCTCCCCAAAGGGACCTCTCGGTCTTTTCGTGGCACCCTTTCGGGACATAGGCCCCGAAAGGGCTGTGACGTATATCCCTGGTCCGATCCGTCGAGGCGATGAGACACTATGCGGGACGCCACATAAGTAGCCGGTTACTCGGCGGTTTCGAACCCGTGACCAACGGGAAAGAGGCCTGAGCGCCACAGGGCAACGAAGCCCACTCTCAGCGACGGGCCGCCGGAGTCCCGAAGTGCCTCCGGACCCTCGGTCCGTCCCCGCGGGGCAGTCCCTGCCGCCGCACCCCACAGATGACCTCACACCATCGCTGCGTATCGGTGATGTCCGCATGTTGGAATGAGCTATCCACTTCGCGAGAAGCCAGCCATCATGTAACCTGCACGAAATTTCGCGGAGGGCCAACGTCGTCCCTCGGCAGCTCCATATGCCACGACGACGACGGGAGAGCCGATGCGTTCCGACGCCTGGTCGCCCATGGACGGTCGCCCCGCTGCTCAGGGGATGTACGACCCCCGTAACGAACACGACGCCTGCGGTGTCGGGTTCGTGGCCACCCTCACCGGTGTAGCCAGCCACGCGCTGGTCGAGCAGGCGCTGACCGTACTGCGCAACCTCGAGCACCGCGGCGCCACCGGCTCCGAGCCCGACTCCGGCGACGGCGCCGGCATCCTGCTCCAGGTCCCGGACGCCTTCCTCCGCGAGGTCGCCGGATTCGAGCTCCCCGAGGCCGGCGCGTACGCCGTCGGCATCGCCTTCCTCCCCGAGGACGGCACCGCCGAGACCGTCGCCGCGATCGAGACCGTCGCCGCCGAAGAGGGCCTGGACGTCCTCGGCTGGCGCGAGGTCCCCGTCGCCCCCGAGCTGCTCGGCGCCTC
The DNA here is from genome assembly GCF_042874095.1 of Streptomyces sp. NPDC004266. Classification (NCBI taxonomy): domain Bacteria; kingdom Bacillati; phylum Actinomycetota; class Actinomycetes; order Kitasatosporales; family Streptomycetaceae; genus Streptomyces; species Streptomyces sp. NPDC004266. The sequence goes on from NZ_JBIAMM010000001.1 coordinate 774,023, forward strand.
CGCCCGCGCCACCATGCCGGTCTTCCGCCAGCTCTTCGTGAAGGACGCCGCCGGCGCGGCCACGGGCATCGCGCTCGACCGCAAGGCCTTCGTCCTCCGCAAGCGCGCCGAGCGCGAGGCCGCGACGTACTTCCCGTCGCTCTCCGCCCGCACCATCGTCTACAAGGGCATGCTGACCACCGGCCAGCTGGAGCCCTTCTTCCCGGACCTGTCGGACCGCCGCTGCGCCACCGCCGTGGCCCTGGTCCACTCCCGGTTCTCCACCAACACCTTCCCGAGCTGGCCGCTGGCCCACCCGTACCGCTTCGTCGCCCACAACGGTGAGATCAACACCGTCAAGGGCAACCGGAACTGGATGACCGCCCGCGAGGCGCAGCTCGACTCCACGGCCTTCGGCGAGGGCTCGCTGGAGCGGATCTTCCCGATCTGCACCCCGGACGCCTCCGACTCGGCCTCCTTCGACGAGGTCCTGGAGCTCCTCCACCTCGGCGGCCGCTCCCTGCCGCACGCGGTCCTGATGATGGTCCCGGAGGCGTGGGAGAACCACGAGACCATGGACCCGGACCGCCGCGCCTTCTACCAGTACCACTCCACGCTGATGGAGCCCTGGGACGGCCCGGCCTGCGTCACCTTCACCGACGGCGTCCAGGTCGGCGCGGTCCTCGACCGCAACGGTCTGCGCCCCGGCCGCTACTGGGTCACCGACGAGGGCCTCGTCGTCCTCTCCTCCGAGGTCGGCGTCCTCGACATCGACCCCGCCAAGGTCGTCCGCAAGGGCCGCCTCCAGCCCGGCAAGATGTTCCTCGTCGACACCGCCGAGCACCGCATCGTCGAGGACGACGAGATCAAGGCCGCCCTCGCCGCCGAGCACCCCTACGCGGAGTGGCTGGAGACCGGCGAGATCGAGCTCTCCGACCTCCCCGAGCGCGAGCACATCGTGCACACCCACGCCTCGGTCACCCGCCGCCAGCAGACCTTCGGCTACACCGAGGAGGAGCTCCGCGTCCTCCTCGCGCCGATGGCCCGCACCGGCGCCGAGCCGATCGGCTCCATGGGCACGGACTCGCCCATCGCGGCCCTGTCGGCCCGCCCGCGGCTGCTCTTCGACTACTTCACGCAGCTCTTCGCGCAGGTCACGAACCCGCCGCTGGACGCCATCCGCGAAGAGCTGGTGACGAGCCTGCGCTCCTCGCTCGGCCCCGGCAGCAACCTGCTCGAACCCACCGCCTCGTCGTGTCGCAGCGTCACCCTGCCCTTCCCGGTGATCGACAACGACGAGCTGGCCAAGCTCATCCACATCAACCACGACGGTGACATGCCCGGCATGAAGGCCGTCACCCTCTCCGGCCTCTACCGGGTCTCCGGCGGCGGCGAGGCCCTCGCCGCCCGCATCGAGGCCATCTGCGCCGAGGCCGACGCGGCGATCGAGGGCGGCGCCCGTCTGATCGTCCTCTCCGACCGGCACTCCGACGCCGAGCACGCGCCGATCCCGTCGCTGCTGCTCACCGCGGCCGTCCACCACCACCTCATCCGCACCAAGCAGCGCACCAAGGTGGGCCTGCTCGTCGAGGCCGGTGACGTCCGCGAGGTCCACCACGTCGCCCTGCTCATCGGCTACGGCGCCGCGGCGGTCAACCCGTACCTCGCCATGGAGTCCGTCGAGGACCTGGTCCGCGCCGGCACCTTCATCGAGGGCCTGGAGCCCGAGCAGGCCATCCGGAACCTCATCTACGCCCTCGGCAAGGGCGTCCTCAAGGTCATGTCCAAGATGGGCATCTCCACCGTCGCCTCCTACCGCGGCGCCCAGGTCTTCGAGGCCGTCGGCCTCGACGAGGCCTTCGTCGCCACGTACTTCAACGGCACGGCCACCAAGATCGGCGGCGCCGGCCTCGACGTCGTCGCCAAGGAGGTCGCCGCCCGCCACGCCAAGGCGTACCCCGTCTCCGGCGTCCCCTCGGCGCACCGCGCCCTGGAGATCGGCGGCGAGTACCAGTGGCGCCGCGAGGGCGAGCCGCACCTGTTCGACCCGGAGACCGTCTTCCGCCTGCAGCACGCCACGCGCACCAAGCGGTACGACATCTTCAAGAAGTACACGGAGCGGGTGAACGAGCAGTCCGAGCGCCTCATGACGCTCCGCGGCCTCTTCGGCTTCTCCTCGGACCGCCCCTCGATCTCCATCGACGAGGTCGAGCCGGTCTCCGAGATCGTCAAGCGCTTCTCCACCGGCGCCATGTCGTACGGCTCCATCTCCCGCGAGGCGCACGAGACGCTCGCCGTCGCCATGAACCGGCTGGGCGCCAAGTCCAACACCGGTGAGGGCGGCGAGGACCCGGACCGCCTGTACGACCCGGTGCGCCGCTCCGCGATCAAGCAGGTCGCCTCCGGCCGCTTCGGCGTCACCAGCGAGTACCTGGTCAACGCGGACGACATCCAGATCAAGATGGCCCAGGGCGCCAAGCCCGGCGAGGGCGGCCAGCTGCCCGGCCACAAGGTCTACCCGTGGGTCGCCAAGACGCGTCACTCGACGCCCGGCGTCGGCCTCATCTCGCCGCCGCCGCACCACGACATCTACTCCATCGAGGACCTGGCCCAGCTGATCCACGACCTCAAGAACGCCAACCCGGTCGCCCGCATCCACGTGAAGCTGGTCTCCGAGGTCGGCGTCGGCACGGTCGCCGCCGGTGTCTCCAAGGCCCACGCGGACGTCGTCCTCATCTCCGGCCACGACGGCGGAACGGGCGCCTCCCCGCTGACCTCCCTGAAGCACGCGGGCGGTCCCTGGGAGCTCGGCCTCGCCGAGACCCAGCAGACGCTGCTGCTCAACGGCCTGCGCGACCGGATCGTCGTCCAGACCGACGGCCAGCTGAAGACCGGCCGCGACGTCGTCATCGCCGCGCTGCTCGGCGCCGAGGAGTTCGGTTTCGCGACCGCGCCGCTCGTCGTCTCCGGCTGCGTCATGATGCGCGTCTGCCACCTGGACACCTGCCCGGTCGGCATCGCCACCCAGAACCCGGTCCTGCGCGACCGCTTCTCCGGCAAGGCCGAGTTCGTCGTCAACTTCTTCGAGTTCATCGCCGAGGAGGTCCGCGAGCTCCTCGCCGAGCTGGGCTTCCGCACCCTCGAAGAGGCCGTCGGCCACGCCGAGCTGCTCGACACCAGCCGCGCGGTCACGCACTGGAAGGCGCAGGGCCTCGACCTGGAGCCGCTCTTCTACGTGCCCGAGCTGCCGGAGGGCGCGGTCCGCCACGCCCGGGTCGAGCAGGACCACGGTCTGGAGAAGGCCCTCGACAACGAGCTGATCCAGCTCGCCGCCGAGGCCCTGAACGCGCCCTCCGCCGAGGAGGCGCAGCCGGTCCGCGCCCAGGTCGCGATCCGCAACATCAACCGCACGGTCGGCACCATGCTCGGCCACGAGGTGACGAAGAAGTTCGGCGGCGCCGGCCTCCCGGCCGACACCATCGACATCACCTTCACCGGCTCCGCCGGCCAGTCCTTCGGCGCCTTCCTGCCGGCCGGTGTCACCCTCCGCCTGGAGGGCGACGCCAACGACTACGTCGGCAAGGGCCTCTCCGGCGGCCGTGTGATCGTCCGCCCGGACCGGGGCGCCGACCACCTCGCCGAGTACTCGACCATCGCGGGCAACACCATCGGCTACGGCGCCACCGGCGGCGAGCTGTTCCTCCGCGGCCGCACCGGCGAGCGCTTCTGCGTCCGCAACTCCGGCGCCCTGGTCGTCTCGGAGGGCGTGGGCGACCACGGCTGCGAGTACATGACCGGTGGCACGGCGGTCGTCCTCGGCGAGACCGGCCGCAACTTCGCGGCCGGCATGTCGGGCGGTGTCGCCTACGTGATCGACCTCGACCGGGACAACGTCAACTCCGGGAACCTGGAGGCGATCGAGGCCCTGTCGGACACCGACAGGACCTGGCTGCACGACGTCGTGCGCCGCCACTTCGAGGAGACCGGCTCGACGGTCGCCGAGAAGCTCCTCGCCGACTGGGACGCCGCGGCGGCCCGGTTCAGCAAGATCATCCCCACCACGTACAAGGCCGTGCTCGCCGCCAAGGACGCCGCTGAGCTCGCCGGTCTCTCCGAGGCCGAGACCACCGAGAAGATGATGGAGGCTGCGTCCCATGGCTGACCCCAAGGGCTTCCTGACCACCGGGCGCGAAGTCGCCCAGACCCGACCGGTGGGCGAGCGCGTCAGGGACTGGAACGAGGTCTACGTCCCCGGCTCCCTGCTGCCGATCATCAGCAAGCAGGCCGGCCGCTGCATGGACTGCGGCATCCCGTTCTGCCACAACGGCTGCCCCCTCGGGAACCTGATCCCCGAGTGGAACGACTACGCCTACCGCGAGGACTGGTCGGCGGCGCAGGAGCGCCTGCACGCCACCAACAACTTCCCGGAGTTCACCGGCCGCCTGTGCCCGGCTCCCTGCGAGTCCGCGTGCGTGCTCGGCATCAACCAGCCGGCCGTCACCATCAAGAACGTCGAAGTCTCCATCATCGACAAGGCCTGGGACGCGAACGACGTCAAGCCGCAGGTGCCCGAGCGCCTGTCCGGCAAGACCGCCGCCGTCATCGGCTCGGGTCCGGCGGGCCTCGCCGCGGCCCAGCAGCTGACCCGGGCCGGCCACACCGTGGTCGTGTACGAGCGTGCCGACCGCATCGGCGGTCTGCTGCGCTACGGCATCCCCGAGTTCAAGATGGAGAAGCGGCACATCAACCGCCGCATCGAGCAGATGCGCGCGGAGGGCACCAAATTCCGCACCGGCATCGAGATCGGCCGCGACCTGACGGCGACGGACCTGCGCAAGCGGTTCGACGCCGTGGTCGTCGCCGCGGGCGCCACCACCGCCCGCGACCTGCCCGTCCCGGGCCGGGAGCTGAACGGCATCCACCAGGCGATGGAGTACCTGCCGCTCGCCAACAAGGTCGTCGAGGGCGACTTCGTGGCCCCGCCGATCACCGCCGAGGGCAAGCACGTCGTCGTCATCGGCGGCGGCGACACCGGCGCGGACTGCGTCGGTACGGCGCACCGCCAGGGCGCGGCCTCGGTCACGCAGCTGGAGATCATGCCGAAGCCGGGCGAGGAGCGCAGCGCCGGCCAGCCCTGGCCGACCTTCCCCATGCTCTACAAGGTGACCTCGGCGCACGAGGAGGGCGGCGAGCGGGTCTACTCCGTCTCCACCACCCACTTCGAGGGCGACGAGGACGGCAACGTCCAGTTCCTCCACCTCGTCGAGGTCGAGTTCGTCGAGGGCAAGCTGACGCAGAAGCCGGGCACGGAGCGGAAGATCCCCGCCCAGCTGGTCACGCTCGCGATGGGCTTCACCGGCACCGACGTGGAGAACGGCCTGGTCGCGCAGTTCGGCCTGGAGCTGGACGAGCGGGGCAACGTCGCCCGCGACGCGGACTTCGCCACCAACGTCGACGGCGTGTTCGTCGCCGGTGACGCCGGCCGCGGCCAGTCCCTCATCGTCTGGGCCATCGCCGAGGGCCGCTCCGCCGCCCGTGGCGTGGACCGCTACCTGACCGGCGCCAGCTCCCTGCCGGCCCCGATCCGCCCGACGGACCGTGCCCTGATGGTCTGATCCGGCCCCTTGGAACGTCCCGTACAACGACGTGCGGAACTGAGCGCAGCGCCCCCTCGATGTCCCCGACCGGACGACCTGGGGGCGCTGCGGCGCGTTCTCAACGTTCCGCGGTCCGTGCTCCGCGGAAGTGCGGGATCACGTGCTCCCCCCACTGCCGGATCGTCTCCAGGCAGACCTCCTGCGGGACCGTGCCCATCTGGATCAGGCACATCACCTCGTCCACGCCGATCCGGCGGAGCCGTTCGACGTAGGCGATCGCCGTGGCCGCGTCCCCGTAGGCGTGGTCGGTGTTGTACGTGCCCGTGTCGACCGGGCGGGCGGGGACGTCCGCCTCGTGCAGCCGGGCGACCAGCTTCTGCCGCTGCTCGTCGAGCGCCGCCGTGTGGTCCTCGTCCTCCGCGTGGCCCGTCGGGGCGGGCGCGCCCCCGTACCAGTGCGCGATCGACTCGGCGAAGAAGCGCTGGCCCCGGGTGCCGAGCCGGAGGGCGCGGGCGGCGTCGTCGAGGACGACCGTCGGGCAGAGGGCGGAGAAGTGGTCGTTGACCTCCGTGGAGACGAACCGCGAACCGTCCCTGGCGGCGATGGCCTCGTCGTACACCGCGCGCATCGCGCGGACGTCGTCGGCGCCCGCGAAGCCCATCACCAGGGCGCCGATGCCGAGTTCGGCGGCCTGCCGCAGGGAGTCGTGCCGGGAGCAGGCCATGAAGAGCGGCGGATGCGGTGTCTGCACGGGACGGGGCAGGACCGCGCCGGGGCCGATGTCGAGGGTGCCGTGCCACTCGAACTCCGGCTCCCGCCAGGCCGCGGCGAAGATCCGCAGGGCCTCCTCGGTCTGCGGGCGGGTGTCCTCCGGGCGCACCCCGAACATCCGGGTCTCCTGGCGGGTCGCGCCCCGGCCGGCGCCGACGTCGACCCGGCCGCCGGAGAGCACGTCGAGCATCGCGGCCCGTTCGGCGACCCGGACCGGGTGCTGGTAGCCGAAGGGCATGGTGACCACGCCGTGGCCGACGCGGATGGTCCGGGTGCGGGCGGCGACCCAGGCCAGGAAGATCTCGGACGCGGTCATGTGGGCGTACTGGACGAGGGAGTGGTGCTCGACCGCCCAGATCCGGTCGAAGCCCATCTCCTCGGCGAGGACGGCCTGTTCGACGCAGTCGTGGAGGACCTGGCGTTCGCGGTCGGGGGTCGGGTCGACGAGCTGTGCTTCGAAGATCATGGAGAACTTCACGGGCCGCTCCTCCCGGGGAAGGCTTATGCCTGATCGAAATACTTCTAGCAGGCATAGGGAGGGGAGGGAAGGGTCGTAGACTGCCGTCCGTGGTGGACCGAGAGAGCGTGCCAGAGCTTCCCGCGACCAGCTGGGCCGTGCTCGGACTGCTGTCCCACGAAAGGGAGTTGTCCGGCTACGACGTCAAGAAGTGGGCCGACCGGTCCCTCGGCCTCTTCTACTGGAGCCCGTCCTTCAGCCAGGTCTACAGCGAGCTCAAGCGCCTGGAGAACAGCGGCTACGCCACCTCGCGGCTCGTCGCCCCCGAGGCCGGCGCACGCGACAAACGCGTCTACCGGATCACCGACGAGGGCCTCGCCGCCGTCCGCGCCTGGGCCCGCGCCGCCCCCCTCGACCCGCCCGTCCTGAAGCACGGGCCGATGCTGCGGCTCTGGCTCGGCCACCTCCTCGAACCCGAGCGGATGCGGGAGATCCTGGCCGCGCACCGGGAGTACGCCGAGCGCATGCGGCGGCGCGCCGAGGCGGACGTGGCGGACGCGGCGGCGGACGAGGCGTGGGCGTACCCGCGGCTGACCCTCGCGTGGGCCGAGCGGTACTACGCGGCCGAGCGCGACCTGGCCGACGCCATGCTCGCGGACATCGAGGAGTCGGAGGGGGAACGGCCATGGCACTGAGCCTGCGGAAGGTCGAGGAGACCGCGCCCGCGCTGGTGAGTCTCTACAAGGAGGCCGGGGCGTCACTGGCGCGGCACGGGATCGGCGGACAGCGGATCGCCGTCTACCTCGTCATCGACTACTCGGGCTCCATGAAGCCGTACTACGCGAACGGCACCGTGCAGGCCCTCGCCGACCGGGTCCTCGGGCTCTCCGCGCACCTCGACGACGACGGACGGGTGCCGGTGGTCTTCTTCTCCACCGACATCGACGCGGAGACCGAGATCCGGCTCGACGACCACGCCGGCCGGATCGACCGGATCGTCGCCGGCCTCGGCCACATGGGGAAGACGAGCTACCACCTCGCCATGGACGCCGTCATCGACCACTACCTGGACAGCGGCTCCACCGCGCCCGCGCTCGTCGTCTTCCAGACCGACGGAGGGCCGATCAACAAGCTCGCCGCCGAGAGGTACGTCTGCAAGGCGGCCCGGCTGCCGATCTTCTGGCAGTTCATCGGCTTCGGCGACCCCGGCAGCCGGCAGTTCGAGTTCCTGCGCAGGCTCGACGAGCTGGCCGTGCCGGCGAAGCGGCCCCTCGACAACGCCGGCTTCTTCCACGCCGGCCAGGATCCGAACCGGGTCCCGGACGCCGAGCTGTACGACCGGCTCGTCTCCGAGTTCCCGGCCTGGCTCGCCGCCGCCCGGGCCCAGGGCGTCGTCCGGTCATGAGGCCGCCGCGCCGATGCGGGCGAACTGCTCCTCGGTGAGGTGACGTCGAGCGCGCCCAGGTTCTCCACGAGGTGGGCCGCCGAGGACGTACCGGGGAGTCGTGCGCCGCGTCCGGGCCCTCCTCGGCGCCGGACTGCCGACCCGGGGCATCGCCGAGGTCCTCGACTGCGTCTGCGGCAGCGAGGCGGAGATCGAGCCCTGCCTCGGCCCGCTGCTCGTCGCACGGCTCGACGCCGTCGACGAGAAGATCCAGGACCTCCAGGGCACCCGCTCCTCGCTCGCCGCGCTCGTGGCGGCGACCGAGGGAAGGCGACCCGCCACCACGGACCGAGAGCCGAGAGCCGAGAGCCGGGACCCGAGAGCGGGGAAATCGGGTGGCTCCCGGTCGTGTGCGCGGGCCAACATGGCGCCCATGACCTCTCTCGTGCGACACATGACCATCGACTGTGCCGACGCCTACGCCCTGGCGACCTTCTGGGCGAAGGCCCTCGACTCCCGGGTCTCCGACGACGACAGGCCCGGTGACCCGGAGGCGCTCGTCGAGTCGGCCGGCGCGGGCCTCCTCTTCATCCAGGTCCCCGAGGGGAAGACGGTGAAGAACCGCGTCCACCTCGACCTCCAGCCGCAGGACCGCACCCGCGACGAGGAGGTCGAGCGGCTGCTCGGCCTCGGCGCCACGCTCTTCGAGGACCACCGGAACCCGGACGGCACCGGCTGGGCGACCCTGAAGGACCCGGAGGGCAACGAGTTCTGCGTGGAGCGCAGCAAGGCGGAGCGCGCGGCGACCGCCTGAACCCACGGGTGGGTCCGGAGCAAGCCTGAACCCACGGGTGGGTCCGGAGCAATCCGGACAGTGGCTGTCGGGTATCCGGTGTCTCCTGGAGTCATGGAAGACACACCCGTGGAAGACACCGGAACCACCTGGCCGGCCTTCGAGGCCGCCGAGCCCGAGCTCGCCGCGACCGTGCGGGAGCGCTTCGGGCGGTACACCCACCACGCCCTCGCCACCGTCCGGAAGGACGGCTCGCCGCGCCTCAGCGGCATCGAGGCCGACTTCCGCGACGGGGAGCTCTGGCTCGGCATGATGCCGAACTCCCGCAAGGCGCTCGACCTGCGCCGGGACCCCCGCTTCGCGCTGCTCGCCAACCTGGGCTCCGGCACCGGCATGGGCGGCGGGGACGTCCGGATCTCCGGCCGCGCGGTCGAGGTCACCGACCGGGAGACCCTGGACCGGTACGCGGCGGAGGCGGGCGCGCCGCAGCCCTTCCACCTCTTCCGGGTGGAGCCGACCGAGGTCGTACGGACCTGGGTGGACGGCGAGGAGATCTGCTTCCGCAGCTGGGCCCCGGGACGCCCGGCGCGGACGCTCCGGCGCGGCAACGACGACAGCCCGCCGCGGCAGGACGCCCGACCCCTGGGTGGGCCGGTGCGCGGGGTACCAGAATGGGCACGTGCCGAACACTGCAAGCAAGAAGAAGACCCAGGTGAGCGGGGGGCCCGAGCGGCGCCGTGAACTCCTCGACACGGCGGCCGAGGTGTTCGCCGCCCAGGGGTACAACGCCACCACCGTCCGCAAGATCGCGGACGCCGCCGGGATGCTCGCGGGCAGCCTCTACTACCACTTCGACTCCAAGGAGTCGATGCTCGACGAGATCCTCTCCTCCTTCCTGGACGAGCTGTGGGAGGGGTACGACGCCGTCCTCGGCGCCGGGCTCGGTCCCCGCGAGACCATCGAGGCCCTCGTCACCGAGTCCTTCCGGGAGATCGACCGGCACCGCGCCGCCGTCGCCATCTACCAGAAGGAGTCCCTGCACCTCGTCGACCAGCCCCGCTTCGGCTACCTCGTCGACTCGCAGCGCAGATTCGAGAAGGCCTGGCTGGGAACCCTGGAGCGCGGCGTCGCGGAAGGGGTCTTCCGCGACGACCTCGACGTCCGCCTGACCTACCGCTTCGTGCGCGACACCGTCTGGGTCGCGGCGTCCTGGTACCGGCCGGGCGGACAGCACAGCCCGGAGGAGATCGCCCGCCAGTACCTGTCCATGGTCCTGGACGGAATCGCCGTGCGCGGCCCCGAGACGTCCGGGGAGCGGGGGGCCGGGACGGGAAGGTCCTGAGGCGCACTATTGTTCCGGTAGACATCCGGGACCTGTATCGCGAGTCCCGGGAGAGACAGCCGGAGCCGTGTCGCGTGCTCCGGGAGAGACAGCCGGGGCCCGTATCTCGTGTTCCGGGCGGTACAGCCGGGGCCCGCACCTCGCAGGTGCGGGCCCCGGCTGCGCCGCGCACCGGCCAGGAAGGCACGAATGACCCGCTCCGAACGCTCCCACAAGCGCGGCCCCCGCACCGCCCAGGCGAAGTCCACGTCCCAGCCGAAGGGCCCCCGCGGCGGCCGTCGTCCCGCCGCGCCCCCGCCGCCGCAGGAGTTCACTCCGCCGGAGACGGTGACGCCCGCGCTGCCGCCCGTGGCCTCCTTCGAGGACCTGGACATGCCGGCCGCGCTGCTGCGGACGCTCACCGAGCAGGGCGTCACCGAGCCCTTCCCGATCCAGGCCGCGACCCTGCCGAACTCGATCGCCGGGCGCGACGTCCTCGGCCGGGGGCGCACCGGCTCCGGCAAGACCCTCGCCTTCGGGCTCGCGCTCCTCGCCCGCACCGCCGGCCGCCGCGCCGAGCCGACCGCGCCCCTCGCGCTGGTCCTGGTGCCGACCCGTGAGCTCGCCCAGCAGGTGACCGACGCCCTCACGCCGTACGCCTCCGCGCTGCGGCTGCGGATCACCACGGTGGTCGGCGGCATGTCGATCTCCCGGCAGTCCTCGTCCCTCCGGCGCGGCGCCGAGGTCCTCATCGCCACGCCCGGCCGGCTCCACGACCTCATCGAGCGGGGCGACTGCCGCCTGGACCAGGTCGCCGTCACCGTCCTCGACGAGGCCGACCAGATGGCCGACATGGGCTTCCTGCCGCAGGTCACGAAGCTGCTGAAGCAGGTCGAGCCGGGCGGGCAGCGGCTGCTGTTCTCCGCGACCCTCGACCGGAACATCGACAAGCTCGTCAAGATGTTCCTCGACGACCCGGTCGTGCACTCCGTCGACCCCTCGGCCGGCGCGGTGACCACGATGGAGCACCACCTGCTCTACGTGCAGGACGAGACCGACAAGAAGGCCGTCACGCTGCGGATCGCGGCCCGCGACGGCCGGACGATCCTCTTCATGGACACCAAGCGGTCCGTGGACCGGCTGGTCAAGCGGCTCCTGGCCAACGGCGTCCGGGCCTCCGGGCTGCACGGCGGCCGCTCGCAGCCGCAGCGCAACCGGACCCTGGACCAGTTCAAGACCGGCCAGGTCACCACGCTGGTGGCGACGAACGTGGCGGCCCGCGGCATCCACGTGGACGACCTCGACATGGTCGTGAACGTCGACCCGCCGATGGACCACAAGGACTACCTGCACCGGGGCGGCCGCACCGCCCGCGCCGGCGAGTCCGGCAGCGTCTTCACGCTGGTCCTGCCCGAGCAGAAGCGGGACATGGGCCGGCTGATGTCGAACGCGGGGATCAGCCCCCGCACGGCGCAGGTCAAGTCCAGCGACGAGGAGCTCGCCGAGCTCACCGGAGCCCGGGAGCCCTCGGGCGTCCCCGTCGTCATCGAGGTCCCGCAGCCGACCCCGCCGCGCAAGGCGGCGGCCTCCGGCGGCGGCACGGGCGGCGGCCGCCGCCGTCGCCGTCCGGCCTCCGGCGGTTCGACCGGTGGTACGGGGACGGGCGCGACGGGCTCGGGCCGCGCTTCCGGCCCGTCCACCGGACGGGCGTCCGGTTCGGGCACCACGGGCCGGGGCTCCGCCTCCGGGACGCCGACGGGCCGGGGTTCCGGCGCGGCGGGCGGCTCCGGGCGAGCCGCGGCCGGTGCGGGGCGCGGCTCGGGCGCGGGCCGGGGCGCGGGCTCCGGTGCCGGGGCGGGCGCCGGGCGCGGTGCGGCGGCCGGCGCGGGCCGGGGCGGGCGTCAGGCGCCGGGCACCAGCCGCTCGCGGAGCGCCGCGAGCTCGCGCAGCTCCAGGCCGAGGCCGACCGACACGTAACGGAAGAGGCTGCCGTACGAGGTGCGGACCTGGTCCAGGGCGGTGTCCAGGTACTCGGCCCGCACCTCCTGCAGCGGCACGATGAGGTCCGGGTTCTGCATGAGCCCGCCCTGCTTCAGCCCCTCCCGCACCCGTGCGTCGTACGCGGCGCGGAAGGTGTTGGAGGCCAGGTAGTCCGCGCGGGCGGAGGACTCGGGCACCCCGAGCAGGGTGAGCAGGAGCCAGCTCGTCCAGCCGGTGCGGTCCTTGCCGGAGGTGCAGTGCAGGAGCAGCGGCCCCCGGCGGGGATCGGCCAGGTCCCGCAGGGTGGCCGCGAGGGCGGCCCGGTTCGCGGCGTCGGTGACGAAGGTGCGGTACACCTCGCGCATGAAGCCGGCGGCCCGGCCGCCGCCGAGCATCTCCTCCTGCCGCACCGGGTCGCGGGAGCCGATCGCGGCCGTCAGCTGCCCGAAGAGGCCGTGGTCGGTGACGGGCCGGGCCACCGGGACCGCGCCGGCGGGCAGCCGGTCGGCGCCGTCGTGGCCCACCTCCAGCGGGATCCGCAGGTCGACCACGGTGCCGAGGCCGAGCCCGGCGAGGGTGGTGAGGTCGGCGTCGGTGAGTCTGGCGAGGTGGTCGCCTCGGTAGGCGAGGCCGTGCCGGACGCGGGCGCCGTCGTAGGTGACGTACCCGCCGAGGTCGCGGACGTTGACCGCGCCCTGGAGCGGGATCTGCCGGATCGCGGTGGCGGCCGTGGGGCGGGGGCGGGCGAGCGCGGGCGGCGCGGCGCCGAGGATCAGCGCGGCGCCGGTGGTGGTGAGCAGGGCGCGTCGGGACAGGGGCATGGCTGGGCTCCCTTGCGGACTGACGGACGGACGGCCGGTGGCCGTACGGCAGACGGACTCGGTGGGACAGCCGTGGGCGGACGGGCCCGCGGAACCACTCCTCCACCTAACGTTAGTTAGGTGATGTGCTGGCGAGGAAGGTAGCAGCCGGACGGGCCGAACGGGAGGGGTGTGTCGTCGCTCTGTCGTGAGGGCGTCCGCGAGGGCGCGGACCGCTACTGCGTGAGGCGCTTGGTCGCGGCCCGCTGGCGTTCGGTGGCGCCCGTCAGGAAGCGGGTGATCGTCGCCAGCTCCTCGGTCGTGAACTCCTCGTAGAGCTCGTGCACCTCGCGCGCCCAGTCGTCGAAGAGGGGGGCGAGCTCGGCCAGCTTCTCGGGGCGGGGCTCGACGAGTACCCGGCGCTTGTCCGTCGGGTGCTTCACCCTGCGCACGAAGCCCTTGCGCTCCAGGCGGTCGACGAGTCCGGTGACGGAGGCGGGGGCCAGGCCCGAGTGCTCGGCCAGCTCCTTGGCGGTGAGGGGTCCGTGCCGTTCGAGCAGGTCGAGCGTCTTGGTCTCGGTGGCGCCGAGGTCCTGCTGGGCCGCGATCGCCGAGTGGAAGGCGACGGAGGCGGCGCTGGAGTCCCGGCCGGCGGCGGTGAGGGCGGCGATGACCGCGCCCCGTTCCTGGTCCTGCTCGCTCATGGCGGCAGCCTAGCAAAATTCATTTCGTTCGTCCGAACGAAATACTTGCGACCGTGGGGGAGTGCGTGTCACTTTTATTTCGTTCGGCCGAACGAAATAACTGGAGGGTGGAGATGTCCACGACCGTCACGACCGCCGCCACCGGCGACCCGTTCACCGTCCACCCGCGCCGCTGGGCCGCCGCCGCCGTCATGACGGTCGCCGCCCTGATGGACCTCGTGGACGTCACCATCGTCAACGTCGCCCTGCCCTCGCTCGGGCGCGGGCTCGGCGCCTCCGAGAGCGCCCTCCAGTGGACCGTCTCCGCCTACCTCCTGGGCTTCGCCGCGACCCTCGTCGTCGCCGGACGGCTCGGCGACCGGTACGGCCGCAAGGCGCTCTTCCTCGCCGGCACCGCCGGCTTCGGCCTCGCGAGCCTGGCCTGCGGCGTCGCCCAGGGGCCCGGCCAGCTGATCGCGGCCCGCGCCGTGCAGGGCGTCACCGCCGCCGTGCTCATGCCGCAGGTCCTCGGCTCCTTCCAGAGCCTCTTCCGGGGCAAGGACCGCGGCAAGGTCTTCGGGATGTACGGGGCGGTGGCCGGCTTCGCCTCCGCCATCGGACTGCTGCTCGGCGGGGTCCTCACCGACGCCGACCTCTTCGGGCTCGGCTGGCGCAGCGTCTTCCTGGTCAACGTGCCCGTCGCCGCCCTCACCCTCGCCGCCGCCGTCCTCGTCCCCGCCACCCGGGAGCGCGCCGCCACCCGGCCCCCGGCGCTCGGCAGCCTCGTCCTCGCCGCCGGACTCGTCGCCGTCGTCCTGCCGCTCGTCCAGGGCCGCGGCTGGGGCTGGCCGCTCTGGGGCTGGGGCCTCCTCGCGGTCGGCGTCCTCACGGTGGCCGCGGTCGCCGCGCGCGGCTCGGTGCTGCCCCCGCGCGTCCTCGCCGTCCCGGCCTTCTCGTACGGCCTGGCCGTCCAGCTCCTCTTCGCCTTCGGCATGCAGGGCTTCTTCCTGGTCCTCGCGATCTGGCTCCAGGGCGGCCAGGGCTACACCCCGACCCAGGCGGGCGTCCTGATGGCCGCCTTCTCGGCGGGCGGCTTTCTCACGGCCCCGGCCGCCGAACCGCTCGCGGTCAGGTTCGGCCGGTACGTCCCCGTCGCGGGCGCGCTCCTGATGGCGGGGGGCTACGGCTGGGTCTGGTACGCCATGGAGGGTGCCGCCCCCGTCCACACCGGCGCCTGGCCCCTGGCCCCCGGCCTCGCCCTCGCGGGCGCCGGCCTCGGCCTCCTCGTCGTCCCCCTCGTCGGCATCGTCCTCTCGGCCGCCCCGGCCGAACTCGCCGGCGGGGCCTCCGGGGTCTTCTCCACCGCCCAGCAGTTCGGCGGCGCCCTCGGCGCGGCCGCCATCGGCACCGCGTACTTCGCGGACCTCTCCCTCGCCGCCGCGATGCCCTGGGTCCTCGCGGCCTACGCGGGCACGGCCCTGCTGAGCCTGCGGCTCCCCCGTGCGGCGGTCACCGGGGCGCGGTGACCCACGGGGGGCGGGGCCGCCCGGCGGTGACGCCCCCTCACCCACGGCGCGTGCCGGGACCCGTCCGGGTCCCGGCACGCGCCGTCCGGCGGTCGCGCCGACGGCGGCGTCCACGGGATCCGCACGTTCGGGCGGGCGCGGTTAACATCCGGGGAATTGAAGGGAGTCGGGGTTCCGGCGGCCGCTCTACGCGCGTCATCATCCAGCCATGCGAATCCCCCCTCGAACCACCCTCGCCGGCGGTGTCGCCACCGCCCTCCTGTCCGTCCTCCTCCTCGGCGCCCCGGCCGGCGCCGCGCCGGCCCCGGCCCCCGTCGCCGTCGCGTCCTCGGTCACGGCCGCCGCGTCCGTCGGGGACATCTGCTACTCGGACCTGCCCAGCCAGGCCCACGACACCCTGCGGCTGATCGACGCGGGCGGCCCCTTCCCGTACAGCCAGGACGGCGCCGTCTTCCAGAACCGCGAAGGCGTCCTGCCGGCGCACGCCTACGGCTACTACCACGAGTACACGGTGAAGACCCCGGGCGTCTCCACCCGCGGGGCCCGCCGGATCGTGACCGGCAGCACGGTGGACGAGGACTACTACACCTCCGACCACTACGCCACGTTCGACCTCGTCGACCACGCCTGCTGACGGGCCGTCGGTCAGGCCCGGCGCGGGGTCGTCCACTCCAGGCGGGTCCTGACCCGCGGGTCGCGGACGTGTTCCAGGGCGGCGAGCGCCGTCTCGCGCGGCGCTCCGTCCGCCTCCCCGTCCGCGAGGATCGACGCCAGCGCGTCGACGGCGCGCGGATCCTGACGGATCGCGAGCCCCCGCGCCGCCTCCGCCGCGGTCTCCGGATCGGAGTCGCCGAGCCGCTCCGCGAGCCCCTCCCGCACGAGCGGGGTGTCGTCGGGCAGCTCGGCGAGCGCCAGCGTCGCCCAGTCCCGCACCCGGGGGTCGCCGTCCCGGCTCAGCGTGAGCAGCACCCCGAGCGCCTCGACGTGACCGGCCGGCACGATCCCGGCGAGGGCCGCCGCGACGGCCCGGCGCACCACCGCGTCGGGGTGCCCGGCCGCCGCGAGCAGTTCGGGCACGGCGGCCGCGTCCGCGCACTCCCCGAGGGCGAGGACCGCCGAGAGCAGCGGCTCCCGTGCCGGGGGCGCCGCCTCCGCCGCCAGGCGCCGCAGGACCGGGACGGCGCCCGGGCCGAAGCCCGGCAGCGCGCCGAGCACCCGCGCGCCCAGCGCCCGGCGCAGCGGATCGCGGTAGGCGCACCACCCGGCCGCCGCCACGAACGTCTCCTCGTCGGCCCGCCCCGCCAGCTCGGCCACCGCCGTCGTCCAGTCGTCGAGCTCCGGGTCGCCGCGGCGCAGCGCCCGCGCCGCGAGCTCCTCGTGCGGGGTGCGCAGCCCGAGCGCCGCCTCCAGGAGCGTGGCGATCGCCGCGTGACCGGTCCCCCGGTCGTCGCCGCGGCCGGGCGCCCCGTCCTCCCGCAGCAGCTCGACGACGACCGTGATCCCGCCGTCCTCCCGGATCCGCCGGACGGCCGCCTCGTACGTCTGCCCGCCCTCGTTCCCGGCGACGAGCCCGCGCCGCAGCTCGGCCGCGATGTCGGCGCCGATCCACCGCCGGGCCTCCCGCAGGGCGGCCTCCCGGGCCCGCGCCCCGTGGTCGAGGAGCGCCCGCACGCAGCCGGTGGAGCCGCGCCGTGCGGCGGCGACGAGCGGGAGGACCCCGTCGGGGCCGGGCCGGTCCGGGTCGGCGCCGTGCTCCAGGAGGAGCCGGGCGGTGTCGGCGTGGCCGAGGCGGAGGGCCCAGGCGAGCGCGGTGAAGCCGTACGCCTCCTCCTGGTCGGCCGCCGCGCCCGCCGCGAGCAGCGCCCGCACGACCTCGGTGTGGCCGCCACAGGCCGCCCCGCACAGCGGCAGGTCCCCGTCGTCCTCGCCGCTGCCCCGGGCGGGGTCGGCCCCGGCGGCGAGCAGCAGCCGCACGATGCCGGCCTCGTCGCCGACGGCCGCGCGGTACAGCGCGGTCTCCCCGTCCTCCCGGCCCTCGGGGTCCGCCCCGTCCCGCAGGAGCCGCACGGCCCCGTTCTCGTCCCCGTCCCGGATGGCGTCGAACAGCGTGCTCATGCACCGACCCTGACCCGCCGTCGGGGCGTGGCGCAAATCGATTCGTGCGTCGACGCGCGTCGACGCGTCAGGAGGCGCACTCCAGGACCGAGCCGCACACCCCGCACCGGGCCCGCAGGACGCGCCCCGCCGGCACCCGCAGGCGCTGGAGGCAGACCGGGCAGGAGAAGGAGACGCCGGTCGCGGGGGCCCCGCCGTCGAAGGCGTAGGGAGCGTCCTCGGAGGCCCGTCCCCTGCGCCGCTGCAGGGCGTACCGGCGGCGCTCGGCCCAGCCCGCCCCGGCCAGCGGCGGCACGGTCCGCTCCCGCGCGGCCTCCGCCCGGCCCCGTACCCACGCCTCGTACGCCACGGGGCTGGTGAACCAGGGCGAGGGGTCCTCGCCGAAGACCTCGGCCCGCTTGCCGAGGACGTAGCCGAACTCCTCCGGGGTGAGGTAGCCGAGCTTCTGGCTCTCGACGCCGTCCTGCCGGTACGCGTCGAGCAGCAGCCAGCCGGCGCCCAGGTAGGCGGTGGTCACGTCGGTGAGGACCTCGTTCTCCGCGGTGCCGGGGAAGCCGAGGCCGAGCCGGTGCAGCAGGACGTGGGTGATCTCGTGGGCCAGGGCCGCGCCGATGTCCCTGCGGCGGGTGCGGAAGCGGTCGTTGAGCTCCACGAAGTACTCGGGTCCCGCCGTGAGCTCGACGGCCGCCGCGTACTCCATGGGGCGGAAGCTCACCACGATGCGCGCCTCGGGCAGCTGCAGGTGCCGGACGAGGGCGTGGGCCACCCGCTGGGCGCCGAGGTGGAGGTCCTCGTCGTCGTCGAGGGCGACGTCGTCGGCGCTCACGCTGGCCGGGTAGCGGCGCACGCCGTCGGGGGAGAGGCGGCGGTAGAGCGCGGTGAGCGCGGCCCGCATCGTGGCGCGGTGCGGAAAGCCGTGGATGACACGGTCGGCCCCATGACGGTTCGGCATGCCGGATCCCCCTTCGCGTCCACTGTACGGTCCCCCCACCGGATCTGGCCGAAAAGGCTTTCTTGTGGCGCCAGTTGGACGCTGTTCATAATCCGGGCAGGCCTTGACGGGCGCATGTCATCGCGTTCATGTCATTCCTCCGCCGAGGCCGACCCCCCACGAGAGAAGGAAGACACGTGAAGCAGAACCGCATGATCCGTGCCCTCCAGAAGCTGGCAGCCGCCGGCGCCGTCGTCCTGGCGGCCGTCAGCCTCCAGCCCACCACCACCGCCTCCGCGGCCCCGGCCCCCGTCGTCGGCGGCACCCGCGCCGCCCAGGGCGAGTTCCCCTGGATGGTCAGGCTCTCCATGGGCTGCGGCGGCTCCCTGATCACCCCTCAGGTCGTCCTCACCGCCGCCCACTGCGTGAGCGGCTCCGGCACCAACACGAGCATCACCGCCACCGCCGGAGTCGTGGACCTCCAGTCGAGCAGCGCCATCAAGGTCAGGTCCACCAAGGTCCTCCAGGCCCCCGGCTACAACGGCCAGGGCAAGGACTGGGCGCTGATCAAGCTCGCCACCCCGATCACCTCGCTGCCCAACCTGAAGATCGCCGAGACCACCGCGTACAACAGCGGCACCTTCACCGTCGCCGGCTGGGGCGCCGCCCGCGAGGGCGGGGCGCAGCAGCGCTACCTCCTCAAGGCGAACGTCCCGTTCGTCTCCGACGCCACCTGCCAGGCCGCCTACGGCAGCGACCTCGTCCCGGCCGAGGAGATCTGCGCCGGATACAGCCAGGGCGGGGTCGACACCTGCCAGGGCGACTCCGGCGGCCCCATGTTCCGCAAGGACAACGCCGGTGCCTGGATCCAGGTCGGCATCGTGAGCTGGGGCGAGGGCTGCGCCCGGGCCGGCTACCCCGGCGTCTACACGGAGGTCTCGACCTTCGCCGCCGCCATCAAGTCCGCCGCCGCCACGCTGTAGCGGACCCGTGGACGGGTGCCCCGGAGCGGCCTCGGCTCCGGGGCACCCTCACGTGCTCGGCCCGGTCGTCCCTCGTGAGAACTCAGAGGACGTCCAGCTCCACCGAGGACGGCCCCCCGCCCTCCACTTCAAGCACCCACACCTCGTTCGCGCCCTCCCGCAGCACCGGCCCCGGCACGAACAGCGCCTCCTGCGGACCCGCCGACCAGTAGCGGCCCAGACAGAAGCCGTTCACCCACACGAAGCCCCGGGTCGCGCCCGGCACCCGCAGCCGGGCGTCCCCCGCCTCGGCCACGGCGAGGACCCCCCGGTACAGGCCCGGAGCTTTTACGGGCGGGCCGAAGGGGACCTCGGCGACCGTCTCCGTGCCGAAGGCGTCCAGCCGCAGCGCCCGGGCCCGTACTCCGTGCAGGTACTGCCGCTCGTGCCGTACGCCCCCGGTGATCCCCTTCGGCTCCGCGAGGCGCGGCCCGTAGTTCACCCGGCCCAGCGACTCCACCCACAGGTCCACGAGCGCGAGGCCCGCCACCGGCTCGGGCAGCACGGCGTCCTCCCCGGCCGAGGCGTCGAGCACTCCCGCCGGCACCCCGTCCACGTACGCCACCGCCCGGTCCCGCAGTCCCGTCACCCCCAGCGGATACGGCCGCCGGGGGCCCGGCACCGCCACCCGGTAGCGGACCAGCCCCCGGTCCACCCCCAGCTCCTCGAAGGTCGGCGGCACCGGCGTCACCGTCTCCTCGCCGCCGAGGACCTCCAGGACCCCGTCCAGCGACGCCCACTCGTCCAGCGCGCCGGACACCGGCGCGCCGAGCCGGGCCGGCGGCTCCGGCGGCTCCGGCAGCGGCCCCTCCACGTACTCCGCGAGCACCTCCCGGAAGGCCCAGTACTTCTCCGTCGGCCGCCCCGCCTCGTCCACCGGAGCGTCGTAGTCGTACGAGGTCACCGTCGGCCGCAGCGGGCCGTCGTGCAGCTCACCGTCCCGGTTCGCGCCCGCCCAGCCCCCGAAGTTCGTCCCGCCGTGCGCCATGTACACGTTGACCGAGGCCCCGCACTCCAGGATCTCCCGCAGCGCCGCCGCCGCGTCCGCCGCGTCCCGCACCGCGTGCTCCCGGCCCCAGTGGTCGAACCAGCCGCACCAGAACTCCATGCACATCAGCGGCCCCGACGGCTGGTGCCGCCGCAGCGTCGCGAAGCCCTCCCGCGCCCCCGAGCCGAAGTTCGCCGTCGCCAGCACCCCCGGCACCGAGCCGCCCGTCAGCATGTGGTCCTCGGGCCCGTCCGAGGTGAACAGCGGCACGCTCACCCCGCAGTCCCGCAGCAGCCCCGCCACCCACTCCAGATAGCCCCGGTCGCTCCCGTAACTCCCGTACTCGTTCTCCACCTGCACCAGGACCACCGGCCCGCCCCGGTCCACCTGCCGCTCCACCACCTGCGGGAGCAGCCGCCGGAACCAGGCCTCCACCGGCGCCAGGAACTCCGGGTCGAGGCTCCGCACCCGCCGCCCGAGCGGGCCGGTCAGCCAGTGCGGAAGCCCGCCGTTCTCCCACTCGGCGCAGATGTACGGACCCGGGCGCACGATCGCCCGCATCCCGGCCCGCCCCACCGCGTCCAGGAACCGCCCGAGCGCGTCCGCGTCCACGAACCGGCCGGGCTCCGGCTCGTGCAGGTTCCACGGCACGTACGTCTCGACACAGTCGAGGCCCATCGCGCGCAGCATCCCGAGCCGGTGCTCCCAGTGCCCCTCGTGCACCCGGAAGTAGTGCAGCGCCCCCGAGAGCAGCCGCACCGGCCGCCCGTCGAGCAGAAAGTCCTCGTCACCCACAGCGAACGTGCTCATGGCCTCACCCTCACCCCCTGGCGGCGCCACGGTCCATGGACAAAGATCGTCGCAGTTTGGACGTTACGGGAGGGCAGGGCCGGCGATGTACCACACCTGGATGCGCTACTTCACGCCCGGCCCCGTCCACCACCGCCTCGGCCTCGTCTGCCTCGGCGTCGGACTCCAGCACGGCGCCCTGCCCACCGTCGGCCCGCGCACCCTCGACCACCACGTCGCCGTCGTCGTCTCCGCCGGCGGCGGCTGGTACCGGGGCCCCGACGGACGCCGCACCACCGTCACCGCCCCCGCCCTCCTCTGGCTCACCCCCGGCACCCCCCACCACTACGGCGCCGACCCCGGCACCGGCTGGGACGAGGCCTTCGTCGACTTCACCGGACCCGCCACCGCCACCTACACCGAACTCGGCTACATCGAGCCCGACCGGCCCGTCGTCCCCCTCTCCGACGCCGCGCCCGCCCGCGCCGCCATCGGCCGGATCGCCCGCGCCGCCCGCCCCGGCAACCCCCTCCTGGAGGTCGAGACCGGCGCCGCCGTCCACGAACTGCTCGTCGCGCTGCGCCGGGCCCGCGCCGACACCAACGCCGACGGCGACCCCGTCCTCGCCGCCCTCGCCCGCGACGCCTTCCAGCCGCTCTCCGTCGCCGAGCACGCCGCCCGCCACGGCATGACCGCCGCCGAGCTGCGCACCGCCGTCCGCCGCGCCGCCGGCTGCAGCCCCAAGGACTACCTGCTCACCGTCCGCCTCGGCCGCGCCAAGGAACTCCTCGCCGCCACCGAGCTGCCCGTCGCCGCCGTCGCCCGCCGCGTCGGCTACGACGACCCCGCCTACTTCTCCCGGCTCTTCACCCGCCGCGTCGGCACCGCGCCCATCCGGTTCCGCGAGCAGCAGGGACGGTCCGTGCACGGCGGCTGGAGCAACAGCGTTCCGGATCCCGAACACCCGCCCACGATCCCCCCGAGATCCGTCTAAGCTCGCAGATCATGAGCGACACCAGCGACACCAGTGCCATCGACCCGAAGGTCATCGCCGAGCTGACCCGGCTGCGCGAAAGCATCGACAACATCGACGCCGCGGTCGTGCACATGCTCGCCGAGCGCTTCAAGTGCACCCAGCAGGTCGGCGTCCTCAAGGCCGAGCACCAGCTCCCGCCCGCCGACCCCGCCCGCGAGGCCCGCCAGATCGCCCGGCTGCGCGAACTCGCCGAGAGCGCGAAACTGGACCCGGCCTTCGCGGAGAAGCTCCTCAACTTCATCATCGCCGAGGTCATCCGGCACCACGAGACGATTGCGGACGGAGCACGCTGATGGGCCGCGTCACGGTCTTCACCCTCGGAGGCACCATCTCCGCCCGAGGCGGTGACGCCGCCCGCATGACCGGCCAGGAGGTCCTCGCGGGCCTCGGTGCCCCCGAGGACGTCGTCCTGCGCGACTTCCGCCGCGTCCCCAGCTCCACCCTCTCCTTCGAGGACCTCGCCGCCCTCGCCGACGAGGTCCGGGAAGCCGTCGCCGGCGGCTCCGGCGTGGTCGTCGTCCAGGGCACCGACACCCTGGAGGAGACCGCCTTCCTCCTCGACCTGCTCTGCACCACCGAGCAGCCGGTCGCCGTCACCGGCGCCATGCGCCGCCCCGACCTGCCCGGCGCCGACGGCCCCGCCAACCTCGCCGCCGCGCTCGCCGTCGCCGCCGACCCCGCCTGCCGGAACCTCGGCGTCCTCGTCGTCCTCGCCGACGAGATCCACGCCGCCCGCCTCGCCCGCAAGACCCACACCACCTCCATCGCCACCTTCGCCTCACCCGGCGCGGGCCCCCTCGGCACCGTCGTCGAGGGACGCCCCCGGATCCTGCTCCGCCCCGCCGTCCCCGCCGCGCTCTGCCCGCTCAAGCTCGACCCCTCCGTACGGGTCGCCCTCGTGACCCTCTCCCTCGGCGACCGCGGCGAACTCCTCGACGCCGTCGACGACCGCTTCCAGGGCCTCGTCGTCGCCGCCTTCGGCGGCGGCCACGCCCCCGCCCCGCTCGTCGAACCCCTCGCGGAACTCGCCCGCCGCATCCCGGTCGTCCTCGCCTCCCGCACCGGCGGCGGCGCGACCCTCACCGACACCTACCGCAGCCCCGGCTCCGAGCACGACCTGCTCCACCACGGACTGATCCCCGCCGGCCCCCTCGACCCCGCCAAGGCCCGGATCCTGCTCCACACCCTGATCTCCAGCGGCGCCGCGGGCCCCAGCGGCTACGACCGGCCCCGCATCACCGCCGCCTTCGCCCACCTGAACGGCTCCGGCCTGGCCTGAGGTGCCCACACCCCCTGCCCGGGAACGGAGCGATCGGGCAGCATAGGGCCCATGTCCGTACTGACGCGCGACGAAGCGCAGACCCGTGCCCAGCTCCTCGACGTCCACCACTACCGGGTGGACCTCGACCTCACCACCGGCGACGAGACCTTCCGGTCGCAGAGCCTCATCCGCTTCACGGCCCGCGCCGCGGGGGACACCTTCGTCGAGCTCAAGCCCGAGACCCTCCACTCCGCCGAGCTCGACGGCGAGCCCCTCGACGTCACCACCCTCGACGGCAACCGGCTCCCGCTCAGCCTCACCGAGGGCGAGCACACCCTGAGCATCGGCACCACCATGCGGTACTCCCGCACCGGCGAGGGCATGCACCGCTTCACGGACCCCACCGACGGCGAGGCGTACGTCTACACCCAGCTGTTCATGGAGGACGTCCAGCGCGTCTTCGCCGCCTTCGACCAGCCCGACCTCAAGGCCGTCTTCGAACTGGGCGTCACCGCCCCCGAGGGCTGGACCGTCCTCTCCAACGGCATCACCGAGCAGCAGCCCGACGGCCGCTGGCAGGCGGCCCCCACCCCGCTGCTCTCCACCTACTTCGTCTGCGTCGCCGCCGGCCCCTGGCACAGCATCCGCACCGAGCACGCCGGCCTGCCCTTCGGCATCCACTGCCGCCGCTCCCTCGCCGCCCACCTCGACGCCGACGCCGACGAGATCCTCGCCGTCACCAAGGCCTGCTACGACCGCTACCACGAGAAGTTCGACGAGCCCTACCCCTTCGACTCGTACGACCAGGCCTTCGTCCCCGAGTTCAACGCCGGCGCCATGGAGAACCCCGGCCTCGTCACCTTCCGCGACGAGTTCGTCTTCCGCTCCGCCGTCACCGTCACCGAGCGCCAGACCCGCGCCATGGTCATCGCCCACGAGATGGCCCACATGTGGTTCGGCGACCTCGTCACCCTCCGCTGGTGGGACGACATCTGGCTGAACGAGTCCTTCGCCGAGTACATGGGCTTCCAGACGGTCAACGAGGCCTGCTCCGACCTCTTCCCCGACACCTGGATCGACTTCGGCGTCACCCGCAAGGCCTGGGGGTACGAGGCGGACCAGCGCCCCTCCACCCACCCCGTCGCCCCCGACCCGGAAGCCGTCCCCGACACCGCCTCCGCGCTCCTCAACTTCGACGGCATCTCCTACGCCAAGGGCGCCTCCGCGCTCCGCCAGCTCGTCGCCTGGCTCGGCGAGAAGGACTTCCTCGCCGGCATCAACATCCACTTCAAGCGCCACAAGTTCGGCAACGCCACCCTCGCCGACTTCATCGACAACCTCGCCGCCGCCACCGACCGCGACGTCCACGCCTGGGCCGAGCAGTGGCTGCGCACCACCGGCGTCGACACCCTCACCCCCCGCCTCGAGGGCGAGGGCACCCACTGGCGCCTCCACGTCGACCGCGACGGCAGCCGCCCGCACCGCATCCAGGCCGGGATCTACGACCGGCAGCCCGACGGCGAACTCGTCCTGCGCGAGCGCCGCGAGCTCGACGTCCCGCAGGAGGCGCCCGCCGAGCTGACCGGCCCGCGCCCCGCCCTCGTCGTCCTGAACGACGGCGACCTCGGCTACGCCAAGCTCCGCTTCGACGAGGTCTCCGAGGAGACCGTCCTGCGCGGCCTCTCCCGCGTCCCCGACCCGCTGACCCGCGCCGTGATCTGGAACGCCCTGCGCGACATGGTCCGCGACGGCGAACTGGAGCCCGCCGCCTACCTGGAGACCGCCCTCGCGCACCTCCCCGAGGAGAGCGAACTCGCCCTCGTCCAGGGCATCCTCGGCTTCGCCCGCACCCAGATCGCCGACCGGTACGTCACCGAGGAGGAGCGCCCCGCCGCCCTCGCCACCATCAGCGAGATCGCCCGCGCCCTGCTGCGCCGCACCGAGGACGGCGAGGCGCCCGGACTGCGCCTCACCGCCGTCCGCGCCTGCATCGACAGCGCCACCACCCCCGACAAGATCGCCTCCTGGCTCGACGAGGGCACCGTCCACGGCGGCCCGGAGCTCGACCCCGAGCTGCGCTGGCGGATCCTCGCCCGCCTCGCCGTCCTCGGCGCCACCGACGAGACCGTGATCGCCGCCGAACTGGAGCGGGACCCCAGCGCCACCGGCCAGGAGGGCGCGGCCCGCTGCCGGGCCGCCCTGCCCACCCCCGAGACGAAGGCCGCGGCCTGGTCGTCCCTCTTCGACTCCGACGACCTCTCCAACTACCTCTTCACCGCCACCGCCCAGGGCTTCTGGCAGCCCGAACAGGCCGAGCTCGTACGGGAGTACGTGCCGCGCTTCTACGAGGCGGC
Source organism: Streptomyces sp. NPDC004266 (assembly GCF_042874095.1). NCBI lineage: Bacteria > Bacillati > Actinomycetota > Actinomycetes > Kitasatosporales > Streptomycetaceae > Streptomyces > Streptomyces sp. NPDC004266. Next base: position 799,810 of record NZ_JBIAMM010000001.1, read on the forward strand.
CGTCGCGCTCGGCGACCGCCGGGGCCCCGCGATGGCCGAGGCCGCCGGGCGCTACGCCTTCCCCTCGTACGCGATCGACGAGGAGGCCCTGGCCCTGGGCGAGTCCCACCTGACGGCCGACACCATGATCCCGGCCCTCCACCGCAAGCTGGTGGACCAGCTGGACGACCTCCGCCGAGCACTGCGCGTGCGCGGCTAGGCCCTCACCGGCCCTGGACAGGCCCTGGACAGGCCCTAGACCGGTCCCCCCGTCCAGTCCCAGGCGGTCAGCGCCGCGTGCATCAGGCGCGCGGCGCCCGTCGGGTGGCCGTCGGCGTACCGGAGCAGGGTGAGGGTGCGCCGGCAGTCGGGGCCGTCGACGGCGATCCAGGCGACGGGGGCCCGGGTGGCGCTGCGCCGGGCCATGTCCGGGATCAGGCCGATGCCGAGCCCCGCGGCGACCAGGATCGCGGTCGCGCTGGGCTCGTCGCCCTCGCAGACGATCCTCGGGGGCGCCAGGCCGTTCCCCGCGAAGAGCCGGTCGAGGAGCCTGCGCTGCCAGTGGCCCGTGCGGGTGGTGACGAAGGGCTCGTCGGCGAGTTCGCCGACGGTCACCGAGGCGCGGCCCGCCAGGGGGTGGTCGAGCGGCGCGACCACCCACACCGCCTCGTCGAGCAGCCGGACCGCCTCCAGGCCCTCGGGCGCGAAGGGCTGCGAGGCGACACAGAGGTCCACCTCCTGACCGCGCAGGCCGCGGGCCATCTCCTCGGCGGCCATCTGGTGGAGTTCGACCTCGACGCCGGGATGGGCCCGCTTGAAGGCCCCGAGCGGCCCGGTCAGGGTGAGGAAGGTCTCCGAGGCCAGCCGTACGGTGCCGAGCTCCCCGCCCGTGATCGCGGCGACGGCCCGGCGCCCCGCGTCGAGCTCCCCGAGGGAGCGCTCGACGTGCCGGAGGAACGCCTTCCCGGCGTCGTTCAGCCGGAGCCGGCCGACCCGGTCGAACAACGGCGTGCCCAGCTCGTTCTCCAGCCGGGCGACGGTACGGCTCAACGACGGCTGGGCCACGTGGAGTTCCTCGGCCGCGCGGCTGAGGTGCTCCAGGTGGGCCACGACGACGAACTGCCTGAGCGCGTGGAGATCCATCATGCCCCCGGGGACATAGCCCGATAACGATATTGATCTTGGACAGGGTATCGGCCGGGTCATAGCGTCGTGAGCGTTCCCGCACCGACAACGAGGGGGAGGGCGCGGCATGCTGAGGAGCGTGTGGCGAGCCGTCGTCACGGCGCACGTGGTGGCGGTCTTCGGACAGCCGGTGTTCGCCGGCGTCTATCTGAGCGGCGACTTCGACGGACTGGGCATGCACGGGGTGGGCGCCGACGTCGTCACCTCCCTCTGCCTCGTACAGCTCGTCGTCGCGATCGTGGTCCGGGCACGGCTGCGCCGATCCTGGCCGTTCTTCGTCACGCTGGCGCTCGCGGTCGCCGAGACGGCGCAGTACTTCGCCGGAACGGCCGGGGCGCTGTGGCTGCACATCCCCCTGGGCGTGTTCACCGTCGCCGCCGTCGTCGTGCTGTTCACCGCGGTCTGGCTGCGGCCGCTGGACCGCCGGGAGGCCGTCGATGCCTGAGCTCACGAGGCGCCGGGTCCTGGCCGTCGGCGGGGCGCTCGGACTGATGGCGGCGGGCGGGCTGACGGCCGCCGCCGGACTGTCCCGCCGTCCGGCCGCCACCGGCGCCGAACTCCGCAGCGCGGTGCCGCTGCCGCCCGCGTTCCGGGTGCCGCTGCCGCTCCCGGCCGTCCTGAGGCCGGTCGCCACCTCGGGCGGCACCGACCGCTACGAGATCACCCAGCGCGAGGTGACGGCGGAGATCCTGCCCGGCGTGCGGACACGGCTGTGGACGTACGGGGGCACCTTTCCCGGCCCCACGATCGAGTCGCGCCGGGGCCGCCCGGTCACGGTCTCCCACCGGAACGAACTGCCGGTGCCGACGGTCGTGCACCTGCACGGCGGGCGCACGCCGGCGGTGTCGGACGGCTACCCGACGGACCTGGTGCTGCCGGAGGGCTGGAGCGGCCACGGCGGCGGCCACGGCGGGGGACACGCGGGCGGCGGCATGCACGACCCCCGGGCGGTGACGACCGAACTGACCCGGGACTACACCTTCCCCCTGGACCAGCGGCCGACGCTGCTGTGGTACCACGACCACCGGATGGACTTCACCGCCCCGGCGATCTGGCGGGGCCTCGCCGGACTGCACATCGTGCGCGACGACGCCGAGGAGGCCCTCGGCCTGCCGGCAGGGCCGCGCGAACTGCCGCTGATGATCGCGGACCGCGCGTTCGCCGCCGACGGCAGCCTCGACTACCCGTCCCTCGACCCCGCCCTGCGCGGCCGCCCGGGCGTCCGGGAACCCTACGTCGCCGGGGTGCTCGGCGACGTGATCCTCGTCAACGGCGCCCCCTGGCCCGTCCACGAGGTCGACGCGGCCCGCTACCGGCTGCGCCTCCTGAACGCGTCGAACGCCCGGCACTACGAGCTGGCGTTCGTCGGCGAGGGCGACGGGCGCACGGTCGAGTTCGTCCAGATCGGCGCCGACCAGGGCCTGCTCGCGGCGCCGGTGCGGCACTCCGCCCTGCCCGTCGCCCCGGCCGAACGCTACGACGTGGTCGTCGACTTCTCGCGCTTCCCGGTCGGCACGCTGGTCAAGCTCGTCAACCGGCTGGGCTCCGGGCGCACGAAGGAGGTGATGGCCTTCAGGGTCGCGCGCGGGGCCACCGACGACAGCAGGGTTCCGGCCGTCCTCTCGACCGACCTCCCGACCTGGCGGCGCTCGGAGGCGGTCCGGACGCGCGACTTCTCCTTCCGCGCGGGCCGCATGGGCGAGGACGGCGGCCACGGCTGGCTGATCGGAGGCCTCCCCTTCGACCCGGCCCGCTCGGACGTGACGGTCCGCCTGGGCGACGTGGAGATCTGGCGCCTGGTCGCGGACGTCCACCACCCCGTCCACCTCCACCTGACGGGCTTCCGCATCCTCTCCCGAGGCGGCGGGGCACCTCTCGCGCACGACGCGGGTCTGAAGGACACGGTGTCCCTGCGGCCGGGCGAATCGGCGGAGATCATCACGCGCTGGGAGGGCTACAGGGGCCGCTACCTCTTCCACTGCCACAACGCGGAACACGAGGACATGGGCATGATGGCAAACCTGGAGGTGACCTGAACCTCCCCGGTGCGGTGCCCCGCCTGCCCCCCCGTTGTGGGCAGGCGTTCCGCAAGGGGCGGAACGGGTGGGCACAACGGAACGGCGCCCTTGCCGGCGCCAGAGGCTTCCGCGCCTGAACCCGCACCGGCAGGTACGGCACACACGGGGCGCGGGTCCAGGCACGTAAGGCGGAGACGCCGCTGAAGGGCGCCGTCCCGTGTGCCCACCCTCCCCCAAGCTCTCGGCTTCGCTCGAGCAGGGGGGACCCCCTCGCCCAGCGGGACGCCTGCCCACACGGCGGGTGGTGGAAGGGGCACCGCCCCGGCGTGTGCGGGCCCCACACGGAAGGCGGAAGGGTGCCGTCCGGCAAGGCGTGGTCCTCGCGCGAGGGGAGGCGCGTCCCTCGTTCGGGTCACAAGGGGCGACTCCCCGGACAGCACCCCCCGCCGCCCGCCACCCTGTCGTCCATGCGTGCCGCACCCCCACCCCTCGCCGCCGACACCACCGCCCTGAGCCGCCTCCTGGGCACGGCCCTCGACGCCCTCCGGGAAGGGGCGCAGGCCAGGGGCGGTCCGCTCCCGGCGGGCGGCCCGGAGGCCGTGGCCCGGCGTGTGCGCGAGGCGCTCGGGGAGCCGTTCCCGGAGACGGGGCAGGGCCCCCAGGAGGCGCTCCGTACGCTCGTGCGGGTCCTGGCGGAGGGCGCCGCCGACCCCGCCGACCCCCTGTGCGCCGCCCATCTCCACACCCCGCCCCTCGCGCTCGCCGCCGCAGCAGACCTGGCCGCCTCCGCGCTGAACCCGTCGATGGACTCCTGGGACCAGGCGCCCGCGGCCTCCGCCCTGGAGGCCGAGGTCACGGCGGCGCTGGCCGCCGAGGTCTTCCCGGACGCGCCCCGCCCCGACGCGCTCGTCACGACCGGCGGCACCGAGTCCAATCAGCTGGCCCTGCTCCTCGCCCGGGAGCGCCACCCGGACGTACGGCTCGTCGTCGGTGCCAACGCCCATCACTCCTTCCGCCGCGCCGCCTGGCTCCTCGGCCTGCCGGAGCCGGTCACCGTGCCGGCCCCGGGCGGCACGACGGACCCGGAGGCCCTCCACGAGGCCCTGGCCCGCACGGGCGAGGGGCCCGTCCTCGTCGCCGTCACCGCCGGCACCACCGACGAGGGCCTGATCGATCCGCTGCCCGCGCTCGCCGACGTCTGCGCGGCCCACGGCGCCCGCGTCGAGCTCCACGTCGACGCCGCGTACGGCGGCCCCGTCCTCTTCAGCCGTACCCACCGCCGGCTCCTCGACGGCCTCGAACGGGCCCGCACCGTCACCGTCGACCTGCACAAACTCGGCTGGCAGCCGGCCGCGGCGGGACTCCTCGCCGTACGGGACGCCGCCGACCTCGCGGTCCTCGGCCACACCGCCGACTACCTCAACGCCGACGACGACACCGAGGCCGGCCTCCCCGATCTGCTCGGCCGCTCCCTGCGCACCACCCGCCGCCCCGACGTCCTGAAGACCGCCGTCACCCTCCGCGCGCTGGGCCGCGCGGGTCTCGGCGCGCTCGTCGACCGCTGCATGGACCTCGCCCAGGACCTCGCCGACCGGGTGGAGAAGGCCCCCGGCCTGGACCTCAGGGAACGTCCCACGCTCACCACCGTCCTCTTCCGTCCCACCGGCGCGGACGACACGACCGTCGCCGCGATCCGCCGCACCCTCCTCGCCGGGGGCCGCGCCGTCCTCGGCCGGGCGACGGCCGACGGCCGCCTCTGGCTCAAGGCCACCCTGCTCAACCCCCACACCACCCCCGGCGACCTGGACCGGATCCTCACCCTCGTGGAAGGCAGCACGCACCGATGACCGGCGACACCCCCCAGCAGGACCCCGATCAGCCCCACGACCTGGTGGGCGTCGGCATCGGCCCCTTCAACCTCTCGCTCGCCGCCCTCGCGCACGGCGTCCCCGGCGGTCTCGCCGCCACCTTCTACGAGCAGCGGCCGGCCTTCCACTGGCACCCCGGGCTGCTCCTCGACGGCGCCACCCTCCAGGTCCCCTTCCTGGCCGACCTGGTGACCCTCGCCGACCCCGCCAGTCCCTGGACCTTCCTCAACTACCTGAAGAGCCGCGAGCGCCTCTTCCCCTTCTACTTCGCCGAGAAGTTCCACATCCAGCGCGCCGAGTACGACGCCTACTGCCGCTGGGTCAGCGAGCGGCTCCCGGGACTCCGCTTCGGCCACCAGGTCGACTCCGTCCGCTGGAACCCCGAGCGGCGGCTGTTCGAGGTCGACTTCACCCAGGTCGACCCGGAGGGCGAGGCCGAGGCCCTGGGCCGCGCCTACACCCGGAACGTCGTCCTGGGCGTGGGCACCGAGCCGTACGTCCCCGAGCCGCTCCGGCCGCTCGCCGACGCCCCCGGCGTCCCGGTGATCCACTCCGCCGACTACCTGACCCACCGCGAGTCGCTGCTGCGCGCCGGCCACGTCACCGTCATCGGCTCCGGCCAGTCCGGCGCCGAGGTCTTCCTCGACCTGTTCCGCGCCCGTCCCGCCGGGGCCGAGCGGATCCACTGGCTGGCCCGGACCGAGGCCTTCGCCCCCATGGAGTACTCCAAGCTCGGCCTGGAGCACTTCACCCCCGACTACACCCGCTACTTCCACGCCCTGCCCGAGCCGGTGCGCGGCGAACTGGTGCCCCGCCAGTGGCAGTTGCACAAGGGCATCGACGCGGACACCATCGCCGCCATCCACGACGAGCTCTACCGCCGCACCCTGCACGGCGGCTGGCCCGACGCCGTCCTCACCCCCGGCGTCCGGGTCCGCACGGCGGGGAGGGTCGCCACCACGCGGGTCGAGCTGCACCTCGAACACGTCCAGCAGTCCACCCGCTCCCGGCTCACCACCGACGCCGTCGTCCTCGCGACCGGCTACCGGGAGCGCCCGGTGGACCGGATGCTCGCCGGGCTCGACCCGTACCTGCGCCACGACTCCGCCGGGCGCCCCCGGGTCGACGAGCGGTACCGCCTGGTCCTCGACCCCTCCGTCACGGGCTCCGTGTACGTCCAGAACGCCGAGCGCCACACCCACGGCGTCGGCGCCCCCGACCTGGGCCTGGCGGCCTGGCGCAGCGCGACCATCCTCAACTCGGTCACCGGCAAGGAGCCGTACCCGCTGCCGCGCCGCACCGCCTTCACCAGCTTCGGCCTGGACGCGCGAGAGGCGCCGGGCATCCCGGCCCAGGGCCGGAAGCTGACGCCTCTCGTACAGCAGTAGGAACTAGAAGACCGGCACGCCGTCCCGGGTCAGCTTCCAGTCCACCGAGGCGAAGAGGCCCGGGTCGACCGTGCCCTTCGCCTTCACCCACTGGATGATGGTGTTGCGGATCTCGTCCGAGTTGGCCCACAGCTGCTCGGCCTTGGCGACGTGCGGGAAGGCGCCGCCGCCGCTGGCGCGGTAGTTGTTGACCGCGAGGACGAACTTCGCCGCCGGGTCGAGCGGCCTGCCCTCGAAGGACAGGTTCGCGATCCGCCGGCCGACCGGCTTCGCGATGTCGATGTCGTACGTCAGGCCCGACACGGCGTCGTAGTTGTAGTCCGGCGTGCTGTCCGCGTTGGTGAGCTTCGCGGTGTCGACGGGCGCGCCCGCCGGGGTCTGGACGTAGTACTTCGCCGAGTACTCCAGGTAGTCCTTCAGCTGGGCGCCCGTCAGCAGACGCGCCTCCAGGGTGTTCTCGAAGGGGTAGAGGCCGGCGGCGTCCTTGATGCTGATCTCGCCGGCGGGGATCCGGGCCGTGCGGGAGAAGCAGGAGGCCTGGGAGAGCACGGGCAGACCGGCGTACGCGCCGCCCGCGAGGGCCGCCTTCACCGTCTCGGCCTGGACGACGTTGATCAGGTCGATGATCGGCTCGTCCTTCCAGGGGGCGTCGGCCGTCGTCATGGCCGCCGTGGAGGTGCCGATGACCTGGTTGACGTACGCGACGACCTTCTTGTGCTCGTCGGCGAGCAGGCCGGTGATCTCCGGGTCCTCGGCGACCGTGTTGGAGTTGAGGACCTGCGCGCCGACCTTCTCGACCACCCAGCGGCCCTTCTCCCACACCAGGTCGAAGTCGAAGAGGGTGAGGCGCTGGCCCCACTTCAGGGGCTCGGACAGGACGACGTCCTTGCCGGTCTCCTTGTTCGTGACCTTGTACTCGGGGATCTCGGTGTGGGCGTGGCCCACGAGGATCGCGTCGATGCCGGGGACCTGCTCGGCGACGAGCGCGGCGGCGTTCTCGACGTAGGGGAGCTGGTCACCGTACGAGGAGGTGCCGGAGGAGCCGGAGTGGGCGGAGACGACCACGACGTCGGCGCCCATGGAGCGCAGCTTCGGCACCCACTTCGCGGCCTGCTCCTCCAGGCCGGGGAAGACCATCCTGCCGGTGACGTTCGCCTTGTCCCAGATGGCGATGCCCGGGTTGGTCAGACCGAGCACCGCGACCTTGACGTCCTTGCCGTGCGGGGTGCGGAGGCAGTGCATGCTGTACGGGGCGAAGGCCGGGCGCAGGGACTTGGCGTCGAGCGCGTTGGCGCCGAGCAGCGGGAAGTCGCACTGCTCCTCGAACTTCCGCAGCACCGGGATGCCGTAGTTGAACTCGTGGTTGCCGAGCGCGGCGGCGTCGTAGCCGATGGCGTTCATGGCCTGGGCCATCGGGTGGACCGGGCCGCCGGTCTGGGTGATGGGGTCGACCTTGGCGTAGTAGTAGGACAGCTGGGTGCCCTGGATGGTGTCGCCGGCGTCGATGAGGAGGGTGTTGCGGCGGCCCTTCGCGGCGCGGACCTGCTCGACCAGGGTGGAGATCTTGGCGAGGCCGACGTCGTTGTGCGCCTTGTCGTCGAACTCCTTGTCCGTGAAGTAGTCCCAGTTGAAGACGTTGCCGTGCAGGTCGGTGGTGCCCATCACGGTGAAGGAGTACCGCTTCTGCGGACGCGGGCGGCCGGGACCGGCGGCCTCGGCGGGCACGGCGACGGCTCCGGCGACGGCCACTCCGGCTCCGGCGGCGGCCGAGCGCTCCAGGAACGTCCTGCGGTTCAGCGGCATGTGTGTTCTCCCCTTTGGTTCTGTGACGCCTGCGCCGACCGTGGCGCACAACGCGCGTAGATTCTGGCTCAGACCGCACTGTCGCAACAGACCTTTCGGGTTACGGAGTGGGAAAGTGTTCGGCATGACACACCCGCACCCCACCCCCGAGGCACCCCAGGTGACGGTCCGTGGCGAGGGCCGCCTGGAGGTGGAGCCGGAGCTGGCGCGGATCGGTGTGACGGTACGCGCCGGGGGCACCGACCGGGCCTCGGTGCTCGCCGCCCTGACGGGCCGTAACGCCGAGGCGATCGCCCTCCTCAAGTCGTACGGCGAGGCCGTCGCCGCGCTGGAGACGGGCGCCCTGTCCGTCACCCCCGAGCAGGCCCGGCACGGCCGCGGCGAGCGGGTGCGCGGCTACCGGGGTTGGGTGCACCTGTCGGCCGAGCTGACCGATTTCACCGCCCTCGGCGAGCTCGTCACGCACCTCGCCGACCTGGAGTGGACCCGGGTGGACGGCCCCTGGTGGTCGCTGCGGCCGGACTCCCCGGCGCACGCGGAGGCGCGCCGGCGGGCCGTGCGGGACGCGGTGCGCCGGGCGCGCGAGTACGCGGAGGCGCTCGGCGCCTCCCTGGTGGCCCTCCTCGAACTCTCCGACACCGGACTCGCCCCGGGGATGCCGGCTCCGGCCGGCGGGATGCGCATGGCCTTCGCCGCCGAGGCGGTGGAGGCGCCCGCTCCGCTGGAGCTCGAACCCCAGCGGCAGACGGTCACCGCGGAGGTCGCGGCGCGGTTCACGATGGAGCCGCCCGCACTCTGAGACGAACGGTTTTCCGGTCCGTGAACCGCTCATCGGAGCAACCCGCCGCACAGATTCAAGACTTGTCAACAACCTTTCACGGAAAGGTTGTTGAGTAGTCATGCCGGGCGCCTTCGCTACCCGCTGGTAAGCCCTAGGCTCGCCTTATGCGCCGAGCGAAAATCGTTTGTACCCTTGGGCCCGCCACCGAAACATACGACCAGATCAAGGCGTTGATCGAGGCCGGAATGGACGTGGCCCGCTTCAATCTCAGTCACGGCGGCTACGCCGACCACGAGAAGCGCTACCAGCACGTTCGTGAGGCCTCCGACGAGACCGGCCGCAGCGTCGGCGTCCTCGCCGACCTTCAAGGCCCGAAGATCCGTCTCGGCCGCTTCCGCGAAGGCCCCGTACTCCTTGAACGCGGCGACGAGTTCACCATCACCGTCGAGCCGGTGGAGGGCGACCGCCACAGCTGCGGAACGACCTACTCCGGCCTCGCCGGGGACGTGACCGCGGGCGAGCGCATCCTCGTCGACGACGGCCGCGTCACCCTGGAGGTCACCTCCGTCGACGGTCCCCGCGTGCACACCCGTGTGATCGAGGGCGGCATGGTCTCCGACCACAAGGGCCTCAACCTGCCCGGTGTCGCCGTCTCGGTCCCGGCCCTCTCCGAGAAGGACATCGAGGACCTGCGCTGGGCGCTGCGCACCGGCGCCGACGTCATCGCCCTCTCCTTCGTGCGCAGCGCCCGGGACATCGAGGACGTGCACCGGATCATGGACGAGGAGGGCCGCCGGGTCCCCGTCATCGCCAAGATCGAGAAGCCGCAGGCCGTCGAGAACATCGAGGAGATCGTCGCCGCCTTCGACGGCATCATGGTCGCCCGCGGCGACCTGGGCGTGGAGATGCCGCTCGAGCAGGTGCCGATCGTCCAGAAGCGCGCGGTGAAGCTGGCCAAGCGCAACGCCAAGCCGGTCATCGTCGCCACCCAGATGCTCGACTCGATGATCGACAACTCCCGCCCCACGCGCGCCGAGGCGAGCGACGTGGCGAACGCGGTCATCGACGGCACCGACGCCGTGATGCTCTCCGGCGAGACCAGCGTCGGCCGCTACCCGATCGAGACGGTCCGCACCATGAGCCGGATCGTCGAGGCGGCGGAGGAGGACGTCCTCGCCAAGGGCCTGCCCCCGCTGACCGAGCGGAACAAGCCCCGCACCCAGGGCGGTGCCGTGGCCCGCGCGGCCGCCGAGATGGGTGACTTCCTGGGCGCCAAGTTCCTCGTGGCCTTCACCCAGTCCGGCGACACGGTCAAGCGGCTCTCCCGCTACCGCTCGCCGATCCCGCTGCTCGCCTTCACCCCGGACCCGGCGACCCGCTCCCAGCTCAACCTCACCTGGGGCGTCGAGACCTTCCTCGGGCCGTCCGTGGACTCCACGGACGCGATGGTGGCCCAGGTCGACGAGGAGCTGCTGCGGATCGGCCGCTGTCGGCCGGGCGACATCGTGGTCATCACGGCCGGCTCCCCGCCGGGCGTCGCGGGCTCCACGAACCTGGTCCGGGTGCATCACATCGGTGAGCCGCTGACCTAGGGGGCGTCGAAGGGGCGGACCTTGATCACCCTGTTCGTCTCAAACCTTGGAATCAAAGGTAAAGTGCCCCGGGTGGGATTCGAACCCACGCTGTATGGTGTTTGAGACCACTGCCTCTTCCGCTGGGCTACCGGGGCATCCTTCGAAATGAAGGTCGGTGATCACCCGCCGTGTCCCTACCTTACAGGAGGTAGGTAGGCTCATGGGGAGCTGTATCCGCCTCGGAACGAGGCCATCGAACGAGGAGCCCGCGTGACCGCCCCCGAGTCGCCCCAGCCCGCCGACGACGCCGAGCCGTCGCACGTTCCGCCGCTGACGACCCGCGTCGTCATCGCCGAGGACGAGGCCCTCATCCGTCTCGACCTCAAAGAGATGCTGGAGGAAGAGGGCTACACGGTCGTCGGCGAGGCCGGGGACGGTGCCACGGCCGTCGAACTCGCCCGTGAGCACCGCCCCGACCTCGTCATCCTCGACGTGAAGATGCCCGTCCTCGACGGCATCTCCGCCGCCGAGAAGATCGCCGGCGAGTCCATCGCCCCGGTCCTCATGCTCACCGCCTTCTCGCAGCGCGAGCTCGTCGAGCGGGCCCGGGACGCCGGGGCCATGGCGTACCTGGTGAAGCCCTTCAGCAAGAGCGACGTGGTGCCGGCCATCGAGATGGCCGTCTCCCGCTTCGCCGAGCTCCGCGCCCTGGAGCAGGAGGTCGCCGACCTCTCCCAGCGACTGGAGACCCGCAAGCTCGTCGACCGCGCCAAGTCGATCCTGCAGACCCAGTACGGCCTGACGGAGCCGGCCGCGTTCCGCTGGATCCAGAAGACCTCGATGGACCGCCGCATGTCGATGCAGCAGGTCGCCGAGGCCGTCATCGAGGACGCCGAGGAGAAGAAGGCGGCCAAGGGCCAGTAGCCCCGTCGCACACAGGAGGAGGCCCGCCCCGCGCGATGCGGGGCGGGCCTCCTCGTACGGCGGGTGCCGCCTACTCCTCGCCGAGGTACGTCTTGCGGACGTCGTCGTTCACGAGCAGGTCCCGGCCGGTGCCGGACAGCTTCATCGTGCCGACCTCCAGGACGTAACCGTGGTCCGCGAGGGAGAGCGCGGCCTGCGCGTTCTGCTCGATGAGCAGGATCGTCATGCCCTCGGACTTCAGCGTCGCGATGGTCTCCATGATCTTCTGCATCATGATCGGGGAGAGACCCATCGAGGGTTCGTCCAGCATCAGCAGCTTGGGCCGGGACATCAGCGCCCTGCCCATCGCCAGCATCTGCTGCTCACCGCCGGAGAGGGTGCCCGCCGCCTGCTTGCGGCGCTCGCCCAGGATCGGGAAGAGGTCGTAGGACTTCTGGATGTCCTGGTCGATCCCGTCCTTGTCCTTGCGGAGGAAGGCGCCGAGCTGGAGGTTCTCCTCGATGGTGAGCCGGGGGAAGATGTGCCGGCCCTCGGGGGAGTGCGCCAGGCCCAGCGAGACCACCTTGTGGGCCGGGATGCCGTTGAGCACCTGGCCGTCGAAGACGATCTTGCCCGAGGTGGGCTTGAGCAGGCCGGAGAGGGTCCGCAGGGTCGTGGTCTTGCCGGCGCCGTTGGTGCCGATCAGGGCGACGACCTGGCCCGCCTCGACGGAGAAGGAGATGCCCTTGACGGCCTCGATCTTGCCGTAGGCGACCCTGAGGTCCTCGACCTCCAGAAGCGCGGTCACTTGGAGTCTCCTTCGGTGGTGCTGTCCGCGTCGGCGGCCGGAGCCCCGTCGGCGGGGGTGTCGTCGGCGGGAGCCTCGTCGGCCTCGGCCTCGGGGGTCTCCTCGGCGGCGTCGGCCTCCTCGGCGGACGCCTCGGAAGCCTCCTCGGCGGACGCCTCGGAAGCCTCGTCGGCGGACGCCTCGGAAGTCTCCTCGGCGGTCTCCGCCTCGGTCTCGGCGGCCTGCTCCGCGGCCTCCTCCGCGGCCTGTACCTCGGCCGCCTCCTCCGCGCCGGGCGCGTCCTCGTACGGCGTGCCCAGGTACGCGGCCACGACGCGCTCGTCGGCCTGGACGACCTCGGCCGTGCCCTCGACGAGCTTCTCGCCCTGGACGAGGACGGCCACCCGGTCGCACAGCTTGAAGATGAACTTCATGTCGTGCTCGATGACCAGGACCGCGATGCCGAGGTCGCGGATCGCGAAGACCAGCTCCTCGGTGGTGCGGGTCTCGCTCTGGTTCATGCCGGCCGTCGGCTCGTCGAGCAGCAGCAGACCGGGGTCGCTGGCGAGCGCGCGGGCGATCTCCAGCTTGCGCTGCTCGCCGTACGGCAGGTTGCGCGCCAGGTGCTCCGCCTTGTTCGCCAGGCCCACGAACTCCAGGAGTTCCATGGCCCGCTCGCGCGAGGCGGCCTCCGCCCTCTTGAAGCCGGGGCCGCGCAGCAGCGCCGACCACAGGCCCTCCTTGGTCCGGGTGTGCCGTCCGACGAGGACGTTCTCCAGGACCGTCATGTTGGAGAAGAGGCGGATGTTCTGGAAGGTACGGGCGATGCCGGCCTGGGTCACCAGGTGCGGCTTCGGCGGCAGGACCGTCCCCTTGTAGCTGACCTGGCCCTCCGTCGGGACGTACAGACCGGTCAGGCAGTTGAAGAAGGTGGTCTTGCCGGCGCCGTTCGGGCCGATCAGGCCGACGATCTCGCCCTCGCGGACGGTCAGGTCGACCCCGCGCACGGCGGTCAGACCGCCGAAGCGCATGGTCACGCCGCTCGCGTCCAGGACGGTGGCGGCCGTCTTCGTACCGGCGACGGTGTCGGTGGTGGTGGTCGTCATGGCTCTCACGCCCCTGCCTTCGCCGTGCCGACGCCCGCGTCCTCGGACTGCCGCTGCTCCGGCACGACCTGCTGGTCGTCGTCGTTCTCGTGGAATTCCAGCTGCGCCCGCTTGTTGGCGATGAGGCCCTCGGGACGGAAGCGCATGAGCAGGATCAGGGCGATGCCGAAGCCGAGCAGCTGGTAGTCCTGGAGGAACGACAGCTTGGCCGGGATCAGGAAGAGCAGCGCGGAGCCGACGATGGGACCGGAGATGGTGCCCATGCCGCCGAGGATGACGGCCGCGAGGAGGAACGCGGAGTTCGGCGGGACGGGACCCGCGAAGACGTAGTTCTCCGGGACCACCGTGGTGTTGACGTGCGCCTGCACCGTGCCGGCGAGGCCGGCCAGGGCCGCGCCGAGGGCGAAGGCGACCAGCTTGACCCGGAAGCCGTTGATGCCCATCGCGGTGGCGGCGGTCTCGTCCTCGCGGATGGCGACCCAGGCGCGGCCGATGCGGCTGTTGCCGGCGCGGGAGAAGACGACCACGACCAGCGCCATGACGAGGATCATGAGCAGGTAGTAGTTGGCGTAGGCGCCGAGCTCGATGCCGAGGACGGTGTGCGACTCGCCGAAGTTGTACCCGAAGAACTCCAGTTGCGGGATGTTCGGGATGCCGTTCGGGCCGTTGGTGATCTGCGGGCCCGAGGTGCCGTCGAGGTTGCCCATGGCGATGCGGAAGATCTCACCGAAGCCGAGGGTCACGATGGCGAGGTAGTCGCCGCGCAGGCGGAGGGTCGGTGCGCCGATGACGACGCCGAAGACCAGCGAGGCCGCCATGCCGGTCAGCGCCGCCGCCCAGAAGGGGAACTGGACGCCGAAGGCGGAGGAGGTGGCGCCGGAGACCAGGGCCGCGGTGTACGCGCCGACGCCGAGGAAGGCGACGTAACCGAGGTCGAGCAGACCGGCGAGGCCGACGACGATGTTCAGGCCGAGGGCGACGGTCGCGAAGATCAGGATGTTGACCGCGATCAGCGTGTACGTGTCGCCGCTCTGCTGGAGGAACGGGAAGGCGATCGCCATGACGATGGCGGCCGTGACCGTCACCTGCCGGTTCCGCGCGGTGATCGCGGAGAGCCGCCGGGTCAGCCCGGACTTGACCAGCGCGGTGGCGGAGAAGCCGACCAGGATCAGGTACGCGATGAAGAGCTGCGGCTCGGAGTCGTCGGTGTCGATGCCGAAGGTGACGACGTACAGGCCGAGGGCGAAGACCGCGACGATGATCAGGATCTCGGCCCAGGAGGGCAGCTGCTTGGCCGGGGCGGCCTTGCGGGTGTCGTCGGGCAGCAGGTACGCGGCGACGGCGGGGACGGCCGAGGCGAGGACGGCGATGCCGGCGCCGGGCTCCAGGTCCACCAGGGCGCCCAGCTCCACGATGATCGAGACCGCGGTGAAGAGGGTGGTCGCGAAGGTGCCGAGGGCGAGGATCCAGACGGCCTTGCGGCCGCCGGTCGGCGTCAGCCAGCCGAGGCCCTTCACGCCGGCGGCGGAGAGGGCGTGCAGTCCGGTGAGGACCGCGCCGACCAGCGTGAGGAGCTGGAGCGGGGCGGGGTTGCCGTAGATCGTGAGGTTGCCGGGGAATTCGGTGGTCCACGTCCAGGCGAGGAAGGCGCTCACGACGGTGGCGAGGCTGCCGGCGACGACCGTCCAGAGCAGGGCCGCGGGCGTGGCCGGGGCCTTGGAGACGGTCTGGTCGAGGGTGGTGTCGGTCATGGTGCTCACGCCCTGTCCGCGACGCGCTCGCCCAGCAGGCCCTGGGGCCGTACGAGGAGCACGAGGATGAGGAGGACGAAGGCCCACACGTTGGACCAGGCACCGCCGCCGAGCTGCTGCATGCCGGGGATGTCCTCGATGTAGGCGATCGAGAGGGACTCGGCGATGCCGAGGACGACGCCGCCGACCATGGCGCCGTAGATGTTGCCGATGCCGCCGAGGACGGCCGCGGTGAAGGCCTTGAGGCCGAGGATGAAGCCCATCTCGAAGTTGATCTGGCCCTTGTCGACGCCGTACGCGACGGCGGCGACGGCGGCGAACGCGGCACCGATGGCGAAGGCCATGACGATGATGCGGTCCGTGTTGATGCCCATCAGCTTCGCGGTGTCCGGGTCCTGCGCGGTGGCCTGCATGGCGCGGCCGCTGCGGCTCTTGGAGACGAAGAGGCCGAGGGCGAGCATGCACAGCGGGGCGAGGACGAGCACGAAGGCGTCGGCGCGCTGGATCGAGAGGCTCTCGGTGATCTGGAAGGCGTCACCCTTGAACTCGGGGAAGCTGACGGCCTTCTTGGCGTCCGGGTAGAACTGCCACACCACCTGCTGGAGCGCGATGGACAGGCCGATCGCCGTGATGAGCGGGGCCAGTCGGGGCGCGTTGCGCAGCGGACGGTAGGCGAACCGCTCGGCGGCGGTGGCGACGGCCACGGAGGCTATCGCGCCACCGACGATCATGAGCGGTATCGCCACCAGCAGGGACGTTCCGCTCGGCAGAGCGGTGTAGGTGGTGAGGGCACCGAAGCCCCCGATCATGAAGATCTCGCCGTGGGCGAAGTTGATGAGCTGGACGATGCCGTAGACCATGGTGTACCCGATGGCGATGAGGCCATAGAGGGCACCGAGGGCCAGGCCGTTGGCCAGCTGTTGCGGCAGTTCGTGCACCGCAGGCCTCCGATGAGCTTGTCGGATAAGACTCCGCGCGAGGGCGCTGTTTGCGCCCTCGCGCGGGTTGGTTCAGGTGGAGCGGGCTCCCTCGCGGGTGCCGGTGACGCGGGTGGTGCCGGTGATTACTGGTTGAAGGTGTCGCTCTTGACGTCGACCCACTTGCCGCCCTCGACCTTGTAGACCGTGAGCTGCTTGTTGGTGGTGTCGCCGAACTCGTCGAAGGAGACCTTGCCGGTCACACCGTCGAAGGAGACCTTGCCCAGGGCCTCGGTGACCTTGGCGCGGGCGTCGGACGGGAGCTTGCCGTTGTTGGCGGCGACGACGGCCTTCACGGCCTGGATGACGGCCCAGCCGGCGTCGTAGGAGTAGCCGCCGTAGGCCGCGTACGGGTCCTTGTAGCCGCCCGCGTTGTAGTCCGCGATGAACTTCTTGGCGGTGGGGAGCTTCTCGACCGGGTAGCCGATCGAGGTGGCGAGGTCACCGTCGTTGGCCTCGGCGGAGGCGCTGATGAAGGCCGGGTCGTAGATGCCGTCGCCGCCCATGACGGGGATCTTGGCGCCGGTCTTCTTGATCTGGTCGGAGAGCAGACCGCCCTCGGGGTACTGGCCGCCGAAGTAGACGGAGTCGGCGCCGGAGGACTTGACCTTGTCGGCGGTGGAGGAGAAGTCGGTCTCCTTCACGGTGACGTGGTCGGTGCCGACGACGGTGCCGCCGAGGCGCTTGAACTCGTCGGAGAAGATCGCGGCGAGGCCGGCGCCGTAGGTCTGCTTGTCGTCGACGACGAAGACCTTCTTCTTGCCGGCGTCCTTGAAGAGGTACTGGGCGGCGAACTTGCCCTGGACCACGTCGGTGGCGGCGGTGCGGAAGTAGGTCTTGAAGGGGCGCTTGAACTCGCCCTTGCCCCAGTTGTCGCCCTGGCTGAGCGCCGGGTTGGTGTTGGCCGGGGAGACCTGGGCCAGGTTGGCGGAGGCGAAGACGCCCTGCATCTGCTGGGAGACGCCGGAGTTCAGCGGGCCGACGACGCCGAGGACGTCCTTGTTGCCGACGAGCTTGGTGGCGTTGGCCTGGCCGGAGGCCGGGACGGCCTGGTCGTCGAACGCCTCGATCTTGAAGGTGACGCCCGGGACTTCCTTGTTCTTGTTGGCGGTCTGGACCGCCAGGTCCACGGAGTTCTTGATGCCCTGGCCGAGCGCCGAGAGGGAGCCGGTCAGCGGGGCGTCGACGCCGATGACGACGGTGACGTTGTCTCCACCGCTCGCGTTGTTGTCGCTGCCGCCCTTGTCGTCACGCGAACCGCATGCGGTGAGAGTGAGCGCTCCCGTGGTGAGCACGCTGGTGAGGATGAGCAAAGAACGGTGTCGCACGAAGAATCCTTTCCCTGGCGCGGCCCCCTCAAGCTGAGGCGGTGCCGTGAAGCTGTGTAGCTAGAGGTGCCGTTTTCGATGCCGGGCCGTACTGGGTCGAGCAGGGCCGTGCAGTGGAAGCGCCCGGCGGCGCGGTGACTGGCCGTGACTCTAGGCGCAGGTGGGGAACGGCGGGGAGCGCCCAGGTCAGGATGTGACTGTCTTGTTATGCCGACGGGCGGAGATGGTGTGCATGCGGGGTGCAAACCCGGGCACAGCGGTCTGTAGCGCGGTGTTCACATGGTGAGAACCCCCAGTTCCGCTAAGGGGCTTGAGTGGATCACGGTCCTGACGGGCCGCCCGTGAGGGTCTCCGGATATCGGACACCCGCTCATTCGCCAGCGGACGGAGAGGAGGTCGGGTGTCGACCCGGCCATTCCGCTCCCGAATGGCGTGAAAGTCACGCAGTGTCACGACGATCATGGCCGGGACCATTCGCCGGGGGAGGCCCCGGGAGTCCCGGAAGGCGTCGGAGCGGTGGCCCACTCCTCCGGCGGGCGCCAGTTCTCCGAGCTCCCCGTCGCCCCCTTCGCCGCCTCGCAGCGCCGCCGCGCCTCCCGGTCCGCCAGCACCTCGGCGGCCTTCCGGCCCGCCCGCCGCTCCTCGGCCCGGGCCGCCGTGAGCACCTCGTCGTGGATCTCGTACTGCTCGTTGGAGAGCCCCTTCTGCTCCCAGTCGAGCCCCGCCCACGTCGACCCCCTGAGCGCCTCTTTCACCCAGTACGAGACCAGGTTCGCGCAGACGTCGGCGGGGGTGCTGGTCCGGGGCGCGGGCGACGGCGCGGGGTGCGGGTCCGGAGCCCGTCCGCAGCCGGCGGACAGGGCCAGCGCGCACCCGGCCAGGGCCGCCGCGAGGGCGGCCCCGGCCGGCCGAACGCGAGCGAGCGTCACGGGAGTTGGACGTACGGCTTCAGGAAGTCGCGCGCGCCGGGCGTGTCCAGGCGGTACGTGACGTTCGTGGCGTAACAGGGAGTGTCGCCGGTGATCGTGGTGGCGACGAGCGTCCTCTTCCCGTTCAGCGTCGCGAAGTTGGGGCCGCCCGAATCGCCGTAGCAGGCACCGCCGTTGCCCTGGGGCGCGGTCATGGCGAGCCGGACCCAGGCGTCGTTGAGGGCGTCGAAGGAGACCGGCGCCTTCATGCGGACCCCGCCGCCCGGGTGGGTCTGGCCGCCCGGCCCGCGCTCCGCCTCCTGCGTGCCGTACCCGGCCACGAGGAACGCCGTGGAGTTCAGTCCCCGCGGGCCGAGCGCGGCCAGGGCGCCCGCCTTCGGCAGCGACGCCGGCGTGAAGGACCAGCGGGCCTCCACCGCCTTCGCCGGCAGTTCGATCACCGAGATGTCATGGGTGTCGGAGGCCGGGCCGGGGTAGGCGGGGTGGCTGTGCGCGGTCCCCTCGACGGCCACGCTCCGTGCAACGGCGGCGGGGTCGCCCGGGTGCTCGGAGACCGCCCGGTCGAGTCCGGCCTGCACGTCCTGGTCGAGCGAGACGTAGAAACGCACGTTCTCCGGCCAGTCCGTCGTGCAGTGGGCGGCCGTGAGGAAGGTGTCCGCGTCGATCATGGTGCCGGAGCAGACCCAGTCGACCCGGTCCGGCGTCGCCGGGTCACCGTCGTCGTCCCAGGTCGCCACGAGCGCGCCGACCTCGGTGCGCTCGGGGGCGGGGGCCGCGTTGTACGAGTTGATCGCCGAGGACGGGATCGCGGTGGCGATCACGGCGGCGCAGGCGGCGGCGGTGACGGCGGTCAGTGCGGTGGTGGTGCGTACGGCTGTCACGAAGAACCCCTCGATGGGTGAATGGATCAGGTGTTCTCCTGTGGGGGAGGCCGCCAGTGAAGCGGCTGCCCCCGCCGCGCGACAAGAGGGCGGTGTGACGAAGGGGACGGAGCGCCGTGCGCCCCGTCCCCTTCGTCCTCTTCGCCGTGACGGCCCGCGAGGGGCTCCGTTACGCCCGACCCGCCGACGGCAGGTTGTCCGCGTCCTGCGGGTTGATCTCGCGCAGCAGGCAGGTCAGCCGCGCCGAGCAGACCCGCTTGTCCTGCTCGTCCGTGATCACGATCTCGTACGTGGCGGTCGACCGGCCGCGGTGGACCGGGGTCGCCACGCCGGTCACCAGACCGCTGCGCGCCCCCCGGTGGTGGGTGCAGTTGAGGTCGACGCCGACGGCGATCTTCGAGGCCCCGCCGTGCAGCATCGAGCCGATGGAGCCCAGCGTCTCGGCGAGCACCGCCGACGCGCCGCCGTGCAGCAGTCCGTACGGCTGGGTGTTGCCCTCGACCGGCATGGTGCCGACGACCTTCTCGGCCGAGGCCTCCACGATCTGGACGCCCATCCGGTTCCCGAGGTGCCCGGCCGAGAAGAGCGCCGGGAGGTCGACGCCCAGCGCCGCGTACTCGTCGATGACCTCCTGCGGGAACTTCACGTGCTGCTGCTCACCCATGGGCCCGGCTCCGTTCGTCTTCGTACGGCTGCTGATCTGTGTGGTCCGCCTGCTGCGAGCCTGAGCAAACGCTTAGGCGGACTGTGATTGTTCCAGACGCACGATCACGGACTTGCTGGCGGGGGTGTTGCTGACGTCCGCCGTCGACTCCAGGGGGACCAGCACGTTCGTCTCCGGGTAGTAGGCGGCCGCGCACCCCCGGGACGTCGGGTAGTGCACCACCCGGAAGCCGGGCGCCCGCCGCTCCGTGCCGTCCGTCCACTCGCTCACCAGATCCGTGTACGCCCCGTCCGCGAGACCGAACGCCGCCGCGTCCTCGGGGTGCACGAGGACCACCCGGCGGCCGTTCCTGATCCCCCGGTAGCGGTCGTCCAGGCCGTAGATCGTGGTGTTGTACTGGTCGTGCGAGCGCAGCGTCTGCAGCAGCAGCCGGCCCTCGGGCACCCTCGGGTACTCGACGGGGGCGGCCGTGAAGTTCGCCCTGCCGGTCTTCGTGGGGAAGCGGCGCTCGTCGCGCGGGCCGTGCGGCAGCGCGAAACCGCCCGGGTTCGCCGCGAGCCGCGCGTTGAAGTCCTCGAAACCGGGCACCACGCGCGCGATGCGGTCCCGGATCCTGGCGTAGTCCGCCTCGAACTCCTCCCAGGGCGTGGCGGATCCGTCGCCGAGCACGGCCCGGGCCATCCGCACCACGATCGCCGGCTCGGACAGCAGGTGCGGGCTCGCCGGCGGCAGGTTGCCCCGGGAGGCGTGCACCAGGCTCATCGAGTCCTCGACCGTCACGAACTGCCGGCCGCTCTTCTGCGTGTCCCTGTCGGTGCGGCCGAGCGTCGGCAGGATCAGCGCGCGCGTGCCCGTCACCGCGTGCGAGCGGTTCAGCTTCGTCGAGACGTGCACGGTCAGGCGCGCGTTCCGCATCGCCGCCTCCGTCACCTCCGTGTCGGGCGTCGCCCCCACGAAGTTGCCGCCCATCGCGAAGAACACCTTCGCCTCGCCGTCGCGCAGCGCCTGGATCGAACGCACCACGTCGAAGCCGTGGTGACGCGGCGAGACGATCCCGAACTCCTTGTCCAGGGCGTCGAGGAAGGCCGGCGCGGGACGCTCGAAGATGCCCATCGTGCGGTCGCCCTGCACGTTCGAATGGCCGCGCACCGGGCAGACGCCCGCGCCCGGCCGGCCGATGTTCCCGCGCAGCAGCAGGAAGTTGACCACCTCGCGGATGGTCGGCACGGAGTGCTTGTGCTGGGTGAGGCCCATCGCCCAGCAGACGATCGTGCGCTCCGAGGCGAGGACCATCTCCAGGGCCCGCTCGATCTCGGGGCGCGTCAGCCCGGTCGCGGCGAGCGTCTCGTCCCAGTCGGCCGCCTTCGCCGCAGCCGCGAACTCCTCGTACCCGTGGGTGTGGTCCCGCACGAACTCCTCGTCGACCGCCCCGGCCGTCTCCAGGACCAGCTTGTTGAGCAGCCGGAAGAGGGCCTGGTCGCCGCCGATCCGGATCTGCAGGAAGAGGTCGGTGAGCGCCGCGCCCCTGAGCATGCCCTGCGGGGTCTGCGGGTTCTTGAAGCGCTCCAGGCCCGCCTCCGGCAGCGGGTTCACCGAGATGATCCGGGCGCCCGAGGCCTTCGCCCTCTCCAGAGCCGAGAGCATGCGCGGATGGTTCGTCCCCGGATTCTGCCCGGCCACGATGATCAGGTCCGCCCGGTGCAGGTCCTCCAGGGAGACGCTGCCCTTGCCGATGCCGATCGTCTCCGTCAGCGCCGAGCCCGAGGACTCGTGGCACATGTTGGAGCAGTCCGGCAGGTTGTTCGTGCCGAACTCGCGCGCGAACAGCTGGAGCAGGAACGCCGCCTCGTTGCTCGTCCGCCCCGAGGTGTAGAAGAGCGCCTCGTCCGGCGAGGACAGGGCCCGCAGCTCCTCCGCGATGATCGCGAAGGCCCGCTCCCACGACACCGGCTCGTACCGCTCGCCGCCCTCCGGCAGCAGCATCGGCTGCGTGATGCGGCCCTGCTGACCCAGCCAGTACCCGCTGCGGGTCGCCAGGTCCGCCACCGGGTGCGCGGCGAAGAACTCCGGCGTCACACGGCGCAGCGTCGCCTCCTCGGCGACCGCCTTCGCGCCGTTCTCGCAGAACTCCGCCACATGCCGCTTGTCACCCTCGGGCCAGGCGCAGCCGGGACAGTCGAAGCCGTCCTTCTGATTGACCTTGAGCAGGGTCCGCGCGGTCCGCCGCAGCCCCATCTGCTCCTGCGCGATCCGCAGCGTGTGCCCGATGGCGGGCAGGCCGGCGGCGGCGTGCTGCGGCGGCGTGACCTGCGGTGCGTCCTGGACCGGGTCACCGGCCGGCGGCTTGCTGACCATCGCGCTCTCCCTTGAGCGGTAATCCTCTGGCGTACGTCTCCGATCCTGTCACGCGGCACCGACAGCCCGGCACCCCGACCGCTGTGGACGGGATTGTCAGCGGGCCGTGGCAGGATCGTCCCGTGGCCGAGACAGCATCGAAGACCCCCGCAGACACCCGCCCCCGCCTGCTCCTCATGGACGGGCACTCGCTCGCGTACCGGGCGTTCTTCGCGCTGCCCGCGGAGAACTTCACCACCGCGACCGGACAGCCGACGAACGCGATCTACGGGTTCGCCTCGATGCTGGCGAACACGCTCCGCGACGAGGCGCCCACGCACTTCGCCGTCGCGTTCGACGTGTCCCGCAAGACCTGGCGGTCCGAGGAGTTCCCCGAGTACAAGGCGAACCGCTCGAAGACCCCCGACGAGTTCAAGGGCCAGGTCGAGCTGATCGGCGAACTCCTCGACGCGATGCACGCGCCGCGCTTCGCCGTCGACGGCTTCGAGGCCGACGACGTCATCGCCACCCTCGCCACCCAGGCCGAGGCCGAGGGCTTCGAGGTCCTCATCGTCACCGGCGACCGGGACTCCTTCCAGCTCGTCACCGACCACATCACCGTGCTCTACCCGACCAAGGGCGTCTCCGAGCTCACCCGCTTCACCCCGGAGAAGGTCCAGGAGAAGTACGGCCTGAGCCCCTCGCAGTACCCCGACTTCGCCGCCCTGCGCGGCGACCCGTCCGACAACCTCCCGGGCATCCCCGGCGTCGGCGAGAAGACCGCCGCCAAGTGGATCAACCAGTTCGGCTCCTTCGCCGAGCTCGTCGAGCGCGCCGAGGAGGTCAAGGGCAAGGCCGGCCAGAACTTCCGCGACCACCTGGAGGCGGTCAGGCTCAACCGCCGCCTGACCGAGATGGTCCGGGACGTCGAGCTGCCGAAGACCGTCACGGACCTCGCCCGCGAGCCGTACGACCGCGCGGCCGTCGCCCTCGTCCTCGACACCCTGGAGATCCGCAACCCCTCGCTGCGCGAGCGGCTCCTCGCCGTCGACCCGGGCGCCGCCGAAGAGGACGCGCCCGCCCCCGCCGCGGGCCTGGAGCTCGACTTCACCGTCCTCGGCACGGGCGAGCTCGCCCCCTGGCTCGCCGAGCACGCCGCCGAGCCCCTCGGCATCGCCACCGTCGACAGCTGGGCCCTCGGCACGGGGAACGTCAGCGAGGTCGCCCTCGCCGCCGCCGGGGGAGCCGCCGCCTGGTTCGACCCCAGCACGCTCGACGAGGCCGACGAGCAGGCCTGGGCCGCATGGATCTCCGACCCCGACCGGCCGAAGGTCATGCACAACGCCAAGGGCGCCATGCGGGTCTTCCCCGAGCACGGCTGGAGCATCGCCGGCGTCACCATGGACACCGCCCTCGCCGCCTACCTGGTCAAGCCCGGCCGGCGCTCCTTCGCCCTCGACGCCCTCACCGTCGAGTACCTCGGCCGCGAGCTCGCCCCGGCGGCCCCCGCCGACGGCCAGCTCGCCTTCGGCGCCGACGACACCGCCGAGGCCGAGGCCCTCATGAGCCAGGCGCGGGCCGTCCTCGACCTCGGCGCGGCCTTCGACGAGCGGCTCGCCGAGGTCGGCGCCCGCGAGCTCCTCCACGAGGTCGAGCTCCCCACCTCCGCCCTCCTCGCCCGCCTGGAGCGGCACGGCATCGCCGCCGACCGCGACCACCTGGAGGCCATGGAGCAGCAGTTCGCCGGCGCGGTCCAGCAGGCCGTCAAGGAGGCCCACGCCTCCGTCGGCCACGAGTTCAACCTCGGCTCGCCCAAGCAGCTCCAGGAGGTCTTCTTCGGCGAGCTCAACCTCCCGAAGACCAAGAAGACCAAGACCGGCTACACGACGGACGCCGACGCGCTCGCCTGGCTGGCCGGCCAGACCGAGCACGAACTGCCGGTGATCATGCTCCGCCACCGTGAGCAGGCGCGCCTGCGCTCCACGGTCGAGGGCCTGATCAAGACCGTCGCGGCGGACGGCCGCATCCACACCACCTTCAGCCAGACGGTCGCGGCGACCGGCCGCCTGTCCTCCACCGACCCCAACCTGCAGAACGTGCCGGTCCGCACGGACGAGGGCCGGGCCATCCGGCACGGCTTCGTCGTCGGCGAGGGCTTCGAGGCCCTCATGACCGCCGACTACAGCCAGATCGAGCTGCGCGTCATGGCCCACCTCTCCGAGGACGAGGGCCTCATCGAGGCCTTCACCTCCGGCGAGGACCTGCACACCACCGTCGCCTCCCAGGTCTTCGGCGTCGAGCGGTCCGCCGTCGACGCCGAGATGCGCCGCAAGATCAAGGCCATGTCGTACGGCCTGGCCTACGGCCTCTCCGCCTTCGGCCTCTCGCAGCAGCTGACCATCGACCCGGCCGAGGCCCGGATCCTGATGGAGACCTACTTCGAGCGCTTCGGCGGGGTGCGGGACTACCTGCGCCGCGTCGTCGACGAGGCCCGCGCCACCGGATACACCGAGACGATGCTGGGCCGCCGCCGCTACCTCCCGGACCTCAACAGCGACAACCGGCAGCGCCGCGAGGCCGCCGAGCGGATGGCGCTCAACGCCCCCATCCAGGGCACGGCCGCCGACATCGTCAAGGTCGCCATGCTGAACGTCGACCGGGCGCTCACCGAGGCGGGCCTCGCCTCCCGGATGCTCCTCCAGGTCCACGACGAAATCGTGCTCGAACTCGCCCCCGGCGAGCGCGAGCGGGTCGAGACCCTGGTCCGCGAGCAGATGTCGGCCGCCGCCGACCTCCGCGCCCCCCTGGACGTCTCGGTGGGCGTGGGCCAGAACTGGGACGCAGCAGCCCACTGACGACCGACGGGCACCGACTCCACCGAGCCGGTGCCCGCCCCCGCGCCCCCCGTTGTGGGCATGCGTTCCGCCGGGGCGGAACGGGTGGGCACAACGGAACGGCGCCCTTGCCGGCGCCAGAGGCTCCCGAGCCTGAACCCGCACCCGCAGGTACGGCACACACGCGGTGCGGGTCCAGGCGCGGAACGCGGAGGCGCCGCTGAAGGGCGCCGTCCCGTGTGCCCACACGTCCCGCCCCAGCGGGACGATTGCCCACACGGGCGGGTGGGCCGGGGGCACCGCCCCCGCCGGGCGCGGGCCCGCACGGGCAGGGGCGAGGGCACGCCCGGTGGATGTGCGCCAGTCGGACCAGTCGGGGGGCGGGCCGCCCGCCCGCCTCCCAAGACTGGGAAGCATGATCCACCGCTCCCGCCTCCGCGCCTGGGCCCTCCTCGGCACCCTCCTCGGCGCGTCGGCCACCGCCTGGTCCTGGCCCGCCGAGGCACACCGGGCGCCCGCGCTCTGCACCTCGTCCCGCGAGCCGGCCCTCGCCACCCGGCTGTCCCGGGACATCGCGGCGGTGCTCCAGGGCCGCGAGAGCACGGTCTCCCTCGCGGTCCACGACCCCGGCCGCGGACTGCGCTGCCGACTGACCGACACCCTCGCGTACGACTCCGCCAGCATCGCCAAGGTCCTGATCATGCAGGCCGTCCTCGGGCGCGCGGAGGAGCTCGGCCGGGCGCCCACCCGGCTGGAGGCGCGACGGCTCAAGGCGATGATCACCCGCTCCGACAACACCGCCGCCACCGAGCTGTGGGAGGGGCTGTCCCGGGCCCGGCTGAAGAGGGTGCTGCGGGAGGCTGGCGCCCAGGACACCGTCCTGGGACGCGGCAACTACTGGGGCCTCACCCGCACCACCGCTCGCGACCAACTCGCCCTGCTCGCCGCGGTGTCACGCCGCAGCGAGGCGCTGTCCCTGATGGGGCAGGTCGTCCGCGCGCAGGCCTGGGGCGTCACCGCGGGCGCGCCCCGCACGGTCAAGGTCCACCTCAAGAACGGCTGGCTGTCCCGCGCGACCCATGCCTGGCGCGTCCACAGCCTCGGCATCGTGCGCCCGGCGGCGGCCCCGCCGGGCACCGGCACGGGCAGCGGCACCGGCACGGACACGGGCAGGGGCGCGGGCACGGACACGGGCAGGGGCGCGGGCACGGACACGGGCAGGGGCGCGGGCACGGACACCGGGGCGGGTACGCACCCGGGCGCCGGGGCGGACACGGGCACCGGCACCGGCACGACGAGCCCCGCCGTCGACTACCGCATCGTCCTCCTGAGCCACGACAACCCCACCATGCGGTACGGCGTCCGCACCCTGGAGAGCGTCGCCCTCGCCGTGCACCGCAGGCTCTCCGGCGGCGCCGCGGCCCGCGGCTACACCCCGCCGGAGAAGATCAGCGAGATCCCGGACGGGAGTGCTCCGGCCGAGGTGCCGGATCGGGGAGATCCCGGTGCGCCGGCGCGGCCGGAGTCGTCGGGGCCCGCCGCGACCCGAGGAGCCGCGCCCCCGTCCCGTACAGCACGAGCCCGACGGCGAGCCCCGCGCCGGCGCCGAAGCAGGCCGTCGGGATGACGTCGAGGGGCGTCTCGATCCGGTCCCAGCCCCAGTACGCCGCCCAGCGCAGCACCCGGTGGGCGACACCCGCGAGGACGCAGCCGCCGATCAGCCCGGCGGCCAGGAGCCGGCCGCGCCGCCCGGGGACCGGGACCCGGGACGGCAGCCCCACGCCCGGAGGGGCGGTGCGCAGCGCCCGCACCGTGCACCAGGTGAGGATTCCGAGGGCCAGTGCCGAACCCCCGTACTGCGCGTAGAGATAGACCGGGAAGCCGGCGACGATCTCGCCGAGGAAGGGGATCGCGCGGGTGCCCCAGCGGTCGAGGTGGGTGAAGGAGTCCCACACCACGTGCGTGGTGGCGCCGAGGATCGCCGAGAGGCAGAACCACCCGGCGAGCGCCGCCGGGTGCCGCTCCCGCCAGGGCCGGCCCCGGAGGAGCCCGTACACCCGGCCGCGCCACCGCTCGGGCAGCAGCGCGACGAGCGGCTCGCGCACGGTCAGCCACAGGGCCACGAGCGCGGCGGTGATCAGCACGTCGGCCGTGACGATCCCGACGGGGGAGTGGGTGACGTCCCCGAGGACCATCGCCCCGGGGAACGCGGTCGCGGCGAAGTAGGTCATGTCGGGCGAGAAGGACCCGGCGACGAGGGCGGACGCGACCAGCGGGCCGCGCGCGGTCCCGTCCCGGCGCAGCGCGGGCAGCACGGCGGCGGCGTGGCTCAGCGTGAACGGCAACGGGAGTTCCCCCAGGGTTCGGACGGTGACGGCGGCCGGTGTGCGGGGCCGACCGGAGTGCAAGAGGGGCGGGACGCTCCGGTCGGTTCCCGGAATCCCCCGGCCGACAAGCGGCCAAGAGGTGACGAAACCGTGAAACACGGTCAAGGGCCGGTGTTCGGCGGTCCGGAGTTGGCATAGGGTCACCTGAGGTCTCACGCGGGGAGCGTGGGACCGCGTCGATGGGAGGGGACGACGGACATGGGAGCGCACATCGGACGCCGACTGCGCAAGGGGGCCACCAGCGGTGTGGTGATGGCCGCGGCGGTCGCCGCGCTCGCCGCCTCGCAGGCGCCGGAGACGATCCCGCAGGCCACGGACAACACCGGCGGGGACCAGGCCGTCGGTGCCGGTGACACGGCCTCTCCGTCCGGGGGCGGCTCCGCCTCGGGCGATTCCCCGTACTACACGAAGCTGCCGCCGCTGATCACGCCGAACAAGCCCGGCGCGAGTACCGGTCTCCCGCTGACGACCGGCCCCGCCGAGGCCGGCATACCCGCGTCCGTCTACTCCGCCTACAAGCGTGCCGAGCTCTCGATACGTTCGACCGACCCCGGCTGCAACCTGCCGTGGCAGCTGCTCGCCGGCATCGGCAAGGTCGAGTCCGGCCAGGCGAACGGCGGCAGGGTCGACGCCAACGGCACGGCGTCGCCGCGGATCCTGGGCCCCGCCCTCAACGGCAACGGCTTCGCCCTGATCACCGACACCGACGGCGGCGCCTACGACGGCGACACGCGGCTCGACCGGGCCGTCGGCCCGATGCAGTTCATCCCGTCCACCTGGGCCACCTGGGGCCAGGACGCCAACAGCGACGGCAAGAAGGACCCGAACAACATCTACGACGCGGCGCAGGCCGCCGGCCTCTACCTCTGCGCGAACGACCGCAACCTCGCGCTCAAGGCCGACCTCGACCAGGCGATCCTCAGCTACAACCGGTCGAGGGAGTACCTGAACACGGTCCTTTCCTGGGTCGCCTTCTACGAGCGCGGCACCCACCAGATCCCGGACGGCACGGGCGCGCTGCCGGTCGGGCGCAGCGACAACGGCACCAGGGGCAACCGTCCCCACCCCGCCACGCCGCTCCCGACCGCCCCCACGACTCCGAGGCCGACGCCCGGCGCCCAGAAGCCGAAGCCGCCGTCGGACAACCGCCCCGGAACGGTCAAGCCGCCGACCGTTCCCACCAAGCCCCCGGTCACCCCGCCGGCGAAGCCGCCCGTCCTCCCGGCGGCCGCCAAGGTCGCACGGCTCGCGATCGTGGCCAACGAGAAGCCGACCACGACCACCGGCAGCGCCTTCACGGGGCTTCCCCGGGTCGCGGCGCTCGACGCCTCGGGCAAGCCGGTCCCCGGTGTGGACGTCCGCTTCGAGATCGTCGGAGCCACCGACACCCGGTTCGGCGCCGGCGGGACCACCGCCACCGTCACCACCGGCTCGGCCGGTCTCGCCACCTCCCCCGCCCTCCGGGCCGGCGAGAAGACGGGATCCTTCACCGTGCGGGCCACCGTCGTGGGCCGGACCCTGGGCGCGGCCGATTTCGCCGCGACCGTCACGGAGCGTCAGGCGGACGCCCTCACCCGTCTCGCCGGCGACCCGCTGTCGGCCACGACCGGCACCGCCTTCGCCCAGAAGGTCCAGGTGAAGGCCACCGACAAGGGCGCCCTCGCCCCCGGCGTGCGCGTCACCGCGGTGATCGTCACCTCCAAGACGGACCCCGACGAGAGCACCGAAGGCCCGTCCTTCAAGCGCGCGGACGGCACCACGGCCCGTACCGTCACCCTCGTGACCGGCACGGACGGACTGCTCACCATCGAGCCCGGCACCCTTCTCGCGGGCGACAAGGCCGGCACGTACTACGTGCGGCTGACCGCACCGGGCGGCGGCACCACCTTCGTCGACCTGACGGTCGGCGCCCCCGCCACGGCGGACCCGGAGCCGACCCCGGCGCCGACGCCCTCCGGCAGCACCTCGCCCGAGGCCACCCCCTCGCCCAGCGCCTCGCCTTCGGCCTGACCGGCCGCGCCTCCGCGCCGCGTTCCTCCGCGCCGCCCCCCCGTCCGCACCGGACGCGGGGGCGGCGCTTCGCGTTGCCCGGGTGCGATCTGTTCTCATCTCGCGGCCGCGTTGCTACGGTGCCCCCGCCCTGACGACCCATCAGATCGCCCCCCGGGAGGCCGACCATGCGCGCCCTCGTCGCCGCCGCCATCGGACTCGCCCCAGTCCTCCTCTTCGTCCTGCTCCTCTCCGTGGTCGATCTGCCGCCCGACGGCCCCACCTCGCCCAAGCCCCTCCTGACCGCCGACCCCGGCCCCAAGAAGTAAGGGGCCGACCGTGCGCCGCCGAGCCAGCCTCGTCCTGCTCGCCCTCGCCGTCTTCTGCGCCGCGATGGCCCCGACCCTGCGCTGGTACGCCTTCCCCCGCCTCGCGAAGATCCCGCCCAACCAGTACCAGGAGACCGTCCTGGAGGCGCGGCCCGCGACCCTCCTCGACTACTCCACGCTCAAGGCCGAGAAGGTCGACAAGATCACGATCATCCAGACCCTCAAGGGCAACGTGGAGGAGTCGCGGCGCATCGAACGCGACGCCGGACGTGACGTCGTCGTCTGGGACGCCCTCGCCTACGTCACGGGACCCGACGGCAAGATGGTCTCCAAGGTCCCCGAGCGGTACGTCTTCGACGCCCACACCCAGGACCCCGTCCACGCCACCGGCGAATCGGTCGACGGCGACCCGGTCCGGCGCGAGGGCATCGAGTTCAAGTTCCCCTTCCTGACCGAGAAGCGCGACTACCAGTACTTCGACGCCCAGACCCGCACCGCGGCCCCCATCCACTACAGGGGCACCCGCACCTTCCGCGGCACGGAGGTCTACTACTTCGAGCAGACCATCCCCTGGACGAAGGTCCCCATGCCCAAGACCATGCCGGTCAAGGGCATCACCCCGAAGATCCTCGCCGACTCCGGCCTCACCCGCTGGTACACGACCAAGCGCATGTTCTGGATCGAGCCGATCACCGGGGCCCCCGTCAACGGCGAGGAGATCCACAAGGAGGAACTCCGCAACGCCAAGGCGCTGATGGGGCGGGACACCCTCACCGTCTTCGCGGGGCACGTGAAGATGCGCGAGGACTACCTCGAGAGCGTCGGCGAGATGGTCGCCTCCAACCGCCTCATGGTCCTCATGCTCGTCTCCTACGTCCCGTGGAGCCTCACCGTCCTCGCCCTGCTCCTCCTCGCCCTCGCCCTCTGGCTGGAGGCCCGCTCGCGCCGCGGACCGGAGCCGCCCGCCGCCCCCGCCCCGACACCGGTCAGCGCTCCCCTCTGAGCCGCGCGCTGGTGTGCCGGGTCGGCACCGCCGCCGACGGGTCCTCCGGCCACGGGTGCTTCGGGTACCGCCCCCGCAGCTCCGCCCGCACCGCCCGGTAGCCGTCACGCCAGAACGACGCCAGGTCGGCCGTCACCGCCGCCGGCCTGCCGGCGGGGGAGAGGAGGTGGACGAGCACCGGCACCCCCGCCACCCGGGGCGTCTGCGCCAGGCCGAACATCTCCTGCAGCTTCACCGCGAGCACCGGCCGCTCACCCCCGTACTCGACCCGTATCCGCGAACCGCTCGGCACCTCGATCCGCTCCGGCGCCAGCTCGTCCAGCCGGACCGCCTCGCCCGACGCCCACGGCAGCAGCCGCCGCAGCGCCTCCCCGGCGTCGATCCGCCCCAGATCCGCCCGACGAGAGGCCCGGGACAGCTCCGGCTCCAGCCACTCCGCGGCCCGGTCGACCAGAGCCCCCTCCGACACGTCCGGCCAGGGCTCCCCCAACTCCCGGTGGAGGAAGGCGAGCCGCTCGCGCAGCTCCCCGGCCTCACGACGCCACCGCAACAGCCCGAGGCCCTCGCGCCGCAGGCCGTCGAGCAGCGCCTCCCGCACGAGAGCCGGCTCGGCCCCGGCGCCCAGGGGACGGACCGTCAGCTCGACCGCGCCCAGCCGGTCCACCGACCGCGCGACCACGTCCCCGTCCTCCCAGCGGACCTCCTCGCCGGTGCTCCGCAGATGCCCGGCCGCCCGGCACGCCATGGCCTCGTCCACCACCGCGGCGAGCCGCACCCGCGCCGTGGCGTCCCGCGCGGTGCGGTCCGCCACCGCCACGGCGAGCCACGGGCTGGACCGCAACCGAGAGCCCTCGGCCAGCCGCGCCCCGCTCCCCGACACCATCAGATAGCCGCCCTGCTCCCGGGCCCTGGCCACCCGCTCCGGGAACGCCAGCGCCGTCACCAGACCAGCCACGGCGTCGTCGCCCTCCCGCTCCCCGGCGGGGGCGTCCCCGCCGACCACCTCACCGGCCGACCGCTCCAGGCGCCGCGCCTCCGCCCTCCACCGCGCGCCGTACCCGTCGGCGCCCTGCCGGGCCGTGCGCCAGGCCGCCGCGAGGTCGTCCCCGTAGTCGCGCGGCGGCTCCTCGCTCAGCAGCGCCACCACCTCCGCCGCCCGCCGCGCCCCGACCTCGGGCGCGCCGTCCAGGAGCGCGCGCCCCAGCCGGGGGTGCAGCCCGAGCCGGGACATCCGCGCCCCCCGCTCCGTGGCCCGGCCGTCACCGTCGACGGCCCCGATCGACCCCAGCACCGCGCGGGCCGCCGTCATCGCCCCGGCCGGCGGCGCGTCGAGCAGCGCGAGCCCCTCCGCCGTCGGGTCGCCCCAGCAGGCGGCCCGCAGCGCGAAGTCCGCCAGGTCGGCGATCCGGATCTCGGGCGAGGGGAACCGCGCCCGGCCGCCGTCCTCCGCCTCGGCCCAGCAGCGGTAGACCACACCGGCCGCCTCACGGCCCGAGCGCCCCGCCCGCTGGGTCGCCGCCGCGGTCGACACCGGCACCGTCGCGAGGGAACCGAGACCCCGGGCATGGTCTGTCCGGGGCTCCCGCGCGAGCCCCGAGTCCACGACGATCCGCACCCCCGGAACCGTCAGGCTCGACTCCGCCACCGACGTCGACAGCACCACCCGCCTCCGGCCGCCCGGCCCGGCACCCCGCAGCACCGCGTCCTGGACGGCGGCGGGGGCCCGTCCGTGCAGCTGGAGCACCTCCGCGTCGACGCCGTCGAGCAGCCCCGCCGTCCGCGCGATCTCCCCCGTGCCCGGCAGGAAGCAGAGGACGTCCCCCTGGTGCCGCTCCAGCGCGAGCCGGACCGTCGACGCCACGTGCCGCAGCAGGGCCGGATCCACCCAGGTGCCGTGCGCGGGCCTGATGCCGGCCGGCGGCGCGGCGAACCTCACCGCGTACCCATGGCCCTCGCCCTCGCTCCGCACGATCGGCGCGGGACCGCCGCCCTCCAGGACCGTGAGCAGCTCCGCCCACGCCTCGGCGTCGCTCGTCGCGGACGCCGCGACCAGGCTCAGCTCCGGCCGCAGCGCCGCCCGGACGTCCACCAGGAAGGCCATGGCCGTGTCGGCGTCGAGATGCCGCTCGTGACACTCGTCGAGCAGCACCACGTCCACGCCCGCCAGCTCCGGATCGCGCTGGAGCCGCTGGAGCAGGATGCCCGTCGTGACCACCTCGACCCGCGTCGCGGCCCCGGTCCGCCGCTCACCGCGCACCGAGAAGCCGACCGCGCCGCCGACCTCCTCGCCGAGCAGCCAGGCCATCCGCCGGGCGGCGGCCCGCACCGCCATCCTCCGCGGCTCGGCCACGAGCACCCGACGGGCCGGTCCGTCCCCTGTGAGCCCCGCGAGCGCCAGCGGCACCAGCGTCGTCTTGCCGGTGCCGGGAGGAGCGGACAGCACCGCCGCGCCGCGCTCCGCGAGCGCGGCGAGCAGCTCGGGGACGGCATGGCGGACGGGGAGACGGTCGAACGCGTCGTTTCGGATCACGC
This sequence comes from Streptomyces sp. NPDC004266, assembly GCF_042874095.1. Classification (NCBI taxonomy): domain Bacteria; kingdom Bacillati; phylum Actinomycetota; class Actinomycetes; order Kitasatosporales; family Streptomycetaceae; genus Streptomyces; species Streptomyces sp. NPDC004266. Next base: position 833,140 of record NZ_JBIAMM010000001.1, read on the forward strand.
ACTCAGTCTCGTACGCGCCGCGAAGAAGGAGGGCCCCGTCGTCCACAGGGCCCTCCATCAGTACGACTGTCCGATGCGACTACCGGTCGTCCCGCTCGCAGACGAAGATCGCCGTCCCCGGGATCAGGTTCCCCCGCAGCGGGGACCAGCCGCCCCATTCCTGACCGTTCCAGGCCGGCCACTCCGGTTCGACCAGGTCCACGAGCCGGAAGCCGCCGGCCACCACGTCCCGCACCCGGTCCCCGACGGTCCGGTGGTGCTCCACGTACACGGCCCGGCCCTGCTCGTCCTGCTCGACGTACGGCGTGCGGTCGAAGTACGAGGCGGCGACCGAGAGGCCCTCCGGCCCCGGCTCGTCCGGGAACGCCCAGCGGATCGGGTGCGTCACCGAGAACACCCAGCGGCCGCCCGGCCGCAGCACCCGGCGCACCTCGCGGAAGACCCGCACCGGGTCGGCGACGAACGGCACCGCTCCGTACGCCGAGCAGGCCAGGTCGAAGGAGCCGTCCCGGAAGGGCAGCGCTCCCGCGTCCGCCTCCACCAGCGGCACCTCCCCGCCGATCCGCAGCGCGTGCTGGAGCTGCCGGTGCGAGAGGTCGAGGGCCACCGGCCGCGCCCCCTGGGCCGCCAGCCAGCGTGAGCACTGCGCCGCGCCCGCGCCGATCTCCAGGACGTCGAGGCCCTTCAGCGAGGCGGCCGGTCCCAGGAGTCCGGCCTCGGCCTCGTCGAGCCCCTCGGGGCCCCACACGAACCGGTCGTCGCCCAGGAAGGAACCGTGCTCGCTCTGGTACTCGTCGGCGTTCCGGTCCCACCAGCCGCGGCTCGCCCGGCTGCTCTCCGCGTCCCCCGCGTCACGCCGGGTCGCCTCGGCCTCGTCGGCCTCCCCGTCGACCGCGTCTTCGTGTCCGTACTCTTGGTTCATCTCGCCCGCCGATGTAGTTTGCGCTCAGTGCAGCCGTGCGGCGGACCCGCCGTGGTGGCGCAAGAGGCATGAGTGGTGCCGGAATTGAGTGGATCTGCCTCGGGTGCGCGCTTCGCGCATTGACCCTGTCCGGCCGCCCCCGTATGCTAAAGGTTGCGCTGCGGGCCTGCGCGCCTCAGACGGAGCAGGCCGCGCTCGTACCTGTTGTATGTCCCCTCGGTTTTCGAGGTTCCCTCCCGTTCGCGGAAGGGCGCTTCATTGGCTGTCCGGCTTCTTGGTGCGATACGGGCTCTCGGCGTAGCAGTACCTACGACTTTCTGTCCGTAACCGGAGCCCTTTCCCACATGACGAGCAGCACCGAGACCACCGCCACCACCCCGCAGGTTGCGGTCAACGACATCGGTAACGAGGAAGCCTTCCTCGCCGCGATCGACGAGACGATCAAGTACTTCAACGACGGCGACATCGTCGACGGCGTCATCGTGAAGGTCGACCGGGACGAGGTCCTGCTCGACATCGGTTACAAGACCGAAGGTGTCATCCCGAGCCGCGAGCTCTCGATCAAGCACGACGTCGACCCGAACGAGGTCGTCAAGGTCGGCGACGAGATCGAGGCCCTGGTTCTCCAGAAGGAGGACAAGGAAGGCCGCCTGATCCTCTCGAAGAAGCGCGCCCAGTACGAGCGCGCCTGGGGCACCATCGAGAAGATCAAGGAAGAGGACGGCATCGTCACCGGTACCGTCATCGAGGTCGTCAAGGGTGGTCTCATCCTCGACATCGGCCTCCGCGGCTTCCTCCCGGCCTCCCTGGTCGAGATGCGTCGTGTCCGCGACCTCCAGCCCTACGTGGGCAAGGAGCTCGAGGCGAAGATCATCGAGCTGGACAAGAACCGCAACAACGTGGTCCTGTCCCGCCGTGCCTGGCTGGAGCAGACCCAGTCCGAGGTCCGCCAGACCTTCCTCACGACCCTCCAGAAGGGTCAGGTCCGCTCCGGCGTCGTGTCCTCGATCGTCAACTTCGGTGCCTTCGTGGACCTGGGTGGCGTCGACGGCCTCGTCCACGTCTCCGAGCTGTCCTGGAAGCACATCGACCACCCGTCCGAGGTCGTCGAGGTCGGCCAGGAGGTCACCGTCGAGGTTCTCGACGTGGACATGGACCGCGAGCGCGTCTCCCTGTCGCTGAAGGCGACGCAGGAGGACCCGTGGCAGCAGTTCGCCCGGACCCACCAGATCGGTCAGGTCGTCCCGGGTAAGGTCACCAAGCTGGTTCCGTTCGGTGCGTTCGTCCGCGTGGACGAGGGCATCGAGGGTCTGGTCCACATCTCCGAGCTGGCCGAGCGCCACGTGGAGATCCCGGAGCAGGTCGTCCAGGTCAACGACGAGATCTTCGTCAAGGTCATCGACATCGACCTCGAGCGTCGCCGCATCAGCCTCTCGCTGAAGCAGGCCAACGAGTCCTTCGGTGCCGACCCGGCCTCGGTCGAGTTCGACCCGACCCTGTACGGCATGGCCGCGTCCTACGACGACCAGGGCAACTACATCTACCCCGAGGGCTTCGACCCCGAGACCAACGACTGGCTCGAGGGCTACGAGGCTCAGCGCGAGGCCTGGGAGACCCAGTACGCCGAGGCGCAGGCTCGCTTCGAGCAGCACCAGGCGCAGGTCATCAAGTCCCGCGAGGCCGACGAGGCCGCCGCTGCCGAGGGCGCTGCCGCCCCGGCCGCCGGCAACGCCGGTGCGGGCATCTCGGGCGGTTCGTACTCCTCGGAGTCGGACGACAACTCCGGCGCCCTGGCGTCGGACGAGGCGCTCGCCGCCCTGCGCGAGAAGCTGGCCGGCGGCCAGAGCTGAACAGGCTCTCCGCTGAGCGCTAGCCGCTAGCGAATCCGAGGCCCGTTCCCCTTCGGGGGAGCGGGCCTCGGTCGTTTTCCGGGCAGCTCGGCCCGACCGCTCCCGCCCGGCCGCCGCCGACTCCGGCGGGTTCCTCCGCCGGAAGATCGCCGCACCGGGAATTGCCGTGCCCCGCACGGCGTTTCCAGAGAGAACACGAGGAGGAGCGGTAATCGTGCTTGATCCCCAGGATTTGTACGAATGGGACCCGAAGGGCGTGGCCGTCGTCGACCTGGCCCTGGCGCAGGAGTCGGCCGGACTGGTCATGCTGTACCACTTCGACGGCTACATCGACGCGGGCGAGACCGGTGAGCAGATCATCGACCGGCTGCTCGACACCCTTCCGCACCAGCTGGTGGCCCGCTTCGACCACGACCGGCTCGTGGACTACCGGGCCCGCCGCCCCCTGCTGACCTTCCGGCGCGACCGCTGGACCGCGTACGAGACGCCGTCCATCGAGGTCCGCCTCGTGCAGGACGCCACCGGCGCGCCCTTCCTCGTCCTCTCCGGCCCGGAGCCGGACGTGGAATGGGAGCGCTTCGCCGTCGCCGTCCGGCAGATCGTCGAGCGCCTCGGGGTGCGCCTCTCCGTCAACTTCCACGGCATCCCCATGGGCGTCCCGCACACCCGCCCCGTCGGCCTCACCCCGCACGGCAGCCGGACCGACCTCATGCCGGGCCACCGCAGCCCCTTCGACGAGGCCCAGGTCCCCGGCAGCGCCGAGTCCCTCGTCGAGTACCGGCTCACCGAAGCCGGCCACGACACCCTCGGCGTCGCCGCCCACGTCCCGCACTACGTGGCCCGGTCCCCGTACCCGGACGCGGCCCTGACCGCCCTGGAGGCCGTCACCGCCGCCACCGGCCTCGTCCTCCCGGGCGTCGCCCACTCCCTGCGGACCGAGGCCCGCCGCACCCAGACCGAGATCGACCGCCAGATCGGCGAGGGCGACGAGGAGCTGGTCGCGCTCGTGCAGGGCCTTGAGCACCAGTACGACGCGGTGGCCGGTGCCGAGACGCGCGGCAGCCTCGTCGCCGAGCCGGTCGACCTGCCCTCGGCCGACGAGCTGGGCCGCGAGTTCGAGCGCTTCCTCGCCGAGCGGGAGGGCGACTCCTGACCCCGCCGGGGCAGGCCCTAAGCTGCCGCTCATGCTGAAGGTGGGCCTGACCGGCGGGATCGGCGCCGGCAAGAGCGAAGTGTCACGGCTGCTCGTCTCGTACGGAGCCGTGCTGATCGACGCGGACCGGATCGCGCGCGAGGTCGTCGAGCCCGGGACGCCGGGGCTCGCGGCCGTCGTCGCGGCCTTCGGGGAGGACGTCCTCACCGGGGAGGGGACCCTGGACCGGCCCAAGCTCGGCTCCATCGTGTTCTCCGACGCGGACCGCCTCGCCACCCTCAACGCCATCGTCCACCCCCTGGTGGGGGCCCGGTCCGCGGAGCTGGAGAGCCGCGCCGGCGCCGGGGACGTCGTCGTCCACGACGTACCGCTGCTCACCGAGAACGGGCTCGCGCCGCTGTACGACCTGGTCGTGGTCGTGGACGCCTCTCCGGAGACCCAGCTCGACCGGCTGGTACGGCTCCGCGGCATGGCCGGGGCCGAGGCCGAGGCCCGGATGGCGGCCCAGGCCACGCGCGCGCAGCGACTGGCCGTGGCGGACCTCGTGATCGACAACGACGGACCGCTCGACGCGCTCGAACCCCAGGTGCGGAAGGTCTGGGACGAGCTGGAGCGCCACGCGAAGGCCGCCGAGGAGTAGGAGGGGGCGTCTTCCGGAGGAATGCGGCCGCGGGGTCCGGTGTTCAACCACCGCATCGAGGGGAAGGATTCCATCGTGGCCGACAGGAACCCGGAAACGCACGTCATCGACTTCCGCGCCGCCGAGCACCTGCTGGCCGCGCGGGACCCTCGTGGGGCCGTGAAGCTGCTGGACTCGGTCATCGCCGCCCACCCCGAGAACACGGCCGCGCGGCTGCTGCGCGCCCGGGCGTTCTTCGCCGCGGCACAGCTCCGGCCCGCACAGCTGGAGTTCGAGCTGGTCCTGGAGCGAGAGCCGGACAACGCCTTCGCCCACTTCGCGCTGGCCCGCACCTTCGAGCGCTCCGGGCAGACCGCCCAGGCCACGCGGCACTTCCGCCTCGCCGCCGCGCTCGACCCGAAGCCGGAGTACCTCCAGGCGGCGGGCTTCGACACGCAGAACTGAGACGGGCGGGGCCGAGACACGCGGGACCGAGAGGGACGGGACGTCAGCGTCCCGGGCCGCCGTGATCGGGTTCGTACGGCGGGATGCTCCGGCCCGGCTGCCAGTGAGCGCCCTGGTGGAGGCGGCGCAGCACCACCGCCAGGTCGACCGTGACGACCAGGAACAGCGCTCCGCAGGCCGCCGCCCAGCCGGGGCGGCCCACCAGGGCGAACACGGTCGTGCCGAAGGCCGCCCAGAGCAGCCCCCACATGCTCAGCCAGAACCGCAGGCGCAGGGCACTGCGCGCGGTGGCCGGCTCGTTCCCCGATCGCATGACGGTCGCATCTCCCCTCGGAGTCCCGAGGTCACTTCCAGCATGTACCCCGGGCGGGGGAAACGGAACACGCGCCCGACGGCCCGCCCCGACTAGTGGACGACGCTGTAGCTGCGCCAGGGCAGGGTGTCCGGGGCGATCCTGTTCCCGGTGTTGCTGGGCACGTAGATGGAGTTTCCTCCGCTGCAGTTGCGGGTCCGGTACATCACGATGTCGTTCAGGGAGTTGTTCTCGACCTTGGTCACGCCGGACGGCGCCAGACGGTGGCAGCCCTTCACCGACGGACTGGTCACGCTCACCAGCAGGTCGCGCTCCGTCTCGTACTTGATCGTGCCCACGGCGCTGCGGCCGAGGCCCGAGCAGCCGGCGACGGCGAGGGTGAGCAGCACGGCCCCGGTGGCGGTCGTGAGACGCCGGCGAACGGACATGGCGGATCCTCTTCTGTCGTGTGGTCTCAGGCCACCATGGCGCCCGCGGGCGACGCTGTCATCCGCTGCTGGGCCGCCCGGGGGAACCGCCCGGCGGCCGTTGTCAGACCCCACCCGTAAGGTCGGAGGTCCAGTGGGGAAGCGACACACAGCGGGAGGGGAGCACAGCCGTGGCACACACCTGGATGACCAGCGCCGCCGTCTTCCTGCCCGCCGCCCTTCCCCGTGACGGCCGGGTCGCCTTCTGGGCCCCCGACGGCGGCGCCCCGCCGGACCCTGCGGTGAGCGGGGCGGAGCGGGTCGAGCTGACCGTGGCCCGGCGGCACGGCAGCGGTGCCCGGGGCCGTTCCGTGCCCGCCGTGTCCCTGCCCGTCGAGGCCGCGCTGCCGCACCTCGTCGCGGCCCGCCACCATCCGGCCGCGCACCCCGCCACCGCCGGCTGGGGCGCCGCCGCCCTGCACGCCCTGCACCTGGCCGCGCGCGGGCGGCTGCTGCCCGGACTGACCGCCGACGACCTGGACGCCTGGCGGGCCGGACCGCTGGACGCCGAGGACATCGCCCACCTGCGGGCCGTCGCCGCCGCCCTGCCCTACGAGGGGTACGCCGTGCCGGTCCCGGGGCGCGGTCCGCTGCGGCTGCCCGAGCCCGAGGCCCTCGTGCGCGCCTTCCTCGACGCGGTCGCCGACACCCTGCCCCGGACCCCGGCCGCCGCCCACGCGGTCGGCGCGCCGTTCGCGGCGCGCGCCCCGCAGCACCTGCCCCGTGCGCGTGCCTGGGCCGCCGAGGCGGCGGCCGGGATGGACGCCGGGGTGCGGGTCTCGCTCCGCCTCGACCTCTCGCCGTACGAACTCTTCGACGCGACGGACACCACGGGCACCCCCGGCCCGGGCGGCCCGGGGGACGGCGGGGAGCGCCACGCCGCCGCCGCGCTCCTCCAGGTCCACAGCCTCGCCGACCCCACCCTCGTCATCGACGCCGCGGACCTGTGGGCGGGGGACGGCGAGCACTTCGGGCCCCGTGCCCGGATCGACGCCGTCCTCGCCCTGCGCCGGGCCGCCCGCGTCTGGCCCCCGCTCTCCCGCCTCCTGGAGCGGGACGTGCCCGACGTCCTCGCCGTCACCGAGGACGAGTTGTACGAACTGCTGGGGCCGGCCGCCGCCCGCCTCGCCGACGCCGGGGTCGCCCTCCACTGGCCGCGGGAACTCGCCCGCTCGCTCAGCGCCTCCGCCGTCGTCCGTCCCGCGCACGCCGCGCCCGGCTCCGCCACCGACGGCACCTCCTTCTTCGACAGCGAGGAGCTCCTGCGGTTCGACTGGCAGCTGGCGCTCGACGGCGATCCGCTCACCGAGCGCGAGATGGACCTCCTGGCCGAGGCCCACCGGCCCGTCGTGCGCCTCCGCGACCAGTGGGTCGTCGTCGACCCCGCCCTCGTCCGCAAGGCCCGCAAGCGGGAACTCGGCCTGCTCGAACCGGTCGACGCCCTCGCCGCCGCGCTCACCGGCACCGCCGAGGTCGACGGCGAGTCCGTCCCCGCCGTCCCCGTCGGCGCCCTCGCCGCGCTCCGCGACCGGCTCCTGGCCGGCCCCGAGGACGTGCAGGCACCCCCCGGCCTCACCGCCACCCTGCGCGACTACCAGCTCCGCGGCCTCGCCTGGCTGGACCTGATGACCTCCCTGGGCCTCGGCGGCTGCCTCGCCGACGACATGGGGCTCGGCAAGACCGTCACCCTCATCGCCCTCCACCTGCGCCGCGCCCGCCGCGCCCCCACCCTCGTGGTCTGCCCGGCCTCCCTCCTCGGCAACTGGCAGCGGGAGGTGCGGAGGTTCGCCCCCGAGGTGCCCGTCCGGCGCTTCCACGGCACGGACCGGGACCTCGACGGCACCGAGGGCGGTTTCGTCCTCACTACCTACGGCACCCTGCGCACCAGCGCCGCCCGGCTCGCCGAGCGGGAGTGGGGGATGGTCGTCGCCGACGAGGCGCAGCACGTCAAGAACCCCTTCTCCGCGACCGCCAAGGCGCTGCGCCGGATTCCCGCCCCCGCCAGGGTCGCCCTCACCGGCACCCCCGTGGAGAACAACCTCTCCGAACTCTGGGCGCTCCTCGACTGGACCACTCCCGGGCTCCTCGGCCCGCTCAAGGCCTTCCGCTCCCGCCACGCCCGGGCCGTGGAGAACCACGAGGAGGTCGAGCACGAGGAGGCCGTCGAGCGGCTCGCCCGGCTCGTGCGCCCCTTCCTGCTGCGCCGCCGCAAGTCCGACCCCGGGATCGTCCCCGAACTCCCGCCGAAGACGGAGTCCGACCATCCCGTCGCCCTCACCCGCGAACAGGCCTCGCTGTACGAGGCGGTCGTCCGCGAGACCATGACGCGGATCGAAGGAGCCGAGGGCATGGCCCGCCGGGGCCTCGTCATGAGCCTGCTGACCTCGCTCAAGCAGATCTGCAACCACCCCGCGCAGTACCTCAGGGAGCAGGCTCCGCGCGGCAGCGGCACCGCGCGGCTCGCCGGCCGCTCCGGGAAGCTCGCCCTGCTCGACGAGCTCCTCGACACGATCCTCGCGGAGGACGGGTCCGTGCTCGTCTTCACCCAGTACGTGTCGATGGCGCGGCTCCTCGCCGACCACCTGGCCGCGCGCGGGATCCCCGCCCAACTCCTGCACGGCGGCACACCGGTGGCCGAGCGGGAGCGGATGGTCGACCGCTTCCAGGCCGGTGAGGTCCCGGTCTTCCTGCTCTCCCTGAAGGCCGCGGGCACCGGCCTCAACCTCACCCGGGCCGGCCACGTCGTCCACTACGACCGCTGGTGGAACCCGGCCGTCGAGGAGCAGGCCACCGACCGGGCCTACCGCATCGGTCAGACCCAGCCGGTCCAGGTCCACCGACTCATGGCCGAGGGGACCGTCGAGGACCGCATCGCCGAGATGCTCCGTGCCAAGAGGGCCCTGGCCGACGCCGTCCTCGGCTCCGGCGAGGCCGCCCTCACCGAACTCACCGACCGGGAGCTCGCCGACCTGGTGTCCCTGAGGAGGCCCTCGTGAACCACATCCGGGGCGCGCGCGGCGCCCGGGGCGCCGCCCCTCGCCACGACGACCGCCGCCGCAGCTTCCCGCAGGTCGCTCCGCGCTCGGCGCCCGACGGCCGGTTCGCCGCCTCCTGGTGGGGGAACGCCTGGGTGGCCGCCCTGGAGTCCACCGCCCTCGACCCGGCGCGGCTCGCGCGCGGCAAGGCGTACGCGGGACGCGGCCACGTCGACGCGATCACGGTCACCCCCGGCCGGGTCGTGGCCTACGTCCACGGCAGCCGGCCCCGCCCGTACCGCACCGAGATCAGGATGCGGACCCTCGGCGACGACGGCTGGGAGCGGTTCCTCGACGAGGCCACCGCCCGCCCTGAGCACATCGCCGCCCTCCTCGACAAGGACGTGCCGCACGCCTTGGAGGCGGTCACCGGACTGCTGCCCGCGCCGGGCGACCTCGTCCCCGACTGCTCCTGCCCGGACGACGGCTACCCCTGCAAGCACGCCGCCGCCCTCTGCTACCAGGCCGCCCGCCTCCTCGACGAGGACCCGTTCGTCCTCTTCCTGATGCGCGGCCGCGGGGAGCAGGAGCTCCTCGCCGAGCTCACCCGGCGCAACGTCGCCCGGGGCGCCGCCGAGACGGGCGCCGCCGCCCCGCCGATGCCCACGGTCCCCGCCCGTGTCGCGCTCGCCGCGGCCACCGGGACCGGGCTCCCGCCGCTGCCGCCCGAGCTGCCGGTCCCGGACCGGCCCGGCCGCCCCGCCGTCTTCCCGCCGGACCCGGACGCCCCCGATCCGCTCGCCCTCGACCTCCTCGCCACCGAGGCCGCCGCCCGCGCCCACGCGTTCCTCGCCACCGGCCACGACCCGGTCGCCACGCTCACTCCCTGGCAGGACGCGGTCCGGCTGGCCGCCGCGCACCCAGGCTCCGGACTCACCGCCTCGTCGCGCGCGCTCTACCGCGATCTGGCGGGGGCCCTCGACCGCACCCCCACGGAGCTCGCCCGCGCCGTCGCCGCCTGGCGCCAGGGCGGTGCGGCGGGCCTCGCGGTCCTCGAAGAGCCCTGGGACCCGCCGGCCGGCCCGTTCGACCGGGCCAGACCCGCGCTGCTCGCCGCCGACTTCCCCGCCTTCCGACCCTGGCGCAACCGGCTCTCCGGGGAGTCCCTCCAGCTCCGGCTCGGCCGCGACGGCCTGTGGTACGGATACGAGTCGGACGCCGGCCGCGAGGACTGGTGGCCGCGCGGCGCCCCCGACCCGGACCCGGTGGGCGCCCTCACCGATCTCCTGGGGCGTTGAGGGGCGTTGAGGGGTGTCGACGGGCTTCGACGGGTTTCGAAGAGCGTCGGCAGGCGTCGACGGGCGTTGACCCGACACTCGAACGGAGTCCCACTCGATGGAGTGAAACCCGTCAACGGCCGGATCCGGTACGCGTGTTTGTCGCGTTGATTCCGGTACGGGCACTTGCCCGTGCACACCTCCGGAAGGCAGGAAGCCATGAGGCAGATTCGCCGAAGTGGTCTGGCCACACTGTTGGTCACGGGCGGAGCGCTCGCCCTCTCGGCGGGCGCCGCGCACGCCGACGCCGGCGCCGAGGGCGCCGCGGTCGGTTCGCCGGGAGTCGGTTCCGGCAACACGATCCAGCTGCCGGTGCACGTGCCGGTCAACGCCTGCGGCAACACCGTCAACGTCGTCGGACTGCTCAACCCGGCCTTCGGCAACGGCTGTGCCAACCGCTCCACGCAGCGCGAGGCCGGGGGCTACGGGGACGAGAAGGGCGGCGGCTCCCACAAGGACGTGCCCGGCACCCCGCGCGGCGGCGAGCAGGCCGGCGGTTCCCAGAGCGGCTCCCACGGCGGCGGCTCCTCCAACGGCGGCGGGTCCACCGCCGAGACCCACGCCGGGGGCTCCCCCGGCGTGCTCTCCGGGAACGGCATCCAGCTGCCCGTCGACCTGCCGGTGAACGTCAGCGGCAACTCGGTCAACGTGGTCGGCATCGCCAACCCGGTCTTCGGCAACACCGCGGTGAACGGCCCGGCCAAGCCCCAGCAGCCGATCGAGACGCCGACGCCGCGCCCGCAGACCCCCGTCCGGCACGTGCCGGGCCCGCGGGCCGAGACCGTGACCCCCGCCCCGGCCCCGGCGCCGCAGGGTGAGACGAGCACGGCCTCGCTGGCCACCACGGGTGCGGACGCCCTGGGCTACGCCGGTTCCGTGAGCGCCGCGCTGCTCCTCGGCGGCGCCCTGCTGTACCGCCGTGGACGCCGCGCCGGCGACCAGGCCTGAGGACCGGTTCCCGGAGACCCGGCCGACGCGTGCTGACGCCCGAGCCGTCAGCCGCGTTCCCGGCCGCTCGTGGTCCCGCGGCCCTGGCGCCAGGTCCGGAGCACCGCCTCGATGGCGGGCGCGACCCTCGTCCGGGCCTGGTGCCGGGGGACCCCCTGCATCAGCAAGGAGTCGTACGGCGTGTCGACGTGCCGTACGGAGGCTCGTACCGCGGCGGTGACCGCGCCGCGGTCGAGCGAGCGGCCCGCGGCCGTGCGCCCCACCCGTCCACTGCCCTTCGCCGAGGCGTGGACGGCGATCTCCGTGGCCCGGTCCGCCGGGCAGGACGGGAAGAGCCGCAGGATCTCCGTCAGGAGCGCCGCGGTGATCTCGGCGTCGACGGCCGCGCGCCGCACCGCGTCCCGGGCCCGCCGAGCGGCCCGTGCCTCGGCGTCCGCCAGGCAGGCCCGTTCCGCCTCCGCGAGGGCGGCCTCCTCGACGAGCAGGCCCTGACGCTCGTACCGGGTGCGGCGCCGGTTGTGCCGTACGACCACGGCCCAGAGCGTGCTGGCCTCCCGGGCGCGGCGGGTGAGCGCCGTGTCGCCCCGGCGCAGGAAGACCAGGTGGCCGAGGTCGGCACAGTCCAGACAGACCGGCGCGTTGTACTCGACGATCATCCGGTCCAGCGGCCCCCGGTGGCATTCCGAGCAGCGGCGGCGCCGGAGCGGCTCGACGACGACGGGCGCGACGAGGTCCACGGCCGGTCCCCGCTCAGCGGACGCCGGGCGCGGCGGCGGCGATGAACAGGGCGAGCGCCTCCTTGGCCTGCTCGGAGCGGCGGGCGCGGTCCGCCTCGTCGACCGCCTCGTGCATGCAGTGGGACTCCACGAAGGCCGCCTCGGCGAGTCGCCGGGTCTCCGGGTCGTCGCAGACCAACTGGACCCGGAAGAGGGCCTGTCGGGCGGCGGTGCGCTGCCGGTAGGAGGCGTGACGGGACTCCTCCGCCTCCTCCGAGCCGGGATGCGCGAGGGACCGGAACCAGCGGTCGTTCTGGCTGTGCCGGTAGTCGACGACAGCGCCCGCGAAGGCGCTGTAGGTCTCGATCCGCTCCTGCCGGAGCTGCTCGGTGCGGGCGAGCGCGGCCGTCCGCTCGGTGGCCCGCGCCTGGAACCAGTGCGTGAAGACCACGCCCAGCAGGGTTCCCGCCACGGCTATCAGCGCCGCATCCATGACCGGCCGCCCTCCCCGTACTCCTCGGCCTTCAGACCCGTAGATCATGACAGCAGGAGGGGGCCGGCGTCACTGCCGGTAGCCGCTCAGGAATCGGCCGATGCGGCTGACGGCGGCGTCGAGGTCGTCGGCGTACGGCAGGGTCAGGATGCGGAAGTGGTCCGGACGCGGCCAGTTGAAGCCGGTGCCCTGGACGACCTGGATCTTCTCCCGCAGCAGCAGGTCGAGGACGAACCTCTCGTCGTCGTGGATCTTGTGCACGGCGGGGTCGAGGCGGGGGAAGGCGTACAGCGCGCCCTTCGGCTTCACGCAGGAGACCCCGGGGATCTCGTTGAGCTTCTCCCAGGCCCGGTCGCGCTGTTCGCGCAGCCGGCCGCCCGGGGCGCACAGCTCGTGGATCGACTGCCGGCCGCCGAGCGCGGCCTGGATGGCGTACTGGGCGGGGGCGTTGGGGCAGAGCCGCATGGAGGCCAGCATGGTGAGGCCCTCCAGGTAGTTCCCGGCGTGCTGCTTCGGGCCGGTGACGACCAGCCAGCCGGAGCGGAAGCCCGCGACCCGGTAGGTCTTGGAGAGGCCGCCGAAGGTGAGGACGACCAGGTCGGGGGCGAGGGAGGCGATCGGGTGGTGGACGGCCTCGTCGTAGACGATCTGGTCGTAGATCTCGTCGGCGAGGACCATGAGGCCGTGGCGACGGGCGAGGTCGAGGATGCCGTCGAGGACCTCCTTCGGATAGACCGCGCCGGTGGGGTTGTTGGGGTTGATGACGACGACGGCCCGGGTCCGGTCGGTGATCTTCGACGCCATGTCGTCGAGGTCCGGGTACCAGTCGGCCGACTCGTCGCAGAGGTAGTGCACGGGCTTGCCGCCCGCGAGGGTCGTGACGGCCGTCCACAGGGGGTAGTCGGGGGCCGGGATCAGGACCTCGTCGCCGTCCTCCAGGAGGGCCTGGGTGGCCATCGAGATGAGTTCGGAGACGCCGTTGCCGAGGTAGACGTCGTCGACGTCGACCTCGGTCAGGCCCATCGACTGGTAGCGCTGGGCGACGGCGCGGCGGGCGGACAGGATGCCGCGGGAGTCGGTGTAGCCATGGGCCTTGGGAAGCATCCGGATCATGTCCTGGACGATCTCCTCGGGCGCCTCGAAGCCGAAGAGCGCGGGGTTTCCGGTGTTGAGGCGCAGGACGCTGTGGCCCGCCTCCTCCAGGGCGTTGGCCTGCTCGATGACCGGCCCGCGGATCTCGTAGCAGACCTCGCTCAGCTTGCTCGACTGCCGGAACTCCATGCGCCGACCTCCCCAGAAGTGTTGTTGCTTGGTTTTACCAAGTTCGAGCTTGGAAAGTCCAACAACATGTCTAGACTGCGTCGCATGCCACGTCAGCCACGCCGCCGCAGCTACGACCAGCACTGCGCCGCCGCGCGCGCCCTCGACCTCGTCGGCGACCGCTGGACCCTGCTCGTCGTCCGCGAACTCCTCGCCGGGCCGCGCCGCTACACCGACCTCCACGCCGACCTCCCCGGCGTCAGCACCGACATGCTCGCCGGCCGCCTCAAGGACATGGAGGGCGCCGAACTCGTCACCCGGCGCCGACTGCCCCCACCCGCCTCGGCGTACGTGTACGAACTCACCCCGCGCGGACGTGACCTGCTGCCCGTCCTGCGCACCCTCGCCGCCTGGGGCGCGCCCGAACTCGGCGAGCCGCGGCCCACCGACGCCGTCCGCGCCCACTGGTACGCGATCCCGCTCCTCGGCGCGCTGGCGGAGCTCGGCGCGGGGGTCGTCCAGGTGGCCCTCGACGAGGGCGAGTTCCACGTACGGCTCGGGGCCGACGGCGGTGTGTCCTACGGGGACGGGCGGGTGGACGCCCCCGACGCCCGGCTGCGGACCGACACGGCGACCTGCAGGGCCCTCGCCGAGGAGGAACTGACGCTGAACGAGGCGCTCCGGTCGGGCCGCGCCGTGCTGGAGCGGACCGCGCCGGTGGCCGCGCGGGCCTGAGGGGCCAGGGCCCGGGGTCAGCCCCGCGCGGCCAGCGCCTTCGCCAGGCGGTCGCGGGCCGCGGTCTGCGCCGCGATGCGCGCGTCGATCACGGCGAGGCGCTCGCGGGCGATCTCCAGGGCGCGGGCGGACGGTGGAACCGCCGAGACGTCCCCGTCCAGACAGGCGCGGAACGCGGAGACGTCGTCCAGCGTGAACCCCGCGTCCAGCAGGTACCGGATGTTCGACACCCGCGTGACGGCGATCTCCTCGTACGCCCGGTACCCGTTGGCCGCGCGGGCCGACGTGATCAGCCCCGCCTGCTCGTAGTGCCGCAGGGCGCGGGCCGACACCCCGGTCCGCCGGGCCAGTTCGCCGATGCGCAAGGACGTCACCTCCTCGCGCAGTCGTATCACGAGACCAGCGCACCCCCGTCGACGGGCAGGACGGTGCCGGTCAGGAACGCGGCGTCCGGGGCGGCGAGCGCCGTGATCGCCCAGGCGACCTCCTCCGGCCGTCCGACCCGCCCCAGCGGGGTGTGCGCCAGCTGCCAGGCCCGCACCGCCTTCCGCCGCTCAGGGGAGAGGCCCATGTGGTCCGCGATCGGGGTCTCGATCGCACCGGGCGCGACCGCCACGACCCGGACGCCGGCCGGCGCGAGCTCCACCGCCCAGCAGCGGGTCAGGGTCTCCAGGGCGCTCTTGGTCGCCGGATAGACGGAGTTGCCGGGCCAGCCGCGCTGGCCGATCGTCGTCGTCACGTTCACCACGACGCCCCGGGACTCCCGGAGCGCGGGGACGGCCGCCTGGGTGAGCAGGACCGGGGCGACGAGGTTCGTCTCCAGGAGCGGGGCGATCACGGAGCGGTCGAGGGTCCCGAGCGGGCCGCCGGCGGAGATCCCGGCGTTGTTGACGAGGACGTCGAGCCGGCCGTGGTCCGTCAGCGCGGCGCGGACGATCTCCTCGGCCGCGCCCTCCGCCGTGACGTCGGCGGCGAACGGACGGATGCCCGGGTGCCCCTCGGCGGTCTCCCGCAGCGGCTCCTCCCGGCGGCCGACGGCGACGACCGTCGCCCCCTGCGCGGCGAACGAGCGCGCGGTGGCCCGGCCGATGCCGGTGCCCGCGCCGGTGACGACGACGACCCTGGTGGGTGTGGTGGTGTCCATGGACCCGATGCTCGGACCCTGACGCCAGTGACAAGGTCAAGCCCGGCTCAGCGCTCGGGGCGAAGGAACTCCAGCCGGTTCCCGTGGCAGTCGGCGACGTAGAAGCGGCGGTGGCCAGGGAAGTCGTCGTCCCAGGTCACCTCGACACCCAGGCCGGTCAGCCGCTCGGCCAGACCGTCGAGGTCGGCGACCAGGATGCCCGGGTGCCCCTTGCGGGCCGGCCGGAAGTCCTCCTCGACGCCCAGGTGGATCTCCAGCGCGTCCGAACGCACCCACAGGCCGCCGCGCGCCGCGAGGACCGGCGGCTTCTGGATCTCGGTCATGCCCAGCACGTCCACGTAGAACCGGCGGCACACCTCCTCCTCGCCCGGCGGCAGGGAGAGCTGCACGTGGTGCAGCCCGAGGCCGAAGGGCGTCGTCGCCTCCGTGGTCGCGTAGGGCAGTGCTTCCCGACACCGGCTCATGGGAACCAGTCCTCTCCTCCGTGGACGCCGTGCGGTCGCTCGGCGACGTCACCGTACGGCCGAAGACGTCGGCCGGTACACGTCAGGGGCGGGCGGGGCGGGCAGGATGGGTGGCATGCGATACGAGGCGATCACCTGGGACCGGCTGGCGGAGACGCTCGCCGGCCACCTCGACGCGTCGCCCGCCGCGGCGGGCGACGACTGGCTCAAGGTGGGCATCGACGGCCCGCCCGCCGCGCCCGGGGGCGAACTCGCCGGGCTCCTCGCCGAGGCCTTGCGCACGCGCGGGCGGGCGGTCCGGGTCGTGAGCACCGGCGGCTTCCTGCGGCCCGCCTCCCTCCGGTACGAGTACGGGAAGCAGGACCCCGACGCGTACTACAGCGGATGGACCGACACCGGGGCCCTGTGGCGGGAGGTCTTCGGGCCGCTGGACCCCGGCGGCACCGGGCGCGTGCTGCCCGACCTGTGGGACCCGGCCACGGACCGCGCGACCCGCAGCCCGTACGTCACGCTGCCGCCGCGCGGGGTGCTCGTGCTGCACGGGACCTTCCTGCTCGGCCACTGGTTCCCCTTCGACCTCACCGTGCACCTGCGCCTCTCGCCCGGCGCCCTCGCCCGGCGCACGGAGGAGGCCTGGACCCTGCCCGCCTTCGCCCGGTACGAGACGGAGGTCGGCCCCACCGAGGCGGCGGACGTCGTCGTGCGCGCCGACGACCCGCGCCACCCGGCCTGGACGGGGCTGCGGACGTAGGGCCCGTCCGGCGGATCGGGGCCGGACGGGCTCCGGGGACCGTCAGCCGTCGCCCGGGCCGGCCCGGGGTCTGCCGCCCACCGTGGTGACCGCCTCCGCGCCCGCGCGGCAGCCCGCCTCGGCGGCCCGCGCCGGGTCCGCGCCCGTCAGCCGCGCCGCCAGGAACGCCCCCGTGAACGCGTCGCCCGCGCCCGTCGAGTCCACCGGCCGCACCGGCGGCGCCGCCACCCGCGCGGTGACCGTGCCGCCCTCGGCGACCAGCGCGCCCGCCGCCCCGAGGGTGACCACGACCAGCGGGAAACGCCGGCTCAACTCCGCTGCCGCCGCCTCCGGTTCGCCGCGCCTGGTGAGCGACCGGGCCTCGTCGGCGTTCGGCAGCAACGTCTCGGCACCCTCCGCCGCCGCGAGGAACCGGTCCGCGCCCAGCTCCGCCAGGAACCCCGCCGACGCCGGGTCCACGCTCACCGGGACCCCCGCCGCCCGCGCGTCCCGCAGCGCCCGGCGGGCCGTCTCGCGGCTCGTCGCGGCGAAGAACAGGTACCCCGAGAGGTGCAGCCGGGCCACGCCGTCGAGCAGGCCCGCGGACCAGTCGGCGGGGGAGAGGCGCAGCGCGGCACCGCTGTCCGTCAGGAAGGTGCGCTCCGCCGAGCCGTCCACCAGCGCGATCACCGTGGCCGTCGCCGCGTCCGCGTCCGGGACGAGCAGGGGGCGCACGCCCGCCCCGCGCAGCGCCCGCTCGTGCCAGCCGGCCGCGTCCGTTCCCACCCGGCCGAGCATCCGCACCTCGCCGTGGCCCGAACGCGCCGCCCAGCACGCGGCGTTGGCCCCGGCGCCGCCCGGGAGGGTCCGGATCTCCGCCGCCGTGTCCGTGGCGGGGGCGAGCGGGGTCCGGTGCCGGGCGACGACGTCCGTGACCACGTCCCCGACGACGAGCAGCGCGCCCCCGGGCCGGGTCACCGGCCGTGGGTGCCGGTCGCCGGAGCGCCGTCCGCCCCGGCGGCACCCGTGCCCGGAGGCACCGTCGCCGTGCCGCCGGGCGCGGTCCCCGCCGCGTACGCCCCCGCGATGCTCGCGGCGAGCCGCACATTGCCGCGTACCGCCGCGAGGTTGGCCTCCAGGGACGCTCCTTCGGTGTGCACCATCAGGTATTCGAGGAGGAACGGCGTCACCGCCTGCCCGGCGATCCCCTTCTCCTTCGCCGCCGCCAGGCCCCGCGCGAGCACCCGGTCGTGCAGCGCGGGATCCAACTGCTCGGCCGTCGGCACCGGGTTGGCCACCACGAGCGCGGCCCGCGGGCCGCCGAGCCCGTCCTGCGCCCGCATCACCCCCGCCACCTCCTCCGGGGTGCGCAGGGTCCAGTCGACGGGCTCGCCCGAGGAGGAGAGGTAGAAGCCGGGGAAGCGGTCCGTGCCGTAGCCGACGACCGTCACCCCCAGCGTCTCCAGGCGCTGGAGCGTCGCGGGCACGTCGAGGATCGACTTGACCCCGGCGCACACCACGGTGATCCCGACCCGGGCGAGCAGCCGCAGGTCGGCGGATTCGTCCTGCGTCTCGCTCCACTCGCGGTGCACGCCGCCGAGCCCGCCCGTCGCGAACACCCGTATGCCGGCCGCGTCCGCCAGCCGGGCCGTCGCCGAGACCGTCGTCGCCCCCGTCGACCCGGTCGCCAGGGCGGGGGCCAGGTCGCGGTGGCCCAGCTTCCGCACCGACGGGTCCTCGGCGACGCGGGTCAGGGCCGCCCGGTCGAGGCCGATCCTGGCCGTGCCGTCGATGACCGCGATCGTGGCGGGGACGGCGCCCCCGGCCCGTACGGACTCCTCCAGCTCCGTCGCCACGGCGAGGTTGCGCGGGCGCGGCAGACCGTGGGCGATGAGCGTCGATTCCAGCGCGACGACGGGCCGGCCCTCGTGGAGCGCCTCCCGTACCTCTTCGGACACCTGTGTGGGCATGTCCCATTCCTTGGCGCGATCACCGGCCCCGCAAACCTCGTCGGCGACCTCCCGCCACACCCCGGGAGCCGCCTGCGGAATCCGTGACGGGGCGCCGGACGGAGGCGGCGACGACGGCCGCGACACCCTTGGGGCGCTGCGGCGGAGGGCCGGTGCGGATTTCGTCGCCGTCCTCGGTCCTCGGCGTCACGCCTGGTCGGAGCCGAAACGGAGGCTGTTCTTCCAGCCGATCCCGGCCTCGGGGGGCCTTCGGGGCCCGGCTACAGTCACCGCCCATGACGACTCATGACCTGCCTTCCTTCGCCGTGCACATCCCCGACGCGGAGCTGGAGGTCGAGCCCCTCGACCCCGGCCAGATCGTCTCCGGCACGCCCGAGGTGACGGGCAAGGTGCTGTGGGAGTCGGCCGACGGCAGGCAACTGCGCGGCATCTGGCAGATCACGCCCGGCGTCGTCACCGACACCGAGGCCAACGAGCTCTTCGTGGTGGTCTCCGGGCGGGCGACCGTCGCCGTCGAGGGCGGCGACACGCTGGAGATCGGCCCCGGCGACGCGTGCGTGCTGCGGGAGGGCGACCGGACGACCTGGACCGTGCACGAGACCCTGCGCAAGGCGTACCACATCAGCCTCTGAGGACCCCCGCGCCCCCGGGCCGAGAGCCGTCCGGGCCCCTGAACTCCGGGCGGCGGAGGGGGAGTCGGGAGTCTGGTAGGAAACCTTCCTGTCCGCTATTCTCCCGGGCAGCGGCTCGGCGCGGCGCCCCCTCCCAGGGGCGTGACGCGCTCAGCGAGAGCTCTGACCCGGCCGCCGAGCACCACCCCGCCGTGTGGCGCCCGAATCGCCACCCGGCCGGTCGCCCGTGTCCGTCCCCCACGGCACGGGTGACCCGGCCGCACCCCGCGGCCGGTCCGTGGTGCCCCGCACCGGTGTCCAGCTCTCGCCGACCCCCAGGCCAGGGAGCCCAGGTATGCGCCCGTTCGCCTCCGCCCCACCCCGCCGCACCACCGACCGACTGCCCCTCGTCCTCAGCGCCGTGCTGCTGCTCGTCGGCGGGCTCCTGCTCGCCCTCCCGGACCGGGCCGGAGCCGCCGCCGACACCCTGATCTCCCAGGGCAGGCCGGCCACCTCCTCCTCCGTCGAGGACTCCACCTTCGGCCCCGAGAAGGCCTTCGACGGCGTCTCCACCACCCGCTGGGCCAGCACCGAGGGCGTCGACCCGCAATGGATCAAGGTCGACCTCGGCCCCTCGGCCACCGTCTCCCGCGTCAAGCTCGTCTGGGAGGCCGCCTACGCCAAGGCCTACCGCGTCGAGATCTCCGCCGACGGCACCACCTGGACCCGCCTCGCCACCGAGACCGCGGGCAACGGCGGCACCGACGACTGGACCGGGCTCACCGGCACCGGCCGCTACCTGCGCGTCTACGGGACCGCGCGCGGCACCTCGTACGGCTACTCGCTCTACACGGTGGAGGTCTACGGCACCACCTCCACCACGCCCCCGCCCACCGGCGCCTTCACCGTCGTCGCGGCCGGCGACATCGCCGCCCAGTGCACCGCCTCCAGCAGCTCCTGCGCCCACCCGAAGACCGCCGCGCTGGCCCAGCGCATCGCGCCGTCCTTCTACCTGACGATGGGTGACAACCAGTACGACGACGCCCGGCTGTCGGACTTCCGCAACTACTACGACAAGACCTGGGGCGCCTTCAAGGCGCAGACCCGGCCCGTGCCCGGCAACCACGAGTCCTACGACCCGGCCGGCGCGTTCTCCGGCTACAAGTCGTACTTCGGCGCGATCGCCTACCCCCAGGGCAAGCCCTACTACAGCTACGACCAGGGCAACTGGCACTTCGTCGCCCTCGACTCCAACACCTTCGACGACGCCGCGCAGATCCAGTGGCTCAAGGACGACCTCGCGCGGAACACCAAGGGCTGCGTCGCCGCCTACTTCCACCACCCGCTGTACTCCTCCGGCGGCCACGGCAACGACCCCGTCTCCAAGCCCGTATGGCAGATCCTCTACGGGGCCGGGGCCGACCTCGTCCTCAACGGACACGACCACCACTACGAGCGCTTCGCCCCGCAGGACCCGAACGGGCGGGCCACCGCCGACGGCATCGTCGAGATCGTCGGCGGCATGGGCGGCGCCGAGCCCTACGACATCGAGACGGTCCAGCCGAACAGCCAGAAGCGGATCAGCGGCACGTACGGCGTCCTGAAGCTGGACCTCACCGACACCACCTACACCTGGCAGTACGTCGGCACCGACAACCAGGTCAAGGACTCCGGCCCGACCTACGCCTGCCACTGATGTACCTCGCGACCACCGGTCGCCGCGACGCGCCGCCCCGCCCCACCGGGGCCCGGCGGCGCGTCCCCGGCACCGTCCTCGTCCTCGGCACGGTCAGCCTCGTCACCGACGTCTCCTCGGAGATGGTGACCGCCGTCCTGCCGCTCTACCTGGTCCTCGGACTCGGCCTCTCCCCGCTCCAGTTCGGCCTCCTCGACGGCCTCACCACCGGCGCCACCGCGCTCGTACGCCTCCTCGGCGGCGCCGGCGCCGACCGCGGCGGCCGCCACAAACAGGTCGCCGGACTCGGCTACGCCCTCTCCGCCTGCTCCCGGCTCGGCCTCCTCCTCGCCGGCGGGGCGACCGGCTGGATCGCCGGCTCCCTCGCCGCCGACCGGCTCGGCAAAGGCGTCCGCACCGCGCCCCGCGACGCGCTCATCACCCTGCACAGCCCGCCCGAGGACCTCGGCCGAGCCTTCGGCATCCACCGCGCCATGGACACCACCGGCGCCCTCCTCGGGCCCCTCGCCGCCTTCGCCCTGCTGTGGGCGACCGCCGAGACGTACGAGACGGTCTTCGCCGTCAGCTTCTGCGTCGGCGCGCTCGGCGTGCTGGTCTGGCTGCTCTTCGTCCCGGGACGGCCGCGGGACCCCGGCCGGCCGCGGGAGGACCGGGGCACGCGGCCCAGGATCCCGGCGGCGCCACGCGCGCGTGGCGGGCTCCTCGCGGCCCCGCGCTCACCCGCGTACCGCCGGATCGTGCTCTGCGCCGCCCTCCTCGGCGCCGCCACCGTCGGCGACTCCTTCCTCTACCTGCTGCTCCAGCGGCGCCTCGACCTCGACGCGACCTGGTTCCCGTTCCTGCCGCTCGGCGCCGCAGCCGTCTATCTGCTGCTCGCCGTCCCGGCGGGCCGCCTCGCCGACCGCCTCGGGCGCCGCCGGCTCCTCCTGTACGGGCACGGGGCCCTGCTCCTCGCCTACGGGCTGCTCCTCGCCCCCGTGCCCGGCGCGGCGGCCCTCGTGGGCGTCCTCGCCCTGCTCGGGGTCTTCTACGCCGCCACCGACGGCGTCCTGATGGCCCTCACCGGACCGTTCCTCACCGAGGGACGGCAGGCCGGCGGTCTCGCGGTCGTCCAGACCGCGCAGGCGCTCGCCCGGCTCGGCGCCGCCGTCGCCTTCGGCGCCCTCTGGACGGCGAGCGGACCGGAGACGGCCCTCGTGGCGGCACTCCTGGCCCTCGCGGCGGCCCTGGGCTGCGCCGCCCGTCTGCTGCCGTCCGGGCCGACTCCCGAAAGGAGCACGACATGACCGTCCTCGGAAGGAGCGCGGCACGGCCGCCCCGAAGGGAGCACGACGTGAACGTCCCCGAAGGGAGTACGACATGAACGTCCCCGCCTCCACGCGCGCGCGTGTGGGGATCCTCGTCCTCGCCCTCCTGCTGCTCGGCGGCGGAGCCACCGCCTACACCCTCCGCGCCGCCTCCGGGCGGGCCGCGGCCACCGGGACCGCCGAGCCGGGCTTCACCCTCGACGGCGGCACCGGCGCGCTCTACATCCGGGACACCGCGAGCGGGCGCGTCGCGCGCGTGGACCCGGCCTCGCCCGGCGGCCGGGTGGCGGGCGGCCCCACCTGCGACCGCTTCCACGCCGCCGGTTCCACCGCCCTCTGCCTCCAGCGGCGGCCGGGCGTACCGGCCCGCTCGTACGTCCTCGTGCTCGACGGCCGGCTCCGCGAGACCCGCCGCATCGCCCTGCCCGGCATCCCCAGCCGGGCGAGGGTCTCCGCCTCGGGACGCATGCTGTCCTGGACGATGTTCGCCACCGGCGACTCGTACGCGCGCTCGGCCTTCTCCACCCGCACCTCGATCCTCGACCTGCGCACCGGCTACCTGGTGAAGAACATCGAGCAGATCCCGCTCACCCTCGACGGCCGCCGCCACCACGCCCCCGACGTCAACTACTGGGGCGTCACCTTCGCCGCCGACGACAACCGCTTCTACGCCACCGTCTCGACGGGCGGCCGCACCCGCCTCGTCGAGGGCGACATGCGGAACTGGTCCGCCCGGGCCCTGCGGGAGAACGTCGAATGCCCCTCGCTCTCCCCCGACGGGACCCGGATCGCCTTCAAGAAGCGGGTCTCCGACGGCCCGCGCGAGCCGTGGCGGCTGTACGTGTACGACCTGCGCACCGGACGCGAACACCCCGTCGCCGAGCGGCGCGGCATCGACGACCAGGCGCTGTGGACGGACCCGAGGACCCTCGCGTACGGATACGGGGGAGCGGTCTGGTCGGTGCCCGCCGACGGCACGGGCGCCCCGAGACGACTGGCCGGCGGGGCCTCGTCCCCGGCGGTGCCGCGCTGAGGCGGGAGGGGGCCGGTCAGACCTTCCGCAGGGCGCCGCGCAGCGCGAGCGCCGCCATCGGCAGCAGCAGACAGGCGGCGATCGCGTTCAGCGGCCCGTAGCCCGCCTGCGAGACGATCAGGCCCGCCGCGAGACCGCCGACCCCGGCGGCGGTGTTCATCACGAAGTCGGAGAGCCCCTGGACGGCGGCCCGCGCGGCCTGCGGCACCGAGTCGGTGAGCAGCGCCGACCCGGACACCAGCCCCGCCGACCAGCCCAGACCCAGGACGAAGAGGCCCAGCGCGGTCCGGCCGTGCGACGGCCCCGCCGTGCCCGCGACGAGTGCGGCCGCACCGATGAGACCGACCGCGAGCCCGATCACCGAGAGCCGGCCGAGGCGGTCGGACAGCCAGCCCATCAGCGGCGAGAAGGCGTACATCCCGGTGATGTGCCCGCTGATCACGAGTCCGATCAGCTGGGCGTCCGCGCCGTGATGGGTGAGCGCCACCGGCGTCATCGACATGATCGACACCATGGCGGTGTGCGAGCCGGCGATGGTGACCAGGGCGATCCGGGCCCTCGGGGACGTGCGCACCGCGTCCATCCCGGCCCGCAGGGAGCGGCCCTCCTCCGCCTCGCCCGGACCGGCGGCCGACGACAGCGCGCGGGCGGTGAGCAGCGGGTCCGGTCGCAGCAGCACGGCCACCACGGCCGCCGCGAGCACGAAGACACCGGCGGCCCAGACGAACGGCCCGGCGGCGGCCGGGACGCCCAGGTCCGCGACGCTCTTCCCGGCGGGCGCGGCGACGTTCGGTCCGAGCACCGCGCCGATCGTGGTCGCCCACACCACCGTGGAGATGGCCCGGGCCCTGCGGTCCGGCTCGGCGAGGTCGGCGGCGGCGAAGCGGGCCGCCAGGTTCGCCGAGGACCCGGCACCGAAGCCGAGGAGGCCGACGAGCAGGAGGGGGAAGTTCCCGAGGACCGCCCCGAGCACCACCACGCCGGCGCCGAGCGCCGCCAGCAGGTACGCGAGGACGAGTCCGGTCCGGCGCCCCCGCGAGGCCATCAGGGTGGCCAGCGGCATGGCGACCAGTGCCGAGCCGGCCACCGAGGCCGTCGACGCGAGGCCGGACAGCGCCTCGGTGCCGCTCACGTCCCTCGCCAGGACGGCGGCGAGGGCGAAGCCGATGGCGATGCCGAGGCCCCCCAGGATCTGGGTGGCGATCAGCGTGGCCTGGACGCGTCGGCGGAGCGCGGGCAGCTCGACGGGGGAGACGGCGACGGATATCTCGTCGGGCACGGCAGCGTCAGGGGCACTGGGGGTGTGGGTCACTTACGTGAGTGTGCCAGCCGTCCCATCTGATGGGAACGCCCCCTCCTCCCTCCCGGAGCCGCCCGTGCTCAGAAGAGCGGCGCGGGCAGCACCCCTTCCAGGGCCAGCAGCCGCCGCTTGGTCTCCAGGCCGCCGCCGAAGCCGCCGAGACCGCCGTCGCTCTCCACCACCCGGTGGCAGGGCACCACGACCGGCAGCGGATTGGCGCCCATCGCCGCCCCCACCGCCTGCGCCGCGCCCGGCCGGCCCACGCGCCTCGCCAGCTCCCCGTACCCGACGACCGTGCCGTACGGGACGCCCGTCGCCAGCTCGCGCAGCACCTGCCGGTTGAAGCCGGTCGTCAGGCTCCAGTCCAGCGGCAGGTCGAGGCGGTCCGGCTCGCCCGCGAAGTACCGGTCGAGCCGGCGTGTCGCCTCCGCCAGCCGTCCCGAGGCGCGCTCCACCGGCTCCGCGCCGAGCTGCCCCGCCAGCCGGCCGAGCATCCGCTCCCGCCGGGCCGCGTCGGCGTGGAACTCGACCCGCACGAGCCCCCGCCCGGTCGCGGCGAGGAGGAGCGGCCCGATGGCGCTCTCCACGACCGTCCACTCCACCGTGACGGCCCGCTCCCGGCCGTCCGGCCCCGCCGCCGCCCCCGCGTCGATGTCCATGCCGCCCACGGTACGACCCGCCACCGACAACGCGGCCCGCAACCGGCACCGGCACCACGGACCGGGACCGCCACCGGCAAGGCGGCCCCGAACCGTCACCGGCACCCCGGCCGCGAGCCGTCACGGACAAGCCGGTCCGGAACGGTCGCGGGCCGACCGGCCCGGAACCCTCCCCGAGATCACGGACCGGTCTCGCTCCGGTCTCGCGCATGGAAATTCCCCGGTCACGTGGTCGCCGGGCCCCCGGCGCGCCATAATCTCGCCCCGGTAGTACTACCCAGCGGTACCGACTGTTTTCGGACGACGTTGCACCAGGGGTGGAGGGCACACGCTCATGCAGGGCACGGTCGACGGATTCAGCTACGGGCTCGTCACGCCGGTGGCCGCCTTTCTCATGGCCTGCCTCGGCGGCGCCCTCGGCCTGAGGTGCACCACCAGATCGCTCCGTCACCACGACACCTTCAAGGCGGGCTGGCTCGCCCTCGGCGCCACCTCGATCGGCACCGGCATCTGGACGATGCACTTCATCGCCATGATGGGCTTCTCCGTCGCGCAGGCGCCCATCGACTACGACCGCCCCATCACCTTCGCCAGCCTGGGCGTCGCCGTCCTCATGGTCGGCATCGGCATCTTCATCGTCGGCTACCGCGGGGCGACCGCCCTCACCCTGGTCACCGGCGGCACCATCACCGGCCTCGGCGTCGCCACCATGCACTACCTCGGCATGGCCGGTATGCGCTTCCAGGGCCGGATCGAGTACGACACGGTCACCGTCGCGCTCTCCGTGGTCATCGCCGTCGTGGCCGCCACCGCGGCCCTCTGGGCGGCCGTCTCCGTACATGGATTTCTGGCCAGTCTCGGCGCGAGCCTGGTGATGGGCCTGGCCGTGAGTGGTATGCACTACACCGCCATGGCCGCCGTCAGCGTCCACCTGCACGGCGCCGGGGCCCCCGCCGGAGCCGGCGACCCCGCCGCCACCTCGCTCCTCCTGCCCATGCTGATCGGGCCGGCGGTCTTCCTGATCCTGGCCGCCGTCGTCGTCATGTTCGACCCGCTGCTCGTGATGGGCGACCCGGACTGGCAGCGGCCCGCGGCCCGGACCCCGCACCGCCCCGGCGTGCCCGCGCCGCGCCACGTCCCGTCCTACGGCGAGCCCGCCAACTGGAGCGCCCGCCCCGCCGGACGGGCCGCGCGCAGGGCCGTCCCGCGCGGCGGACACCGCTCCCAGGACTGGTGACGGGGGGGCCGGCGGCCGGGCGGTGAGCCGATCACCGCCCGAGTGTCAGTGCCGGGTCGTACGGTGGTTGCATGCGGCCCGTTTCCAAGATCGAACGTTCGGTGGCGCCCTTCGAGGTCGTCAGTGAGTACCAGCCCAGCGGCGACCAGCCGACCGCCATCGCCGACCTCGAGCGGCGCATCCGCGCGGGTGAGAAGGACGTCGTGCTCCTCGGCGCCACCGGCACCGGCAAGTCGGCGACCACCGCCTGGATGATCGAGAAGCTCCAGCGCCCCACCCTGGTGATGGCGCCGAACAAGACGCTGGCCGCCCAGCTGGCGAACGAGTTCCGCGAGCTCCTGCCGAACAACGCCGTCGAGTACTTCGTCTCGTACTACGACTACTACCAGCCCGAGGCGTACGTCCCCCAGTCGGACACCTACATCGAGAAGGACTCCTCCATCAACGAGGAGGTGGAGCGGCTGCGCCACTCCGCGACGAACTCCCTGCTCACCCGCCGGGACGTCGTCGTGGTCGCCTCCGTCTCCTGCATCTACGGCCTCGGCACGCCCCAGGAGTACGTGGACCGGATGGTCCCGCTCAGGGTCGGCGAGGAGATCGACCGCGACCAGCTGCTGCGCCGCTTCGTCGACATCCAGTACACCCGGAACGACCTGGCGTTCACCCGCGGCACCTTCCGGGTGCGCGGCGACACCATCGAGATCTTCCCGGTGTACGAGGAGCTCGCCGTCCGCATCGAGATGTTCGGCGACGAGATCGAGGCCCTCTCCACCCTCCACCCGCTCACCGGCGAGGTCATCAGCGAGGACCGCGAGCTGTACGTCTTCCCCGCCAGCCACTACGTCGCCGGGCCCGAGCGCATGGAGCGGGCGATCAACGACATCGAGCGCGAGCTGGAGGGCCGCCTCGCCGAGCTGGACAAGCAGGGCAAGCAGCTGGAGTCCCAGCGCCTGCGGATGCGCACCACGTACGACATCGAGATGATGCGGCAGATCGGCTCCTGCTCCGGCATCGAGAACTACTCGATGCACTTCGACGGCCGCGAGCCCGGCTCCGCGCCCAACACCCTCCTCGACTACTTCCCCGAGGACTTCCTCCTCGTCATCGACGAGTCGCACGTCACCGTGCCCCAGATCGGCGCCATGTACGAGGGCGACGCCTCCCGCAAGCGGACCCTGGTCGACCACGGCTTCCGGCTCCCCTCCGCCCTCGACAACCGCCCGCTGAAGTGGGAGGAGTTCCAGGAGCGGATCGGTCAGACCGTCTACCTCTCCGCGACCCCCGGCACCTACGAGCTCTCGCGCGGCGACGGCTTCGTCGAGCAGATCATCCGCCCCACCGGACTCGTCGACCCCGAGGTCGTCGTCAAGCCCACCGAGGGCCAGATCGACGACCTGGTCCACGAGATCCGGCTGCGCGCCGAGCGGGACGAGCGGGTCCTCGTCACCACCCTCACCAAGAAGATGGCCGAGGACCTCACCGACTACTTCCTGGAGCTCGGCATCCAGGTGCGCTACCTGCACAGCGACGTCGACACCCTGCGCCGCATCGAGCTGCTGCGCGAGCTGCGCGCCGGCGAGTACGACGTCCTCGTCGGCATCAACCTCCTCCGGGAGGGCCTCGACCTGCCAGAGGTGTCCCTGGTCGCCATCCTCGACGCCGACAAGCAGGGCTTCCTGCGCTCCGGGACCTCCCTCATCCAGACGATCGGCCGCGCCGCGCGGAACGTGTCGGGCCAGGTCCACATGTACGCCGACCGGATCACCCCGGCGATGGAGCAGGCCATCGACGAGACCAACCGGCGCCGCGAGAAGCAGATCGCGTACAACACGGAGCACGGCATCGACCCGCAGCCGCTCCGCAAGAAGATCAACGACATCGTCGCGACCATCGCGCGTGAGGAGATCGACACCGAGGAGCTGCTCGGCACCGGCTACCGGCAGGCGAAGGAGGGCAAGGGCGCGAAGGCCCCCGTGCCCTCGCTCGCCGCGCACGGCCCCGCGGCCAAGGGCAAGGGCAAGGGCGGCAAGGCCGGCTCCACCGTCGAGCTCGGCGACCGGCCCGCCACCGAACTGGCCGCGCTCATCGAGGAGATGACCGACCGCATGCGCGCCGCCGCGGCCGAGCTGCAGTTCGAGGTGGCGGCCCGGCTCCGGGACGAAGTGGGGGAGCTGAAGAAGGAGTTGCGCCAGATGAAGGAGGCGGGACTCGCCTGACCGGCGAGGACGGGCGGACGGTCCGGTGTGTTGCAAGACCGACACAAAACCGGACCGAGCCTCCGCGGTGTCGGTGCCGCTGCGTAGGGTGCTCGACAACCGCACGCACCGGACAGCGGGCGCGGGGAACGCTAACGAGAGGGGCAAACGCGTGTCGGTCAACATGACCAAGGGTCAGGCCATCAGCCTGGAGAAGAGGGGCGGCGGCAGCCTCACCCAGGTGCGGATGGGGCTCGGCTGGCAGGCGGCGCCGCGCCGCGGTCTCTTCGGCTCGCGCACCCGGGAGATCGACCTGGACGCCTCGGCCGTCCTCTTCGCCGAGAAGCAGCCGGTGGACGTGGTCTTCTTCCGTCACCTGGTCAGCGACGACGGCTCGGTCAAGCACACCGGCGACAACCTCGTCGGCGGTGCCGGCCAGGGCGGCGACGACGAGGCGATCCTCGTGGACCTGGAGCGGGTGCCGGTCCACATCGACCAGATCGTCTTCACGGTGAACTCCTTCACCGGCCAGACGTTCCAGGAGGTGCAGAACGCCTTCTGCCGGATCGTCGACGAGACGAACGGACAGGAGCTCGCCCGCTACACCCTCGACGGCGGCGGCAACTACACCGCGCAGATCATGGCGAAGGTGCACCGGGTCGGCTCCGGCTGGCAGATGACGGCCCTGGGCAACCCGGCCAACGGGCGCACCTTCCAGGACCTGATGCCCGCGATCCTGCCGCACCTGTAGACGGGCCCCGCAGGGCACACCCACAGCTCCCGGAGGCGCGAGGCCGCCGGGAGCTGTCCGCATGATCCGCACCCGGAAACACCGAGGGGACAGAGACGATGACGGCCGAGCTGGTCCGGGGGCAGAACCACCCCCTGCCCGAGACCCGACTGGAGATCCGGGTGTCGGCCGGTCATCCCGTCCTCGCCGGAGCCGCGCTCGGCGACGAGCGGGGCCGGGTCGCGGGCGCGGAGTGGATCGCCCACCCCGGCGCGCCCTCCCTGCCCGGTGTCGACGTGCCCCCGGGGGCCGCCGCCGACCACCGCCTCGCCGTGGATCTGGACGCCGTCCCCGACACCGTCCACCGCGTCTCGGTGCTCCTCGCGCTGACCGACGGAGCCGTGCGCTTCGGGGCCCTCGCGGCCCCGTTCGTCGCCGTCACCGGTCCCGACGGCACCGAGATCGTCAGCTACACCATCACCGGCCTCGACACGGAGTCCGCCGTCGTCGCCCTGGAGCTGTACCGGCGCCAGGGCGCCTGGAAGGTCCGCGCCATGGGCCAGGGGTACGCGGGCGGGCTCGCCGCCCTGCTCGGCGACCAGGGCCTGGAGCGCCCCGGGGACCTCGCCGCGTCGATCCTGGCGGCGGTGGCACCCGAGCGGGAGCGCCCGGCCGAGGCCCCGGCACCCCGCGTCCCCCAGGCCGAGCGCGTGCACCAGCCGGCGGCGCCCGTCCAGGACCCGACGCCCCCGTCCGTACCGGACCCGACGGCCCCGTCCGGCCAGGACCCGACGCCCCCGTCGATCGGCGGCGGGCCCGTCGACTACTCCCACCCGCGGCGCCGGACGGCCTCCGCCGCCGAGCCCGCCCCCGCCCCCGAGCCCCGGCAGGCCCCGCCCGTGCCGGTCGCCGGGGACGCCACGGGCTGGTCCATGGACGAGCGGCTCTACAACCAGGTGTGGGGCATGTTCGAGGACCTGGCCCGCACCGCCGCCGCCTACCGGAGCGCCTGCGACTTCGCGGAGTCCCGGCTCGACCGGGAGCTCGACGAGACGCTCACCGACTACCGGGCCCGGGCCGACGGCGCGAACGACGCCGCGCGGGCCGCCGCCCGCGCCCGGCGCGACGAGCTCGTGGAGCGCGCCCGGGCGGTCCTGGAGCGGGACCTCGCCCAGCTCGCCGCCGAGTCCGAGGTCGTCGAGCCGGCGCTGCCGGCCGCCTACGCCCGCTGGGACAACCCGGTCTGGCACGCGTACCGCGTCCCCGACGAGGAGCCGATGGCTATCCGGCTCGGCGACCTCCACCTCCCCGAGCGGACCGACCTGCGGATCCCCATGCTCGTCCGGCTGCCGCTGGAGCGCGGTCTGTGGGTGGACTCCGGACGGGGCCACTCCGAGGCGGCCGGGCTCCTCGACGAGGTCGAGCTGCGGCGGCTCGCCCTGGACTGCGCGGTGGCGCACGCGGCGAGGCTCCTCGCGGCGCACCCGGCCGACGGCTTCACCGTCCATCTGATCGACCCGGCGGGCGCGGGCGCCGCGGCCCTCGCGCCCCTCGTGGAGACGGGGGCGGCCGCCCCGCCGGCCCGGGGAGCGGCCGGTGTCTCGGCGGTCCTGGAGCAGCTCACGGAGCGGGTGGACCTGCTCCAGATGGCGCTGCGGGGCGGGGCGGCCGACGCGCTGCCGCCCGGTCTGGACACGGCCCGGCAGCTGCTGATCGTGCACGACTTCCCGCACGGCTTCGACGACCGGGCGGTCACGCGGCTGCGGTACCTCGCCGACGAGGGCCCCTCGGTCGGCGTCCACCTGCTGATGGTCGCGGCCCGGGAGGACGCGGCCGCGTACGGACCGCTGCTCGACCCGCTGTGGCGTTCGCTGCTGCGGCTCACCCCCGTGCCCGACGACCACCTGGCCGATCCGTGGGTCGGTCACGCCTGGTCGTACGAGCCGCCGCTCCTTCCTCCGGGCAGCGGGATCCTGCGTCAGGTCCTCGCGCAGGTGGCGGCCGCTCGCCATGAAAAGCCATTCTGACCTGGCCTTTTGGAGCCTCTTTACCCTTCTCTTTACCTTCTCTTGGTCTTTCGGGTACTCTTCTTGGTGCGGAGGGGAGTACTCCCCATTGCGCGGCGTACCCGTCAATACGGACGGATCATCATCGATCCGATCCCGGGGCGTCGGCCCGGCGGCCCGTCCGCCACCGGGTGGAAGAGACCTCCGGCAGCGACGACGCTGATCAGTAGCCGTACGACGCCGGAGGCGCAGTGGACGTTTCGATGACCCTGTGGGTACTGACCGTTCTCGGTCTGGGTGCCCTCATCGGTGCCGACTTCTTCATCGGGCGCAAGCCCCATGACGTCTCGGTCAAGGAAGCCGGAATCTGGACCGTGGTCTGGATCGTGCTGGCCGCGCTCTTCGGGCTCGGCCTGCTGGTCTTCGGCAACGGCCAGGCGTCCGGCGAGTTCTTCGCGGGCTACATCACCGAGAAGTCGCTCAGCGTCGACAACCTCTTCGTCTTCGTCCTGATCATGGCGAAGTTCTCGGTCCCCTCGCACCTCCAGCAGCGGGTGCTGCTCGTGGGCGTGCTGATCGCCCTGGTGCTCCGCGCGATCTTCATCGCCGCCGGCGCCGCGATCATCGCGAGCTTCTCCTGGGTCTTCTACCTCTTCGGCGCGTTCCTGATCTACACCGCCTGGAAGCTCATCCAGGAGGCGCGCTCCGACGAGGACGAGGAGGACTGGGAGGAGAACCGCCTCCTCAAGACCGTCGAGAAGAAGTTCGGCGTCGCCGACCGCTACCACGGCACCAAGCTCTTCATCCGCAACAACGGCAAGCGGGTGCTGACGCCGCTGATGGTCGTCATGCTCGCCATCGGCACCACCGACATCCTCTTCGCCCTCGACTCCATCCCGGCGATCTTCGGCCTCACCCAGGACCCGTACATCGTCTTCACGGCCAACGCCTTCGCCCTCATGGGTCTGCGGCAGCTGTACTTCCTCATCGGCGGCCTGCTCAAGAAGCTGGTCCACCTGAGCTACGGCCTGTCGGTGATCCTCGGCTTCATCGGCGTCAAGCTCGTGCTGCACGCCCTGCACGAGTCCGGGGTGCACGTCCCCGAGATCTCCATCCCGTTCTCGCTCGCGGTCATCGGCGGCGTCCTGGCGGTCACCACCGTCACCAGCCTGATCGCCTCCAGGAAGCAGGCCCGGAGCGAGGCCGAGGCCCCGGCCGTCGCCGAGGAGACCCCGAAGGACAGCGTCGAGGCCTGACGGCCCACCCGCGCACACCGACGGCCGACCGGGAGCACCCCGGTCGGCCGTCGCCGTTCCCGTACCGCCCGCACGGATCAGACCGTGGCGGGCTCGGGTGCCGGACGTCCGGCACGGCCCGGAAGGGTCTCCGGCAGGAGGGCGAAGCAGCCGAGGCTCAGGAGCGCGACCAGCGTCAGGTACGCCGCGACGCCCCAGGGCGGGCCGGAGCCGCCGTCGGAGAGGGTCGTGGCGACGACGGGCGTCAGCGCGCCGCCCAGGACACCGGCCAGGTTGTAGCCGACGGCCGCCCCCGTGCAGCGGACCCGGGGCTCGTACAGCTCCGGGAGGTACGCGGCGACCACCGCGAACATCGTGATGAAGGCCAGCAGCGAGCCCAGGAACCCGAGGAACATCAGCAGCGGCCGCGCCGTGTGGAGCAGCGCCACCATCGGGAACATCCAGAGCGCCGAGGCGGCGCACCCCGCCAGGCAGAGCGGCCGGCGGCCCCAGCGGTCACCGAGCAGGGCCAGGAACGGGGTGACCGCGCCCATGACGGCCACCGCCGCCATGACGCAGCCCAGCATCACCGTGCTGCTCACCCCGAGCCGCTCGGTGCCGTAGGCCAGCGCCCAGGTGGAGACCGTGTAGAAGACGGCGTACCCGACCGCGAGCGCCCCGGCCGTCAGCAGCACGAGCCGCCAGTGGTCGCGGACGACCTCCGCCAGCGGGGCGCCCGCGCGCCGCCCGGACGCGGACAGCTCCTCGAACTGCGGGGTCTCCGCGAGCGAGGAACGCAGCAGCAGGCCGCCGACCGCGAGCAGCCCCGCCGCCCAGAACGGCACCCGCCAGCCCCAGGCGCGGAACTCCGCGTCGCTCAGCCCGGCGGTGAGCGCCAGCATCACCCCGTTCGCCAGCAGGAAGCCGATCGCCGGCCCGACCTGCGGGAAGCTCGACCACAGCGCGCGCCGGTGCTCGGGGGCGTGCTCGGCGGTGAGCAGGACCGCCCCGCCCCACTCGCCGCCCAGGCCGAGGCCCTGCAGGAAGCGGAGGGCGAGCAGCAGCGCCGGGGCGGCGATGCCGAGCGTCGCGTACGTGGGGACGCAGCCGACCGCGACCGTGGCGCAGCCCGTCAGGAGCAGCGAGACGAAGAGGACCGGCCGCCGGCCGTACCGGTCGCCGACGTGCCCGAAGAGCACCGAGCCGAGGGGACGGGCGAGGAAGCCGGCGGCGAAGGTGCCGAAGGCGGCCAGGGTCCCCGCCAGGGGCGAGAAGGTGGGGAAGAAGAGCGGCCCCAGGACCAGGGCCGCTGCGGTCCCGTAGACGAAGAAGTCGAAGAACTCGATGGCGGTGCCGACGAGCGAGGCGGCGGCGAGCCGGGCCATCGAGGGCGGCCGGGGCGACGACGGAGGGTGACTTTGGCGCATGTCGCGCCAACTACCCCGCCGCCGTCCCGGTTACGGGGGCGTACGGAGGTGCGCAGCTCGGGAGCCGCGCGCCGGGGTCACCAGCCGCGCTCGTGCCACTCCGCGAGGTGCGGGCGCTCGTCACCGAGCGTGGTGTCCCGGCCGTGGCCGGGGTAGACCCAGGACTCGTCGGGCAGGACCGCGAAGAGCTTGGTCTCCACGTCGTGGATCAGGCTCGCGAAGGCCTCCGGGTCCTTCCAGGTGTTGCCCACGCCGCCCGGGAAGAGGCAGTCGCCGGTGAAGACGTGGGGGTGGCCGTGCGGGTCGTCGTAGACCAGGGCGATCGAGCCCGGCGTGTGCCCCACGAGGCGGCGCGCGGTCAGCTCGACCCGGCCCACCCGGATCGTGTCGCCGTCCTCGACGGGCACGTCGGTCGGGACGGGGATGCCCTCCACGTCGTACGCGCCGGCGTAGGTCCGGGCGCCGGTCGCGGCGACGACCTCTTCCAGGGCCTGCCAGTGGTCGCCGTGCCGGTGGGTGGTGACGACGGCGGAGATGCCGTCGTCACCGATCAGCGTGAGCAGCGTCGAGGGCTCGTTGGCCGCGTCGATCAGCAGCTGCTCGCCGCTCGCCCGGCAGCGCAGCAGATACGCGTTGTTGTCCATCGGACCGACCGCGACCTTCGAGATCATCAGGTCCGTCAGCTCGTGCACGTCCGCCGCGCCGCCGACCTTCACCACTCCGCTGTACGTCATGGCCTCAGACTAGCTCCGGCGACCGACAACGGCGGCTACAGCGGGGGAAGCTCCGGCAGGGGGCCGCCCTCGGTCTTCAGGGCGGAGCCGTCGCGGCGGCCGGAGAGCCAGCCGAGGAGCTCGGGGGAGGGGCCGCTCACGGTCACCCCGGCGCCCTCGGCGGAGCCGGTGGTCCACGCGCCCGTGCCGTCCGCGGCCAGGACCCGGGTCGGCGGGACGGAGGCGTTGCCCGTGAACCGTTCCGTCAGGAAGTCGATCTCCCGCAGGACGAACTCCTCCGGCAGGTCCTCCAGCTCGTAGCCGACGCCCAGGTCGACGTGGTGCAGGGCCACCTCCACCCAGCGGCGGAAGGGGATCCGGGAGGCGCTGTCGGTGACCCCGTTGCGGAGCTCGACCGTGCGGCTCCAGTCGGCGGGCTCGGCGCCGACCTCCTGGAAGCGCTCGCCGGTCGCGCGCAGGTCGGCGAGCTGGGCGTCGAGGGGGCGGTCCGCGTCGCGCTCGATGTCGGCGTCGCGGGTCTCGGCGCTGGCGTACATCGGCCGGCCCCGGAGGACGTTCACCAGGGCGTCGGCGTTGCGGGAGATGTGGGCGAGGACGTGGCCGCGGGTCCAGCCGGGAAGCCGTGACGGCTCGGCGACGGCGGCGTTGTCCCAGGAGGCGGCGTCGTTCAGCAGCCGCTCGGTCGCTTCTCGTACGGAAGCGAGGTCGCGCTCGTGATCGATCATGGCCCGCACCCTAGGGGGTGTCGTGCCGGTCGGGCCAGATCCGCTCCCGTCCGACCGGCGGGGGCGCTCCGCCCGCCGCCACTCGTTCGGGTGAAGCGGTCTCCGCACGGCCGGAAATCGAATGTGCGTGCTATAGGCTCGACGGAAGCATCCGGCATCCTTGG
This sequence comes from Streptomyces sp. NPDC004266, assembly GCF_042874095.1. Taxonomy (NCBI): domain Bacteria; kingdom Bacillati; phylum Actinomycetota; class Actinomycetes; order Kitasatosporales; family Streptomycetaceae; genus Streptomyces; species Streptomyces sp. NPDC004266. The sequence continues at coordinate 868,760 of NZ_JBIAMM010000001.1, forward strand.
TTGTTGGGTGTGTCAGGCACATCCGCTCTCTCAAGAAAGGTGCGGACCGGCGTGGCCGACCGTCTCATCGTCCGTGGCGCTCGCGAGCACAACCTCAAGAACGTCTCGCTCGACCTCCCGCGTGACTCCCTCATCGTCTTCACCGGGCTCTCGGGGTCGGGCAAGTCCTCCCTCGCGTTCGACACGATCTTCGCCGAGGGTCAGCGCCGGTACGTCGAGTCGCTCTCCTCGTACGCCCGGCAGTTCCTCGGCCAGATGGACAAGCCGGACGTCGACTTCATCGAAGGTCTCTCGCCCGCCGTCTCCATCGACCAGAAGTCGACCTCGCGCAACCCGCGCTCGACGGTCGGCACCATCACGGAGGTCTACGACTACCTCCGCCTGCTCTTCGCGCGCATCGGCAAGCCGCACTGTCCGGAGTGCCACCGGCCCATCTCCCGCCAGTCGCCGCAGGCCATCGTCGACAAGGTCCTGGAGCTCCCCGAGGGCAGCCGCTTCCAGGTGCTGTCCCCGCTCGTGCGCGAGCGCAAGGGCGAGTTCGTCGACCTCTTCGCCGACCTCCAGACCAAGGGCTACAGCCGCGCCCGCGTCGACGGCGTGACCGTGCAGCTCACCGAGCCGCCGACGCTGAAGAAGCAGGAGAAGCACACGATCGAGGTGGTCGTCGACCGCCTCACCGTCAAGGACAGCGCCAAGCGCCGGCTCACCGACTCCGTCGAGACCGCGCTCGGACTCTCCGGCGGCATGGTCGTGCTCGACTTCGTCGACCTCCCCGAGGACGACCCCGAGCGCGAGAAGATGTACTCGGAGCACCTCTACTGCCCGTACGACGACCTCTCCTTCGAGGAGCTGGAGCCGCGCTCCTTCTCCTTCAACTCGCCCTTCGGCGCCTGCCCCGACTGCACCGGCATCGGCACCCGCATGGAGGTCGACCCCGAGCTGGTCGTCCCCGACGAGGAGAAGTCCCTCGACGAGGGCGCCATCCACCCCTGGTCGCACGGCCACACCAAGGAGTACTTCGGCCGGATGATCGACGGGCTCTCGCAGGCCCTCGGCTTCCGCACCGACATCCCGTACGCCGGGCTCCCGCAGCGGGCCAAGAAGGCCCTCATGCACGGCCACAAGACCCAGATCGAGGTCCGCTACCGCAACCGGTACGGGCGCGAGCGCGCCTGGACCACCCCCGCCTTCGAGGGCGCCGTCTCCTTCGTGAAGCGGCGGCACAGCGAGGCCGAGAGCGACTCCAGCCGCGAGCGCTTCGAGGGCTACATGCGCGAGGTGCCCTGCCCCACCTGTGAGGGCACCCGCCTCAAGCCGATCGTCCTCGCGGTCACGGTCATGGAGAAGTCCATCGCCGAGGTCTCCGCGATGTCCATCAGCGACTGCGCCGAGTTCCTCTCCCGGCTCACGCTCAACGCCCGCGACAAGAAGATCGCCGAGCGGGTCCTCAAGGAGGTCAACGAGCGGCTGCGCTTCCTCGTCGACGTCGGCCTCGACTACCTCTCGCTCAACCGGGCGGCGGGCACGCTCTCCGGCGGAGAGGCCCAGCGCATCCGGCTCGCCACCCAGATCGGCTCCGGCCTGGTCGGCGTGCTCTACGTGCTCGACGAGCCGTCCATCGGCCTCCACCAGCGCGACAACCACCGGCTCATCGAGACCCTGGTCCGGCTCCGGGACATGGGCAACACGCTCATCGTCGTCGAGCACGACGAGGACACCATCAAGGTCGCCGACTGGGTCGTCGACATCGGCCCCGGCGCCGGCGAGCACGGCGGCAAGGTCGTCCACTCCGGCTCCCTGAAGGAGCTCCTCGCCAACGAGGAGTCGATGACCGGGCAGTACCTGTCCGGCCGCAGGGCGATCACCACCCCGGACGTCCGCCGCCCGGTGGACCCCGGGCGCCGGCTCACCGTGCACGGAGCCCGCGAGAACAACCTGCGGGACATCGACGTCTCCTTCCCGCTGGGCGTCCTCACCGCCGTCACCGGCGTCTCCGGCTCCGGCAAGTCGACCCTGGTCAACGACATCCTCTACACCCACCTGGCGCGGGAGCTGAACGGCGCCAAGTCGGTGCCCGGACGGCACACGCGCGTGGACGGCGACGACCTCGTCGACAAGGTCGTGCACGTCGACCAGTCCCCGATCGGCCGCACCCCGCGGTCGAACCCGGCGACGTACACCGGCGTCTTCGACCACGTCCGCAAGCTCTTCGCCGAGACGATGGAGGCCAAGGTCCGGGGCTACCTGCCCGGCCGCTTCTCCTTCAACGTCAAGGGCGGCCGCTGCGAGAACTGCTCCGGCGACGGCACGATCAAGATCGAGATGAACTTCCTCCCGGACGTCTACGTCCCGTGCGAGGTCTGCCACGGCGACCGGTACAACCGGGAGACCCTGGAGGTCCACTACAAGGGCAAGTCCATCGCCGAGGTCCTGAACATGCCGATCGAGGAGGCCCTGGACTTCTTCGAGGCCGTCCCGACCATCGCGCGCCACCTGCGCACGCTCAACGAGGTCGGCCTCGGGTACGTCCGCCTCGGCCAGTCCGCGCCGACGCTCTCCGGCGGCGAGGCGCAGCGCGTCAAGCTCGCCTCCGAGCTCCAGAAGCGCTCGACGGGCCGCACGGTGTACGTGCTCGACGAGCCCACCACCGGTCTCCACTTCGAGGACATCTCGAAGCTGATCAAGGTCCTGTCCGGGCTGGTCGACAAGGGCAACTCGGTGATCGTCATCGAGCACAACCTCGATGTCATCAAGACCGCCGACTGGGTCGTCGACATGGGCCCCGAGGGCGGCAGCGGCGGCGGTCTGGTGATCGCCGAGGGCACGCCGGAGGAGGTCGCCTCGGTCCCCGAGAGCCACACCGGCAAGTTCCTCCGCGAGATCCTCGGCGCCGACCGGATCAGCGACGCCGGCGGGAAGATCCCGGCGGCCCGCGGGGCCAAGAAGACGGCGGCGAAGAAGACCCCCGCGAAGAAGGCGGCGGTCCCCGCCAAGAAGGCGGCGGTCCCCGCCAAGAAGGCGGCGGCCCCCGCGAAGAAGGCGGCCGCCAAGAAGACGACGGCCCGCACCCGCAAGGCGTGACGGCCGAGCGGGCGTGACGGGAGGCGGGACCCCGACCGGGGCCCCGCCTCCCGCGTCGTCGGGTCCGGGCCCCGCCTCCCGCTGCAAGGGCTCCCGCGTCGGCGGCCCCCGGGCCCCGCTCCCGCCGCCGGGCCCCGCCGGGCCCCGCCGCCGGGCCCCGCCGCCGGGCCCCGCCGCCGGGCCCCGGTGCCGGGCGGGCGGCGTCGGGCCCCGGCGTCGGGCTCCGGAAGGCCGCCGGTATCGTCGGTTCGGTCACCCCTGGGGTGTCTTGTCCCCGATCTCACCGTGGAGCGCTCATGTCCGGCCAGTCCAGCCGCCGCACCGTACTGAAAGGCGCGGCCCTCGCCGGAGCCGCCGGGCTGGGAGTCGCCGCCTGCTCCACCGAGTCCAAGCTCGGCCACGCCCAGGCCCCGACCCCGACCGCGCCGGTCCCGCTCGGCGCCCCGGACGAGGTGCCGGTCGGCGGCTCCAAGCTCTACCGCGAGCAGCGGCTCGTCGTGAGCTGCCCGGCCAAGGGCCGGTACAAGGCCTTCAGCGCCCAGTGCACCCACGCCGGCTGCGTCCTCGACAAGGTCGAGGACAACGAGGGCAACTGTCCCTGCCACGGCAGCCGCTTCGACGTCACGACCGGCAAGGCGATCCAGGGCCCCGCCACCGTCCCGCTCCCCGAGGTCCCGATCCGCGTCGAGGACGGCAAGCTGGTGGCCGGCCCCGAGGCGCCCCGGGCCTGAGCGGTCCGGGACCCCGAGGCCTCACGCCCAGTCCCAGTCGATCCCCAGGATCCCCGGGCGCACCCCCTGCTCCACGAGGTGCACCGTGCGGTGCCGGCCGCTCAGGGTCAGCTCCGCACGGCCGCCGCGCGGCGCACCCGCCGAGGACTGCGCGAACCTCCGGCACCGCACCGGAAGCGCCGCCTCGTCGAAGCGGACCTGGAGCACGTACTGCCCGCCCGCGAAGCTGAACCCGCGCACGTACTCCCCGCTCGGACCCGCCGTACCGTCCTCGAAGCCGTACGAGAACGGATACGTGTCCCCGGCCCGCAGCCGCACGTCGAAGAGCAGCTCCGCGACCACCACGCCCGTGCCGGCGTGCCACCGCACCCGCCCCGTCCGGCAGTTCTCCACCGCCCGCACCACCACCCGGGACGGGTCGCAGCCGGGGTCGCCGTGGTGGATGGCGAGGTAGCGGTCCACGCCGTCCCGGTGCGCCCGCACCACGTGCTGCGACTCGCGCCCCACCAGCTGCCGCCCCGCCCCGATCCGTACCCGCTCGTGGTGCCCCACCGTGTGCAGCCCGCCGTCCGCCGGGGACTCCAGGTCCGCGAGCAGCTCCTCGACCGAGCCCGAGGCCTCCACCAGCGAGCGGTACGAGCGGGCCGCCGGGCGCTCCACCTCGGAGCGGGCGGCCGCGTCCTCCGTCAGCAGCCGCAGCAGCGAGTTCCCGGGCAGCCGGAGCAGCTCCTCCAGGGCCCGGACGGCCCTCAGGGACTCCGGCCGCTGCGGGCGGCGGGCGCCCTGCTGCCAGTAGCTCAGACTCGTCACCCCGACCTTGACGCCCCGGTGCGCGAGATGGTGCTGGACCCGCTGGAGCGGCAGGCCGCGCACCGCCAGCGCGGTGCGCAGCGCCAGATGGAAGGGACCGGTGTGCAGCAGCTGCACCAGATCCGCCTCGGTGTGGCTCACGAGGACTCCTCGGTGAACATTCACGACGGGGGCACGGACCGTCGCGTCGCGAGGGGCGGGCGGGCAGGTGGGCCGGGGGTTTCCGTTCACACCCCGGTCACACCGTTCACGGTCCGATGTCACCCCGCATTGAAGCGTGTTGACCCGGCCCGGACAACGGCCGATGCTCCTGACCAGCGTCCGGACGCGCTCCTCCACCCCCCTCATCCCCAGCTCCTGGGAGGAACGCGATGCGCAGAAGAAAGCTGAACCTCGCGGCACTCGCCGCAGCCGCCCTCTTCCTCGTCCCCGCCACCCCGGCCTCCGCCGCCCCCACCGGCGAGGACGCCTCGACCCTCGCCTCCAAGCGCCTCGGCATCACCATGCAGGCCCAGCAGAAGAGCAACTGGTGCTGGGCGGCGAGCGGCAACACCATCGCCACCTGGTACGGCCGGAACTACAGCCAGAACCAGTTCTGCAACGCCGCCTTCGACCGGCAGCAGGGCTACGACTGCCCCAACTGGCAGGCCACGCTCGGCAACGTCCAGACCGGACTGAGCTGGGCCGGCATCAGCCCCGGCTCGTACGTCGACGGCTGGCTGCGCTACTCCACCCTCCAGACCGAGATCAACGCCGGCCGGCCCGTCGAGACCAGGATCCAGTGGTCGAGCGGCGGCGGCCACATGCACGTGGTCTACGGCTACGACGACGCGAACAGCTGGGTCTACTGGGGCGACCCATGGCCCTCCAGCGACCGCTACAACTGGGCCTCGCACGCCTGGTACGTGAACAACGGCTCGTTCTCCTGGACCCACTCGCTCTACCGGATCGGGGCGTGACGACGATGAACGCACGTGCCACGGGAGCCGGGCTCCTCGCCACCGCCGCCCTCGTCCTCCTCGGGGTGCTCCCCGCGGCCGCCGAGGAGCTGCCGTCCGCACCGACCCCCGAACAGGCCGCCTCCGCGCCGCGGACCCTGGACACCCTGTCCCGGTTCTTCGCCCGCGACGGGGCCCTCGCCCGCACGGCGGCCGTGCCGCGCGTCGAGGGCGCCTCCGTCCCCGTGCGGTTCCTCTCCCCGGACTTCGTCGCCGGAAAGCCAGGGGCACCCGTCGCCCGCGTCGAGTTCCGCGCCAGCAGGGCCGTGGCCTCCGACGGGCGGAAGGCGTCGCTGTGGACGGTCGAGCGGGCTGGCGGCTGGCAGGTGGTGAACATCGCCACCGGCGACGACGAGATCCGGTACGCGGAGATGGGCCGCGGCGGTCTCGTCTTCCGCGAGCCTCAGATCGACGCGTGGTACGTCCTCAAGGGCGCGAAGGTGCTGCCGCTCGACGAGGACGCGGTACGGGCCGTGGGCCGGAACGGGACGAGCCTCGCGGGCTACCGGGAGCGGGTCGCGCGGGCGTACGGCGACAAGCTGCCGGGGTCGGCGTACGCGCGGAAGGGGGCGGCGGGGGGTTACGACGCGCCCGCGCCCGCGCCCGGGCCGTCGCCGATCGTCGCGGCGGCGGGTGCGGGGGCGGGGCTGGTCCTTGCGCTGACGGCCGCGGTGACGCTCCGCCGCCGACGCGCACCCCGACACCCCTGAGCCACCTGCCCCCGCCGGGGCGGTGCCCCCGCCGTTGTGGGCATGCCCGCCGGGCCGGTGCCCACCCCGTTGCGGGCTGCGCCCGCCGGGAGGGCGCCCACCCCCGCGCCCTGCGGGACGATTGCCCACACGGCGGGTGGGGGTGGGCACCGCTCCGGCGGGCGCGGCCCACACGGGCGGGCGTGGGGTGGGCACCGCCCCGCCGGGTGCGGCCCGTACGGAGGTGGGCCGGGGCGCCGCCCCGCCGGGCGCGGCCCGCGCGAGGGCGGGTGGGGGTGCCTCCCCGCGGGTGCGTGGTCGTGCGGGTTCAGCGGGCCAGGTAGCCGCCGTCCACCGGGAGGACCGCGCCCGTCACGAACGACGCCTCGTCCGACGCCAGGAAGAGGATCGCCGCCGCCACCTCCTCCGGCGTGCCGAAGCGGCCCATCGGGTGGGCCCGGACGATCTCCGTGAGGTACTCGGGCCCGCCCGGCTCCACGCGCGCGGCGGCGACGCGTTCGGTCTCGATCGTGCCCGGGGCCACCGCGTTCACCCGGATCCCGTGCTCCGCCCACTCCACCGCCAGGTGCTTGGTCAGGCCGGTCGCGACGAACTTCGCCGGGCCGTACACCGCCTGCCGCGCCTGGCCGGCCACGCCCGAGATCGACGAGGTGCACACGATGGCCCCGCCGCCGGAGACGAGCATGGCCTCGATCGCGTACTTGCAGGTCAGGAACATGCCGCGGCCGTCGACGGCCATCACCCGGTCGAAGTCCGCGGCCTCCGCCTCGGTGACGGAGAGCAGCGGGATCACGCCCGCGTTCGCCACCAGGACGTCCAGCCGTCCGAAGCGCTCCACCGCCGTGCCGGTCATCCGCCGGGCGTCCTCCTCCCGGGAGACGTCGCCGACCACGGGGACCACGCCGTCGAGGGTCGCGAGCCGCTCCTCGTCGACGTCGGCGGCGATCACGTGCGCCCCCTCGCGGAGGAAGCGTTCCGCCGTCGCCCGTCCGATTCCGCTCGCCGCGCCCGTGATCACGCACACCCGGTCCGCCAGCCGTCCTGAAGTGTTCTGAGCCATGTCCGGGCAACGAGCGCGCGCGCCCTGAGTGTCGGTGGGCGCCAGTAGGGTGGTGAGCATGGCAGACCCCTCCAGCTACCGCCCCAAGCCGGGTCAGATCCCCGACTCCCCGGGGGTCTACAAGTTCCGCGACGAGCACCGCCGGGTGATCTACGTGGGGAAGGCGAAGTCCCTGCGGCAGCGGCTGGCGAACTACTTCCAGCCGCTCACGAGCCTGCATCCGCGCACGGCCACCATGGTGACGACGGCCGCCTCCGTGGAGTGGACCGTGGTGTCCACCGAGGTCGAGGCGCTGCAGCTGGAGTACTCCTGGATCAAGGAGTTCGATCCCCGGTTCAACGTGAAGTACCGGGACGACAAGAGCTATCCGTATCTCGCGGTGACGATGAACGAGGAGTTCCCCCGCGTCCAGGTCATGCGCGGCCACAAGAAGAAGGGCGTGCGCTACTTCGGGCCGTACGCGCACGCGTGGGCGATCCGCGAGACCGTCGACCTGATGCTGCGGGTGTTCCCCGTGCGGACGTGCTCGACGGGGGTGTTCCGCAACGCGGCCTCCGCCGGACGCCCCTGTCTCCTCGGCTACATCGGCAAGTGCTCGGCGCCCTGCGTCGGCCGGGTCACGCCCGAGGAGCACCGCGAACTGGCCGAGGACTTCGGCGACTTCATGGCCGGCCGCACCGGCACGTACATCCGCCGGCTCGAGAAGCAGATGACGATCGCGGCCGAGGACATGGAGTACGAGAGGGCCGCCCGGCTCCGCGACGACATAGAGGCCCTGCGCAAGGCCATGGAGAAGAACGCGGTCGTCCTCGCCGACGCCACCGACGCCGACCTGATCGCCCTCGCCGAGGACGAGCTGGAGGCGGCGGTGCAGATCTTCCACGTGCGCGGCGGCCGCGTCCGGGGCCAGCGCGGCTGGGTCACGGACAAGGTCGAGGCCGTCGACACGGCGGGGCTCGTGGAGCACGCCCTCCAGCAGCTGTACGGCGAGGAGAGCGGCGACGCGGTCCCCAAGGAGGTCCTGGTCCCGGCGCTCCCCGAGGACACGGAGGCCGTCTCCACCTGGCTCTCCGGTCGCCGCGGGTCCCTCGTCTCGCTGCGCGTCCCGCAGCGCGGCGACAAGAAGGACCTGATGGAGACGGTCGCGCGCAACGCCCAGCAGGCGCTCGTGCTGCACAAGACCAAGCGGGCCAGCGACCTGACCACCCGCTCCCGGGCCCTGGAGGAGATCGCCGAGGCCCTGGAGCTGGACTCGGCGCCGCTGCGGATCGAGTGCTTCGACATCTCGCACCTCCAGGGCGAGGACGTCGTCGCCTCGATGGTCGTCTTCGAGGACGGGCTGCCCCGCAAGAGCGAGTACCGCCGCTTCCAGATCAAGGGCTTCGAGGGCCAGGACGACGTCCGGTCCATGCACGAGGTGGTCACGCGCCGCTTCAAGCGCTACCTCGCGGAGAGGGACCGCACGGGGGAGTGGGGCGCGCTCGCGGAGGGGGAGGCCGGCGGCGAGGTCCCCGCCGAGGAGGCCGAGGCCGACGGGCGGCCCAGGCGCTTCGCGTACCCGCCGCAGCTCGTCGTCGTCGACGGCGGGCAGCCGCAGGTCGCCGCGGCCCGCCGCGCCCTCGACGAGCTCGGCATCGACGACGTCGCGGTCTGCGGCCTCGCCAAGCGACTGGAGGAGGTCTGGCTGCCCGGCGACGACGACCCGGTGGTGCTGCCCCGCTCCAGCGAAGGCCTCTACCTGCTCCAGCGGGTGCGTGACACGGCTCACGACTTCGCCATCCGCTACCAGCGCTCCAAGCGGACCAAACGCCTCCGGACCAGCCCGCTCGACGCCGTCCCCGGCCTCGGCGAGGCGCGCAAGCAGGCCTTGATCAAGCATTTCGGCTCGGTGAAGCGGCTGAAGCAGGCGACAATCGAGCAGATCTGTGAGGTCCCCGGCTTCGGCCGGAAGACCGCGGAGGCGGTCGCCGTGGCCCTGGCCCAGGCGGCCCCCGCCGCACCCGCCGTGAACACGGCCACAGGAGAGATCATGGAAGACGACGGGGGCACCACCGCATGACCGAGCGCCACACGCACGACGAGCACGACCGAGAAGACGGAGCAGGACACGTGAGTACGGGCACGAAGGAGATCCCCGGCGACAACGGCGCCGAGGCGGCCATTCCCGAGCTGGTGATCATCTCCGGCATGTCCGGAGCGGGCCGGTCCACCGCGGCGAAGTGTCTGGAGGACCTCGGCTGGTTCGTCGTGGACAACCTGCCGCCCGCGCTGATCCCCACCATGGTGGAGCTCGGCGCCCGCTCCCAGGGCAACGTCGCCCGGATCGCCGTCGTCGTGGACGTCCGCGGCCGGCAGTTCTTCGACAACCTCAGGGAGTCCCTGGCCGACCTGGACGCCAAGCAGGTCACCCGCCGGATCGTCTTCCTGGAGTCCTCCGACGAGGCCCTGGTCCGGCGCTTCGAGTCGGTCCGCAGGCCGCACCCGCTCCAGGGCGACGGCCGCATCACCGACGGCATCGCCGCCGAGCGCGACCTGCTGCGCGAGCTGCGCGGCGACGCCGACCTGGTGATCGACACCTCCAGCCTCAACGTCCACGAGCTGCGCGCCAAGATGGACGCCCAGTTCGCCGGCGACGAGGAGCCCGAGCTGCGGGCCACCGTGATGTCCTTCGGCTTCAAGTACGGCCTGCCGGTCGACGCCGACCTCGTCGTCGACATGCGCTTCCTGCCGAACCCGCACTGGGTCCCCGAGCTGCGCCCCTTCACCGGCCTCAACGAGGAGGTGTCGAACTACGTCTACAACCAGCCGGGCGCCAAGGAGTTCCTCGACCGCTACACGGAGCTGCTCCAGCTGATCGCCGCGGGCTACCGCCGCGAGGGCAAGCGGTACGTGACCATCGCCGTGGGCTGCACGGGCGGCAAGCACCGCTCCGTGGCCACCGCCGAGCGCCTCGCCGCCCGCCTCGCCGCCGAAGGGGTCGAGACCGTCGTCGTCCACCGGGACATGGGGCGCGAGTGAAGCCGTACCGTCGGCGTACCTCCACCCTCGCGGTGCGGCGTACGCTCCGCAGGCGCGGCGCCCAGCCCAAGGTGGTCGCGCTCGGTGGAGGCATGGGCCTGTCGGCGTCCCTCGCCGCGCTCCGCCGGATCACCGGCGACCTCACCGCCGTCGTCACCGTCGCCGACGACGGGGGCTCCAGCGGCCGGCTCCGGGAGGAGCTCGGCGTGCTGCCCCCGGGCGACCTGCGCAAGGCGCTCGCCGCCCTCTGCGGCGACGACGACTGGGGCCAGACCTGGGCCCGGGTGATCCAGCACCGCTTCCAGTCCAAGGGCGAGATCAACGGCCACGCCGTGGGCAATCTGCTGATCGTCGCCCTCTGGGAGCAGCTCGGCGACCCCGTGCAGGCCCTCGACCTGGTCGGCCGGCTGCTCGGCGCCCAGGGCCGGGTGCTGCCCATGTCCGCCGTCCCCCTGGAGCTCCAGGCCCTGGTCAGGGGCCACGACCCGGAGCGGCCGGACGACGTGGACACCGTGCGCGGCCAGGCCACCGTGGCGCTCACCCCCGGCGAGGTGCAGTCCGTGCACCTCGTGCCGAACGACCCGCCGGCCGTGCCCGAGGCGGTCGCGGCGGTCCTGGACGCGGACTGGGTGGTCCTCGGTCCCGGCTCCTGGTTCTCCTCGGTGATTCCGCACCTCCTGGTCCCCGAGCTCCTCGACGCCCTGGTCGAGACGAAGGCCCGGAAGGTGCTCTCGCTGAACCTCGCGCCGCAGCCCGGAGAAACCGAGGGCTTCTCCCCGCAGCGTCATTTGGAGGTTTTGGGACGACACGCCCCTAAACTCGCCCTGGACGTGGTGCTGGCCGACGAGGCCGCCGTGCCCGACGTGCCAGCGAGGGAACCCCTCGTCGACGCCGCCAAGCGGCTCGGCGCCGCGGTCGAGCTGGCGCCGGTGGCCCGACCCGACGGCTCCGCCAAGCATGACCCGGAGCTGTTGGCCGCCGCGTACGACCGTATTTTTCGGATGCATGGAAGGATCGGCCCATGGCGATGACGGCAGCGGTGAAGGACGAGATCTCCCGGCTCCCCGTCACCCGGACCTGCTGCAGGAAGGCAGAGGTCTCGTCGATCCTGCGGTTCGCGGGCGGGCTGCACCTGGTGAGCGGCCGCATCGTGATCGAGGCGGAGCTCGACACAGCGATGGCGGCCCGCCGCCTCAAGCGGGACATCCTGGAGATCTTCGGGCACAGCTCCGAGCTGATCGTGATGGCCCCCGGGGGGCTGCGGCGCGGCTCGCGCTTCGTGGTGCGGGTGGTGGCCGGAGGCGACCAGCTGGCCCGGCAGACGGGGCTCGTGGACGGCCGCGGCCGCCCCATCCGGGGCCTTCCCCCGCAGGTGGTCTCCGGGGCCACCTGTGACGCCGAGGCCGCCTGGCGCGGCGCGTTCCTCGCGCACGGCTCGCTGACCGAGCCCGGCCGCTCCTCCTCCCTGGAGGTGACCTGCCCGGGCCCGGAGGCCGCCCTCGCCCTGGTCGGCGCGGCCCGCCGGCTCTCCATCGCCGCGAAGGCCCGCGAGGTGCGGGGTGTGGACCGGGTCGTCGTCCGCGACGGCGACGCGATCGGCGCCCTGCTGACCCGGCTCGGCGCGCACGAGTCGGTGCTCGCCTGGGAGGAGCGGCGGATGCGGCGCGAGGTCCGCGCCACCGCCAACCGCCTGGCCAACTTCGACGACGCCAACCTGCGCCGCTCGGCCCGCGCCGCCGTCGCCGCCGGCGCCCGGGTGCAGCGCGCCCTGGAGATCCTCGGCGAGGAGGTGCCCGAGCACCTCGCCGCCGCCGGCCGGCTCCGCATGGAGCACAAGCAGGCCTCCCTGGAGGAGCTGGGCGCGCTCGCCGACCCGCCGCTGACCAAGGACGCGGTGGCCGGCCGGATCCGCCGGCTGCTCGCGATGGCCGACAAGCGGGCGCAGGACCTGGGCATCCCCGGGACCGAGTCCAACCTGACGGAGGAGCTCGACGACAGCCTCGTCGGCTGACCGGATCCGTCGCCGTACGGAACGCCGAACTCCGCGCTGCCGGTGCCTTTCTGAGGCACCGGCAGCTTTTTCGTACTCCCCGCGAGGCACCCTTGACAGTCCCATGGGTGCCCAAGAGCCTGGCGTCTGTTCACCTTCGAGGCAGACAACAGCAAGGGGGGCACATGAGACGCAGAGCGAGATCGATCCTCGCCGCGGCTTCACTGCTGATCGCGGGAGTGGCGGCGGCACCCGCCGCCGGAGCACGGCCGAACGACCGGGACGGCGGCGACGCCCTCTCCGTGTGGCGGGCCGAGGTCACCCAGGAGCAGGTTCCGCTGCTCCTGGAGGCCGGCGCCGACGCCCATGAACTCACCGAGCAGGTCCCGGCGAAGGGGTCCGCGACGGTCGAGCTCTTCCTCACCGGCCGGCAGGCCGGGCAGCTGCGCGGCCAGGGCGTCGAGATCGCCGAGCACCAGCTCACCGCCCAGGCCGAGAAGCGGGTCGCCGCCGCCGGGGACGGGGTCTTCCGCCCGTACGGCGGGCCGAACGGCCTCAAGCAGGAGATCCTGGACACCGCACGGGCCAACCCCGGCCTGACCAAGGTCGTCTCCATCGGCAAGACCCTCAGGGGCCAGGACATCCTCGCCCTCAAACTGACCAAGGGCGCCCGGCACACCGAGGACGGCTCGAAGCCCGCCACGCTGTACATGTCCAACCAGCACGCGCGCGAGTGGATCACCCCCGAGATGACCCGGCGGCTGATGCACCACTACCTCGACGGCTACGGCAAGGACGAGCGGATCACCCGGATCGTCGACTCCACCGAGCTGTGGTTCGTGCTCTCCGCCAACCCGGACGGCTACGACCACACGCACGCCGACCCCGCCAACCGCCAGTGGCGGAAGAACCTCCGCGACAACGACGGGGACGGGAAGCTCGGCCCCGGCGACGGCGTCGACCTCAACCGCAACTTCGCCTACAAGTGGGGCTACGACAACGAGGGCTCGTCCCCCGACCCGGCCGACGAGACCTTCCGCGGCAAGGGCCCCATGTCGGAGCCCGAGACGAGGGCCCTCGACGCCTTCCAGAAGCGCATCGGCTTCGCGTACGGCGTCAACTACCACTCCGCCGCCCAGCTCCTGCTGTACGGCGTCGGCTGGCAGGTCGCCACCGACACCCCCGACGACGTGGCCCTCAAGGCCCTCGCCGGCACCCCGCAGAAGTCCGCCGTGCCCGGCTACCGCCCGCAGGTCTCCTCGGAGCTGTACATCACCAACGGCGAGGCGGACGGACACGCCGCCAACGTCAACGGGATGCAGATGTTCACCCCGGAGATGTCGACCTGCGCCACCGCCTCCCGTGTCGACCCGAACGACGCCTGGAACCCGGCCGACTGCGCCTCCGTCTTCACCTTCCCGGACGACGAGAAGCTGATCCAGGCCGAGTTCGCCAAGAACGTCCCCTTCGCGCTCGCCGTCGCCGAGACCGCCGCCCACCCGGACCGGCCCGTCTCCCCGGTCGGCATCGACGCCCCCGACCTCACCCCGAAGACCTTCACCACCTCCTACGCCCGGGGCGGGGAGCAGGAGGTCGCCGTCACCGCGCGCAAGTCGCTGCGCGGCAAGACCCTCACGTACCGGATCAACGGAGGCCGCCCCCACAGCGAGAGGCTCGAGGCCTGGAAGGGCGGCGAGACCTTCGGAGGGGACGACAACCTCTACTTCGACGAGTACCGCGCCGAGGTCGAGGGGGCCCGTCCCGGAGACTCCGTCGAGGTCCGGTTCACCGCCCGCACCCGTGAGGGCAAGGCCACCGCCTCCGCCCCCTTCACGTACAAGGTGGCCGAGCGTCCCCGCGGCGACGTCCTCGTCCTCGCCGACGAGGGCGGCACCGCCACCCACGCCGCCGCCTACGTGAAGGCGCTCGCCGACAACGGCCGCAGGGCCGCCGTCTGGGACGTCGCCGCCCAGGGCGCCCCGGACGCCCTCGGCGTGCTCTCCCACTTCCGCACCGTCGTCTGGTACACCGGCGCCGAGCGCCCCTCCGGCGCCGCCCAGCTCGCGGTCCGCGCCTACCTCAACGAGGGCGGCAAGCTGATCAACGCCGGCGAGAAGTCCGGCGGGCTCACCGAGATCGGCCGGGCCGAGTCCAACGACTTCGCCCAGTACTACCTCGGCGCCTACCACCGCGCGGGCCTCAAGAACCCGCCCGCCTTCGCCGGCACGGGCGCCTTCGCGGGCGTCGGCGCGACGCTCGCCGCCGCCGAGGGCAACCCGCTGGACAACGCGGGCGCGTACACCGTCACTTCGGACACCCTGAAGCCGGAGGACTTCCCGCAGTTCGCGAGCAGCGCCTCCGCCGGCGACTACCCGGGCATCCGCACCCCCTTCGAGCCCGCCGAGGGATCGAGCTTCGCGGCCGTCAAGCACGCCGACGACACCTGGGCCCGGCTCGCCAGGACCGTCGACCTCACCGGCGTCGTCGCCGGATCGAAGCCGCGCCTGGACTTCCAGGTCAGCTACGACACCGAGCCCGGCTACGACAACCTCGTCGTCGAGGCCCACACCGTCGGCCAGGACGACTGGACGACGCTGCCCGACCTCAACGGCGGCACCTCCGCCCAGCCCCCGGCCGACTGCGGAGAGGGCTACTACGTCCGCGGCCACCCCTTCCTCGCCCACTACCTCACCGTCGGCGAGGACGGCTGCGCGCCCACCGGCACCACCGGCTCCTGGAACGCCTTCACCGGCCCCTCCAACGGCTGGCGGCAGGCCTCCGTCGACCTGAGCGCCTGGGCGGGCAAGAAGGTCGAGCTCGCGATCTCGTACGTCTCCGACCCCGGTACGGGCGAGACGGGCGCCTTCGTCGACGACACCCGGCTCGTCGCCGGCACCACCACCGAGACGGAGGGCTTCGAGGCCTCCCTCGGTGCCTGGTCCGCACCGGGCGCCCCGGCCGGAAGCCCCGGCAACGCCTCCGACTGGACGCGCTCCGCGGCGCTCTTCCACTCCCGGGCGGCGGTCACCACGCGTGACACCGTCCTCCTCGGCTACGGCCTGGAGCACGTGCCCGGCGCGGCGGAGCGCGCACGGGTCGTCGGCCGCGCCCTGGAGGCGCTCCGACGCTGACGGAGAGTAGCGGGGACAAAGATCCCAAGGCGGCCCGTACCCGGCGGTAGGGGCGGGCCGCCGGCCGTTTTCCCATACTTTCCGGGCTCATCCGGATGTTCAGGATGTCACTCACCGGCGGCGGGGGAGGTAGGGTCGTAAGCGGTCGGGGACATCCCAAAAAACAAAAATCTCGCCGACGTGGAACGCGTCGGCGTACCTAACGAGGAGATCGGTTCGTGACGATCCGCGTAGGCATCAACGGCTTTGGCCGCATCGGTCGGAACTATTTCCGCGCGCTCCTTGAGCAGGGTGCCGACATCGAGGTCGTGGCAGTCAACGACCTCGGCGACACCGCGACCACCGCACACCTGCTGAAGTACGACACCATCCTGGGCCGCCTCAAGGCCGAGGTGACCCACACCGCCGACACCATCACCGTCGACGGCCACACCATCAAGGTGCTGTCCGAGCGCGACCCGGCCGACATCCCCTGGGGCGACCTGGGCGTCGACATCGTCATCGAGTCGACCGGCATCTTCACGAAGAGGGCGGACGCCGCGAAGCACCTCGCCGGCGGCGCCAAGAAGGTCCTCATCTCGGCTCCGGCCACCGACGAGGACATCACCATCGTCATGGGCGTCAACCAGGACAAGTACGACCCGGCGCAGCACGACGTCATCTCCAACGCGTCCTGCACCACCAACTGCGTCGCGCCGATGGCCAAGGTCCTCGACGAGAACTTCGGCATCGTCAAGGGCCTGATGACCACGGTCCACGCGTACACCAACGACCAGCGCATCCTGGACTTCCCGCACAAGGACCTGCGCCGCGCCCGCGCCGCCGCGGAGAACATCATCCCGACCACGACGGGCGCCGCCAAGGCCACCGCCCTGGTCCTCCCGCAGCTCAAGGGCAAGCTCGACGGCATCGCCATGCGCGTCCCGGTCCCGACCGGCTCCGCCACCGACCTGGTCGTCACCCTCGACCGCGAGGTCACCAAGGACGAGGTCAACGCCGCGTTCAAGAAGGCCGCCGACGACGGCGACCTCAAGGGGATCCTTTTCTACACCGAGGACCCGATCGTCTCCTCGGACATCGTCAGCGACCCGGCGTCCTGCACCTTCGACGCCTCCCTGACGATGGTCCAGGAGGGCAGCACGGTCAAGATCCTCGGCTGGTACGACAACGAGTGGGGCTACTCCAACCGTCTCGTCGACCTCACCGTCTTCGTCGGCGGCCGGCTCTAAGCTCTAGGGTTCAGGGCAGGTTTTCGATGTGAGCAGGGCTCGGGCAGCGCAATGCCGCGCTGTGCGAGCCCTGTTTGTGTGCTCCACCGCGTACCAAGGAGTCTGTTAACAGATGAAGACGATCGACGAGCTTCTCGAAGCCGGCGTCGCAGGCAAGCGCGTGTTCGTGCGTGCCGACCTCAACGTGCCGCTCGAAGGCACCAAGATCACCGACGACGGCCGCATCCGCGCCGTCGTCCCCACGGTCAAGGCGCTCGCCGACGCCGGCGCCCGCGTCGTGGTCGCCTCGCACCTGGGCCGCCCCAAGGGCGCCCCGGACCCGGCCTTCTCGCTCGCCCCGGCCGCCGCGCGGCTCGGTGAACTGCTCGGCGCCGAGGTGGCCTTCGCGACCGACACCGTCGGCGACTCCGCCCGGGAGACCGTCGCGGGCCTCGCCGACGGCCGGGTGGCCGTCATCGAGAACCTCCGCTTCAACGCCGGCGAGACCTCGAAGGACGACGCCGAGCGCGGCGCCTTCGCGGACCAGCTGGCCGCCCTCGCCGACCTGTACGTCGGCGACGGCTTCGGCGCCGTGCACCGCAGGCACGCCTCGGTCTTCGACCTCCCGGCGCGCCTCCCGCACGCCGCCGGCTACCTCATCGCCACCGAGGTCGGCGTCCTGAAGAAGCTCACCGAGGACGTCCGGCGGCCGTACGTGGTCGTGCTCGGCGGCGCCAAGGTCTCCGACAAGCTCGGCGTGATCGAGCACCTCCTGGAGAAGGCCGACCGCATCCTCATCGGCGGCGGCATGGCGTACACCTTCCTCAAGGCCCAGGGCCACGAGGTCGGCATCTCGCTGCTCCAGGCGGACCAGATCCCGGCGGTCCAGGGCTACCTGGAGCGCGCCCAGGAGCGCGGCGTGGAGTTCGTGCTCCCCGTCGACGTCCTGGTCTCGTCCGACTTCCCGGACCTGAAGACCAAGGCTCCGGCCAACCCGACCACGGTCGCCGCGGACGCCATCCCGGCGGACCAGGAGGGCCTGGACATCGGTCCGGAGACCCGTAAGCTCTACGC
Source organism: Streptomyces sp. NPDC004266 (assembly GCF_042874095.1). Lineage (NCBI taxonomy): Bacteria > Bacillati > Actinomycetota > Actinomycetes > Kitasatosporales > Streptomycetaceae > Streptomyces > Streptomyces sp. NPDC004266. Next base: position 886,571 of record NZ_JBIAMM010000001.1, read on the forward strand.
CTCGAAGCTCGCCGACGCGGCCACCGTCTTCTGGAACGGCCCGATGGGCGTCTTCGAGCACCCCGACTACGCCGAGGGCACCAAGGCCGTCGCCCAGGCGCTCGTCGACTCCCCGGCCTTCACGGTGGTCGGCGGTGGCGACTCCGCCGCGGCCGTCCGCATCCTGGGCTTCGACGAGAAGGCATTCGGCCACATCTCGACCGGCGGCGGCGCCTCCCTCGAATACCTCGAGGGCAAGAAGCTCCCCGGCCTCGTCGCACTGGAGGACTGACCCCTTTATGAGCACGCGAACCCCGCTGATGGCGGGCAACTGGAAGATGAACCTCAACCACCTCGAGGCCATCGCCCACGTCCAGAAGCTCGCCTTCGCCCTGACCGACAAGGACTACGACGCCTGTGAGGTCGCGGTCCTGGTCCCCTTCACCGACCTGCGGTCCGTCCAGACCCTGGTCGACGGCGACAAGCTCAAGATCAAGTACGGTGCCCAGGACATCTCGGAGCACGACTCCGGCGCCTACACCGGCGAGATCTCGGGCCTGATGCTGTCCAAGCTGAAGTGCGCCTACGTCGCCGTCGGCCACTCCGAGCGCCGCCAGTACCACGCCGAGAACGACGAGGTCTGCAACGCCAAGGTGAAGGCCGCCTTCAGGCACGGCGTGACCCCGATCCTCTGCGTCGGCGAGGAGCTGGAGGTGCGCGAGGCCGGCAACGCCGTCGCGCACACCCTCGCCCAGGTCGAGGGCGGCCTCAAGGACGTCCCGGCCGAGCAGGCCGAGACGGTCGTGATCGCGTACGAGCCCGTCTGGGCCATCGGCACCGGCAAGGTCTGCGGCGCCGACGACGCCCAGGAGGTCTGCGCGGCGATCCGTGGCAAGCTCGCCGAGCTGTACACGCAGGAGGTCGCGGAGAAGATCCGCATCCAGTACGGCGGCTCCGTCAAGAGCGGCAACGTCGCCGAGATCATGGCGAAGCCCGACATCGACGGGGCCCTGGTCGGCGGTGCCTCGCTGGACGCCGACGAGTTCGTCAAGATCGCGCGCTTCCGCGACCAGTGAGTATGCGGTAGCGGAGTTACGTCGTACCCTTGCGGGGGTCGGGCAGGCGCCCGACCCCCGTCCGTATAAGTCCGAGGAAGTTGGTCCAGCCGTGGTTATGGGGTTCTCGATCGCCCTGATCGTCTTCAGCGCGCTGCTGATGCTGCTCGTGCTGATGCACAAGGGAAAGGGCGGCGGCCTCTCCGACATGTTCGGAGGCGGAATGCAGTCCTCCGTCGGCGGCTCCTCGGTCGCCGAGCGGAACCTGGACCGGATCACGGTCGTGGTCGGTCTGTGCTGGTTCGCCTGCATCGTGGTGCTTGGTCTGCTGATGAAGTTGGACGGGTAACTCCAATCACTGGACGCGCGTTGGGCCTTACGTAGACTGGGGCATCTTCGAGCACCATCACGCAGGGAGTTACGACCGTGGCAAGTGGCAACGCGATCCGGGGAAGCCGGGTCGGAGCGGGGCCGATGGGGGAGGCCGAGCGGGGCGAGTCGGCACCGCGCCTCCGCATCTCCTTCTGGTGCTCGAACGGGCACGAGACGCAGCCGAGCTTCGCCAGCGACGCGGCGGTCCCGGACACCTGGGACTGCCCGCGCTGCGGCTTCCCGGCGGGCCAGGACCGGGACAACCCGCCGGACCCGCCGCGCACGGAGCCGTACAAGACCCACCTCGCCTATGTGCGTGAGCGGCGCAGCGACGCGGACGGCGAGGCGATCCTCGCCGAGGCGCTGGCCAAGCTGCGCGGCGAGATCTGAAGCGTGGTGTGACGGTGTGACGAACGGGCCTTGCCCGCGAACTCGGTTCGCGGGCAAGGCCCGTTCGTGCGTCACGGACGGGCCTCCGCCGGGCGCGCGGCGTTGTCAGTGGCGTCCTCTACGGTCGGTACGACGGGAGACCACCGGACCGAGGGGGCGCCGTGGCGGCGACGGAGGCAGTGGGCGGCAGCAGGACCGCGCCCACCTGGCGGGGCGGCTTCGGACGCCTGTGGACGGCCGCGGTCGTCTCCCGGTTCGGCGACTCGCTGCGCACCGCCGCGCTGCCGCTGCTCGCCGCCTCGCTCACCGACGACCCCCTCCTCATCGCCTCCGTCACCGCCTGCGGCTTCCTGCCCTGGCTGCTCTTCGGACTCCTCGGCGGCGCCGTCGCCGACCGCGTCGACCAGCGGCGGGCCATGTGGGCCGTCGACCTCGTCCGCGCCGGACTCGTCGCCGCCTTCGCCGCCGCCGTCGCCCTCGGACACGCCTCCGTCGCCCTGCTGCTCGCCCTCGCCTTCGCCCTCACCACCCTCCAGACCCTCTTCGACAACGCGGCCACCGCCCTGCTGCCCGCGCTCGTCCCCGCCGGGGCCCTGGCCGGGGCCAACGCGCGCCTGATGACCGGCCAGCAGCTCGCCGGCGGTCTCCTCGCGGGACCGGCCGTGCCCGTCCTGCTCCTCGCCGGCCCCGCCGTCCCGTACGCGGCCGACGCGCTCACCTACGTCCTGGCCGCCCTCCTCGTCGCCTCCCTGCGGACCGGCGCGCCCGAGCGGCCGCCCCGCCCGGCCGGATCCACCCTCCGCGCCGAGATGGCCCAGGGCCTCGCCGTACTGCGCGGGGACCGGTCCCTGCGCCGGCTCTGCACCGCGACCACCCTCTGCAACATCGGCATGGGCGCCCTCATCGCCACCCTCGTCGTCCACGTGACCGACGGCCGTCCGGCGGGGACCACGGGGAACACGGCGTACGCCGCCACGATCACGGCCTACGCCCTGGGCGCCGTCGCCGGCGGCCTCCCGGCCCGGTGGATCGCCGAGCGGACCGGACGCATACGCGCCGTGCTCCTCGCCGGGACCGTCCAGACCGCCTGCCTGGTCCTGATGGGTGCGGTGCCCGTCCTCGGGGTGTCGATCGGGGCCATGGCGGTCTTCGGCCTCATGGGGACGGTGTGGAACGTCCAGCAGACCACCCTCATGCAGGAGCGCGCCCCCGAGGGGATGCTCGGCCGCATCGCCGCGGCCTTCCGCACCCTCGCCGTCGCGGGCGCGCCGCTCGGCGCGCTCCTCGGCGGCGCCGCGGCCGCCGGCCTGGGACCGCACACACCGGCCCTCCTCGCGGCGGCGCTGTTCGCGCTCGCCGTCGCGTCGCTGGGCCCCCTGATCAATTAGGTTTGGGGGTGCAGCGGGGCAGACAAGCAGTACGAGAAGAAGTGGGCGATGTCCGAGATGACAAGCGAAGGCCGCAACAGGCTCAACCGGCTGCCCGAGTGGGCGGCCCTCGTCAAGCACCGTGAGCAGCTGGGCGACACCCATCTGCGCGAACTGTTCGCCGCCGACCCGGAGCGGGGCACCGACTACACCCTGCGCGTCGGCGACCTCCACCTGGACTACTCCAAGCACCTCGTCACCGGCGAGACGCTGACCCTGCTGCGGGAACTGGCCGCCGTCACCGGCGTCGCCGAGCTCCGCGACGCCATGTTCCGCGGCGAGAAGATCAACACCACCGAGGACCGGGCGGTGCTCCACACCGCGCTGCGCGCCCCCCGCGGGGCCGTCATCGAGGTCGACGGGGAGAACGTCGTCCCCGGCGTCCACGCCGTCCTCGACAAGATGGCCGCCTTCGCCGACAAGGTCCGCGCGGGCGAGTGGACCGGCCACACCGGACGGCCCGTCAAGAACATCGTCAACATCGGCATCGGCGGCTCCGACCTCGGCCCCGCCATGGCCTACGAGGCCCTGCGCTCCTACACCCGGCGGGACCTGACGTTCCGTTTCGTCTCCAACGTCGACGGCGCCGACCTCCACGAGGCCGTCCGCGACCTCGACCCCGCCGAGACGCTGTTCATCGTCGCCTCGAAGACCTTCACCACCATCGAGACGATCACCAACGCCACCTCCGCGCGGAACTGGCTCCTCACCGGGCTGCGCGCCGGCCAGGAGGCCGTCGCCAAGCACTTCGTGGCCCTCTCGACCAACGCCGAGAAGGTCGAGGAGTTCGGCATCGACACCGCGAACATGTTCGAGTTCTGGGACTGGGTCGGCGGACGCTACTCCTACGACTCCGCCATCGGCCTCTCCCTGATGATCGCCATCGGCCCGGAGCGCTTCCGCGAGATGCTCGACGGCTTCCACCTCGTCGACGAGCACTTCCGCACCGCCCCGCCCGAGGAGAACGCGCCGCTCCTCCTCGGCCTCCTCGGCATCTGGTACGGCGCGTTCTTCGACGCCCAGTCGCACGCCGTCCTGCCGTACTCCCACTACCTGTCCAAGTTCACCGCCTACCTCCAGCAGCTCGACATGGAGTCCAACGGCAAGTCGGTGGACCGCCAGGGCAACCGGGTCGAATGGCAGACGGGACCCGTGGTCTGGGGCACCCCCGGGACCAACGGCCAGCACGCCTACTACCAGTTGATCCACCAGGGCACCAAGGTCATCCCCGCCGACTTCATCGGCTTCGCCCGCCCCGTCGAGGACCTGCCGTCCGGGCTCGTCGCCCAGCACGACCTGCTCATGGCCAACTTCTTCGCCCAGACCCAGGCGCTCGCCTTCGGCAAGACGCCCGAGGAGGTGCGGGCCGAGGGCGTCTCCGAGGAGCTCGTCCCGCACAAGACCTTCCAGGGCAACCACCCGACCACCACGATCCTCGCCGACGCGCTCACCCCGTCCGTCCTCGGCCAGCTGATCGCGCTCTACGAGCACAAGGTCTTCGTCCAGGGCGCCGTCTGGAACATCGACTCCTTCGACCAGTGGGGCGTCGAGCTCGGCAAGGTCCTCGCCAAGAAGATCGAGCCGGTCCTGACGAAGGGCGAGGGAGCCGAGCAGCTCGACAGCTCCACCGCCGCACTCGTCTCGGTCTACCGCTCGCTGCGGGGACGGTAACCGGATGAGGGGGGAGGAAGCGGTGCGGTTGCGGCCGCCCAGGAACGCCGTCGACGAGCGGGCCGTCGCCTGGTGGCGCAGCCGCCTCCTGGCGACCACCGCCGTCCCGGTGGCGGTGCTCGCCGTCCTCGGGGCGTTCCTCGGGCCCGCCCGGTCCTGGCTGCTGCTCGCGGCCGGGGCCGTGGCGGCCCTGGGCCTCGCCTGCACCGCGTTCCTCCCCGCCTGGTGGTTCCGGGTGCACCGCTGGGAGGTCACCGACGAGGCCGTCTACGTGCGCACCGGCGCCCTGTGGCAGGAGTGGCGGATCGCCCCGATGTCCCGGATCCAGACGGTCGACACCGTGCGCGGCCCGCTGGAGCAGACGTTCCGGCTCGCCACCGTCACCGTCACCACCGCCTCCTCCAAGGGGGCGATCCGCATCGGGGGCCTCGACCACGAGCTCGCCGCCGAGCTCGCCGAACGGCTCACCGCGCTCACCCGGGCCACCCCCGGGGACGCCACATGAGCGAGGAGTGGCGGCGGCTCGACCCGCGCACCCTGTTCGCCGACGCGGTCGTCTTCTGCGGGGTCGCCGGTGGCGCGGCCCTCCCGGCCGTGGCCGGCCTCTCGGGCGGCGGGTCCCTGGGGCAGGCCTTCGCCTGGGTCCTCTCGGGCGTCGTCCTGCTCGTCCTGGTCGGCACGGCCGGCGACTGGGTCCGGCTGCGCCGCACCCGCTACCGCGTCGGCCCCGAGAGGGTCGACCTCCACACCGGCCTCCTGCTGCTCAAGCGCCGTTCCCTGGCCCGGGAGCGGGTCCGCAGCGTCGACCTCACCGCCAACCCCCTCCAGCGCCTCCTCGGCCTCGTCAAGGTCCGCATCGGCACCGGCGAGAACGCCGCCGGCGGCGAGTCCACCCTCGAACTCGACCTGGTCGCCCGCGCCGAGGGCGAGCGGCTCCGCCGGGAGCTCCTCGGCCGCACCGTCACCGCCGCCGCCGAGTCGGATCACGACGGCGTCCTGGCCGTCCTCGACCCGCGCTGGATCCGCTACGCCCCCGTCTCCTTCCTCGCCCCCGCCCTCGGCGCCGCCGCGGCCGGCGCCGTCCTCCAGGTCAGCGACTGGTTCGGCGCCCGGACGGAGGTCATCGACTGGATAGGGGACCGCTTCCGGGACACCTCCCTGACCTGGACGATCGTCGACCTGGTCCTGCTCGCCACCGTCGCCGGGACCGTCGGCGCCCTCGGGCTCTGGATCGAGATGTGGTGGAACTACCGCCTGGAGCGCGAGCCCGGCGGCACCCTCCGCGTCCGCCGGGGCCTGTTCACCGCCCGGTCGGTCACCCTGGAGGAGCGCCGGCTGCGCGGGATCGAGCTCGTCGAGCCGCTCGGCGTGCGGCTGTTCGGCGCCGCCCGCGTCGACGCCGTCGCCACCGGCCTCGCCGAGGACGACGAGGACAAGCACGCCGACCTGAAGAACCTGCTGCCCGCCGCTCCCCGGGAGCGCGCCGAGCGGGTCGCCGCCCTGGTGCTGGGCGAGCCGGAGCCGCCGACCGGGGCGCCCCTCGCCGCCCACCCCAGGGCCGCCCGCGCCCGGCGACTGCGCCGGGCCGCGTGGGGCGTCCTCGGTCCCGTCGCGGTCCTCGCCGCCCTCGGCCCGCTCCTCACCCCGGTCCTGCTGTACGTCGCGGCCGGCTGGGCCCTCGTCCTCGGACCGGTCGCCGTGCTGCTCGCCCTCGACGCGTACCGCTCCCTCGGACACGGCGTCAGCGGCGGCTTCCTGGTGGCCCGTTCGGGAACCGTCCGGCGGACGACGGTGGCCCTGCAGCGCTCCGGCGTCATCGGCTGGACCGTCAGGCAGTCGTACTTCCAGCGCCGGGCCGGACTCCTGACCCTCACCGCCACCACGGCGGCCGGAGGGGGCGCCTACGCGGTGCGCGACGCCGGCGAGGGGCAGGGCCTCGCCTTCGCCGCCGAGGCCGTACCGGGGCTGCTCGCGCCCTTTCTGGAGTCCGTACACCCTCCCGTACACACGCCGGAGGCCCGGCCCACCGCGAGGTGAACCGGGCCTCCGTGGAGGTGCGTCAGGCCGAGGCCGGCGGATACAGGCTCCGCGGCAGTTCCGACGCGGCCGCCGCGTCGAGCAGCCACAGCGTGCGCGAGCGCCCGTAGGCCCCGGCCGCCGGGGCCTGCACCTCGCCCGCGCCCGACAGCGCGATCGCCGCGGCCTTCGCCTTGTCCTCTCCGGCCGCGAGCAGCCAGACCTCGTGCGCCGCCCGGATGGCCGGGAGGGTCAGCGAGATCCGGACCGGCGGCGGCTTCGGCGCGCCGTGCACCCCGACCACCGTCCGCTCGGTCTCGCGGACCGCCGGCAGCTCCGGGAAGAGCGAGGCCACGTGCGTGTCCGGGCCGACGCCCAGCATCAGCACGTCGAAGGTCGGCACCCCGGCGCCCGCGGCGCCAGCCGCTGATCGGTACGGACCGGGACCCGCGGCGGCGGCCAGCTCCTCCGCGTACGCCGCCGCGGCGGCGTCGACGTCGCCGCCGTACGGCCCGTCCGAGGCCGGCATGGCGTGCACCCGCGCCGGGTCGAGCGGCACCCGGTCGAGCAGCGCGGCACGGGCCTGGGTGACGTTCCGCTCGGGGTCGCCCTCGGGCAGGTACCGCTCGTCGCCCCACCACAGGTCGAGCCGCGACCAGTCGACCGCGTCCCGCGCGGGCGCCGAGCCGAGCGCCGCGAGCAGGCCGTTGCCGTTGCGGCCGCCGGTGAGCACGATCGAGGCGGAGCCGCGGGCGGCCTGGGCGTCCACGATCTTCGTGATCAGCCGGGCCGCGGCCGCCTCGGCCATCAGCTCCTTGTCGCGGTGGACGACCAGCTGAGGGGTGCTCACTTGGCCGCCGCCTTCTTGGCCGGGGCCTTCTTCGAGGCGGGCTTGGCCGCGGGAGCCGCTTCCGCGGCCGTCTCGGCGGAAGGCTCCGCGGCGGGCTCCACGACCGTGTCCACGACGGTCTCGGGGGCGGTGGTCGCCGCCTCCTCGTCGAGCCGCTCCACACCGAACCTGAGCGCCGTCGCGTAGGTGTCGTCCGGGTCGAGCCGGCGCAGCTCCTCCGCGATCAGCTCGGCGGTCTCGCGGCGCTTGAGCGCCACCGCACGGTCCGGCTGCCCCTCTATGGAGAGCGTGGCGAGCGATCCGTCCGGCCGGTCGAGCACGATCGGGCCGGCGTCGGTCTCCATCCGTACGGAGGTGAGACCGGGACCGGCCGACTTCGAGCGCCGGACCGGCACCTTCAGCCGGTCCGCGAGCCACATCGCGAGCAGCTCGACGCTCGGGTTGAACTCCTCGCCCTCCACCTCGGCCGAGGTGACCTCGCACACGACCTGGTCGAGCGCGGCGGCCAGCATCGAGCGCCACGGCGTGATCCGGGTCCACGAGAGGTCCGTGTCGCCCGGGGTGTACGCGTCCGCGCGCGCGGTCAGCTCCTGGATGGGCTGCTCGGCGGCGTACGTGTCGGTCACCCGGCGCTGGGCGAGCGCGCCCAGCGGGTCGTTCGCCGGGTCGGACGGTGCGTTCACCGGCCACCAGACGACGACGGGGGCGTCCGGGAGGAGCAGCGGCAGCACCACCGACTGGGCGTGGTCGACGACCTCGCCGTACAGCCGGAGCACCACCGTCTCGCCGGTGCTGGCGTCGGCGCCGAGGCGGACCTCGGCGTCGAGCCGTGCCTGCGCGCGGTCCCGCGGGGAGCGCGAGACCCGCTTGATGACGACGAGGGTCCGCGAGGGGTGCTCGCGGGACGCCTCGTTGGCCGCCTTGAGCGCGTCGTAGGCGTTCTCCTCGTCGGTGACGATCACGAGGGTGAGCACCATGCCGACGGCCGGCGTGCCGATCGCCCGCCGCCCGAGCACCAGCGCCTTGTTGATCTTGGAGGACGTGGTGTCCGTCAGGTCGGTCTTCATGGCCGGCGCCAGCTCCTGCCGTCTCGTGCGAGCATCTCGTCCGCCTCGACCGGACCCCAGGTCCCGGACTGGTACTGCGCGGGCTTGCCGTGCGTGTCCCAGAACTGCTCGATCGGGTCGAGGATCTTCCAGGACAGCTCGACCTCCTCGACCCGCGGGAAGAGGTTGGAGTCGCCGAGCAGGACGTCGAGGATGAGCCGCTCGTACGCCTCGGGGCTGGACTCCGTGAAGGACTCGCCGTACGCGAAGTCCATCGACACGTCCCGGATCTCCATCTGGGTGCCGGGCACCTTGGAGCCGAACCGCACCGTCACGCCCTCGTCCGGCTGGACCCGGATCACGATGGCGTTGCGGCCGAGCTCCTCGGTCGCGGTGTGGTCGAAGGGGGAGTGCGGGGCGCGCTGGAAGACGACCGCGATCTCGGTGACGCGGCGGCCCAGGCGCTTGCCGGTCCGCAGGTAGAAGGGGACGCCCGCCCAGCGGCGGTTGTCGATCTCCAGCTTGATGGCCGCGTAGGTGTCGGTCTTCGACTGGGGGTCGATGCCGTCTTCCTGGAGGTAGCCGACGGCCTTCGCGCCGCCCTGCCACCCGGCCGCGTACTGGCCGCGGACCGTGGACTTGCCCAGGTCCTTGGGCAGCTTCACCGCGCCGAGGACCTTGGTCTTCTCGGCGGCCAGCGCGTCGGCGTCGAAGGAGGCGGGCTCCTCCATCGCGGTCAGCGCGAGCAGCTGGAGCAGGTGGTTCTGGATGACGTCACGGGCGGCGCCGATGCCGTCGTAGTAGCCGGCGCGGCCGCCGATGCCGATGTCCTCGGCCATGGTGATCTGCACGTGGTCGACGTACGACCGGTTCCAGATCGGCTCGAAGAGCGTGTTGGCGAAGCGGAGCGCCAGGATGTTCTGGACGGTCTCCTTGCCGAGGTAGTGGTCGATCCGGAAGACCGCGTCGGGCGGGAAGACCTCGTGGACGACCTCGTTGAGCTCCTTGGCGGAGACCAGGTCGTGGCCGAAGGGCTTCTCGATGACCGCGCGGCGCCAGGAACCGTCCTTCTGGTCGGCCAGGCCGTGCTTCTTGAGCTGCTGGACGACGAGCGGGAAGAACTTCGGCGGCACGGAGAGGTAGAAGGCGAAGTTGCCGCCCGTCCCCTGCGCCTTGTCGAGCTCCTCGATGGTCGACTTGAGCTGCTCGAAGGCCGTGTCGTCGTCGAAGTCGCCCTGGACGAACCGCATGCCCTGGATCAGCTGCTGCCACACCTCCTCGCGGAAGGGGGTGCGCGCGTGCTGCTTGACGGCTTCGTAGACCTCCTGCGCGAAGTCCTCGTCCGCCCATTCGCGGCGGGCGAAGCCGATGAGCGAGAAGCCCGGCGGCAGCAGGCCGCGATTGGCCAGGTCGTAGACGGCAGGCATCAGCTTCTTACGGGACAAATCGCCCGTGACGCCGAAGATCACCAGACCCGACGGCCCCGCGATGCGCGGGAGCCGTCGGTCTGCGGCGTCACGGAGCGGGTTGGCTCCGTGGACTGCGCTCAAAGTGCTTACGCCTCCGAAGGTGCGAGGCGCTGAAGCTCCGCCTCGGTGGACTTGAGCAGGTCGTTCCAGGACGCCTCGAACTTGTCGACGCCCTCGTCCTCCAGGAGCTGGACGACGTCGTCGTAGCTGATGCCCAGCTTCTCGATGGCCTCCAGCTCGGCGCGCGACTGCGCGTAGGTGCCGTGGATGGTGTCACCGGTGACCTCGCCGTGGTCGGCGGTGGCCTCCAGGGTGGCCTCCGGCATGGTGTTCACCGTGCCGGGGGCGACCAGGTCCACGACGTACAGGGTGTCCTTGTACGCCGGGTCCTTGACGCCGGTCGAGGCCCACAGCGGACGCTGCTTGTTGCCCTGCGCCTTGTCGAGGGCGGCCCAGCGGTCGGAGGAGAAGACCTCCTCGTACGCCTCGTAGGCCAGGCGGGCGTTGGCCAGGGCGGCCTTGCCCTTGAGCGCCGCGGCCTCGTCGGTGCCGAGGGCGGTCAGGCGCTTGTCGATCTCCGTGTCCACGCGGGAGACGAAGAAGGAGGCCACCGAGTGGATCTTGGAGAGGTCGAGGCCGCGCTCGCGGGCCTTCTCCAGACCCGCCAGGTAGGCGTCCATGACCGCGCGGTAGCGCTCCAGCGAGAAGATCAGCGTGACGTTGACGCTGATGCCGAGGCCGATGACCTCGGTGATCGCCGGCAGACCCGCCTTGGTGGCCGGGATCTTGATCAGGGTGTTGGGGCGGTCCACCAGCCAGGCCAGCTGCTTGGCCTCGGCGATGGTGGCGGCCGTGTCGTGGGCGAGACGGGGGTCGACCTCGATGGAGACCCGGCCGTCCTGGCCGTCGGTCGCGTCGAAGACCGGCCGCAGGATGTCGGCGGCGTCACGGACGTCCGCCGTCGTGATCATGCGGATGGCCTCGTCGACGGTCACCTTGCGGGCGGCCAGGTCGGCGAGCTGCTGGTCGTAGCCGTGCCCCTCCGAGATGGCCTTCTGGAAGATGGACGGATTGGTGGTGACCCCGACCACGTGGCTCTGGTCGATCAGCTCGGCCAGGTTGCCGGACGTGATCCGCTGGCGCGAGAGGTCGTCCAGCCAGATCGCGACGCCTTCGTCGGAGAGGCGCTTGAGAGCGTCTGTCATGGGAGTTGCATCTCCAATTAAGTCGTACGTATGGACGTCAGCGCGCGGCGGCGGCCAGGGATTCCCGGGCGGCGGCGACGATCGCCTCCGGCGTGAACCCGAACTCACGGAAGAGGACCTTCGCGTCCGCCGAGGCACCGAAGTGCTCCAGGGAGACGATCCGGCCGGCGTCGCCGACGTACTTGTGCCACGTGAGGCCGATGCCGGCCTCGACCGCGACACGGGCCCTGACCGACGGCGGCAGGACCGAGTCCCTGTACGCCTGGTCCTGCTCCTCGAACCACTCCACGGACGGCATCGAGACCACGCGGGTCGGGACGCCGGCGGCCTGGAGCTGCTCCCGGGCCTCCACGGCCAGGTGCACCTCGGAGCCCGTGCCGATCAGCACGACCTCGGGCGTGCCGCCCTCCGCCTCGAACAGCACGTAGCCGCCCTTGACGGTGTCCTCGTTCGGGGCGTACGTCGGCACGCCCTGGCGGGTGAGCGCCAGACCGTGCGGGGCGCCCTTGCCGAAGACCTTGGTGTGCCGCTGCATGATCTCGCGCCAGGCGAGCGCCGTCTCGTTGGCGTCGGCCGGACGGACCACGTTCAGGCCCGGGATCGCGCGCAGCGAGGCGAGGTGCTCCACCGGCTGGTGCGTCGGGCCGTCCTCGCCCAGACCGATCGAGTCGTGGGTCCAGACGTACGTCACCGGCAGGTGCATCAGCGCGGACAGCCGCACCGCGTTGCGCATGTAGTCGGAGAACACCAGGAAGGTGCCGCCGTAGACGCGCGTGTTGCCGTGCAGCGCGATGCCGTTCATCTCCGCGGCCATGGAGTGCTCGCGGATGCCGAAGTGGATCGTGCGGCCGTACTTGTCGGCCTCCGGCAGCGGGTTGCCCTCCGGCAGGAACGACGAGTCCTTGTCGATCGTCGTGTTGTTCGAGCCGGCGAGGTCGGCCGAGCCGCCCCACAGCTCCGGGATGACCGCGCCGAGCGCCTTCAGGACCTGGCCCGAGGCGGCACGGGTGGCGACGCCCTTGCCCGTCTCGAAGACCGGGAGCTTCTCGGCCCAGCCGGCCGGCAGCTCGTTCGCCTGGATGCGGTCGAACTCGGCGGCGCGCTCCGGGTTGGCCGTGCGCCACTCGGAGAGCTGCTTCTCCCACGCGGAGCGGGCCTCGCGGCCGCGGTCGCCGAGCGCGCGGGTGTGCGCGATGACCTCGTCGGAGACCTCGAAGGTCTGCTCCGGGTCGAAGCCCAGGACGCGCTTGGTCGCCGCGATCTCCTCGTCGCCGAGCGCCGAGCCGTGCGCGGCCTCGGTGTTCTGCGCGTTCGGCGCCGGCCAGGCGATGATCGAGCGCATCGCGATGAACGACGGGCGCTCGGTCTCGGCCTCGGCGGCCTTGATCGCCGCGTACAGCGCGGCCGGGTCCAGGTCGCCGTCGGCCTTGGGCTCGACGCGCTGGACGTGCCAGCCGTACGCCTCGTACCGCTTCATCGTGTCCTCGGACACGGCGGTCTCGGTGTCGCCCTCGATCGAGATGTGGTTGTCGTCCCACAGCAGGATCAGGTTGCCGAGCTTCTGGTGGCCGGCGAGCGAGGACGCCTCCGCGGAGATGCCCTCCTGCAGGCAGCCGTCACCGGCGATCACGTAGATCCGGTGGTCGAACGGCGAGGTGCCGTCGGCGGCCTCCGGGTCGAACAGGCCGCGCTCGTAGCGGGCGGCCATCGCCATGCCCACGGCGTTGGCGACGCCCTGGCCCAGCGGGCCCGTGGTCGTCTCGACGCCGGCGGTGTGGCCGTACTCCGGGTGGCCCGGGGTCTTCGATCCCCAGGTGCGGAAGGCCTTCAGGTCGTCCAGTTCGAGACCGAAGCCACCCAGGTAGAGCTGGGTGTAGAGGGTCAGGGACGAGTGGCCGGCGGAGAGGACGAACCGGTCGCGCCCGACCCACTCGGGGTCGGCCGGGTCGTGCCGCATCACCTTCTGGAAGAGGGTGTACGCGGCCGGAGCAAGGCTCATCGCCGTACCGGGATGGCCGTTGCCGACCTTCTGTACGGCGTCCGCGGCCAGAAGGCGGGCGGTGTCGACGGCCCGCTGGTCCAATTCGGTCCACTCGAGGTCTGTGGTGGTCGGCTTAGTGCTCACCCTGGGTCAGGGCTCCTCTCCACATGTCTTGAGCCGGTGACTGAGGGTGTACCGGCGTTGTCGAGCCTACCCCCGCGGAACGCCCCTCTTTTCGTGTCCATGCCCCTCAAATGAGCGGAGAAATGGAAGGACACAGCAAGAGTGCCGGTGGTCGTACGAGTTCGCCTCCCGAGGCTCGCCCGGAGCCGCCCCGAACCGTGTCCACCCCTTGGGACGTACCCCGCCAACACGACCCCACCCCCGCGAAGACCGGCGTCTGGGCAACGTCTACAGTGGCGTGGTACGCGCAAGCTTCACCCCCTCTTCACCCGGGTGGCTTGCTGGGAATTTCTCTGTCAGGGGTGTGCGTGACGGCCGTCGAGTCCCGACCCGCAGGGGTCGTCTTGACTCCCAGCCCGGGGGGCCATAGGCCGTTCGGGGCTCGCGTCAAGGCATTCGTGGCGCTGACCAAGCCGCGAATCATCGAACTGCTGCTCATCACGACCGTTCCGGTGATGTTCCTCGCCGAACAGGGTGTGCCGAACCTCTGGCTGGTGCTCGCCACCTGCTTCGGCGGCTACCTCTCGGCGGGCGGCGCCAACGCGCTGAACATGTACATCGACCGCGACATCGACGCCCTGATGGACCGCACGTCCCAGCGTCCGCTCGTCACGGGCGTGCTCACCCCGCGCGAGGGCCTGGTCTTCGGGCTCACCCTCGCCGTGGTCTCCACGCTCTGGTTCGGCCTGCTCGTCAACTGGCTGTCCGCGGCGCTCTCGCTCGGCGCGCTCCTCTTCTACGTCGTGGTCTACACGATGATCCTGAAGCGGCGCACCGCGCAGAACATCGTCTGGGGCGGCATCGCCGGCTGCCTTCCGGTGCTCATCGGCTGGTCGGCCGTGACCAACTCGATGTCGTGGGCCGCGGTCATCCTCTTCCTCGTCATCTTCTTCTGGACGCCGCCGCACTACTGGCCGCTGTCGATGAAGGTGAAGGAGGACTACGCGCGCGCGGGCGTGCCGATGCTGCCGGTCCTCGCCTCCAACAAGGTCGTCGCCAAGCAGATCGTGGTCTACAGCTGGGTCATGGTCGCCGTCTCCCTGCTGCTCACCCCGCTGGGCTACACGGGCTGGTTCTACACCGCGGTGGCGCTGCTCACCGGCGGCTGGTGGCTCTGGGAGGCGCACGCGCTCCTCAACCGCGCCAAGGCGGAGGTGACGGGCGCCAAGCTCAAGGAGATGCGCCTCTTCCACTGGTCCATCACCTACGTCTCGCTGCTCTTCGTGGCGGTCGCGGTGGACCCCTTCCTGCGCTAGGCGCTCGACGCGCTCATCTGAGGACGCACGGCGGACGGCCGGGTCACGTGGGACAGCCCACACGGCCCGGCCGTCGCCAGTCGATCTACCCCTCGGTAGCATCCGTGTCATGGCAGAAACGAAGCAGGAAGAGCGCAGGGCGGCCAGGCTCGCCAAGGAGATCCAGGCCTTCTCCAAGGCGCACGGCGGCTGCGAGGGGCACCTCGCGCACATCGGCCAGGCGGGCACCCGGATCGTCCTGGTCGGCGCCGACGGCGGCTGGGGCGACCTCGTCGCGCGCACGTACGAGACCGCGCGGCAGGCCGCCGAGAAGGCCGGTCTGACCCTCCACGAGGAGTTCGACGGCGAGTTCGCCGCCAAGGTCGCCACGGGCCCGTACGAGTGGACCCGGATGGCCGGCATCCAGATCGGCGGACCCTCCAACGGCTGAGGCGACAACCTCGCGCGGGGCTCACCCGTTAGGACGTGTGGAGACACGTCCACACAGGGAGCCCCCCGAGATGATCGACACGCCGCACCTGGTGGACCAGTACTGCCACGGGGTGCTCCGCACGGAGCTCGGCCTCGGAACCTTCGAGGCCCACCTCGGCGCCCACCTGGGCGGAGCAGCCGTGCTGCCCGCCGCGGGCACCACCTTCTTCGACACCCAGACCGGCTTCGCCGTGCGCCGCTGGTGCCCGCCGCTCCTCGGCCTGGAACCGCACTGCCCGCCCGCCCGCTACCTCGCCCGCCGCCGGGAACTCGGCGCCGCAGAGGCCGGCCGCCGGCTCCTCCGCGCCTCCGGGATCTCCGCCTACCTGGTCGACACCGGCCTCCCCGGCGACCTCACGCCGCCCGCCGAGCTCGGTGCCACGGGCGCCGCCGAGGCCCACGAGATCGTCCGCCTCGAACCCCTCGCCCAGCGGGTCGCCGACGCCTCGGGCACCGTCGAGGCCTTCCTCGCCGACCTCGCCGAGGCCGTCCACGAGGCCGCCGCCGGCGCCGTGGCCCTCTCCTCGGCCGCGGGGGCGTGCCGAGGGCTCGCGAGCGTGCCCGAGCCCCCCGGCCCGGGCGAGGTGCGCGGGGCCGCGGGGCGCTGGCTGGCCGCCCGCCCGGCCGGCGGCCCGCTCACCGACCCCGTCCTGCTGCGCCACCTGCTCTGGATCGCGGTCACCGCGGGGCGCCCCCTCCAGCTGCACACGGGGGACCGGGACCCGGCCGCCCTGGCCGGCTTCGCCGCCGCCACCGCGGGGCTCGGTGCCGACCTCGTCCTGCTGCACGCCTATCCGCACCACCGGGCGGCGGCCCACCTGACCGGACTTCACCCGCACGTGTACGCCGACCTCGGTCCCGTACTCGCCCACACGGGGGCCCGGGCGGCGGCCGTCCTCGCCGAGGTCCTGGAGCGGGCTCCGTTCGGCAAGCTGCTGTTCTCCAGCGGCGCCCGGGGGCTGCCCGAGCTCCACGTGGTCGCGGCGAGCGCGTTCCGCTCGGCGCTCACCCGGGTGCTCGGGGAGTGGGTCGTGGACGGCGCCTGGTCCCTCGCGGACGCGCAGCGGGTGGCCGCGATGATCGCGGCGGACAACGCGAAACGGGTCTACCGGATCGGGGGGAACCGGTAGACCCGTCGGGATCTCGGATCCTGGACACGAATCCTGGATCCTGGATCCAAGGGCCGTCAGGCCGTGGCCGCCAGCTCCGGGTCCGCCTGGGCCGGGATGCCGGGGTTGACGAGCGGACGCTCGCGCAGGCTCAGGGCGAGCCGCAGGACGGCGATCCACATCAGCGAGGAGCCGAGCATGTGGGCGGCGACCAGGAGCTCCGGGACGCCCGTGAAGTACTGGACGTAACCGATCGCGCCCTGAGCGAGCAGCACGATCAACAGGTCGCGGGCGCGGGCCCTGGTGTCGTCGGGGGCGTCCACCACGCGCAGGACCAGCCACATGGCGAGGGCGAGGGCGCAGACGACCCAGGCGGCGATCGCGTGGACGTGGGCGGCGTTCGTCCAGTCCCACGGCATGCGCGGGACGTCGCTGCTGTCACCGGCGTGCTTGCCGGCGCCGGTCACCGTCGTGCCGAGCACGATCAGCAGCGCGGAGACGAGCGTGATCGCCCAGGACAGCTTCCGGACCGGGCGCGGCACGCGCGGCCTGGGGGCGGTGTCGCCCTCGCCGGTGCGGTGCCAGGTGATGACGGCGACCGTGAGCAGGGAGTTCGCGGCGAGGAAGTGGCCGGCCACCGTCCACGGGTTGAGGCCCATCCACACCGTGATGCCGCCGATGACGGCGTTGCTCATCACGATCCAGAACTGGGCCCAGCCGAGCCGGGTGAGCCCGCGCCGCCACGGCTTGGTGGACCGGGCGGCGATGATCGCCCAGCCGACCGCCGCCGACAGTACGTACGTCAGCATCCGGTTGCCGAACTCGATCGCGCCCCGGTAGCCCTGCTCGGGCGTGACGATGAGGCTGTCGTCCGTGCACTTCGGCCAGGTGTCGCAGCCGAGACCGGAACCGGTCAGCCGGACCGCGCCGCCGGTGACGATGATGAGCACGCTCATCACGACGGCGGCGAGCGCGGCGCGCCGGAGCGTCCGGGGGGACGGGGTCCAGCGCTGGGCGATGGAGGCGAGGGGGGTCTGCACGGGCCCTATCGTAGGACGGCGCTTGTGCGCGCTTTCACGAGGGGGGCGTATATGGCGGAACGGAACCTTACGGTTACTCCCAGCGGAAGAACCGCGCCGCCGCCCCGAGGCCCAGGACCGCCCAGACGGCCAGGATCAGCGCGTCGCCCCACGGCATCGACGCCCCGTTCTGGAGGACGTCGCGCAGCCCGTCCGAGAGCGCGGAGATCGGGAGCAGCGCGAGCACGTCGCCCGCCGCGCCGAACTTCTCCAGCGGGACGACGACCCCGCCGCCCACCAGGAGCAGCAGGAAGACCAGGTTCGCGGCGGCGAGGGTGGCCTCGGCCTTCAGGGTGCCGGCCATCAGCAGGCCCAGCCCGGAGAAGGCGGCCGTGCCGAGGACCAGGAGCACCAGCACGGACAGGGGGTTGCCGTGCGGGGACCAGCCGAGCGCCAGGGCGATCGCGGTCAGGAGCGCGACCTGGAGGACCTCGGTGGCCAGGACGGAGAGCGTCTTGGCGGTCATGAGCGCCCAGCGGGGGAGCGGTGAGGCGCCGAGCCGCTTGAGCACCCCGTACCGCCGCTCGAAGCCGGTCGCGATGGCCTGGCCGGTGAAGGCGGTGGACAGCACGGCGAGCGCGAGGACGCCGGGGGCGAGGAAGTCGACGGCCTCGCCGGCGCCGGTGTCGACGATGTCGACGGTGGAGAACAGCACCAGGAGGAGGGAGGGGATGATCACCGTGAGGAGGAGCTGCTCGCCGTTGCGCAGCAGCATCCTGGTCTCCAGGGCGGTCTGCGCGGCGATCATCCGCCCGACGGGGGCGGCCCCCGGCTTCGGGGTGTACGTGCCAGTGCTCACGACCGCAGCTCCTTGCCGGTCAGTTCGAGGAAGACGTCTTCGAGGGTGTGGCGCTCGACCGAGATGCGGTCGGGCATGACGCCGTGCTGGGCGCACCAGGTGGTGACGGTGGCGAGCAGCTGGGGATCGACGGCGCCGGTGATCCGGTACGTGCCGGGCAGCGTCTCCGCGGCGGCCGTGCCGTCGGGGAGCGCCTTGAGCAGGGAGCCGAGGTCGAGGCCGGGACGGCCGGTGAAGCGCAGGGTGTTCTCGGCGCCGCCGCGGCACAGCTCCTCGGGGCTGCCCTGGGCGGCGACCCGGCCGGCGTCGACGATGGCGACGTCGTCGGCGAGCTCCTCGGCCTCCTGCATGAAGTGGGTGGTGAGGACCACGGTCACGCCGTCGGCGCGCAGCTCGCGGACCAGCTCCCAGGTGGCGCGGCGGGCCTGCGGGTCGAGTCCGGCGGTGGGTTCGTCGAGGAAGACGAGCTCGGGGCGGCCGACGACGGCCATGGCGAGCGCGAGGCGCTGCTGCTGGCCGCCGGAGAGCCGCCGGTAGGTCGTGCGGCCGCAGGAGCCGAGGCCGAGGCGCTCGATCAGGGCGTCGACGTCCAGCGGGTGGGCGTGGAGCTTCGCCATGTGGCGGAGCATCTCGTCGGCGCGGGCGCCGGAGTAGACGCCGCCGGACTGGAGCATCACGCCGATCCTGGGACGCAGGGCGTCGGCGTCGGCGACCGGGTCGAGCCCGAGGACGCGTACGGTGCCGCCGTCGGGCCTGCGGTATCCCTCGCAGGTCTCGACGGTGGTGGTCTTGCCGGCCCCGTTGGGGCCGAGGACGGCGGTGACGGTGCCCGTGCGCACGTCGAGGTCGAGGCCGTCGACGGCGGTCTTGGCGCCGTACCGCTTGACCAGGCCGCGGACGCGGACGGCGGTGTCGGCGGATTCACTCGGTGCGGGCTTCCCGTGCATGCCGGGAAGTCTAAGGACCCGCCGGTACGGGACGCCCCGCGCCCCCGGCGCGGGGCGCCCGGGGCGGAACCGGGCGGTGCGGGATGAGCGGGCGCGGACGGGGCAGGGGCTCCGTATGACCGTCTTCGTGGGCACTTCGGGGTGGCAGTACAAGGACTGGCGGGGCACGTTCTATCCCGAGGGGGTGCCGCAGCGGCTCTGGCTGGAGGAGTACGCGCGCCGGTTCGCCACCGTGGAGAACAACAGCGCCTTCTACGGGCTGCCCGAGCGCGACACCTTCGCCACCTGGCGGAAGCGGACGCCCGAGGGCTTCGTCATGGCGGTCAAGGCGAACCGCCGGCTGACGCACGTCGAGCGGCTGCGGGAGCCGGAGGAGCTGGTGGCGCAGCTGATGGAGCGGGCGGAGGGGCTCGGGGACCGGCTCGGCCCGGTCCTGCTCCAGTTCCCGCCGTCGCTGCGGGCCGACCCCGGGCTGCTCGACGCGGTCCTCGCCTGCTTCCCGGCGGGCGTGCGGGTCGCCGTCGAGCCCCGGCACGCCTCGTGGTGGACGGACCGGACCGAGGCGGTGCTGGTGGAGCGGGGCGCCGCGCTCTGCTGGGCGGACCGGCGGTCGAGGCCGGTGACACCGCTGTGGCGGACGGCGGACTGGTGCTATCTGCGGCTGCACGAGGGCCGGGCCCGGCCCTGGCCCGCCTACGGCCGCCGGGCGCTGGAGGGGTGGGCCGGGCGGATCGCCGAAGGCTGGCCGGAGGGGGCCGACGCGTACGTCTACTTCAACAACGACCCGGGCGTCGAGGCGGTCCGTGACGCGGCCTCCTTCCGCCGTCTGATGAGCGAGGCGGGCCGGACGGTGGCCGTGCCGGCCGAGCCGGCGGAGGGCTGGGAAACCGCTGGTCGGGGCGACCGCGATTCATCCCACGAATGATCGTTTCCGCAGGTCAGGTAAGCCTTACCTGAGTGACGTACCGCACCGCCACCGGTCCGGACGCCGCTTGTCACCCCGCGATTAATTACGCAACAATGGCGTTGTGAAAAACGTTGGCGCGGCTCCGGTGGAGGAACTCGCGACCCGAGAGCGTTCCACGCGCAACCGGGTCGCGCGGTCGATCCTGGACCACGGGCCCTCGACCGTCGCCGATCTGGCCGCACGGCTCCGCCTCACCCAGGCAGCCGTCCGCCGCCACCTCGACTCGCTGGTCTCCGAGAACGTCGTCGAGGCCCGCGAGAAGCGCGTCTACGGGACCCGGACCCGTGGCCGCCCCGCGAAGGTCTTCGCGCTCACCGACTGCGGCCGGGACGCCTTCGACCAGTCGTACGACTCCCTCGCCGTCGAGGCGCTCCGCTGGATCGAGCGCAACGCCGGCGGAGAGGCGGCCGTCGCCGCCTTCGCCCGCGACCGGATCGAGGCCCAGGCCGGGGCGTACCGCGAGGCCGTCGAGGCGGCCGAGCCCGCGCAGCGGACCGAGGCACTGGCCAAGGCCCTCACGGCGGACGGGTACGCTGCCACTGCGCGGAACGCGCCGGTCGGCGAGCAGCTCTGCCAGCACCACTGCCCGGTCGCCCACGTCGCCGAGCAGTACCCCCAGCTGTGTGAGGCGGAGACGGAATTCTTCTCCCGCCTCCTGGGAACGCACGTCCAGCGTCTGGCCACCATCGCGCATGGTGACGGCGTCTGCACCACGTTCATCCCGCACGGCACCCCACAGACCACCGAATCAGCATCCGCAAGCACGGCCGGGAGGAACCCCGCATGACCACCGAGATCAGCCACCCCGAGCTCGAGGGCCTGGGTCGGTACGAGTACGGCTGGGCCGACTCCGACGCGGCCGGTGCCGCCGCCAAGCGCGGTCTCAACGAGGACGTCGTCCGCGACATCTCCGCGAAGAAGAACGAGCCCGAGTGGATGCTCAAGCTGCGTCTCAAGGGTCTGCGGCTCTTCGACAAGAAGCCCATGCCGACCTGGGGCTCCGACCTCTCCGGCATCGACTTCGACAACATCAAGTACTTCGTCCGGTCCACCGAGAAGCAGGCCGAGTCCTGGGAGGACCTGCCGGAGGACATCAAGAACACGTACGACAAGCTCGGCATCCCGGAGGCGGAGAAGCAGCGCCTCGTCGCCGGTGTCGCCGCCCAGTACGAGTCCGAGGTCGTCTACCACCAGATCCGTGAGGACCTGGAGGAGCAGGGCGTCGTCTTCGTCGACACCGACACCGCGCTGAAGGAGCACGAGGAGCTCTTCAAGGAGTACTTCGGCACCGTCATCCCGGTCGGCGACAACAAGTTCGCCTCCCTGAACACGGCCGTCTGGTCCGGCGGCTCGTTCATCTACGTGCCGAAGGGCGTGCACGTCGAGATCCCGCTCCAGGCCTACTTCCGCATCAACACGGAGAACATGGGCCAGTTCGAGCGGACGCTGATCATCGTCGACGAGGACGCCTACGTCCACTACGTCGAGGGCTGCACCGCCCCGATCTACTCCTCGGACTCCCTGCACTCCGCGGTCGTCGAGATCATCGTGAAGAAGGGCGGCCGCTGCCGCTACACGACCATCCAGAACTGGTCGAACAACGTCTACAACCTGGTGACCAAGCGCGCCGTCGCCTACGAGGGCGCCACCATGGAGTGGGTCGACGGCAACATCGGCTCCAAGGTCACCATGAAGTACCCGGCCGTCTACCTGATGGGCGAGCACGCCAAGGGCGAGACCCTCTCCATCGCCTTCGCGGGCGAGGGCCAGCACCAGGACGCCGGCGCCAAGATGGTCCACATGGCCCCGAACACCTCCTCCAACATCGTCTCCAAGTCGGTGGCGCGAGGCGGCGGCCGCACCTCCTACCGCGGTCTCATCGAGATCGGCGAGGGTGCCCCGGGCGCCAAGTCCAACGTCCTCTGCGACGCGCTGCTCGTCGACACGATCTCCCGCTCCGACACGTACCCCTACGTGGACGTGCGCGAGGACGACGTCTCCATGGGCCACGAGGCCACCGTCTCCAAGGTCTCCGAGGACCAGCTCTTCTACCTGATGAGCCGCGGTCTCACCGAGTTCGAGGCCATGGCGATGATCGTCCGCGGCTTCGTCGAGCCCATCGCCAAGGAGCTCCCCATGGAGTACGCCCTGGAGCTCAACCGGCTGATCGAGCTGCAGATGGAAGGCGCGGTGGGCTAGAGCGCCCCGCAGACCAGGCAAACGACCCGGGCTCAGTCGCTGAGCCCCGCGAGCCCGCCGCACGGCGGCAGGGTTTCGGCCGGCGCCGCAAGGCGTCGGCCGGACCGGCCCCACCCGGGGCGGGCGCGTACGACGAGGCAGGAAGAGAGCAACACGACAGCCATGGCTGAGGCCCAGAACATCCCGGCGGGATCCACCACCGCCGGCTCGATCGCGGTGGCCGCCGAGTCCACCGTCGCCACGCGCATGAGCGCGCCCCCGTCCTTCGACGTCGCGGACTTCCCCGTCCCGCACGGCCGCGAGGAGGAGTGGCGGTTCACCCCGCTGGCGCGCCTGCGCGGCCTCCACGACGGCACCGCCGTCGTCTCCGGCGAGGGCGTCAAGGTCGAGGTCGAGGCCCCCGAGGGCGTCACCGTGGAGACCGTCGGCCGCGACGACGAGCGCCTCGGCAAGGCCGGCACGCCCGTCGACCGCGTCGCCGCCCAGGCGTACTCCTCCTTCGAGAAGGCCTCGGTCGTCACCGTCGCCAAGGAGGCGGTGCTCACCGAGCCGATCCGCATCTCCGTGCACGGCCAGGGCGGCGTCGCCTTCGGCCACCAGGTGATCGAGCTCGGCGCCTTCGCCGAGGCCGTCGTGGTCCTCGACCACACCGGTGACGCCGTGCTCGCCGCCAACGTGGACTACGTCCTCGGCGACGGCGCCAAGCTGACCGTCGTCTCCGTCCAGGACTGGGACGAGAAGGCCGTCCACGTCGCCCAGCACAACGCGCTGGTCGGCCGCGACGCCTCCTTCAAGTCGGTCGTCGTCACCTTCGGCGGCGACGTCGTCCGCATCCACCCGCGCGTGCGGTACGCGGCCCCCGGCGGCGAGGCCGAGCTCTTCGGCCTCTACTTCACCGACGCCGGGCAGCACCAGGAGCACCGCCTCCTGGTCGACCACAACACCCCGCACTGCAAGTCCAACGTGGCCTACAAGGGCGCGCTGCAGGGCCAGGACGCGCACGCCGTCTGGATCGGCGACGTGCTCATCCAGGCCGCCGCCGAGGGCACCGACACGTACGAGCTCAACCGGAACCTGGTCCTCACGGACGGCGCCCGGGTCGACTCCGTGCCGAACCTGGAGATCGAGACCGGCGAGATCGCCGGCGCCGGTCACGCCTCGGCCACCGGCCGCTTCGACGACGAGCAGCTCTTCTACCTGATGGCCCGCGGCATCCCGGAGGCCGAGGCCCGCCGCCTCGTCGTCCGCGGCTTCTTCGCGGAGCTCGTCCAGCAGATCGGTCTGCCGGACGTCCAGGAGCGACTCCTCGCCAAGATCGAGGCCGAGCTGGAGGCCTCCGTCTGATGGCCTTCGTCCGAGTCTGCGCGCTGAGCGAGCTGGAGGCCGACACCCCGAAGCGGGTCGAGGTCGACGGCACGCCGGTGTCGGTCGTGCACACCGAGGGCGAGGTGTACGCGATCAACGACATCTGCTCGCACGCGAACGTCTCCCTCTCGGAGGGCGAGGTCGAGGACTGCGCGATCGAGTGCTGGCTGCACGGCTCCAGCTTCGACCTGCGCACGGGCAAGCCCTCCGGCCTTCCCGCGACGCGCCCCGTCCCCGTATACCCCGTAAAGATCGAAGGGGACGATGTGCTCGTCTCCGTCACCCAGGAGTCCTGAGTCACCCATGGCTACGCTTGAAATCCACGACCTGCACGTCTCCGTCGAGGCGGAGAACGGCCCCCGCGAGATCCTCAAGGGCGTCGACCTGACCATCAAGCAGGGCGAGACCCACGCCGTCATGGGCCCCAACGGCTCCGGCAAGTCGACCCTGGCGTACTCCCTCGCGGGTCACCCGAAGTACACGGTCACCGGCGGCACCGTCACCCTCGACGGCGAGGACGTCCTGGAGATGTCGGTCGACGAGCGCGCCCGCGCCGGCGTCTTCCTCGCCATGCAGTACCCGGTCGAGGTCCCCGGCGTCTCGGTCTCCAACTTCCTGCGCACCTCCGCCACGGCCGTCCGCGGCGAGGCGCCCAAGCTGCGCACCTGGGTGAAGGAGGTCAAGTCCGCCATGGAGCAGCTCCAGATGGACCCGGCCTTCGCCGAGCGCAACGTCAACGAGGGCTTCTCCGGCGGTGAGAAGAAGCGCCACGAGATCCTCCAGCTGGAGCTCCTCAAGCCGAAGATCGCGATCCTCGACGAGACCGACTCGGGCCTCGACGTCGACGCCCTGCGCATCGTCTCCGAGGGCGTCAACCGCGTCCGCGAGACCGGTGAGGTCGGCACCCTGCTGATCACCCACTACACGCGCATCCTGCGCTACATCAAGCCCGACTTCGTGCACGTCTTCGCGAACGGCCGCATCGCCGAGTCCGGTGGCGCCGAGCTCGCCGACGTGCTGGAGAACGAGGGCTACGACAAGTACGTGAAGGGTGGCGCATCCGCGTGACTTCCGCCCATCAGGGGCTGACCGGCCTCCTCGACACCGAGGCGATCCGCAAGGACTTCCCGCTCCTGGATCGCGTGGTCCACGACGGCAAGAAGATCGTGTACCTCGACTCCGCGGCGACCTCGCAGAAGCCGCGGCAGGTCCTCGACGCGCTCAACCAGTACTACGAGCGTCACAACGCCAACGTCCACCGCGGCGTCTACACGGTCGCCGAGGAGGCGACGGCGCTGTACGAAGGCGCCCGTGACAAGGTCGCGGCCTTCATCAACGCGCCGAGCCGCGACGAGGTGATCTTCACCAAGAACGCCTCCGAGTCGCTCAACCTCGTGGCCAACATGCTGGGCTGGGCCGACGAGCCCTACCGCGTGGACCACGAGACCGAGATCGCCATCACGGAGATGGAGCACCACTCCAACATCGTGCCGTGGCAGCTGCTCTCGCAGCGCACGGGCGCGAAGCTGAAGTGGTTCGGCCTCACCGACGACGGCCGTCTCGACCTCTCGAACATCGAGGAGGTCATCACCGAGAAGACCAAGATCGTCTCGTTCACGCTGGTCTCGAACCTGCTCGGCACGGTCAACCCGGTGGAGACGATCATCCGCCGCGCCCAGGAGGTCGGTGCGCTCGTCTGCATCGACGCCTCCCAGGCGGCCCCGCACATGGTGCTGGACGTGCAGGCGCTCCAGGCCGACTTCGTGGCCTTCACCGGCCACAAGATGTGCGGCCCGACCGGCATCGGCGTGCTGTGGGGACGGCAGGAGCTCCTGGAGGACCTCCCGCCCTTCCTCGGCGGCGGCGAGATGATCGAGACCGTCTCGATGCACTCCTCGACGTACGCGCCGGCCCCGCACAAGTTCGAGGCGGGCACGCCCCCGATCGCCCAGGCCGTCGGCCTCGGCGCGGCGGTGGACTACCTGTCGGCGATCGGCATGGAGAACATCGCGCGCCACGAGCACGCGATCACCGAGTACGCCGTCCGGCGCCTCCAGGAGGTGCCCGACCTGCGGATCATCGGCCCCACCACGGCCGAGGACCGCGGCGCGGCGATCTCCTTCACGCTGGGCGACATCCACCCGCACGACGTGGGCCAGGTCCTCGACGAGCAGGGCATCGCGGTCCGGGTCGGCCACCACTGCGCGCGGCCGGTCTGCCTGCGGTACGGAATTCCTGCGACCACGCGAGCGTCGTTCTATCTGTACTCCACTCCGGCCGAGGTCGACGCCCTGGTCGAAGGGCTGGAGCACGTCCGTAACTTCTTCGGCTAGGGGAACGGCTCGTGAAGCTGGATTCGATGTACCAGGACGTCATCCTGGACCACTACAAGCACCCGCACGGGCGCGGTCTTCGGGACGGCGACGCCGAGGTGCACCACGTCAACCCGACGTGCGGCGACGAGATCACGCTCCGCGTGAAGTACGACGGCTCGCGCATCGAGGACGTGTCGTACGAGGGCCAGGGCTGCTCCATCAGCCAGGCCTCGGCCTCCGTCCTCAACGAGCTGCTCGTCGGCAAGGAGCTGGCCGAGGCGCAGAAGATCCAGGGCACCTTCCTGGAGCTGATGCAGTCCAAGGGTCAGATCGAGCCGGACGAGGCGATGGAGGAGGTCCTGGAGGACGCGGTCGCGTTCGCCGGGGTCTCCAAGTACCCGGCCCGTGTGAAGTGCGCGCTGCTCAGCTGGATGGCGTGGAAGGACGCGACCGCCCAGGCGCTGGGTGACGCGGAGAGGAAGTCGGCATGACCGAGAACGCCGAGGCCACGATGAAGCCGGCCTCCGAGGAAGAGGTCCGTGAGGCCCTGTACGACGTCGTCGACCCCGAGCTGGGCATCGACGTCGTCAACCTGGGCCTGATCTACGGCATCCACATCGACGACTCGAACGTCGCGACGCTGGACATGACCCTGACGTCGGCGGCCTGTCCGCTGACCGATGTGATCGAGGACCAGGCGAAGTCCGCGACGGACGGCATCGTCAGCGAGCTGAAGATCAACTGGGTCTGGATGCCCCCGTGGGGTCCGGACAAGATCACGGACGACGGCCGCGAGCAGCTGCGCGCGCTCGGCTTCAACGTCTGATCCGTACGCGTACGGGAGAACGGCCGTGCCCTTCGGGGCGCGGCCGTTCTCGCGTTCTCCCGAACGGACCCCTCAGTACAGACCCGCCGCGCGGGCCAGCTCCGGGGCCAGGTTCTCCTTGCGGATGCGCTGGTCCACGTAGAGCAGGGCGGTGACCAGGGGCGGGAAGACGGAGACGATCCCCTGGCTGATCAGCTGCCCCACCGCGAGGAAGACGAACAGGCCCGCGAAGGAGGCGATCAGGGCGGTGGGGTCGTTGCGGGAGAAGTCCATGGCCGCCAGCGGGGCCGAGACCAGCAGGGAGAGGACCTGCTGGATCAGCCAGCCCGCCACGGCCGCCATCGCGCCGACGGCGAGCAGGCAGCCGAACACGCGCCACCAGGAGCCCCGGACCAGGGACGAGGAGCGGCGCATCGAGGCGAAGGCGCCCTGGCGCTCCATCACGGCCGCCGCCGGGGCCAGGCTGAACTTCGCCCAGATCCAGAAGGCGACGGGGAGGACGGCCAGCGCGCCGAAGAACCCCAGGAACGGCGCGATCAGCGGGCCGGTCTGCATCGCGATCAGCGCCACGGTCATGGCGACGAAGCTCGCCAGGAAGAGCACGGCCGGGAGCATGAGCGCCACCGAGGTCAGCAGCACGGTGCCGAAGACGGCGGGCGTCCGGGACCAGGCCCGGCGCCAGACCGCGCCGAAGGTGGTGGGCCGGCCGAGGACGGCCTCCTGGACCACGACCGGGCAGGCGGCCGCCACCACGGTGTTGGCGCAGAGGAGCGTGATCATGGCGGTGAGCCAGACGCAGAGGAAGGCGACGAGCAGCGGCTGGATCTCCTCCCACCGGGGCTCCCGGCCCTCCGGCAGGTCGAACGCGGCGGAGAAGACGTCGCCGACGGCCGCGTACGCGATGCCGACCGCCGCGCCGACGATCAGGATCGCGGCGCCGTAGACGGCTCCCGCCACCCCGAGCAGCTGCTTCCAGTGGCGGCCGAAGGTGGCGAAGGCGCCGCTCAGGATCGCGCCGAAGCCGAGCGGCGCCAGGGGTATCACGCCGGGCTTCGGCGGCGGGGGCGGCGGCGGGTAGCCGTAGCCGTAGGGCGGGCCCGGAGGGCCTGCGGGATAGGTCATGCGGGACACCGTATCGGTGACCGTTGTGTACGCCCGTACGCAAGGGTATGTACGCTCCTGCGCATGGGCTACGGACTGCTCGCGGGCGCCATCGCGGCGGAGGTACTCGCCACCACCTCGATGAAGTACAGCGAGGGCTTCACCAGGCTCTGGCCCTCCGTCGTCACCGGCGCCGGCTACCTCATCGCCTTCGTGCTCCTCGCCCGGGCGCTCAAGACGCTCGAGGTCGGCACCGCCTACGCCGTCTGGTCCGGGGTGGGCACCGCCGCCGTCGCCCTCATCGGCCACCTCTTCCTCGGGGAGAGCCTGGGCGCCGCCAAGATCGCCGGCGTCGTCCTCATCGTCGCCGGGGTCGCCGTCCTCAACCTCGGCGGCGCGCACGCGTGACACGGGCCCGGAGACACGACCCCGGACGGCGCGAGCGGATCGTCGACGCCGCCCTCGCCGTCGTCGGCCGCGCCGGGATCGCCGGCCTCAGCCACCGCACGGTCGCCGTCGAGGCCGACGTGCCGCTCGGCTCCACCACGTACCACTTCGCCTCCCTCGACGAACTCCTCGTCGCGGCGCTCCGCCGGGTCAACGGCACCTTCGGGGCACGGCTGCGGCAGGGCCCCGAGATCGCCGCGCCCGACCTCGCCGCCGGCCTCGCCGCGCTCATGGGGGAGTGGCTGGGCGCCGAACCCACCGGCGTGGAGCTGGAGTACGAGCTCTACCTCGCCGCCCTGCGCCGCCCCGCCCTGCGCCCCGTCGCCGCCGAATGGGCCGACGAGGTCGTCGCCGCCCTCGCCCCGCGCACCGGCCCCGTCACCGCCCGCGCCCTGGTCGCCCTCATGGACGGCATCAGCCTCCAGGTGCTGCTCACCGGCGCCCCGTACGACGAGGGATACGCCCGGGAGATGCTGGCCCGGATCCTGAACGAAGACCCGAAACGGCGGGCCGGGACCTCGTCGGAACCCCCGAGGGACCCGACCGACACCTGAGACCGGTTGGCCCGGGCGGGGGCCCGCCGGTTAGGTTTTCCGTCATGACCACTGCTCCTCGCACCACCGGCGCCGTCGCCGCCGGCCTCGCCACCATCGCCGGCGACGGCACCGTCCTCGACACCTGGTTCCCCGCCCCCGCGCTGACCGAGGCCGCCGGCCCGGCCGGCACCGAGCGCCTCACCCCCGAGCAGGCCGTCGACGCCCTCGGCGAGGGCGCCGCCAAGGCCCTCGGTGTGGACGCCCGCCGGGGCGTCGAGGTGGTCGCCGTCCGCACCGTCATCGCCTCGCTCGACGAGAAGCCGCTCGACGCCCACGACGCCTACCTGCGCCTCCACCTGCTCAGCCACCGGCTGGTCAAGCCGCACGGCCAGAGCCTGGACGGCGTCTTCGGCCTGCTCGCCAACGTCGCCTGGACCTCGCTCGGCCCGGTCGCCGTCGACGACATCGAGAAGGTCCGGCTCAACGCCCGCGCCGAGGGCCTGCACCTTTCGGTCACCTCGATCGACAAGTTCCCCCGCATGACCGACTACGTCGTGCCCGCCGGCGTCCGCATCGCCGACGCCGACCGCGTCCGCCTCGGCGCCCACCTCGCCGCCGGCACCACGGTCATGCACGAGGGCTTCGTCAACTTCAACGCCGGCACCCTCGGCACCTCGATGGTCGAGGGCCGCATCTCCGCCGGCGTCGTCGTCGGCAACGGCTCCGACATCGGCGGCGGCGCCTCCACCATGGGGACCCTCTCCGGCGGCGGCAACGTCGTCATCTCGATCGGCGAGCGCTGCCTGATCGGCGCCGAGGCGGGCGTCGGCATCGCGCTGGGCGACGAGGTCGTCGTCGAGGCCGGCCTGTACGTCACCGCCGGCACCCGGGTCTCCCTGCCCGACGGCCAGATCGTGAAGGCCCGCGAGCTCTCCGGCGCCTCGAACATCCTCTTCCGCCGCAACTCGGTCACCGGTGCCGTCGAGGCCCGCCCGAACAACGCGGTCTGGGGCGGACTGAACGACATCCTGCACAGCCACAACTGATCCGGTGACTCCGCGTCAGAGGAACGCGGAGTCCGTCCGGAGCAGCGCCTCGTGCGCCGCCCGCAGCCCGTCGGCCGTCTCCCGGTCGGCGGGCTGCAGCGGTTCGCGCACCGGGCCGCCGAGCAGCGCCTTCACGGTCACCGTGCCCGGCAGGCCCGAGGCCATCATCAGTTCGGCCAGCGGCAGGGTCAGGGCGTTGAGCCGGGCCGCGCCCGCGGTGTCGCCCGCGTCGAAGGCGTCCAGGACCGCGCGCAGCCGGCGCGGTGCCACGTTCGCCACCGTACTGACGTAACCGGCGCCGCCCACCGCGTACAGCGGCAGGTTCAGCTCCTCGCAGCCCGAGTAGTACGCGAGCCCCGTCTCCGCGATCAGCCGGGCCGAGCCGAGCAGGTCGTACGAGCAGTCCTTCACCGCCACGATCCGCGGGTGCCGGGCGAGGCGCCGCATCGTCGCGGGCTCGATCCGGGTGCCGGTGCGGCCGGGGATGTCGTAGACCATCACCGGGAGTCCGGTCGCGTCCGCGACCCTCAGGAAGTGCGCCTCGACGGCCGCCTGCGGGGGGCGGCTGTAGTACGGGGTGACGACGAGCAGCCCGTCAGCCCCCGCCTCCTCGGCCTGCCGGGCCAGCTCCACGGTGTGGCGGGTGTCGGCGGTGCCCACCCCCGACAGGACCGACGGGCCGGCGCCGACCGCCTCGCGGACGGCGCGGACGAGGGCGGCCTTCTCGGCGTCGGCGGTGGTCGGGGACTCGCCCGTCGTGCCGTTGAGGACCAGGCCGTCGCAGCCCTCCGCGACGAGCCGGACGGCGAGTTCCCCCGCCGCGTCGAGGTCGAGCGCGCCGGTGGGCGTGAACGGGGTGACCATCGCGCAGAGGGCGCGGCCGAAGGGGCGTCCAGTGTTCATCCGAGCAGTCTGTGGGCGAGCAACCGTGAAGGTCCACTTAGATCTGCTTGGTTCGAGAATTCAGTTTCTGTGAACGATGGCCGTCTGGCATGATCGGCCGGGCGCGACAGGGGGACATGGAGAACAGCACAGCATGAGCGCACACAGCACGGCCGCCGAACAGCGCGTCGCCCTCGTCACCGGCTCGTCCTCGGGCATCGGCGCGGCCGTCGCCCGCCGCCTCGCCGACGCCGGCTACCGGGTCGTCGTCAACTCCGGACGGTCGGTCGAAGCGGGCGAGGCCCTCGCCGCCGAACTGCCGGACGCCGTCTACGTGCGGGCCGACGTCGCGGACGAGGCCCAGGCCGCGGGGCTCGTCGAGGCCGCCGTGGAGGCGTACGGCCGCCTCGACCTCCTCGTCAACTGCGCGGGCACCACCCGGTTCATCCCGCACGACGACCTCGAAGCCGCCTCGCCCGAGGTCTGGCGCCACCTCTACGACGTCAACGTCATCGGCGTCTGGCAGACCGTCACCGCCGCCGTCCCGCACCTGCGGAAGACCCGCGGCAGCGTCGTCACCGTCTCCTCCCAGGCCGGCGTCCGGCCCGGCGGCAGCTCCATCCCGTACGCCGTCTCCAAGGCGGCCGTCAACCACATGACGAAGCTCCTCGCCAAGGCCCTCGGCCCCGACGTCCGCGTCAACGCGGTCGCGCCCGGCCTCGTCGACACCCCCTGGTTCGACGGCGTCGAGGGCGCCGACGCCGCCAAGGAGCACGTGGCCGGGGTCGTCCCGCTGCGCCGGATCGGCCGTCCCGAGGACATCGCCGGCGCCGTCTTCGACCTGGCCCACGCCTCGTACATCACCGGGGAGGTCCTCCTCGTCGACGGCGGCGGGCACCTGCTGGGCTAGAGGGCCCGCTTGAAGCCGTCGTGGCTGCGCGCGAAGCCCAGCGAGGCGTAGAAGCGGTGGGCGTCCGTCCGCTGCTTGTCGCTGGTCAGCTGGACGAGCGCGCAGCCGCGTCCCTTCGCCCGCGCCACGGTCCGCTCCATCAGCTCCCGGCCGAGCCCCCCGCCGCGCCGGTCGGCCCTGATCCGGACCGCCTCGATCAGGGCCCGTTCGGCGCCGCCCCTGCCGAGTCCCGGGATGTACGTGGCCTGGAGGCAGCCCAGGACGAGACCGCCGTCCACCAGGACCAGCATCTCGTTGCGGGGATCGCCCTCGATGTCCGCGAAGGCCCGCTCGTACGCGTCGGTGACGACGACCGAGGCGGGGTCCACGACCCTGTCCTCGTCGGCGAGGAGGGCGAGGACGGCGGGCAGTTCGGCACGGGTGGCGGGGCGAAGGATCATGGCGCGAAGTCTCCCATGCCGAAGTCCCTTGACCTCAACCATGGTTGAGGGAGGAGGGTCGAACCATCCGAACCGAGCAGGAGGAGACACCCCATGAACGCCGTCGCCCACCCCGATGCCCGCCCCGACCTCCACCGCCCCGGAGTCGGCGCCGTCCTCGTCAGCACCTGGAGCGTCGGCACCCCCGAGCGCCAGCGCGCCGCCGTCGAGGCCGTCCGGAAGGCCTGGGAGAGCCGCGCGTGGCCGGACCTCGGACTGCTCTCGTACAGCGTCCTGATCGGGACCGACGGGGACACGCTGCTGCACTACTCGCAGTGGACCGAGCAGCAGGCCTACGACGACTTCGTCCGCACCCACCGCGACGACCGGAACGCCGAGATCGACGCCGCCGTGCCGGACATCGAGCGGGTGGAGCTCCGCCGCTACGGCGCGATCCACCGCTCCACCGTTCGGGGCGCGACGAGCACGGGGGAGCTGCCCGGGGTCGTCGTGATCGTCGAGGCGGACTTCGACGGGGCCGGGGAGGGGGTCCGCGAGGACTGGGTGGACGGCGTGTTCGCCGCCCTGGACGAGGACGCGGCGACGCGCCCGGTGCCGGGCGGGATCAGCGGCCAGTTCCATCTGTCCGTCGACGGCGGCCGGGTCCTGAACTACGCCGAATGGGAGAGCGAGGAGGCCCACGAGGCCTGGGTGACGGACGAAGCGCCGCTGAGCGAGGCCTGGAGGCGGGTGCGGCACGACCCGCGGCTCGTCGGCGGACGGGTGCGGCGGTACACGCCCGCGCTCAGTCTGAGCGCGGGCGTGTGACGGGTCGGGCCGTCAGGGGCGGAAGCGCAGGACCTGCGGGTCGTGGTCGCTGTCCTGGTCGGCGAACTCGGCGTTGATGTGCACGCTGTCGTACTCGAAGTGGTGCACGCCCGGGCTGGTCAGGATCTGGTCGAGGACCTGGCTGTTGCCCTGGTAGACGTACGAGTAGCGCTCGTCGGCCGGCAGCGACTTCACGGCCGGGTAGAGCACGCCGCCGTCCGTCAGCGCCTGCGCCGTCCCGGAGAACTCGAAGTCGTTGATGTCGCCGACCACGAGCACGTCGGCCTGCTTGTCGAGGGCGACGATGTCCTTCACGAAGGCGTTGACGGCCTGCGCCTGGAGCAGCCGCTTCGCGTCGGAGGAACGGTTCGGCGGCTGGTGGTGCGAGACGATCGACTCGTCGCCGCCCTTCGAGCCGAAGTGGTTGGCGATCACGAAGACCGTGCGGCCCCGGAAGACGAACTCGCCCGCGAGCGGCTTGCGGCTGGCCTCCCAGGCGGCGTTCGACGGGTCGATGCGGCCGGGGGAGAGGGTCAGCGCGGCGCGGCCCTTGGTGCCCGTGACGGCGGTGGCGGTGGTCGCGTCGCCGCCCGCGCGGTCCGTGAAGGAGACCCGCTCGGGGTTGAAGAGGAAGACCTGGCGGATGTTGCCGCCGGGCTCGCCGCCGTCCTTGCCGTTCACCGGGTCGATCGAGCGCCACTCGTAGGCCGGGCCGCCGGCCGCCGCGATCGCCTCGGTGAACTTCTTCACCGTCACGTCGGCGGCGACCGTGCCGTCGTTCTTGGCGCCGTTGTTGTCCTGGATCTCCTCCAGGGCGACGATGTCGGGCGAGGCGAGGTTCTCGACGACCGCCTTCGCGAGCGCGTCGAACTTCTCCTGCGGGTCGCTCGGGTCCAGGTTCTCGACGTTGTACGTCGCCACGGCCAGCTCGTTCTTGTGCTGCTTGTCCGTGGTCTCGCGCTCCAGGCCGTTGTCGACGACCGTGCCGAGGGTGCGGGCGGTCAGCGTGTAGCCGCCGAACTGGTTGAAGTCGAGGGGGCCCTCGGTGGTGCCGGTGAGGCGGTCGCCCACGTTCGCCTTGGGGAAGGGCTGCTGGGCCAGCGGCGTCAGCGACTGGATCTGGAGCCGGCCGGTGTTCTGGGACTCGTACGAGCCGTAGACCGTGCCGCCGCGCAGGTTGGGGTTCTCCCAGGGCTTCACCGTCACCCAGAGCTCCGCGTACGGGTCGGTGGCGCCGACCACCCGCGAGGGGCCGATCCGGACGTTGGTGCCCTCCAGGGACTCGTAGTAGTCCAGGGCGTACGTCTCGGGGTCCAGGGTCAGGCCGTTGATCGAGCCGCCCGCGGCCGGGTCGCCCTCGGGGGCGTACGCGTCGGGGACCGACCAGCCCGAGATCGTCACCGGGACCGGGACCGGGTTGTCCTTCGAGACGACCTTGACGACGGGCTTCGAGATCTGGGTCAGCGACTGGTTGCCCGAGTTCAGGCCGCCCGGGACGTACTCGGTGACCGTGCCGCTCACGCTGACCGCGTCGCCGACGGCGACGGTCGGGACGGAGCTCGTGAAGACGAAGACGCCCTCGCTGGTGGCCGGGTCCGCGTCGGCCTCCGGGTCCTGGATCCAGAACCCGCGAGAGCCGTAGGTGCGGACGCCGGTGACGATGCCCGTGACGCCGGCGACCTGCTTGCCGACGAGGGGAGAGACGCGCGTCGTGCCCTGGATGTCGTGGATGCGGACACCGGCGGCGCTGTCCGCGGTGGTCTCCGCGGCGGTGATCTCCGCGGCGACGCTCGACGGGCCCGCGAGCAGACCGGCGGCGAGGGCGGAGGCGACGACGGCGGAGACCGCGGCGAATCTCGGTATGGACGAAGACATCAGAGGCTCCGAGGGTGCTTGGAGGATCGGCAGATGAATCTACGCGCGTCAATCTCTTGTGAGAGCCCCGCACTTGTCAAGAGTCGACGGGTGTACGAAGGCTGACGGATCCGTGAACCGGCGGACGGGGCCCCGGATGCGTCTACCCTGAGGACTCTCGTTGAGCCCCTTTCGCCTTCACCCACGCACGCGTCGAGGAGACCCCCCAGATGTCAGCGGACCACCCCACCCTTCCCCCCGTTCGGCTGCCTGCGGACGCGGAGCTGGCGCGGGACGCCCTGGCCGCCCCCCTCCTCGCCCAGGCGGTACGGCTCGCCCGCTGGGCCGGCCCCGGGACCCGGGTCGACGCGGGCGGCGAGCTAGTCGACGAGCAGCTCCCCGAGGCCGCCGAGGTGCTGGGCCTCGCCGGCGACGAGGACGGCGAGACCTGGGCCGGCGACGCCTGGCGGCTCGCCGTCGACACCGGTCTCGTCGCCGTCGAGGACGGCGAGGACGGCGAGGACGGCGACCTCCCCGGCCGTGCCGGCCCCGGCGAGAACCTCGCGCTGGTCACGGGCGGTTCGCCCCAGGACGTCCTCGGACTCTGGCTGGACGGCTTCGACGCCGTCTTCGCCGACGCCGTCGCGCCCGTCCTCGACGACCTGGACGCGATCCTCGGCGAGGACGGCGAGATCGACGTCGAGGCGCTCGACTGGGACCCCGAGGCCGAGGCCGAGTTCCTGGAGGGCGTCCTCGGCAACCTCTACCTGCTGACCGTCAGCGAGGGCGGAGCCGGCGAGGGCCCGGTGCCGCTGCCCGCGCTCGCCGCGTCGATGGTCGTCCCCGACGACATGGGCGAGCCCACCGACGACGTCCTGGAGCAGGTCTCGGACGCGATGATGCGGCTCGACGAGCAGTTCCGGCTGCTCGAACCGATCGGGCTCGTCGAGTACCAGCCCGTCGACGAGGCCCTCATGGTCGAGGAGGGCGAGGAGCCCGCGCCGCCCGTCGACGACGAGGACGTCACCCGCTACGGCATGGTCCGGCTCACCCCGCTCGGCCTCTACGGCGTCCGGGCCCGGATGCTGGAGGCCGGCGTGGACGCGCCCGCCGTCGGCGACCTGACGGAGAAGGGCGCCGACGCCCTCCTCGACGGGATCGCCGGCTACCCGGAGGCCGCGGCCCGCGAGGAGACCGCCGCGTGGCTGGCCCGCCGCGACGCGCTCGGCGCGGCCCGCGAACTGCTGCACGCCGCCCGGGGCGCCGACGCCGGCTCCCCGCTCCGCCGCCTCCACTGCCAGCAGACGCTCTCCCTCGTGGGCGCCGAGGCGGAGCCCGCCGTCCGGGAGGTCCTGGACGACGCCGAACTCGGCGGCCTCGCCCGGGTCTGGCTCGCCGAGCGCGGCGCGACGGACGTGCCCGCGCCGCCGGAGTCGATGATCTTCTGGCTCGCGATCGACACGATCGCGGCCCAGCTCTCCTCGGACGGCGACCTCCAGGAGCTCCAGGAGCTGATCGAGGGCCTGACCGGCCGTCACAGCGGCTTCTTCGAGGCGGCCTGGCGGGTGGAGCACCCCGCCACGGCGGAGGTCCTGGAGGCGATGGGCCGCCTGCACCGGGACAAGACGACGGCGAAGGACGCCCGCAAGGCCGCCTTCAAGGCCCGCTCCCGCTCGGGCTCCTGACCCGGGGCCACGGGGCACCCCCGGCCGGGGGTGCCCCGTGCGGCGGTCCGGAAGGGGTGCCGGGTGGTGTTCCCGTGGTGTTCAGACGGCGTTCGTGGAGGCGCGGGAGGGTGACCCGCGAGATCCGGCCATCACAGGGAGACTCCATCACCATGCCGCTCAACCGCAGAGAGTTCACCAAGCGGTCCGCCGTCGCCGGCGCGGGCCTCGCCCTCACCGGAGCCGTCGGCGCTCTCGCCACCGCCCCCGAGGCGCTCGCGTCCGACGAGCCGGAGGCGCACGGAGCCGGCCACGGCCA
The DNA here is from genome assembly GCF_042874095.1 of Streptomyces sp. NPDC004266. Taxonomy (NCBI): domain Bacteria; kingdom Bacillati; phylum Actinomycetota; class Actinomycetes; order Kitasatosporales; family Streptomycetaceae; genus Streptomyces; species Streptomyces sp. NPDC004266. The sequence goes on from NZ_JBIAMM010000001.1 coordinate 923,554, forward strand.
CGGGCGGACGCTCGGGTACGGCCCGCTGGTCGCCGACCCCGACGGGATGCTCGCCCTGCCCGAGGGCTTCTCGTACCGCGTCGTCACCCACAGCGGCGTGACGCGCCTCGAGTCCGGCGAGTTCACGCCCTCCAACCACGACGGCACCGCAGCCTTCGCCGGCCCGCGCGGCACCACGTACCTCGTCAACAACCACGAGCTCAAGGGCCCCCGCGAGAAGTGGGAGCACCCGGTCCCGCTCGCCGAGGGTCTCGTCTACGACCCGGCCGCGGCCGGCGGCTGCACCGTCGTCGAGGTCCACCGCGACGGCACCGTCGCCGAGTGGGTCGGCGTCGCCGGCACCTCCACCAACTGCGCGGGCGGCCGCACCGCCTGGGGCACCTGGCTGACCGGCGAGGAGACCGAGGACCTGGCCGGCAAGAACGGCATGACCAAGGACCACGGCTACATCTTCGAGGTCGACCCGCACGACCGCCGGGCCAACCTCGCCCCGAAGCCGATCAAGGCCTTCGGCCGCTACGCCCACGAGGCCGTCGTCATCGACCCCAAGCACGGCCACGCCTACCTGACCGAGGACGCCTCCGGCCCCAACGGCCTGCTCTTCCGCTGGGTCCCGCCGCACGGCTTCGAGCACGGCCGCGGGAAGCTCCGCACCCTCGCCGACGACGCCGGTGTGCTCCAGGCCTTCAAGTGCATCGACTCCTCCGGCCGCTTCGTGGACGACCTGTCCCGCGCCACCCGGATCGGCACCGTCTACGGCGTCGACTGGGTCGACGTCCCCGACCGCGACGCCCGCACCACCCCCGTCCGCAAGCAGTTCGCGGCCGGTCAGGTCACCCGCGCCCGCAAGCTGGAGGGCATGTGGTGGGCCGACGGCGGTGCCTACGTCATCTCCTCCTACGCGCGCGAGGAGAGCCCCGGCGCCGCGCACGACGGCCAGGTCTGGTTCTACGACCCGAAGCGCCGCACCCTCACCCTCAAGGTGCTGCTCGGCGTGAACGCGGCCCCGGACGAGGACGGCGCCTTCGACGGCCCCGACAACATCACCGTCTCCCCGTACGGCGGGCTCGTCATCGCCGAGGACGGCGAGGGCGTCCAGCACCTCTTCGGCGCGACCGACTCGGGCCGCACCTACCCCATCGCCCGCAACGACCTCAACGACAGCGAGTTCACCGGCGTCGTCTTCTCGCCCGACGGCGAGACGCTGTTCGCCAACATCCAGACGCCGGGCATCATGGTCGCGATCACCGGCCCCTGGCGCCGTCAGCCCCGCCGCTGAGGCCGGAACTGATCTCTGGTCAGCTCCATGGACTGACATCTAACATGGCAGTCCATGGACGCACTGCGGCCCGTGGGCCGGACCCTGCTGCGTGACCGGGCGTACGAGGCGCTGCGCGAGGCCATCGTCCGCGGCGACCTCGCGCCCGGCGCCTCGCTGAAGGACGCCGATCTCGCCGAACGGCTGGGGCTCTCGCGCGCACCCGTGCGCGAGGCCCTGGCCCGGCTCGGAGCCGAGGGGCTCGTCGAGTCCAAGCCGCAGAGCTACACCCGGGTCACCCGGCCGGTCAGCCGGGTCGTCCGGGACGCCGCCTCGGTGGTGCGGGTGATGCACGAGCTCACCGCCAGGACCGGGGTGCCGCTGCTCGGCCCCGAGGGCATCCGGACCATGCGCGAGGCCAACGAGCGCTTCGCGGCGGCCGTCCGCGCCTCCGACGTGGAGGCCGCCCTGAACGCCGACGACGAACTCCACCAGGTCCTCGTCGTCGCGAGCGGAAACCACGCCGCCGCCGCCACGATCGCGCGGTACACCCCCCTGATCCGCCGCGTCGAGCGGCGGCTCTTCGGCGACGCCGGGAGCTGCGGATCGGCCGAACTGCACGCCCGGCTCATCGAGGCGTGCGCGGCGGGTGACGCGGAGGAGGCGGTGCGGGTCACCACGGAGATCTGGGCCGCGCTCGAACAGCTCGCGGACGACGCCATCGAGGTGGCCGAGGTGACCGGCATCCCCGCGCCCGCGGAGCCCTCGGCCCGGTAGGGCCACAGCGCGTCCAGGACCGCCGACCGTCGTCGCATTCACCGGGAGCCGCTTTGCCGATCACCGACTTCGACCGCTACCCGCTCCTCTTCGGGCCCTCCCCGGTCCACCCCCTCGAACGGCTGACGCACCACCTCGGCGGCGCCGCCCTCTGGGCCAAGCGCGAGGACTGCAACTCCGGCGTGGCGTACGGCGGGAACAAGACCCGCAAGCTGGAGTACCTGGTCGCCGACGCGCTCGCCCAGGGCTGCGACACCCTCGTCTCCATCGGCGGGGTCCAGTCCAACCACACCCGCCAGGTCGCCGCCGTCGCCGCCCGCGCCGGACTCCGGTGCGTCCTCGTCCAGGAGAGCTGGGTCGACTGGCCCGACTCCGTCTACGACAAGGTCGGCAACATCCTGGTCAGCCGCCTCGCGGGCGCGGACGTGCGCCTGGTGAGGGCCGGCTTCGGCATCGGCTTCAAGGAGAGCTGGGAGCAGGCCCTGCGCGAGGTCGAGGAGGGCGGGGGGAAGCCGTACGCGATCCCGGCGGGCGCCTCCGACCACCGCCTCGGCGGTCTCGGCTTCGCGAACTGGGCCTACGAGGTGGCCGAGCAGGAGCGCGAGCTCGGCGTCTTCTTCGACACGGTCGTCGTCTGCTCGGTGACCGGCTCCACCCAGGCCGGCATGGTCGCGGGCTTCGCCGCGCTCGTCGAGGAGGGCGGTCCCGCCCGGCGGGTCATCGGGATCGACGCCTCCGCGAAGCCCGTGCCGACGCACGAGCAGATCACCCGGATCGCCCGGAACACCGCCGCCCTCATCGGCGTGGAGCGCGAGGTGACGGCGGCCGACGTCGAGCTGGACGAGCGCTACCACGCCGGGGTGTACGGCATCCCGGACGAGGCCACCCTCGACGCGATGCGGCTCGCCGCCCGCACCGAGGGCATGGTCACCGACCCCGTCTACGAGGGGAAGTCGATGGCGGGTCTGGTCGACCTGGTGGACCGGGGAGAGATCGGCCGGGACTCGACCGTGCTCTACGCCCACCTCGGCGGCCAGCCCGCCCTCAACGCCTACAGCGCGCTGTTCTGAGAGGGGGTCCGGCCGCTCAGAGCGCCTGGGCGGCCGGCTTCACCATGCCCCGGACGGTCCGCGACTTCACGAACTCGCCCATCGCCGTCATCTCCCACTCGCCGGAGAACTGCTTGATCAGCTTGGCCATCATCACGCCGGTCTGCGGCTCGGCGGAGGTCAGGTCGAAGCGGACCAGCTCCTCGCCCGTCGTCCCGTCGATGAGCCGGCAGTAGGCCTTGGCGACCTCGGTGAACTTCTGGCCCGAGAAGGAGTTGACCGTGAAGACCAGGCCGGTGGCGTCGGCCGGGAGGCGGCCGAGGTCGACGGTGATCACCTCGTCGTCGCCCGCGCCCTCGCCGGTCAGGTTGTCGCCGGAGTGCTTGACCGAGCCGCCCAGGATGGTCAGCTTGCCGAAGTAGCAGCTGTCCAGGTGGTTGCGCTGCGGGCCGTACGCGATGACGGAGGCGTCCAGGTCGATGTCCTTGCCCCGGTAGGCGGGCTCCCAGCCGAGGCCCATCTTGACCTGGGAGAGCAGCGGGCGGCCGCCCTTGACCAGGGACACCGTCTGGTTCTTCTGGAGGCTGACCCGGCCCTTGTCGAGGTTGATCTTGCCGGTGGAGACGGGGGCGGCGGCCGGGGCGGCGGCCGCGACGCGCGGGTCCACCGGCGCGGCGGGCGGCGCGGGCGGCACCGGCGGGGCGGCCGGGGCCGGGGCGGCGGGCGCCGGGGCGACCGGGGCCGCGGCGGCGGGCGCCGGGGCCTGGGCGGCGGGCTCGTCGTCCACCGAGACGCCGAAGTCGGTCGCGATGCCGGCCAGCCCGTTCGCGTACCCCTGGCCCACCGCGCGGGCCTTCCAGGCGCCGTTGCGCAGATAGATCTCGACGACCACCAGCGCCGTCTCCGTGGCCAGCCGCGGCGGCGTGAACGTGGCGATCACGGCGCCGTCGTCCGCGTTCCGGATGGTGGCCGTCGGCTCGATGCCCTGGAAGGTCTGGCCCGCGGCGTCCGGGCTCGCCGTGACGACGATCCGCTCGATGCCGGCCGGGAGGGCGCCGGTGTCCACCAGGATCGCGTCGGGCGCGGTCCCGCCGCCGGAGCGGTAGGTGACACCGGGCCCGGCCGGCTGGTTGTAGAAGATGAAGTCGTCGTCCGAGCGCACCTTGCCGTTGGCGCCGAGCAGCAGGCCCGAGACGTCGAGCCGCACGGGGGCGGCCACGTCCACCGCCACGCGCGCGGCGGTGAGAGGGATGTTCGAGCCGGGGGTCATAGCGGTCATGCCAGGGGTAACGATCCGGCCCCCTTTGCCGTTCCCTTACCGGCGGCCCGTTCGGCCACTCCGGTTACGCGGGTGGTCCCTGGCCTGCCGTTCGTTGCCGAAGCGGTACGAGCCCGTCCAGCGGGCCATCACCAGCTGGGCGTCACCCGTCTCCACCTCCGCGAGGAACTTCTCGGCGCGCCCGCCGCGCAGCACGCCGGCGGCGCGTCCCTGGTGGGTGAGGACGACGGAGCCGTCGCGGCGCCGCTCGTAGGAGAATCCATGGGGTCGTGGCATGCCGGGCATCCTGCCGTTCCCGGTCAGATCCGTCATATGAATATTCTTTCGGTCCATGGGAGCTGTGGGGACCGCGGGCGGCGCGGGCGTGACGGGCGGGAACTCGTTCCGGACGGAGGACGTGGACGAGGCACGTGAGGAGCTCGACGCGCGCTACTACGCGAACCGCATGGCCGTCGTCGACGGGGAGCGGCGCCCCTTCGCGGCCCGCTTCGACACCGTGTCGCTCGGACCGCTGGTCATCGGCGACCTCAGCTGCGGCGCCGATGTGCGGATGAGCTTCGGCGAGCTCGGCGCGTACCACCTCAACGCGCCGCTGAGCGGGACGATGGAGATGCGCCAGGGCGGCAGCTCCCGGATCGTCGCGACGCCCGCCGAGGCGCTGCTCCTCGACCCGGCCGGGGACACCTTCCTCGACCGCTGGAGCGGGGACTGCCGGACCCTGTCCGTGAAGATCGGCGCGGCCGAACTGCGCGACCGCCTCGAACAGCTGACGGGCCGGTCGCCGCGCGGCCCGCTCGTCTTCGCGCCCCGCCTGGACATCACCCGGGGCCCCGGCCTGAGCTGGGTCCGCTTCGCCCGCCAGGTCGCCGCCGAGGCGCTCGCCGGGGAGGGGCTCGCCACGCACGAGCTGGTCGCCAGACCCCTGCAGGAGGCGCTGCTGAACGGCCTGCTGCTGGCCGCCGAGCACCCGTGGCGGGAGGTGCTCGCCCACCCGGCGGAGGCGCGGCGGCCGGCCCCGGTCAAGCGCGCCATGGACGCGGTGCGGGAGCGTCCCGAGCATCCGTTCACGACCACCGAACTCGCCGCCCTGGGCCGCGTCAGCGTGCGGCGCCTGCAGGAGTCCTTCCGGGAGTACGTGGGGATGTCGCCGATGGCGTACGTGCGGGAGGTCCGGCTCGACCGGGTCCGCGAGGAGCTGCGGGCGGCCGCGGCGGACGAGGTGAGCGTGAGCGAGGTGGCCTGGCGCTGGGGCTTCGCCCATCAGGGCCGGTTCGCGGCCCGCTACCGGGAGAGGTTCGGCGAGACGCCGTCCCGGACGCTCCGCGCGGGCCGCTGAGGGGGGAACGCGGGCCGCTGAGGGGGGAAGGGGGCGCGTCCACGCGCGCGCGTGCTCCCGGTGCACCGGCCCGCCGCGCAATCCGGACAGGTGCCGCGTTCAGCGGCTCGCGATGATCTTCGGCCGGGCCTACGGTGAACTGGTCAGGTGCGTCGGCGCACCGACGCCCGGGTCCCGGCCGGTCTCCCCCGTATCAGTCCGGCCGGGTCCCGTGTGGCCCCCCAGGGTACGGCCGGGTCCGGCGTGCCCCCGGTCGACGCGTCCGGGCCCGCGTGCCCCGGTCAGTGCGGCCAGCGGGGCGGGTCCGCGCAGAAGTGGCCGCCCACGTAGAGGTCGTCGGGACTGCCCTCGGCCGGGAGGCCCTTCTCGGCGAGGACCTTCTCCGCGTAGACCTCCGAGTCGTCCTCCGGCGCGTAGCCGAGCGCCCGGGCCGTGGAGAGGTCCCACCACGCGCGCGTGTTGGCGGACGAGCCGTACACGACCGTGTGGGCCACGTCCTCGGCGGTGAGCGCCGCGTGCAGGAGACGGGCGCAGTCGGCGGGGCTGAGCCACATCGACAGCATCCGCACCGAGGTGGGCTCGGGGAAGCAGGAGCCGATGCGCAGGGAGACGGTCTCGATCCCGTGCAGGTCCCAGTAGAGCTGGGCCAGGTCCTCGCCGAAGCACTTGGAGAGGCCGTAGAAGGTGTCGGGCCGGTGCGGGACGTCGACCGGGAGCGGCGGCTCGCCCTCGCGCGGGCGCCGGGTGAAGCCGACCGCGTGGTTGCTGGAGGCGAAGACCACGCGCCGGACGCCCTCCTCGCGGGCGGCCTCGTAGAGGTGGTGGGCGCCGGCGATGTTGGCGGCCATGATCTTCTCGAAGTCGGCCTCCAGGGAGATGCCCGCCAGGTGCACGATCGCGTCGACGCCCCGGACCGCCTCGCGCAGCGCCGCGCGGTCCGCGAGGTCGGCGACGACCGCGTCCGGCGCCCCCGGCACGGGAGCGACGTCCAGGAGGCGGAGCTCGTAGCCGTACGGGGGCAGCAGCTCCCGCATCAGCGTGCCGACGCCCCCGGCGGCGCCGGTGAGCAGGACGGTGCGGGGTGCGGTCATGGAGCGGGTCTCCTCCGTCGAGTGGCATGCACGTGAGCGGCATTCACAACCGTGGACACGCTAGGGAGGCGCCCGACGGGGCGTCAAGATCCTTGACCGAGCCGCACAATCGCCTTGACCGGCCGATCGGCACTGCTCTAGCGTGCGTCAGGTCAGCGTTCATGTATATGGATGAAAATCATGATTGTGTACGACGGACTCGCCTGGGAGCGCCCGTGACCCCTGCCCCGCTCGCCGGCCGCCTCGACGGCCTGCTGTTCTTCCCCGTCACCGCCTTCGCACCCGACGGCTCCGTCGACCTCGCCGCCTTCCGCGCCCACGTCCGCGCCGGAGTCGACGCCGGTGCCGCGGCCGTGTTCGCCTGCTGCGGCACCGGAGAGTTCCACGCCCTCACCCCCGAGGAGTTCCGGGACTGCGTCGCCGCCGCCGTCGAGGAGGCCGCGGGCCGCGTCCCCGTCGTCGCCGGCGCCGGCTACGGCACCGCGCTCGCCGTCCACTACGCGCGCCTCGCCGAGGAGGCCGGCGCCGACGGACTCCTCGTCATGCCCCCCTACCTCGTCGTCCCCGACCAGGCCGGACTGCTCCGCCACTACACCGAACTCGCCGCCGCCACCCCGCTCGACGTCATCGTCTACCAGCGGGACAACGCGGTCCTCACCCCCGACACCGCCGTCGCCCTCGCCCGCACCGACGGCGTCATCGGCCTCAAGGACGGCCTCGGCGACCTCGGCCTCATGCAGCGGATCGTCAGCGCCGTCCGCTCCGAGGGCCTCGACCTGCTCTACTTCAACGGCCTGCCGACCGCCGAACTCACCGGCGCCGCCTACCGGGGCATCGGCGTCACCCTCTACTCCTCCGCCGTCTTCTGCTTCGCCCCCGACCTCGCCCTCGCCTACCACCGCGCCCTCGCCTCCGGCGACGACGCCACCCTGGACCTGCTCGTCGACGGCTTCTACCGCCCCCTGGCCGAACTCCGCGCCCAGGGCCGGGGATACGCCGTCTCGCTCGTCAAGGCGGCCGTGCGCAGGAGCGGTCTGGACGTGGGCGAGGTGCGGCCGCCGCTGAGCGAGCCCGCGCCCGAGCACGTCGACGCGCTCATGCTGCTCGTCGAGCGCGGCCGGGCCCTCCTCGAAAAGGCCGGGGCGTGAGGAGCGGAGCCTCTTCCGAGGAGGCCGGCGCATGAGGGCCGGATCCTTTCCCGAGGGGGCCGGCGCATGAGGGCCGGGGCCTTCCTCTACCCCTGAGACGTCGACGGCGACCCCGCCGCGCCCGGGCTCCTCGCCGAGCTCGGCCTCGCGCAGGTCACCCTGGCCGCCGCCTGCCACTCCACCCGGGCGCTGAGCCCCCGTCACCCCGTCCACCGGATCGTCACCGCCGAGCACGCCGCCGTGCTCCACCCGCCGGACCCCGGGCGCTGGGCGGGCCGCGCCCTCCGCCCGTGCCCCGCGGGGGAGTGGGCGCCCGGCGACGCCCACGGACGGGCCGCCGAGGCCCTCGCCGCGAGCGGCCTGGAGCCCGTCTGGGCCGGCGCGGGACCGGCGGGCGGGCTCGGCGGCCTGGAGGCCCCCGCCCTCGCCTGGCGCGCGCGGACCGCCCGCGCCTTCCAGGAGGCCGCCGTCGCCGCCGTCCGCGCCGCCGCCCCGCCCGGCTTCCGCGTCCTGCTGCACGCCGACCCCGACCCGTACCGCTGCGGCGCCGACGCCGGCACGGACCCGGCCCACGTCCTGAACCTCGCGGACGGCGTCGTCGCCCGCCCGCCGAAGCCCGCCGACTTCGCGGAGCACGCCCGCCCGGGGACCGTCCTGGCCGCCAACCTCTCCGTGGTCGGCGGCATGGGGGGGCGCCCCGGGCACCTGGCCCGGGACGCCGAGCAGGCGCGCGACGCGGGCGCGACCGAACTGCGCCTCCACCACGCCGGACTGGCCTCGGACCAGGACCTGGCCGCCGTCCGGACGGCGCTGCGGAAGCTGGGCCGGGCCGTGTCCGGGAAGTGGCGCCGTCCGCCCGAAGGGCAGGACCCGCCTTTCGGATCAGGCCGGGCCCGCGGCGTCCGGCAGCGCCGCGAGGAGGCGCTGTGCCGAGGCGCGGGTGTCGGCCACGTGGGCCCGGGCCAGGGCCTCCGCGCCGTCCTCGTCGCGGTCGCGGACCGCCTCGTAGAGCCGCTCGTGCGCCCCGCACATCGGCTCGCCGTCCGCCTGGGCCGAGGTGAGCCGGAAGAGGCGGCGCAGCCGGGAGTCGAGCGGGGCCATCAGGTCCACCAGGAGCGGGTTCCCGGAGAGTTCGACGAGGTGGCGGTGGAAGTCGGCGTTGAGCGAGACGGCCTCGCGCAGCCGCCCGGACTCCGCCGCCCTCCGCGCCCGCGCCAGGAGCCGCTCCAGGTCCCGCAGCCCGGCGGGGGTCGCGTGCCGGGCGGCGAGCCGCGCGGCCAGGCCCTCCAGGTTCTCCCGCACGTCGAAGAGGTGCTCGGCGTCCCGCGGGCCGAACGCGGCCACCACCGAGCCCCGGCGCGGCTGCACCGAGAGGAAGCCCTCCGACTCCAGGCGCTGCATCGCCTCGCGCACCGGCACCCGGGAGACCCGCAGCTCGTCGGCGATCTCCCGCTCCACGAGCCGCAGCCCCGCCGGGTAGTCGCCCTCGATGATCCGCTCGCGCAGCTCCACGTACACCCGCTCCCGCAGGGACGGATGGGTGTCCCCGATGGCGGTGCTGCGGGCGGCGGGGCGGGGGGTGGTCATCGGGAGGGCTCCAGTCGGGGGGTGTGGAGACGGTGCTTCCCCGATCTTCGCAGACCGGTCCGGGAAGGCCCCGAAGTGAGGGGCCCCACACCATTGCCTGGTATTCGGTATACCAGTTACCTTGGCGCCGCGCCGCGTTCACCAGGGGCATCGCGGCGCGCGCCCCCTGCGACCCGTACGTACTTCGCGAAGGAGACACCATGAGCGAGGCCTCCGCCCCGCCCGGTCCCACCGCCCTCATCGGGGCCACCCTCCCCGACGGCCGCACCGCCGACGTCCACCTCCGGGAGGGCCGGGTGAGCGCCGTCGAGCCGCACGTCCCGGGCCGCCCCACCCCGCCCGGCGCGCTCCACCTCGGCGGCGCGCTGCTGCTGCCCGCCCTCGTCGACGGCCACGCGCACCTCGACAAGACCCTCCTCGGCGCCCCCTGGCGCCCGCACCGGGCCACCGCCACGCTCCAGGAGCAGATCGCCGCCGAGCGCGACTCCCGCCACGCCGAGGAGGTGCCCGTCGCCGAACGGGCCGCCGCCCTCGCCCGCCGCATGGTCTCCCTCGGCACCGGACACGTCCGCTCCCACGTCGACGTCGACCCCGACACCGGCCTCGACCACCTGCACGCCCTCCTCGACGTCCGCGAGGAGTTCCGCGACCGGCTCGGCATCCAGCTCGTCGCCTTCCCGCAGTCCGGGGTCGTCGCCGCCCCCGGCGTCGCAGGCCTCCTCGACGCCGCGCTCGCCGACGGCGCCGACCTCGTCGGCGGCCTCGACCCCGTGGGCTTCGACGGCGACGCCGCCGGCCAGCTCGACATCGTCTTCGGCCTCGCCGAGCGCCACGGCAAGGGCGTCGACCTGCACCTCCACGACGGCGGCGAGACCGGCACCGCCCAGCTGCGGGACATCGCCGCCCGCACCGCCGCCCTCGGCCTCGGCGGCAAGGTCGCCGTCAGTCACGCCTACGCCCTCGGCGACGTCGACGACACCGAACTCGACCGCACCGCCACCGCCCTCGCCGCCGCCGGGGTCGCGATCATGACCAACGGCCCGAGCGGCCCCGTCCCGCCCGTCCTCCGGCTGCGCGAGCACGGCGTCCGCGTCTTCGCGGGCTCCGACAACATCCGCGACACCTGGTGGCCCTACGGCACCGCCGACATGCTCGAACGCGCCACGATCATCGGCCTCAGGACCGGTCTCATGACCGACCCCGAACTGTCCGTCGCCGCCTCCCTCGTCACCGACGAGGCCGCCGCCGCCCTGGGCCTCACCGACCACGGCCTCGCACCCGGCTCCCGCGCCGACCTCGTCGCCGTCGCCGCGGGCTCCGTCCCCGAGGCCGTCGCCGCCCACCCCCGCCGGCTCCTCGTGCTGCACGCCGGAAACGTCGTCGGCCCCTTCTCCGACGACACCCATCCCACGTTCGTCCCGCCCGCCGGAGGAGCCGCGTGAGCACCGACAACCCTCCCCGCACGGCTTCGACGACCCCCGGGGCGGCCCGGCTCGCCGCCGGCCGGATCGGCACCTTCGACCTCGTCTTCTTCGTCGTGGCCGCCGCCGCGCCGCTCACCGTCCTCGCCGGCGTCGCCCCCTTCGCCATCGGCATCGGCGGCCCCGGCGCCCCGCTCGCCTACCTCGTCTCCGGCGCCCTGCTGGCCCTCTTCGCCGCCGGGTTCACCGCGATGAGCCTGCACGTCCGCAACGCCGGGGCCTTCTACGCGTACGTCGCCCGCGGCCTCGGCCGCACCCTCGGCGTCGGCACCGCCTACGTCGCCGTCGTCTCGTACAACCTCGTCACCCCCGGAGTCGCCGCCGCCTTCGGCTACTTCGCCGCCGGATCGGTCCGCGACGCCACCGGCGCCGACGTGCCCTGGTGGCTGCTCTCCGGGCTCTGCGTCCTCGCCGTCGGCGTGCTCGGCTGGCTGAAGGTCACGCTCAGCGCCAAGGTCCTCGGCATCGCGCTGGTCCTGGAGGTCCTCTCGCTCGTCGTCATGGACGGCGGCATCCTCGGCGAGCGCGGCACCGCGGCCCTCGACACCGCGTCCTTCGCGCCCTCCACGCTCGCCGCAGGCGGCGTCGCGGGCATGTTCGTCCTGGTCGTCGGCGCCTTCACCGGCTTCGAAGCCACCGCGATCTTCGCCGAGGAGGTGCGCGAACCGCACAGGACCGTGCCCCGCGCCACCTTCATCGCGATCGGCTTCCTCGCCGTCTTCTACTCCCTCGGCTGCTGGCTGATCATGGGCGCCTTCGGCACCGACGAGGCCGTGGAGCTGGCCCGTGCGGCCGACGGCCCCGAACTCACCTTCCGGGCCGCCGAGCTGTACGCGGGGCCCTGGCTGGCGGACGCCATGCACGGCCTCATCGTCGTCAGCGCCTTCGCCGCCACCCTCGCCTTCCACAACGCCGGAGCCCGCTACCTGTACGCCCTCGGCCGCGAGGGCCTGCTGCCCCGCCGCCTCGGCGCGGTCTCCGGGAAGCACGGCTCGCCCGGCGGCGCCGTCGTCGCCCAGACCGGCTTCAACCTGGCCGTCGTCGGGGTCGGGGCGCTCCTCGCCGCCGACCCGTACGGCGAGGTCTTCCTGTGGACCAACAGCGTCGGCGTCCTCGGCATCATGGGCATGCAGGCCCTCGCGGCGCTCGCCGTCTGGGCCTACTTCCGCCGCGACCGGATGGGCCTCCCGGCCGCCCGGGTCGTCTGGGCACCGCTGATCTCCTGCGCCGGCCTCGCCCTGCTCACCGTGCTCGCCGTGGTCCACTTCGACCTGCTCACCGGCCGCACCGGCGCCGTGAACACGGCCCTCCTGGTGCCGCTTCCGGTGGTCCTCGCGGCCGGTCTGCTCGTGGCCCTGCGCATCCGGCGCACCGACCCCGAGCGGTACGCCTCGCTCACGACGGTGGACGTGGAGCGGGACTGAGGGCGGGTACGGGGGGCGGGGTCCGGCCCCGCCCCCCGTACCCGTCACACCAGGCGGCCGTCCCGCGCCACCACCCGGCCCGCGCGGACCACCAGGTCGCGGCGGGGCAGGTCCACCACCGCCTGCGGCAGGCACTCGCCGTCGACGAGCATGAAGTCGGCGGGGGAGCCGGGCCGGAGGTCCGCCTTCGGCAGGCCGAGCAGCTCCGCGCCCCCGTCGGCGGCGAGCCGGAAGCAGCCCTCCAGCTCCTCGTCGAGCCGCGCGTCCAGGGCCCAGGCGGCGAGCCACGCGCGGTGCAGCATGTCCGCGTTCCCGAAGGGGCTCCAGCTGTCCCGGACCCCGTCCGAACCGAGGCCGACCGTCACCCCGCGCTCGGCGAGCCGCCGGAAGGGCAGGATCGTGGTCGCGGACAGCGCGACCGTGGTGAGCGCGATCCCCGCCTCCGCGAGCAGGTCCGCCGTCTCGTCGAGCTCCCGGCCGGACAGACCGGCGACCGCGAAGGCGTGCGCCACGCTCACCCGGCCCCGGAGGCCGAGCGCCCGGGTCCGCGCGGCGATGTCCCGCAGCGGCGCGAGACCCCGCTCGCCCCGGTCGTGGAGGTGGATGTCGAGCCCGAGCCCGTGCTTCTCGGCGAGCCCGAAGACCGTGCCGAGCTGGTCGCCGTCGCCGCCCTCGTGGCCGCCGTCCGCGTCGAAGCCGGCCGGGTCGATGCCGCCGACGTGGGTGACGAGCCCGCTCGCGGCGGCCTCCGCCAGCAGCTCGGCCACCCCGGGCGTCCGGACCACCCCGTGCTGCGGGAAGGCGACCAGTTCGACGTCGACGATCCCGGCGAGCTTCCGGGCCGCCTCGGCGACCCCCTCGATCCCGGAGAGCCCGTACGCCGGGGCCACGTCCGCGTGGGCGCGCATCGCGCGGGTGCCCTGGGCGGCGGCGTGCGACATCAGACGCAGCGCCCGCTCGGCGACCGGGGTCGGCAGGGCGCGGGCCAGCTCCACGTCGCCGGCGACGTACTCGGCGATGCCGTGCGCGGGCCGGCGGCTGTGCCAGGGCTCGCCCCAGGAGGTCTTGTCGGGGTGGATGTGCGCGTCGACCAGCGTCGGCAGCGCCAGCCGTCCGCCCCCGTCGATCCGCTCGACCTCGGCGCCCGGCGGGACCTCGGCCACGAGTTCGCCGTCCACGGCGACCAGGTCGCGGGCCGGTCCGCCGAAGGGGCGGACGTCGTGGAAGAGGGTGGCGGTGCGGGGCGGCGGGGTCACGGGGTCTCCTCGGGATGCGGGAACGGGGCCTCCATTTGGTATACCAGAGTGCCCCGCCGGGCTCACCACGCCAGGTCCTCCAGGGCGTCCAGGTCCGGGACGGCCATCGCGACCGGTTCCGAGCCGTCCGCGCCCACCCTCAGCTCCGCCCAGATCGTCTTGCCGCGCCGGGCGTACCGCGTGCCCCACCGCTCCGCGTACTGGGCGACCAGATAGAGCCCGCGCCCTCCCTCGTCCGTCGTCGCCGCGTGCCGCAGGTGCGGCGAGGTGCTGCTGCCGTCCGAGACCTCGCAGATCAGCGTCCGGTCGTGGAGCAGCCGCACGCGCACCGGATCGGCCCCGTACCGCACGGCGTTCGTGATCAGCTCGCTGAGGATCAGCTCCGCCGTGAACGCCAGCCCGTCGAGCCCCCACTCCGACAGCTTCGCCGCCGCCGCGTTCCGCACCGGCGACACCGCCGACGGGTCCCGGGGCACCTCCCACTCGGCGATCCGGTCCCGGGCGAGCAGCCGGGTCTCCGCCACGAGCAGCGCGATGTCGTCCCGCTGCGTCGGCGAGAGGAGCGTCGCGAGCACGTCCGCACAGGTCTCCTCCGGGCTCCGGTCCGGCCGGGCGAGCGTCGTCCGCAGCAGCCCGAGCCCCGCGTCCAGGTCCCGCCCGTGGTCCTCCAGGAGCCCGTCCGTGAACAGCACCAGCTTGCTGCCCTCCGGCAGCCACAGCTCCGACGACTCGAAGGGCACGTCGCCCAGACCGAGCCCCAGCGGCAGCCCCGGCGACAGCTCCGGGAACTCGACCCGCCCGTCGGGAGCGACGAGCGCCGGACCGGGATGGCCCGCGCTCGCCACCGTGCAGAGCCCGGACGCCGGATCGTAGATCGCGTACAGACAGGTCGCCCCGGTGATGCCCTCGTCCCGCCGCCGCACCTCGCCCCCCGTGCCCTCCCCGTCCCCGTCCTCGATCCGGCCCGTCAGCTCGTCGAGATGGCCGAGCAGCTCGTCCGGCGGCACGTCCAGGGTCGAGAAGTTGTGCACCGCCGTCCGCAGCCGCCCCATGGTCGCCGCCGCGTGCAGCCCGTGCCCCACCACGTCCCCCACCACGAGCGCCACCCGCGCCCCCGGCAGCGGGATCACGTCGAACCAGTCGCCGCCCACCCCGGCCTTCGCCGGCAGGTACCGGTACGCCACCTCCACCGCGCTCTGGTCCGGCAGCACCCGGGGCAGCAGGCTCCGCTGCAGCGTCACCGCCATCGCGTGCTCCCGCGTGAACCGGCGCGCGTTGTCGATCGCGACCGCCGCCCGCGCCGCCAGCTCCTCCGCGAACGACAGGTCGTCCTCCCCGAACGGCTCCGGCGTGTCCGCCCGCCAGAAGTTGGCCATCCCCAGGACCACCCCGCGGGCGAGCAGCGGCACCGTCAGCAGCGAGTGCATCCCGTACGCCAGTGCCTGCGCCGCCCCCTCCGGGTCCTGTGCCCGCCAGCCCTCCGCCGAGGCGAGCTCCGGCTCCACCACCGCGTGCCCCGCCTCCAGGGCCTTCGCCATCGGGGTGCTGCGGACGTGGAAGTGGACGGTGTCCCCGACCGGCTGGAGCGGCTGGTCGGGCCGCAGCCCGCTCAGCGCCGTCCGCCGCATCTCCGTGGACGCGGCCGCGGCCGCGGGGGGCTCCTCCCCGCGCAGCACCGGTTCGAGCAGCTCCACCGTCGCGAAGTCCGCGAACCGGGGCACCGCCACCTCCGCCAGCTCCTCCGCCGTCCGTACGACCTCCAGCGTCGTCCCGATCCGCACCCCCGCCTCGTACAGCAGCTGCAGACGGCCGCGGGCCACCGCCGCCCGGCCGGTCACGGCCGCCAGCTCGGTGGTGTCCCGCATCGTCATCACGCTGCCGGACTTGGCGCCCTCCGAGAGCGTGGGGCGCACGCTCACCGCCAGCAGCCGGTCGCCCGCCCGGTGCACCTCGTCCGTCGCCGACCGCCCCGACTCCAGGAGCTCGACCGTCCGCGGATCGAGGCCGAGCTCCGAGACCGGCAGCCGCTCCGCCTCCGCCGAGAGGCCGAGCAGCCGGCGCGCCTCGTCGTTGGCGAGCAGCAGCCGGTGGTCGGCGCCCACGATCAGGACCCCTTCCCGGACCGCGTGCAGCACCGCCTCGTGGTGCTCCTTCATCCGGGTCATCTCCGCGGGCCCCAGGCCGTGCGTCTGCCGCCGCAGCCGCCGGCTCACCAGGGCCGCCCCGCCCACGGCCGCCGCCAGGGCTCCGCCCGCCGCGCCGAGGAGCAGCGGCAGCCGGTCCTGCACCGAGTGCGAGATGCTCTCCACCTCGATGCCGCTGCTGACCATGCCGACGACCTTCCCCTTCTCGTCCACCACCGGGACCACGGCCCGCACGGCGTCGTTGGGCGCGCCCCGGAACAGCTCCGTGTACGACTCGCCGTCCACCGTCGCCCGCGAGAGGTCCCCGGTCGCCTTCTTGCCGATCAGCTCCGGATCCGAGTCGGTGTACCGCACCCCGGAGGGGCTCAGGACCGCTATGAAGTCCACGCCCGTGGCCCGCCGGGTCGCCTCCGCCCGGCTCTGCAGCTGCGCCGTCGGATTCGGCGAGGTCAGCGCCTTGTCGATGCCGGGCGCGTGGGCGAAGGCCTCCGCGACCGCGAGCGAACGGATCCGGGCGTCCCGCTCGGTGTCCCGCCGCTCCTGGTGGAACGTCACGAACGCCGCCACCGCGATCACCAGGAGCGCGATCAGCGCCTCCAGGGCGAACACCTGCCCGGCGACGCTCCGCAGCCCCGTACCACGGCTCCTGACCCGCCCCTTCTCCCGCGCGTGGGCCCGCCCTCTGTCCCGGTACCGGGCCGTCATCCCGTGCTCCTGGCGATCAGGAGCGCCACGTCGTCCGGCGCGCCCGGCCGGCGCAGTGCCCGCAGGAGCCGGTCACAGGTCTCCTCCAGCGGCCCGCGGTCCTCGTCGAGGAGGCGTACGAGCAGATCGAGCCGCTCGTCGATCGCCTCGTGACGGGTCTCGATCAGACCGTCCGTGTAGAGCACCAGCCGGTCCCCGGGCCGGAACGGCACCCGGGCCGTGCGGAAGGCGCCGCCGCCGACGCCCAGGGGCACCCCCGTGGAGAGCCGCACCAGCTCGGCCGGCCCGTCCGCCGGGACCCGGACGGGCGGCAGATGGCCCGCGTTCGCGATCCGGCACCGCTGCCGCACCGGATCGTGCACGGCGAAGAGACAGGTCGCGATGTAGTGCTCCAGGCCCGCCGTGATCCGGTCCAGATGCCGCAGGACCTGCGCCGGGGACAGATCGAGGTCCGCGAACGCGCAGGTCGCGGTCCGCAGCCGGCCCATCGTCGCCGCCGCGTCGATCCCGCTGCCCATCACGTCCCCGACGACGAGCGCCGTCTTGTCGTCGGTCAGCGCGATCACGTCGTACCAGTCGCCGCCGACCTCGCTCGACGCGTGCGCCGGCTGGTAGCGGGCGGCGACCTCCAGCCCCGTCCGCGCCGGGGGCGATCCCGGCAGCAGGCTCCGCTGGAGGGTCACCGCCGAGTTCCGCACGCTCTGGTACCAGCGCGCGTTGTCGATGCTGACGGCCGCGCGGGCCGCCAGCTCCGTCGCGAGCAGGACGTCGTCCCCGTCGAAGGGCAGCGCGTTGCGGTCCCGCTTCAGGTCCAGCGCGCCCAGCACCTCGCCGCGCGCGATCAGCGGCACCGCCAGATACGAGTGGACCCCCGCCCGCGCCAGCAGCTCCGCCGCCTCGGGACTCCGCGCGATCCGCGACAGGTCGCCGGGGCCCACGTGCTCCACCAGGACCGGCAGACCGGTGTGCACGCACCGGGTGACCAGCCGGTCCGCCCCGTACATCGCGACCTCCCCCGGCGGGTCCGCCGCCGGCAGCGCCTCCGTGCGGCTCCCGGCCTTCACCGCGAGCGCGCGGAACAGCTCGGGCCCCTCCTCGGGCGCGCCGGGCCTGCGCAGCGCCAGGACGGAGTCGAGGACGTCGACCGCGGCGATGTCCGCGAGCTCCGGCACCACCACCGAGGCCAGCTCGTCGGCCGTCCGCTCCACCTCCAGGGTGGTGCCCACCCGGGCCGAGGCGTCCGCGATGAGCGCGAGCCGCCGCCGGGACCGGTCGGCGTCCGCGTCCGCGCGGTGCCGTTCGGTCACGTCGATCACCGAGGCCGCGACCCCCTGGACACGGCCGTCCGCCCCCTCCAGGCGGTAGAAGGAGAGGGACCAGATGTGCTCCTCCTCCGGGTCCGCCGCGGTCCGGCCCGCCACCAGGTGGTCGAGCAGGGGCGTCCCCGTCGCCAGCACCGTGCGCAGCGCCGCCTCCAGGGGCCCGGCGTCGACCTGCGGGAGCATGTCGTGGATCCGCCGGCCGAGGTGCGCCGCGGCCGGAAGACCGTTGATCCGTTCCAACGCCGGGTTCACCAGGACGTAGCGCAGCTCGGTGTCGAGGACGGCGAGGCCGATCGGCGACTGGGACACCAGCCGGTCGGAGAGCGCCAGCTCGGTCTCGATACGCTCCACGGCGGCGCCGTCGGCGGCGATCCCCAGCGCGTACAGATCGCCCAGGTCGTCGGTGAGCCGCATGTTGCGGAACTCCACCCGACGGACGGAACCGTCCTTGTGCCGCACGGGAAAGGTGCCCGCCCAGGCCGCGCCGCCGTGCAGCACCTCGGCGAAGAGGCGCATCGCCTCCTCCCGGTGGTCCGCGCCGACGATCAGCCGGGCCACGTACTGTCCGAGGGCCTCGTCGGCGCGGAACCCGAAGAGGGTCTCGGCCTGCGGGCTCCACAGCACGATCCGGCCACGGGCGTCCACGACGACCGCCGCGACCCCGAGCACGTCGAGGAGTCCCTTGCCGTCCAGGGGCACACCGACCCGCCCCGTCGTCCCCGGGAAGGAACCGGCCGTCACGCTGCCCTCCTCCCGCCGCGCCGCGCCTGTCTCCATGCTCCCTGCCCCCCGGCCGCGCCGCACCGCGAGGCCGACCGGGCGGGCCCCGTCGCGGGCGGCCGTTCCGTGGGGGTTCCACCGGTGCGGTGCCCACCCCCGTGGGGGTCAATCGCCCCGACGGGACGATTGCCCCTCCCGGGCGGGGAGGGGCACCGCCCGGGGGCGGCCGAGGGCGCGCCGCTCAGCCCGGCGGGAGGCCCGCACGGCTGCGGTGCCGTCCGGCACGGGGCACGGCACCCGCACCCCGCGCCGCGAGGACGAGGGCCCAGACCGCCCCCGTCACCGCGACCAGCAGGAGCAGGGCGCGGACGTCCGTCACGGCGACCAGGCCCGCGCCGAGCGCGATGGCCGGCGCGTTCGGGGCCATGACCAGGGTGTTCGAGGTCGCCGCCATGCGGCCCACCGCCTCCGCCGGGGCCTCCCGCTGGACCGCCGTCATCACCGCGACCAGGACCCACGGCAGCCCCAGGCCGATCACGACGCTCGCCGCCAGCGCCGTCGTCCCGTACGGCAGCGCTCCCCGTACGCCCACCGCCACCGCGAACAGCGCGAGGCCCATGGCGGCGAGGGTCCGCTCCGGGATCCGGCGCAGCAGGGGGCCCGTGACCAGGCCCGCGAGGACCGAGCCCGCGCCCTGGGCCGCGTACAGCACCCCGGCGTACGCGGGCGCGTGCCCGAGCCCCTCGTCCACGACGGCGTAGATCGCGGCCCCGTTCACCCCGGCGAGCAGCATCGTGAACGCGCCGGTCGCCACCAGCGGCCGCAGCACCCGCGAGGCCCGGAGGAGCCGCACCCCCTCGGCCGTCTCGCGCCACCAGCTCCGGGACTCCGGCCGGGCCGGCCGCGCCTCCCGGACGGGCATCAGCGCGAACACGCCCGCCGCGACCGCGAAGCTCGCCGCGTCCAGGAGGGCGACGGGCCCGCCCCCGTACCGGGCGAAGAGGCCCGCCGCGACCAGCGGGGCGATCAGCTTCATGGACTCGTTGGCCGTCATCCGCAGCCCGTTGAACGTGCCGAGCCGCCCCTCGTCGACGACGACCGCCACCAGCGCCTGCTCGGCCGCCTCGTGGACGGCGCCCTGCGCTCCGTACAGCACGAGGACCGCGAAGAGCAGCCACACCCGGTCCGCCGACCCCACCCACAGCAGGAGCGGCAGCAGGGCCGCCATCGCCAGGTTCAGGACGACCAGGAGCGGTCTGCGCCGCACCCGGTCGGCGAGCGTGCCGAGGAGCGGCCCGGCGAGCACGGGCGCCCAGAGGGCGAAGGCGGCCAGGGCCGCCAGACCGTCCGAGCCCGTGAGGGACTTGACCCAGATCCCGGAGACCAGCCACATCGCCGTCGTGCCGAATCCGGACACGACGACACCTGTCAGATACCAGCGCATGCCAGGAGACTGCCGTCTGAGGCGGCCCGGCCGGATCGGTCGGTTGCCCTAGACGGCTTGCCCGGAGACGGCGCGCGGTGCCCTACGCGTGCCTCAGCGGGCCCCGGTCGACGTCGTCGCTCCCGTCCGCCACCGGGTTCCTTCCCGCTTCTCGTACCGCAGCGCGACCCCCGTCACCACCGCGCCGAGTCCCTCCCACAGCCCCACGCCGACGAAGCCGGCCGGGGCGCGGCCGGTGACGACCGCGAGGGTGAAGACGGCGCAGGTCAGGAGCCGGAAGGGGACCGTCCACCGGAAGAACGGCTTCCAGTCGGCGAGCGCGGCGAGCACGTAGTAGACGCCCATGTTGAGCGCGGCCATCGAGGAGGCCGTCAGGAAGACCAGGGTGTGGTCCCCGTCCGCGCGCCCGCCGTCGGGCACCGGCTCGAAGCCCATGACGGTGAGCAGGGCGTCCGGGGCGACCAGGCCCACCACCCCCAGGGCGGCGGCGAGGACGCCGAAGACCGCCATGGTCCAGCCGGACAGGGAACGGGGCAGGCGCACGGCGGTCCTCCGTGGGACGGGAGCAGCGGGACGGGAGCAGGGGCACACCCGTGATCCGAGTACGCATTCGAATCGCGGGTGTGCCCCTGCATACCGTGCGGCGGGGCGCGACGGCCAATCGGTCCCCGTCTCACGTCACCTCAGCGCCGCCTCCATCATCTTCCGCGCCACCGGCGCCGCCAGGCCGTTGCCGCTGACCTCGGAGCGGGCGGCGCCCGAGTCCTCGATCATCACCGCGACGGCGACCTGCTTCCCGGTCGAGGGGTCCTTCGCGTAGGAGGTGAACCAGGCGTACGGCGTCTTGCTGTTGTTCTCGCCGTGCTGCGCGGTGCCGGTCTTGCCGCCGACCTCGGCGCCGTCCACGGCCGCGTTGGTGCCGGTGCCCTCCTCCACCACGGTCACCATGGCGCTGCGCAGCTGCTCGGCCGTCGAGGAGGAGACGATCCGCTCGGTGTCCCCGTCCTTGAACGAGGTCAGCGCGTCGCCGTCGGAGTCGACGACCTCCGAGACCATGTGCGGGGCGGCGAGCAGACCGTCGTTCGCGATCGCGGCCGACACCATGGCCATCTGCAGCGGGGTGGCGGTCACGTCGAACTGGCCGATGCCGGTGAGCGCCGTCTGCGCCTTGTCCATGCCGGACGGGTACACGCTCGGGTAGGCGCGGACCGGGACGTCCAGCTCGGCGTCGTCGAAGCCGAACTTCTCCGCCATCGCCTTCACCTTGTCCTGCCCCAGATCGGCGGCCATCTTGCCGAAGACGTTGTTGCAGGAGTAGCGGAGCGCGGTGCGGATCGTGGCGTTCTCGCAGGGCGCGGAGGCGTTCTCGTTCCTCAGCACGGTCCGGGTGCCCGGCAGGGTGTACGGGTCGGGGCTCTTCGTCGCCGTGTCCACGGAGTCGTACAGGCCGTCCTCCAGGGCGGCGGCCGCGACGACCAGCTTGAAGGTGGAGCCGGGCGGGAGCGGCTGCCGGAGCGCGCGGTTCACCAGCGGCTTGTCCTCGTCGGTGATCAGCCGCTTCCAGGTGTCGCCGTCGTTCGTCCCGGCGATCTTCGACGGGTCGTAGGACGGGGTGGAGACCATGGCGAGGATCCGGCCGGTCGCCGGGTCGACGGCGACGGCCGCGCCCTTCTTGTTCCCGAGCGCCCGGTAGGCGGCCTTCTGCACGGCCGGGTCGATCGTGGTGACGACCGTCCCCGGCTGCTGCTGCTTGCGGGTGACGGCGTCCAGGGGGTTCTTCAGCCGGTCGTCGGTGCCGTCGAGGACCTTGGAGTAGATGCCCTCCAGCTGCGTGGCGCCGTAGGCCTGCGAGCTGTAGCCGGTGACCGCCGCGTACAGCTCGCCGTCCGTGTAGGTGCGCTTGTACGCGAGATCCGATCCCTCCGTCCTCTTCGAGCCGGTGACCGGTGAGCCGGCCACGACGATGTTCCCGAGCGGCTGCGCGTACTGCGCGATGGTCTTCCGCCGGTTCTTCGAGTCGTCCGCGAGCGCCTTGCCTTCGTACGCCTGCACCCAGGTGGCCCGCCCGAGCAGGGCGAGCACCAGGAGCAGGACGAAGACCGACGTGTGCCTGATCGTCTTGTTCATCGCACTTCTGGGGACGAACGGACCGAGGGGGGACGTTCCGGATGTGGTCCGTTTCTCAGCGAACCTTCATGTCGGAGGCCCGTGCGACGATCATGCGGAGCCCTGGGGAGGGCCGGGGCCGTACCCGAGACCCGGGTGTCTCAGCCCGGCCCCACGAACCCCGACTCGTACGCCAGGATCACCGCCTGGGTGCGGTCGCGGGCGCCCAGCTTCGCCAGGACCGCCGCCACGTGCGTCTTCACCGTCGCCGGGCCGACCCCCATCCGGCCGGCGATCTCCGCGTTCGTGAGGCCCGTCGCCACCTGGCGGAGCACCTCCGCCTCCCGCTCGGTGAGCCGCGCCACCCAGGGCGGCGCCTCCGGCGGCCGGCGGCGGGCGTGCTCGGCGGCCAGGCCCCGTACCGCCGCCGGATAGAGCAGCGAGTCGCTCCGCGCCACCAGCCGGACCGCGCTCACCAGCTCCTCCGCCGCCGCCCGCTTCAGCAGGAAGCCCGCCGCGCCCACGCGCAGCGCGTCGTACACGTAGGAGTCGTTCTCGAAGGTGGTCACCACCACGATCCGCGGCGGCTCCGTCATCCCGGCGAGGATCTGCTCGGTGGCCCGGATCCCGTCGATCTCCGGCATCCGCACGTCCATGAGGACGACGTCCGGCCGCTCCGCCCGCACCACCGACACCGCCTCGGCGCCCGTGGACGCCTCGCCGACCACCCGGAGGCCGGGCTCCGCGTCCAGGATGACCCGCAGCGCCGTCCGGACCATCCGCTCGTCGTCGGCGAGGACGATCCTGATCTCCGGGGCGCTCACCGGGGGATCCTGACCGCGAGGCGCCACACTCCGCCCACCGGGCCCGCCTCGGCGGTGCCGTCGAGCAGCCGGGCCCGCTCGGCGATCCCGCGCAGGCCGTTCCCGCCGTCGGGCCGGGTGACCGGGGGGCGGTCGGGCAGGGGGTTCTCCATCGTGATCTCCAACTCCTCGGTGCGGGCGTCGAGCCGTACGGCGACGGGCGCGCCGCCCGCGTGCCGGGCCGCGTTCGTCAGCCCTTACTGGACGATCCGGTACGCCTCCCGCGACAGCGTCTCCGGTACGGAGCCCAGGGCCCCGTCCACCGTCAGCGCCACCCGCGGCCCCGCGCCCCGCACCAGGGACTCCAGGGCGTCGAGCCCCGGACCCACGCCCTCCTCGGCGCCCTCGCCCCGGCGCAGCAGGCCGAGGGCCCGGTCCAGTTCGCCGACCGTGCGCCGGGTGGTCTCCTCGATCGCGGTCAGCGCCTCCCGCACGAACTCCAGGTCGGCCCCGT
The DNA here is from genome assembly GCF_042874095.1 of Streptomyces sp. NPDC004266. Lineage (NCBI taxonomy): Bacteria > Bacillati > Actinomycetota > Actinomycetes > Kitasatosporales > Streptomycetaceae > Streptomyces > Streptomyces sp. NPDC004266. The sequence continues at coordinate 946,998 of NZ_JBIAMM010000001.1, forward strand.
CGCCGCCCAGGACCCGGCGGGCCGCGCCCGCCTGGAGGGTGACCGCGCTCAGGGCGTGGCCGACCGAGTCGTGCAGCTCGCGGGCGAGCCGGTTGCGGGCCTCCGCCTCGGCGGCGCGCCGCTCCGCCGCCGCGAGCCGGTCCGCCGGGCTCGGTCCGAGCAGCCGGGGAGCCTGCCGGGCGAGCAGGGACCCGGTCGCGGCGGCGCCGACGGCGAGCGCCAGCAGCATGAGCAGTCCGGCCGGGACCGCGCCCCAGATCGGCCAGGCCGCGTCCAGGCCCCAGAACCGGCCGAGTTCGGACTCCCGGAGACCCGGCGAGAACGGCAGCGCCATGACCGCCACCGCGAACGGCGGCAGGGCCAGCGTCGCCCCGCTGACCAGTGCCCCGGCGCCCAGGTGCAGGCTGAACCAGCCGGCCGTCCTGGCCCTGGCCTCCCGGCCGCGCGCCGGGCCGTCCGCGAACCGGTCCGCGTCCACCCCGCACAGCGCCCGCGCCGCCGCCACCGACATCGGCCGGGCCAGCGGGAAGAGCGCGACGACCGCGGCGAGCGGCAGCCCCACCGCGTACGCCCCGAACTGCACCCCGAGGCCGCCGGTGAACATGCCGCCGTCGTCGAGCAGCGGCCCCATGACGAGGGTGCCGACCAGCCAGAAGGGCATGAACAGCGCGCCGCCCAGGATCAGATGGAGCCAGCGCAGCCGGGCCCGCTGCCCGAACAGGGCCGTCACCGGTCTCACGCCTCGGCGCTCCGCCGCCGCAGGGCAGCGCTTTTCTTCAGAAAAGCCGCCACGCACGCGGCGAGGAGGAACCCGGTGATCATGTCGCCAGCGTAGGACAGCTGTACGAGCCCGGGGACCTGCTTGGCCGGATCCGGGTCCGGCAGCAGCGCGACGAGCGACAGGTAGGCGCCCCAGCAGCCCGCGGCACCCGAGGCCGTCCAGGCCAGGACGAGCGTGGTGCGCACCCGGAGCCGGGCGGGCCGGCGCAGCACCAGGAGGAGGGTGAGGACGACGGCGACGAGGAGGAAGACGAGCCGGGTGGCCTCCAGGACGTGGTCGTCGGAGTCGCGTTCGGCGATCAGCCGGGCGGACAGGCCCGTCGTCGAACCGGTGGCCCACAGCAGATGGAGCGTGGCGGGCACGAGCGCGACGACCGCGCCGGCCACGGCGAGGGCCCGCGCCCCGGGCCCGGAGGTGCGGGCGGACAGCTCGCCGAGCCGGCCCCGCCACAGCCGGCCCCAGCGGTCCCGGGCGTACAGCGCGAAGAGGGTGCCGAGGGCGAGGCCCTGGAGGATGAACCCGCCGTACACGACGCCGAAGACCCACTCGTCCAGGAAGGGTTCGGCGGGCGCGGCGGCCTTCTCGTCGCCGCTGAGGAGGGCGACCGCGAGCTGCGCCGGGTAGCCGGTCATGATCGGCGCGAGCAGTCCGGTCGCCGCCCACATGGGGAGGGCGAGCAGCCAGGCCGGGAAGCGGCGGCCCCAGGCCTGGGTGAGCAGCAGGGCGAGGGCGACGACGAGGACGTCGGCGACGACCGAGACCGCGTTGGCGATCACCATCATCCGCGGGTGCTCCAGGAGCACGCTCCCGGCCGGGATGCCGAGCCTGCCGCCCGCCACCCAGACGACCTTGAGCGAGATGTACGGGACGCAGGCGAGGATCGCGAGGGCGCGCAGCGCCCGGCGGGCGGCGCTCGGACGGTGGCCGGCGGCGGGCGCCGGGGCGGTGAGGGGAGCGGTCTGTGTCATGGCTCCACGCTCCCGCGCGGACCCCGGCCCCCACCTCCTGCCGGACGGTGAACCGCCTCCGCCGCACGGGGGAGGCGCCCTCCTCCCCGGGCCTCCGCGGCGACGTCCCGCCCGTGGAAGTGGCCCGTGTTCTCGGTGATCGATTGACCCTGTGCCGCGGGTCGACGGCTGCCCAAGGTGGTGATCATGAACGAGATCGAGACCTTCGCCCCGCTCCTCACCCGCGCCGCCGGCGCCGAGACCACCGCCGACCCGAGCAGCGTGATGACCCTCCTCGCCGACTCCGGCACCACCGGCGGGCAGCTGACGAGCTACCGCTCCTCGTTCGCGAAGGGCGCGGTCGGCGCCCCGGCGCACTTCCACACCAAGGCCTCGGAGATGTTCTTCGTGCTCGGCGGCTCGCTCCAGGTCCTGGTAGGCGAGGAGCTGACCGTCCTGGAGGAGGGCGACTTCCTCCTCGTCCCGCCGCACACCCCGCACGCCTTCGCCGCGGCGCCCGGCGCCGAGGCCGACGTCCTCTTCGTCTTCACGCCCGGCATGGCCCGCTTCGACTACCTGCGTCTGCTCGGCCGCGTCATGCGGGGCGAGGCGAGCTTCGAGGAGATCAAGGCCTCCTCGGAGCGGTACGACAACCACTACGTCGAGAGCCCGGTCTGGCAGAAGGCCCTCGCCGACCGCGCGTGACCGGGCGGATCAGAGGCGGCGGGTGGCCAGGGTCAGCCGGTCCCGCGCGTCGAACAGCGCGTCCTTGATCATCTGCTCGTGCGCCGGGGTGAGCCGCGCCACCGGCACCGAGCAGCTGATCGCGTCCCGCGCCGGGGTCCGGTAGGGGATCGCGACGCCGAAGCAGCGCAGCCCCAGGGTGTTCTCCTCGCGGTCGACCGAGTAGCCCTGCTCGCGGATGACGTGCAGCTCCTCGATGAGCTTCTCGCGGTCGGTGATCGTGTGCTCGGTCAGCGCCGGGAGCGTCTCCGGGAGCAGCTTGCGCACCTGCTCGTCGCTGTGGGTGGCGAGCAGCGCCTTGCCCAGCGAGGTCGAGTGCGCGGGCAGCCGGCGGCCGACCCGGGTGAACGGCCGCAGGTAGTGCTGGGACTGCCGGGTCGCCAGGTAGACGACGTTGGTGCCGTCGAGCCGCGCCAGGTGGATGGTCTCGGTGGTGTCGTCGGAGAGCCGGTCGAGGGTGGGCCGGGAGGCGGCCACCACCTCGTCGCCGTCGATGTAGGAGGTGCCGACGAGCAGCGCCCGCACCCCGATCCCGTACCGCGTGCCCGTGGCGTCCGTCTCCACCCAGCCCAGCTCGACCAGGGTGCGCAGCAGCATGTACAGGCTGGACTTGGGGTAGCCGACGGCCTCCTGGACGGCGGCGAGCGAGTGCATCCCGGGGCGTCCCGCGAAGTACTCGAGCAGCTCCACGGTCCGCACCGCGGACTTCACCTGTGCCCCACCCGCGTCGGCAGTCGCCATGGCCCTCGCCCCTTTTCCGTTGTCCGGCCGCCCCAGGCCGCCCCGGCCGAACGGGGCCCCTTGTGGAGACGGCCGGGCCGTCAATAGAGTCCCGCCCAGATGCGTTCATCTACGGGAACTGTGTTCAGAATAGCGAACAGGGGCGTGGCGGTGGCGGCAGAACCAGTGTGGAGTGTGGACCCCCGGACGGGGAAGCCGCGCGAGCAGGTCGCGGTGGAGGCCACGGCCGAGGAGGTAGACCACGCCGTCAGGGCCGCGCACGCCACCCGCGAGGCCCTCGCCGACCGCACCGCGCGGGCCGTCTTCCTCCGTGCCGCCGCCGATCTCCTCGACGCCTCCGGCGAGCACGTCGTCGAGGCGGCCGACGCCGAGACCGCCCTCGGGCCCGTCCGCCTCACCGGCGAACTCGCCCGCACCACAGCCCAGTTGCGCGCCTTCGCGGACGTCGTCGAGGACGGCTGGTTCCTCGACGTCCGGATCGACCCGCCCGACCCCGGGGCCACCCCGCCCCGCCCCGACCTGCGCCGCTGGAAGATCCCGCTCGGCGTCGTCGCCGTCTACGCCGCCGGCAACTTCCCGCTCGCCTTCTCCGTCCCCGGCGGCGACACCGCGAGCGCCCTCGCGGCCGGCTGCCCCGTGGTGGTCAAGGCCCACCCCGACCACCCCGCCACCTCCGAGCTCTGCGCCTCCCTGCTGCGCCGGGCCGCGGCCAAGGCCGGACTCCCCGAGGACGTCGTCGTCCTCGTCCACGGCTTCGACGCGGGCGTGGAGCTCGTCCGGCACCCGCTCGTCGCGGCGGCCGGCTTCACGGGCTCGATCCGCGGCGGCCGGGCCCTCTTCGACGCGGCCGTCACCCGGCCCGTCCCCATCCCCTTCCACGGCGAACTCGGCTCCCTCAACCCGGTCGTGGTCACCGAGGCCGCCGCCGCCGAGCGCGCCGAGGAGATCGGCGCCGGACTCGCCGGCTCCCTGACCCTGGGCGCCGGCCAGTTCTGCACCAAGCCCGGCTTCGTCCTCGCCCCCCGGGGAGCGGACGGCGACCGCTTCCTCGACGCCCTCACCGCCGCCGTCAGCGAGACCGAGCCGGCCGTCATGCTCGACCACCGCATGCGGGACGCCTTCGTCGCCGGCGTCGCCGAGCGCGCCGCCCTCGCCGGCGTCGCCACCCCGGTCACCCCCGGCGCCGGCGGCGCCCACACCGTCAGCGCCGGAGTCCTCGCCGTCGACGCCGCCGCGCTCGCCGACGGCGGCCACCACCTCCTCCTGGAGGAGTGCTTCGGACCGGTCACCGTCGTCGCCCGCTACTCCACCCGCGAGGAGGTGACCGCCGTCCTCGGCCTGCTGCCCGGCAACCTCACCGCCACCCTGCACATCGCCGAGGAGGACGACGCCGCCGCCGCGCTGCTCGCCGAACTCACGCCGCTGGCCGGCCGCGTCCTCGTCAACGGCTGGCCCACCGGCGTCGCCGTCGCACCCGCCCAGCACCACGGCGGCCCCTACCCCGCCACCACCTCCACCTCCACCTCGGTCGGCGCGACCGCGATCGAGCGCTGGCTGCGCCCGGTCACCTACCAGTCGACCCCCGACCGCCTCCTCCCGCCGGAGCTCCGCGACGGCAACCCGCTGGGAGTGCCGAGGCGCTGACACCCCGCCAGGGACTGATCCGAAAGGCAGGCCTAGGAGGAGACGCGCACCACGATCTTCCCGAGGTGCGTGTTCGACTCCATCAGCCGGTGGGCGTCGGCGATCCGCTCCAGGCCGTCGAAGGTCTCGGCGATCACCGGCGCCAGGGAGCCGTCCCGCAGCCCCGAGCCGATGAACCCGGCGGCCCGCCGGCGGCCCTCCTCCGTCCTGGCGAGCGCCCCGTTCGCGTACGTGTGCGTGGTCAGCGGCCAGTTCTGCGACAGCTCGACCGGCCGGGGGTCGAGCCAGCCGTACAGCACGGCGGTGCCACCGGTCCGCAGCGCGTCGCCGAGCCGGGCGAAGCCGGGCCCGCCGATCGCGTCGAAGGCCAGGTCCGCGCCCGCCCCGCCGGTGATCCGCCGCACCTCTCCGACCAGGTCCTCGGTGTCCGTGGCGATCACGTGCGCGGCCCCCAGCTCCAGGAGCCGCTTCCGCTTCTCCTCGCCGCGGGTGGTGACGACCGGTACGGCTCCGGTCCGCAGCGCCGTCTGGATCGCGGCCGTCCCCACCCCGCTCGACGCTCCCGTGATCACCACGTGGTCGCCGGGGCGCAGCCCGCCGGTCAGCACCATCCCGCCGTACGCGGTGAAGTACGAGAGCCAGACCGCCGCCGCCGTCACCGCGTCCACCCCCTCGGGCCGGGCCACCACGTACTCCTCGGGCAGCACCACCCGCTCCGCGTACACCCCGTGGACCCCGAAGTCGAAGTTGGCCGCCGCCATCACCGGGTCGCCCGGGGCGTACGCCGTGACCCCCGGCCCGACCGCCTCGACCACGCCCGCCGCCTCGTAGCCGAGCCGCGAACCCGGCAGCGTGGCCGGGTAGTAGTACGTGCCGGAGCGGAACAGCGCCTCGGCGCGGTTCAGTCCGATCGCCTCCACCCGGACGAGCACCTCCCCGGGGCCGGGGGCCGGCAGCGGCACCTCCTCGACCCTGAGCACCTCGGGGCCGCCGAGCTCGTGGAAGAGAACCGCCTTCGTCTTCATGTCCGTTGTCGTCATGCCCCCGACGTTAGGAGGGGCGGGGGAGACGATCCATGTCCCCTCGGCTCCCCGTCATGTCCGATCGTCTCGCGCGCTACCGTTCGGGTCATGGACGTACTGAGCGATGCCATCGCCGCCATGCGCACCGGGCTCCCGCACTCCTCCCGCACCGTCCGCCTCGCTCCCTGGGGCGTCCGCTACCCGTCGAGCGACAGCGCCGGATTCCACGTCGTCCTCCAGGGCACCGCCTGGATGCTGCCCCCGGACGCAGCCGCCCCCGTCCGGCTCGGCCCCGGCGACGTCGTCCTCTTCGCCCACGGCACCGGCCACGGCCTCGCCGACCATCCCGGCACCCCGCTCGTCGACGTCCTGCCCGCCCCCGACGGCTCCTGGCCCACCCGGCCCGACCGGGGACCCGTCGGCACCGAGGAGACCGTGCTGCTCTGCGGCGCCTACCGGCTCAGCAGGGCCCGCGCCCACCCCCTGCTCACCGAACTGCCGCCGTTCGTCCACGTCCCCGCCCGGGTCGGCTCCCACCCCCGGCTGCGCGCCGCCGTCGACCTGCTCGGCGCCGAACTCGCCGAACCCCAGCCGGGATCCGACGCCATCGTCCCCGCCCTCCTCGACACCCTGCTCCTGTACCTGCTGCGCACCTGGTGGCTCGCCGAGCGCGCCGACCGCTCCACCGGCTGGTCGGCCGCGCTGAGCGACCCGGCCGTCGCGGGCGCCCTGCGCGCCCTGCACGGCGACCCCGCCAGGGCGTGGACGGTCGAGGAGCTCGGCGCGCTCGGGGGCCTCTCCCGGGCCGCGTTCGCCCGCCGCTTCACCGCCCTCGTGGGGCGCCCGCCCCTGGCGTACCTCACCTGGTGGCGCATGACCACGGCGGGCCGCCTCCTCCGCTCCGACGACCTCCCGCTCCGCGCGGTCGCCGAACGCTCCGGCTACTCCTCGGAGTTCGCCTTCGCCAAGGCCTTCAAGCGGGAGTACGGGGTGGCCCCCGGCCAGTACCGCAAGGGTGCCTAGGGGGTCCGGCGGCGCGGCAGCCGCAGCGAGGCCAGTGTCGTCAGGGCCAGCAGGCCCGCGCTGATCAGGAGGCTCGTGCGCAGGGCGGTCGCCATGTCCCGGGCCGCGAGGGAGCCGAAGACCGCGATCGCGAGCGCGCCCGCCGTCTGCCGGATCGCGTTCAGCAGACCCGCCGCCGTGCCCGCCCGCTCCGCCGGGACCGCCTCCATCATCGCCGCGATCAGCGGCGGCAGGGAGAAGCCGGCGCCCAGCGCGAGCGGCACGAGGAGCAGGGCCTGCGCCACCCGCGAGGAGTCCGCGTCCACGGCGAGCAGGCCGAGCAGCCCGGCCACCGCGACCGCCTGCCCCAGGACGATCGGCAGCCGCGCCCCGTACCGCGCGGCCGCCCTCGCCGACAGGACGTTCACCCCGGCCAGCAGCCCCGTCATCGGCAGGAACATCAGCCCCGCGCCGAGTGCCGAGAGCCCGAGCACCTGCTGGAAGAAGAGGCCGAAGACGAAGACCATGCCGTAGAAGGCCACGCTGTTCGCCGAACCGGCCGCCACCGCCACCGCCACCGTCGTGTTCCGGAACAGCCCCAGAGGCACCATCGGATGCCGCCGCCGCGCCTCGATCAGCAGGAACGCGGCGAAGGCGACCGCCGCGACCCCCAGCGCCCACCAGGCCTCCGTGCCGCCCTCGATGGCCGCGAAGGTCAGCGCCGCGAGCGCCGTCATCGCCGTCAGCTGCCCCGGCAGGTCCAGGGGGGCGGGCCGACGCTCCGAGCGGGCCACCCGGGTCAGCAGGGCGAGCGCGAGCACTCCGAGGGGCAGGTTGATGAAGAAGATCCCGCGCCAGCTCCAGGCCGTGGTCAGCGCCCCGCCCGCGACCGGGCCGAGGGCCACCGCGACCGTGCCGCCCGCCGCCCACAGCGACACCGCGCGGGCCCGCCGCCCGGGATCGCCGTACGCCTCCCGTACGAGGGCCAGCGAGGCCGGCAGCATCACGGCCGCCGCCGCGCCCTGCACCGTCCGGGCCGCCAGGAGCCCGGGCAGGCCGGGGGCCAGGCCGCAGGCCGCCGAGGCGAGGGTGAAGACGACGACCCCCGCCCCGTACGCCCGGCTCGCCCCGACCCGGTCGGCAAGCGCTCCGCTGGAGAGCAGCAGCGCGGCGAACGCCAGCGCGTACGAGTCGACCACCCACTGCAGACCCGTCATCCCGACCCGAAGGTCCGCGCCGATCGCGGGCAGGGCGACGTTGACGACGGAGGTGTCGAGGGTGATGAGGGCGAAGCCGAGCATGGCGGCGGCGAGGGCCGGGCCGGGGGAGGGGGCGCCGTGACGGCCAACGGGGGCCTCGGCGAGGAGTGTTGAGGACATGTGCCCAGCTTCGTGACCTGCGCGCCCGTACAGTAGTGGCTGGAATGCCATACGACCGGAGGTTCTGGCCATGCCGCCGACGACGCCCCCGCCCGCCGCGCCCGGCAGGTCCACCGCGGCCGGCAGGTCCGTCGCGCCCGGCAGGTCGGCCGCGCCCGGCAGGTCCGCCGCGTCCCGTGTCCGGCGCGTCGCCGTCATAGCCGCCCCTCCCGTCTCGATGTTCAACCTGGCCATCCCGGAGATGCTCTTCGGCAAGGTCGAGGTCGACGGCCGGCCCGGCTACGAGACGGTCATCTGCGCCCCCGACCCCGGGCCCGTCACCACCACCGGCGGCCTCGACCTGGTCGTCCCGCACGGACTCGAAGCCGTCGAGGGGGCCGACACCGTGATCCTCGCGGGCAGCGGGGCGTACGAGGACCCCGACCCGCGCGTCCTGGACGTCCTGCGCGCCTCCGCCTCCGGAGGGAAGCGGATCGCGTCCATCTGCACCGGCGCCTTCGCGCTCGCCGAGGCCGGACTGCTCGACGGCCGGGCGGCGACGACGTACTGGGCGTACCGGCCGCTGCTCGCCGCCCGGCACCCGGCCGTCGACCTCCAGGCCGACGTCCTCTTCGTCCAGGACGGCCCCGTGCTCACCTCCTCCGGGTACGCGGCGGGCATCGACCTCTGCCTGCACGTCATCCGCACCGACCACGGCGCCGCCGTCGCCAACGCCGTCGCCCGGCTCGCGCTCGTCGCCCCCGTCCGGCCCGGCGGCCAGACCCAGTTCACCGAGACCCCGCTGCCCCCCGAGCGCGGCGTCTCCTTCGCCGACACGCGCGCGTGGACGATGGAACACCTCGACGAACCCCTCGGCCTCACCGACCTCGCCCGTCACGCCGGCGTCTCCGTCCGCACGCTCTCCCGCCGTTTCCACGCGGAGACCGGCGTCAGCCCGCTCCAGTGGCTGCTCCACCAGCGCGTCGAGCGGGCGAAGGAACTCCTGGAGACCACCTCCCTCCCCATGGACCGGGTGGCCCGCGCGAGCGGCCTCGGCACGGCGGACTCGCTCCGCCGGCACCTGCTGCGCCGCACCGGCCTCACCCCCAGCGCCTACCGGTCCTCCTTCAACCGCCTGACGAGCGCCGGAACCGCGTGACCGGCGCGCGCCGGAACCGGTTCCCGGAGCGCGCAGGAACGGAGTCCCGGCGCGCACAGGAACCGAGTCCCGGCGCGCCGCGTTCGAAGGGGCATGATCCGACCCGCCACCGCCGACGACCTCGACGCCGTCGTCGCCCTCCACACCGAGGCCCGCGCCACCTACTACCGCGGCCACCTTCCCGACGACGAGTTCCTCGGTCCCGAGGCGGTCGCCGAGGCCCGCGCGCGCTGGGCGGACGCCGTCGCCCGCGGCGCCGTGCTCTGCGCCGAGGACGACGGCCGGATCGCCGGCGTCGCCGCCCACCGCGTCGACGGCCCGGCCGCCCTCCTCGGCCAGCTGCACGTCGCCCCCGCGCGGTGGCGCCGGGGCGTCGGCGGCGCGCTGCACGCGGCCTGCGTCGCGGCCTGGCGCGCCGCCGGAGCGACCTCGGCCCGCCTGGAGGTCTTCGAGGGGAACGCGCGCGCGAGGGCCTTCTACGCGGCCCACGGCTGGACGCCGGACCCGGACACCCCGCGCTCCGGCAGGCACCTGGTGCTCCGCCTCACACTCGCGCCGGAACCGGAATGAACCGGGCCGGTGGGGACGTTCCCGTGCTGGTACACCCCACCGGCAACCCCTCGGAGAGAAGTCACATGCGCGTCGAGATCTGGAGCGACATCGCCTGCCCCTGGTGCTACATCGGCAAGGCACGCTTCGAGAAGGGGCTCGCGGCCTTCGCCCACCGCGACGACGTCGAGGTCGTGCACCGCTCCTTCGAGCTCGACCCGAACCGCGCCAAGGGCGACACCGGCCCCGTCCTGGAGATGCTGGCGAAGAAGTACGGCCGCACCCTCGAAGAGGCCCGCGCCATGGAGGCGCACGTCGCGTCGAACGCGCACTCCGAGGGCCTCGCGTACCTGACCGACGGCCGCGACCACGGCAACACCTTCGACATCCACCGGCTGCTGCACCTCGCCAAGGAGCGCGGCCGCCAGAGCGAGCTCCTGGACCTGGCCTACCGCGCCAACTTCGCCGAGGAGCGCTCCGTCTTCGACGCCGAGACCCTGGTGGCGCTCGGCGTGGAGGCCGGTCTCGACGAGGCCGAGGTCCGGGCCGTCCTCGCCGACGAGTCGGCCTACGCCGAGGCCGTACGGGAGGACGAGCGGGAGGCCGCCGAACTCGGCGCCACGGGCGTGCCGTTCTTCGTCCTCGACCGCCGCTACGGCGTCTCCGGCGGCCAGCCCGCCGAGGTCTTCACCCAGGCCCTGGAGCAGGCCTGGCAGGGCCGCGCCCTCCAGCCGGTCGGCGCCGACGCGGAGGTCTGCGGCCCGGACGGCGCCTGCGAGGTCCCGCAGTCCTGAGGTTCTGACCTGCGGAGACGAGCGGGGCTTGGGCGTCCCCACGGTCGAATCGTCATTGACGGGTGATCGTGGGGAATCCAGGGTGGGGGCATGGATTCCCTTGACCAGCCGCTCGGCGGCGCCGAGTTCGCGCCCAAGAAGACCTATCTGAACACCTCCGCCTGCGGACTGCTGCCCCGCCGGACCGTCGAGGCGGTCACCCTCCTCGCCGAGGAGACCGCCGACGGCCGCGCGGGCGGCGCCGGCAGCTTCGACATCGTCGACGAGGCCCGCGCCGCCTTCGGCCGGATCGCCGGCGTCTCCCCCGAGCGCGTCGCCGTCGGCAGCTCGGTGGCGGTCCACTGCGGGATGATCGCCCAGTCGCTTCCGGCCGGCTCCGAGGTCCTCTTCCCGGAGGGCGACTTCTCCTCCGTCATCACCCCCTTCACGATCCGCGGCGACCTCAAGGTCCGCTTCGCGCCCCTGGACCGGCTCGCCCAGTCCGTCCGGCCCGGGACGGCGCTCGTCGCCTTCTCCGCCGTGCAGTCGGCGGACGGCCGCACGGCCGACTTCGCGGCGATCCGGGGGGCGGCGGCCGCCCATGGCGCCCGCACCCTCCTCGACGCCACCCAGTCGGCGGGCTGGCTGCCGCTGAACGCGGGGGAGTGGGACTACACGGTCGCCGGCGGCTACAAGTACCTGCTCTGCCCGCGCGGCGCGTCCTTCCTGACCGTCACGGAGGAGGCGCAGGACTCCCTGCTCGCGATCCACGCCGGCTGGGTCACGGGCGAGGAGCTGTGGGTCAACAGCTACGGGCCGGTCCGTGAACTGGCCCGCTCCGCCCGCCGTTTCGACGAGCCCGCCGCCTTCCTCTCGTACCACGGGGCGGCCCGTTCGCTCGCCCTCCTGGAGGAGATCGGCATCGAGCGGATCGAGGCCCACGACAAGGGGCTCGCGGCCCGCTTCCGCGCCGGGCTCCTCGACCTCGGGCACGCGCCGGTCACGGACGACTCGACGGTCGTCGCCGTCCCCGGCCTCGGGGACCGGGCGGACGCCCTGCACGAGGCGGGCGTCCTGCTCTCGGCCCGCGCGGGCAACCTGCGGGCGTCGTTCCACCTGTACAACACGGCGGCCGACGTGGACCGCGTCCTGGACGTCCTGGCGGGCTGACCCCCGGCGAACGGCACCCGACCCGGCGGGGACGGGCGCCGCGCCACGGACCGGCGGGCCGCGCCCCGGCGCAGTGGGGCGCGCCCCGACCCGGTGAACCGGGTCCCGGCGCGCTGAACCGAGTCCCGGCGCGCTGAACCGAGCCGCGTCCGGCAGGGTGGCCCCAGCGGCCCGTGCCCGGCCCCCGGGGCGGACTCAGCAGATCGCCCCGGCGGCCTCCTCGCCCGCTTCCTCGGTCAGGTTCCCGCCCACCAGGCCGAGCAGCCGGGCGAGCTCCGCCCGGTCGGCCGCGGGGAGCCCGGCGAGCGTGCTCTCCTCCAGGTCCGCCCACGCGCCCTCGACCCCGGCGCGCAGGGCCAGGCCCTCCTCCGTCGCCTCGACCAGGACCGCGCGCCGGTCGGCCGGGTCCGGGCTGCGGCGGACGTATCCGCACTGCTCCATGCGCTGGAGCATCTTCGTCACCGTGGAGGGGTCGAGGCCGAGGGACTGGATGAGCTCCGACTGGCGGACCGCCCCGCAGTCCCACAGGCGCATCATCATCAGCTCCTGGCCCGGGTAGAGGCCGAGGTCCCGCAGCCGCCGGCCCATGGCGATCCGGTGGAGCCGGGCGACCCACGCCAGGGCGTGGCTGACGGTCCCGCCGCAGGCGGCGGGTGCCGAGGGCCCGGCGGACGGGACGGTACAGACGGGGTCGGTTCCTGACATGCGGGCTCCTCGGGACGGCTCTCCTCCCCAAGATTACCTTTGGGCGACAGATTCTCTTGGCTGGCCAAGTAAATGGGTTACAGTGGCATCGGCCCGATTAGTTGGCCGACCACATATTCTTGTGAGGGACAGCCGTGACCACTGCATTCGACCCGATCGACCTCGCCGGCACCCGCCTCGCCAACCGCATCGCGATGGCCCCGATGACCCGCAGCCGCGCCAACGGCGAGGACGGCACCCCCACGGCGATCGTCGCCGAGTACTACGCCCAGCGCGCCTCCGCGGGACTGATCATCAGCGAGGGCGTCCAGCCCGTCCCCGAGGGCCAGGGCTACCCCAACACCCCCGGAATCCACAGCCGCGAGCAGATCGCCGCCTGGCGCGAGGTCACCGACGCCGTCCACGAGCACGGCGGCCGGATCTTCGCCCAGCTCATGCACTCCGGCCGGATCGGCCACCCCGACCTCCTCGACGGCGACCTCCACCCCGTCGGCCCCTCGCCCGTCGCCGCCGCCGGCCAGGTCTACACCCACGAGGGTCCCAAGGACTTCGTCGCCCCGCGCGAGCTCACCGGCGACCAGGTGCGCGAGGCGATCGCCGGCTTCGCCTCCGCCGCGCGCAACGCCGTCGAGGCCGGCTTCGACGGCGTCGAGATCCACGGCGCCAACGGCTATCTGATCCAGCAGTTCCTCGCCTCGGGTTCCAACCACCGCACCGACGAGTGGGGCGGATCCGTCGACAACCGCATCCGCTTCGCCGTCGAGGTCGTCAAGGCCGTCGCCGCCGAGATCGGCCCCGAGCGCACCGGCCTGCGCATCTCCCCGGCCAACACGCTCAACGACATCAGCGAGACCGACACGGAGGAGATCTACACCCGGCTCCTCACCGCGATCGAGCCCGTCGGCATCGCCTACCTCCACGTCCTGGAGACCGGCCCCGACCTCCGCCCGCTCGTCCTCGACCTGCGCAAGCGGTTCGCCGGCACCTTCATCCTCAACCCGGCCACCGGCGCCGACCCGACCGGTGCCGAGTCCCTGGCCCTGATCGAGGACGGCACCACCGACCTCGTCGCGTACGGCAGGCACTTCATCGCCAACCCCGACCTGCCCGCCCGCCTGAAGACCGACGGCCCCTACGCCACCCCGGACCCCGCCACCATGTACGCCGGCGGCCCCGAGGGCTACATCGACTACCCCGCGCTCTGAACCCGGGTACGCGAGAGGGGCGGGGGCCGAGGCCCCCGCCCCTCTCCCGTACGGACTACCAGGCCTCCGTGACCGCCCGGCGCGCCGCCTCCAGGTCCACCGCGCGGCCCGACTCGCCGAGCGCCGCGCCCAGGGCGGCGAGCGAGGACTGCACGGCGCCCGGGGTGGCGTCCACCCCGTAGTGGTTGACCCGGATCATCTCCCCGGCCAGCGCCCCGCCGCCCGCGATCAGCGGCAGCGACGGATCGGCCGCGAGGGCCTTCGCCACCAGCTCCGAGGCGTCGACACCGGCGGGCGTGCGCAGCGTCGTCGCCACCGGCGCCGCGTCCTCCGCCTCGTACACGTACGGCTCAAGACCCCCGCCCAGGGCCAGCGCGCCCGCACGGGTCGCGGCCGCCGCCGAGGCGTGCCGGGCCATCAGCGCGTCCAGGCCCTCCGCCTCGATCCGCTCCAGACAGGCCTCCAGGGCCAGCATCTCCAGCTGCGCCGGGGCGTGCAGCAGCGCCTTCCGGCCGCCGTCGATCCAGCGCTCCTTCCAGTCCAGGAGGGAGAGGTACGAGCGGCGCGGCGCGGCCGGGTTGGCGGCGAACCGCTCCCACGCCCGCGCGCTCACCGACACCGCCGACACCCCCGCGGGCCCGCCCATCGCCTTCTGCGCGCCGATGATGCACATGTCCACGCCCCAGGCGTCCGGCAGCACCGGCTCGGCGCCGATCGACGCCACGGCGTCCAGGTAGAACAGCGCGCCGTGCGCCCGCACGACCTCGCCGATCTCCGCCACCGGGTTGGTGTTCCCGGTCGCCGCCTCGGCGTGCACGAGCGACACGAAGTCGATCTCCGGGTGCTCGGCGAGCGCCCGCTCCACCTGCTCCGCCGTCACCGCCGTGTGGAAGGGCACCTCCAGGTCGACCACGGTCGCCCCGCAGTCCCGCAGCCAGTTCCCGAAGGTCTGGCCGTACGGACCGGTGACGACGTTCAGCGCGGTCGAACCGGCCCGCGCGCCGCTGCGGATGCACCCCTCCAGGGGCAGCAGCGCCTCGCCCTGGGTGATCACCACGTCCTGCTCCGTGGAGAGCAGGGCGGCCACCCGGCGCTCGATCGACGCGAAGTGCGCGGCGGTCATCGGAGCCAGGTCCAGCAGCGGATGTGTCACGGTCACGGAGGTTCCTTCTTCGGTGTCGCATGCGTGTCGCATACATCGGGATCGGGCTCGTGCCAGCGTAAGCGGTCCCCGGCGCCCCACCGGGGGCGGTGCGCCGTCACGGTGCGGTGCGGAACGTGTCACAGGGCTCCCACCACCGCGTCCAGGCGCTTCCCCCGGGGCCCCGCCGGTGGGATGGTGCGGGCCGAGCGGCCCCGACGGAGGCCGCCGGGAGGAACGGGGTGGACGGCATGATCCGGAGGAACGGCAGAACCGGAACCGGCGCGGAGGGGACGACCCGGCCGCGCCGGGCACTCGCGGCCGCCGCGGCGCTCGCCCTCGCCGCACCGCTGACCCTCGCCGCCCCGGGCGACGCGGGAGCGGCCGGAACGGTGTGGGCGGCCTCGAACCGCACGATCGTCTTCGCCCGCTACGACACGGCGGAGCCCGTCGAGGACCTGTACGCGATCGGCCCGTTCGGCGGCCTGCCCACCCGGCTCACCCACACCCCCGCCGTCAGCGACGTGATGCCCAGCTGGTCCCCGGACGGCAAGCGGGTGGCATTCCTCCGCTACGGCTCCGGCGGCGCGATCGACGGCATCTGGACGACGAACAGCGGGGGCGGCGACCTGAAGCCCGTGCCCGGCACCCAGGGCGCCTCCGACCCCGCCTGGTCCCCGGACGGCAAGCGGATCGCCTACTCGAAGCCGGTCGGCACCCAGCGCGAGGTCTTCGTGTCCGACGTCGACGGCACCCCCACCACCCGGCTCACCCACTCCGCGCAGGACGAGTTCCACCCGACCTGGTCCCCGGACGGCAAGAACCTGGCGTACAGCCGCGCGGACACCGCCACGGGGAACAGCAGGCTGATGCGGATCCAGCTGTCCACCCTGGCGCAGACGCCGATCACCCTGGCCGGCTCCCACGACTGGACGCCCGACTGGTCGCGCGGCAACCGCATCGTCTTCAGCCGCGTGGGCTCCACCGGCTTCGCCCACCTCTACGTCGTCCGGCCCGACGGCGGGGAGACGCACCGCATCACCTCGGCCCGCGCCGACGACAAGTACCCGTCCTGGTCGCCGGACGGCGGGCGGCTGGTCTTCACCCGGGGCGGCACCGACGACGCCGACCCCGAGCACCTCTTCCTGGTACGGCCCGACGGCACCGGGCTCTTCCAGCTCACCAAGACCGACTCGCACGACCTGGAGGCCGACTGGCGCCCGTGACCGCCCCGCCGGGACCGTGACGGACATCGCCGCCCGGGACCCGGGCGGCGGCTCGTAGAGTGCGGGTATGAGCGATCACGAGGTGCTGCACGTGAAGGGGCGGGTGCTCGTCGGCCCGGAGGACGCGCGCGACGAACTGTGGTGCGTCGACGGGCGGATCACCTTCGACCGGCCCGCCGCCGAGGCCGTCACCGTCGAGGGCTGGGTGCTCCCCGGACTCGTCGACGCCCACTGCCACGTCGGCCTCGACCGGCACGGCCCCGTCGACGAGGCCACCAGCGAGAAGCAGGCCCTCACCGACCGGGACGCCGGCACCCTGCTCATCCGGGACGCGGGCTCGCCCTCCGACACCCGCTGGATCGACGAGCGCGAGGACCTCCCGAAGATCATCCGGGCGGGCCGGCACATCGCCCGCACCCGCCGCTACATCCGTAACTACGCCCACGAGATCGAGCCCGCCGACCTCGTCGCGTACGTCGGCCGCGAGGCCCGCCGGGGCGACGGCTGGGTCAAGCTCGTCGGCGACTGGATCGACCGCGAGGCGGGCGACCTCACCGCCTGCTGGCCGCGCGCCGAGGTCGAGGCGGCCATCGCGGAGGCGCACCGGCTCGGCGCCCGGGTCACCGCCCACTGCTTCGCCGAGGACTCGCTCCGCGACCTCGTCGAGGCGGGCATCGACTGCGTCGAGCACGCCACGGGCCTCACCGAGGACACCATCCCGCTCTTCGCCGAGCGGGGCGTGGCCATCGTCCCGACCCTCGTCAACATCGCGACCTTCCCGCACCTCGCCGACGGCGGCCAGGAGAAGTTCCCCCGCTGGTCGGCGCACATGCGCCGGCTCCACGAGCGCCGCTACGACACCGTGCGGGGCGCCTTCGACGCGGGCGTGCCCGTCTTCGTCGGCACCGACGCGGGCGGCTCCCTCGCCCACGGCCTGGTCGCCGAGGAGGTCGAGGAGCTGACCCGGGCCGGCATCCCGCCGATCGACGCGCTCTCGGCCACCGCCTGGGGGGCCAGGGCCTGGCTGGGACGCCCCGCCCTGGAGGAGGGCGCCCCGGCCGACCTCGTCGTCTACGGCGAGGACCCGCGCGCGGACGTCCGCGTCCTCGCGGCGCCGCGCCGGGTCGTCGTCAACGGCCGGGTCGTGGGCTGAGCCCCGGGCCGGCCGGGCCTTCGGCGGTCAGCGGCTCAGGAACGCCAGCCGGGCCCGCTTCTCCGGGATGAAGACCTCCGGCAGGTCCACCTCGGGGAGCACGACCTCCGGGCCCAGCTCGAAACCGGCCCGCAGCATGCGGGCGATCGCCTTCTCGTTGGCGGCGTCGGGATCGATCACGATCCGGGTGCGGTCCGTCAGCGAGAAGTCGACGAGCGCGGTGAGCAGCCGGCCCGTGAAGCCGGCCTCGGGGGCGAGCCCCGGCGCGACGAACAGGTGCACGCCGATGTCGCCGGGCCGCACCTCGTAGCACTCGCCCACCCGGTCCGCCGCCGGGTCGTACGTCTGGAACAGGGCGACCGGCTCCCCGTCCCGGCTGACCAGGTAACCGTGGTGCGTGGTCAGCGAGTCGAGGTGCGCGTAGATCTCCCGGACCTGCTCGACGGTGGTCCCGACCATGCCCCAGAAGCGGGCCCGCTCCTCGTTGACCCAGCCGTGCAGGAGCGGGGCGTCGCCGTCGGGGTCGACGGGGCGGATCGTGACGGTCCCGAAGCCCTCGACGGTCTGGACGTGTACGGCGGTGGTCATACCTGCTCCTTCGTGAGCTTCTGCCAGTCGGTGGTGACGGGGGCGAGCTCGCCCCGCAGCCACAGGGGGAGTTGGTCGCGGTGGTGCGGGTCACCGGGAACGCCGGACGCGCCGAACGGCACGATCCAGCGGCTCCGCTCCCGGTCGGCCAGGTCCCAGACGTACCGCGCGGCGGAGGCGCGGGCGCTGCGGTCGGTCCAGCCGGGCACGCTGGACGTGGAGAGCACGCAGTCGTGGTCCCCGCCGAGTCCCGGCCACCGGTCGTCGTCCGGGTCGGGCAGCGCCTGCCACGGCGCGAGCCGGTGCGTCAGGCCCCAGGCGGCGGGCGGCTCCCCGGCGCCGACCTCGTCGAGCGCCTCGCGCACGATCCGGTCGACGTCCGCGGCGGGCACGGGTCCGGCCACGAGCAGCGTCTCCAGGGCGAAGGCGACGCGCGGCCCGAGCGCCAGCCAGGGCCGGAAGAGTTCGGGGTACGGGGCGGGTTCGCGGAGCGCCGCGAAGGCCTCGTGCCCGGCGAGCCGACGCACGACGGCCCCGCGCACGGCCGCGTAGAGCCCGGCGTCGACGCTCTCGGCGTCCATCCGCCGGTCCCAGCCGAGCAGCCGCCGCCGGACGTCGGCACCGGCGGGGGAGAGGCGGGCGGACCGGCCGTCGCCGCCGACGCCGCCCGGGGTCCCGCCCGCGCGGCGGACCGCCTCCAGGAGGCGGGTCGCCGAGGGGTTGTCGGTGTCCCCGTGGATCGCGGCCGTCGTCTCCGGCGTCCAGGCCGCCGAGGCGCGCAGCAGTTCGTCGATCCGGGCCGCCCGGTGCGGTGGCGCGAACTCGACGCCCAGTGGCGCGGCCAGGCCCCGGGCGTTGGCCATCACGGCGTGGCCGCGGACCTCGGCGCGGGGCAGGGGGGCCGGCGCGTCGGCCCAGGCGTGCGCCGGGTCCCAGGCGGGCACGACGCGCAGGGAGTTGGCCCGGTCCCGTACGGGCACGTGGCCGGCGACCCGGTGCAGGAGACCGCCCCGGGTGTCGGCGGCCTGGACGACGTTCACCGGCTCGACCCAGCCGTCGAGGGCCGCGTCCACGTCGGCGACGGTCCGGGCGCGCAGCAGCGCGGGCAGCACCCCGAAGCCGAGCTCCCCGGTGACCCGGGGAGGGTGCCGCAGGCTGAGCCCCTCCCAGTCGGCGGAGCCGTCCCGGGGCTCGCCGACGATCACCGGCCCCCGGTCCGTCTCGACCACCTCGATCCCCACCGGCTCCGCGTCCGCGACGTCGACCGTCTCCGTGTGCGCGGCCGCCGGGGCCCAGCCGTCGGGGCCGAGGGCCTCCACGGTGCCGTCGGGGAGCCGCCGCAGCCGCTCCCGGTACAGGTCCTGGTAGTCCGCCATCGCGTTGGTGATCGCCCAGGCCACCGGCCCGGTGTGGCCGAAGTGGGCGAGGCCGGGGACGCCGGGCACGGCGAGGCCCACCACGTCGTACGCGGGGCAGGCGAGCCGGATCTGCTGGTAGACGCCCGGCGCCTCGATGAACCGGTGCGGGTCGCCGGCCACCAGGGCCGCCCCGCTCGCGGTCCGTCCGCCCGCCACGACCCAGCCGTTGGAGCCCGCGGTCCCGGGCCCGTCGGTCGCGAAGAGCTCCGTCCACTCCTCGCCGAGCCGCCGGGCGACCTCGTCCCGCCACAGTTTGGTGGGGAAGCCGGCGAAGAGGATGTGGGTCGAGAGCCAGACGGCGAGCGGGGTCCACGGCTCCCACCGGCCGGCCGCGAGGCCGGTCGCGGCGAACTCGGGTGCGCGGTCGGCCCCTTCGGCGAGACCGTCGTTGACCCCGGCCACGTACGCGCGCACCCACGCGGCCGTCGCCGGGTCGGTCGCCGCGAGCCGCTCGAAGCAGCGGCGGGCGGTGTCGGCGAGCCGGGCCCGCCGGACGAAGACGTCCCAGCCGAGCTCGGCGGCGCCGAGGAAGGCCGCGGTGGTGCCCTGGGCCCGGTGCCGCTCGACCTCCAGCTGCCAGGCGCGGTCGCGGGCGGTGACCCGCCCCTGGGCGAAGGCGAGTTCCCCGGGGTCGGCGGCCCGCAGATGGGGGACGCCCCAGGCGTCCCGGTAGACCTCGATGCTCACGGAGACCCCGATCCCGTCCATGTCCGACCGTACGGATGCGGCCAACCTTCTTAGGTTAGGCTGGCCTAAATTAATCTACAGGAGGCCGGGGTCGGTCGCTCTCGCCGGGTTGACGATCCGTGACCCGGCGGCGCCGCCGATCGTTCTCACCGATTCCGCGCACGCCTCCCCATACGAAACGCGCGGGGTGGCTGAGAACGGTTGTGTCGAAAAAAATCGAAAATGAACACGGAAACCCCCCTTTGGAGTGAACTCACGTCAGGCGACTGCCAGTTCACTCTCCGTGCGTAAAGATTCCGGTGTCTCAAGTCGCCGAGCCGTGCCGACCCACCGTCCCCGTGGTGAACGGCCGGCGACGCCATGTCTCCTGTGGGGGTTCCACCATCTTGAACAGCAACACCTTCCGCCTGCCCGCACGCCGTTCCGCCGCTGCCGCGACCGTCGCCGCCCTGGCCGTCGGACCGGTGCTCCTCGCGGCCCCGACGGCGCACGCCACGGGCGGCGAAGGGCGCTCCACCGCCGTCGTGCTGCGGGCCGGCCTCGACGTCTCCCTCCTCGGCAAGGCCGTGGACGTGCCGGTGCGGACCTCGCTCAACGAGGTCGAGGCGCCGGCGAGCGAGAGCGAGACCGCGCTCTCCGTGAAGGTGCGGGGGGCCGAGGGCGGGAAGCCGGTCGACCTCCTCAAGGCCGACGTCGCCACCGCGGACGCGACCGTGGACGAGAAGAAGGCCGAGGGGCACGTCAACCTCGTCAAGGCGCGGGTGCACGTCCCCGGCCTCCCGCTGCTCTCCCTCGTCGAGGTCGAGAAGGTCACGTCGAAGGCGCTGTGCGAGGTGGGGAAGAAGCCGGTCGCCGAGTCGAACGTCCTGGGCCACGTCACCGTGTTCGGGAAGAAGACCACCCTGTCCGCCGGCGGCCGGACCCAGGTCGCCGTGCCGGGGGTCGGGCAGGTCACCCTGGACCTCTCCCGCACGTCCACCACCTCCCGCACCGCCGCGGCCACGGCCCTCGAACTCAAGGTGGAGGTCGACCCGCTGAAGCTCGGCGTCGCCGCGGTCGACGGCACGGTGACCCTCGCCGAGGCCACCTGCGAGACGCCCAAGGGCACGGCCCCGACCGAGAAGCCCACCCAGAAGCCGACCGAGAAGCCCACCCAGAAGCCGAGCGAGCAGCCCACGCGGCAGCCCTCGGCCAGGCCGAGCGACGCCGGCGGCATCAAGACGAACAACGGCGGCACCACGCCCACCGAGAACCTCGCCGAGACCGGCGGCAGCTCCACCACCCCGTACATCGCGGCCGGAGCGCTCGCCCTCCTCGTCGCCGGCGGCGGCGCCCTCGCCGTGACCCGCTCGCGCGCCCGCTCCCGCGACTGACGGCCCGAGGGGGAAGCGCCGGGGGGCGCCGGGAGGGAAGCGGGGGTCCGGGGAGGGCGGTGACGACACCGCCCTCCCCGGACCCTTCCGCACGCCCCGGCGGGGCGATCAGCCGCCGATCAGCAGCGCCTGGTCCAGTGCCTGCAGGAAACGGTTGGTCGTCACCCGGTCCCGGACCGCGAGCCGCAGCCAGTTCCGGTCGAGCCCCGGGAACGTGTCGCCCCGGCGGGCCGCGAACCCCAGCGACCGCAGCCGCTCCCGTACCGCGTCCGCCCCGTCGATCCGCAGCAGCACGAAGGGGCCCTCCGCCCCCGCCACCGTCCGCACCTCGTCGAACTCCGCGAGCCCGGCCAGCAGATGGGCCCGCTCCACCCCGATCCGGTGGGCCGCGTGCTCCGCCTCCGCGAGCGCCGCCCGCGTCATGCACGCCTCCGCCGCCACCAGGGCGGGCGTCGACACCGGCCACAGCGGCTGCGTCCGCTCCAGGGCCGCGATCGTCTCCGGCTCGGCCAGCACGTACCCGATGCGCAGCCCGGCGAGCCCCCAGGTCTTGGTGAGGCTCCGCAGCACCACGAGCCCCGGCACGTCGGTCCGCCCGGCCAGCGACTCCCGCTCGCCCGGCACCGCGTCCATGAACGCCTCGTCGACCACCAGGGTCCGGCCCGGGCGGGCGAGCGCCGCGATCGAGGCGGCCGGGTGCAGCACGGAGGTCGGGTTCGTGGGGTTCCCGATCACCACCAGGTCCGCGTCCTCCGGAACCGCCGCCGGATCCAGCCGGAAGCCGTCCTCCTCGCGCAGCAGCACCCGGCCCACCTCGTGCCCGGCGTCCCGCAGGGCCGCCTCCGGCTCGGTGAACTGGGGGTGCACCACCACCGGCCGCCGCACCGGCAGGGCCCGTGCGAGCAGCACGAACGCCTCCGCCGCGCCGGCCGTCAGGAGCACCCGCTTCGACGGCAGGTCGTGCCGCTCGGCGACCGCGGCCCGCGCGGCCCGGCCGTCCGGATAGGCCGCGAGACCGGTCAGCGAGTCGGCGATCCGTCTCCGCAGCCAGTCCGGCGGGGTGTCCGTCCGGACGTTGACCGCCAGGTCGATGAGTTTCTCGTCCCGGACCTCGGCGTCGCCGTGATGGCGCAGGTCGTGGGCGTCGGTGTGCGTGTGCGTGTCCATGGCCGCCGTCGTGTGGGGGGTGGGGATGGTGGGGGGTGAGCCAGGCTCGCCAGCGATGTACCCGTGCGTCAAGGGCAACAACCGTGCGACGGACGTCACTTCGTTCGGACGAAACGGGACGAAACATGCGATCGCGCAGGTCGCGCGCCGGGATTTCCGCTTCGGGACGACCAACACGGCCCCGCGCCGGCCGACGAGCGGCCCCCCGGCCCCCGCCCCGGTGTCCGTCTCCGTACTCGCCCCGGTGCCCGCCTCCGTAACCGCACCCGCACCCGCGGCCGCCTCCGTGCCCGGGCCCCTGGCCGTCTCCGCGCCCGGGCCCGTGTCCGCCTCCGCGCGCTTGTACGACGCCGCCTCCGAATCCGCGCCCGCCTCCGCGGATCCACCCGCCTCCGCAGACCCGTCCGCGCCCGTCCGGCCCTCCGCGCCCGCCTCCGCGGGCCCGCCCCGGCTCCCCGAGCCGTCCGCCCCCGCCGCGAGCAGTGCCGCGGCCTCCGCCACGGAGGCCGTGCCCGTCGCGGCCAGCGGCAGCGCCGAGGGATGCGGTACGGGAACGGCCGCCAGCTCCCGGGCCGAGAACCCCCGCACGGGCACCCCGAGGGCCGCCGCGGCCGCCACGATCCCCGGCTCGGCGGTCCGCGCGTCGAGCGTGGCGAGCGACCGCACGCACCCGGCCGGGAGCCCCGCCTCCCGCAGGACCTCCCCGATCAGCGCCAGCAGTTCCTCCGCCGTCGTCCCCGACCGGGCCCCGACGCCGAGGTGCGCACCCGCCGCCCCATCCGATAGCAAAGGCCCATGGCAGTAGTCGTCGCGCTCGGCGCGTTCCTCATGACGCTCTTCGGCGGCTGGGTCGCCGGGCGCGTCACCGACCGCCGCCACCTCGTCCTCGGCCTCGCCGGCGGGCTCATGCTCGGCGTCGTCGGACTCGACCTGCTGCCGGAGGCCCTGGAGGCCGCGGGGAAGAAGGTCTTCGGCGTCCCGGAGGCCCTGCTGCTCTTCGTCGGCGGCTTCCTCTTCGCGCACGTCGTCGAACGCCTCCTCGCCGTCAACCGCGCCGCGCACGGCGTCGGCGCCGACGAGAGGGTCCCCCAGGTCGGCCTCACCGCGGCCGCCGCGATGGTCCTCCACA
Source organism: Streptomyces sp. NPDC004266 (assembly GCF_042874095.1). NCBI lineage: Bacteria > Bacillati > Actinomycetota > Actinomycetes > Kitasatosporales > Streptomycetaceae > Streptomyces > Streptomyces sp. NPDC004266. The sequence continues at coordinate 970,680 of NZ_JBIAMM010000001.1, forward strand.
GCCTCATGGACGGCATCGCGCTCGGCGCCGCCTTCCAGGTCGGCGGCGGCATGGGCGCCACCGTCGCGCTCGCCGTCATCACCCACGACTTCGCCGACGGCTTCAACACGTACACGATCACGAGCCTCTACGGGAACGCCCGCCGCAAAGCCGTCGCCATGCTCGTCGCGGACGCCGTCGCCCCGCTCGCCGGCGCCGGGCTCGCCACCCTGTTCACCCTTCCGGAGGAACTGCTCGGCTGCTATCTCGGCTTCTTCGGCGGCGCCCTGCTCTACCTCGCCGCGGCCGAGATCCTGCCGGAGGCCCACCACGAACACCCCGCCCGCTCCACCGTGCTGTGCACGGTGGCGGGCGTGGCCTTCATCTGGTTCGTGGTGGGCGTCTCCGGCGGCTGACCTCACGCGCAGTGCCCCACGAACCGCGCGGCGACCTCCGGGGACCCCGCCCAGTGGGTGTGCACGTAGCTGGCGTGCACCCCGCCCTGCACGAAGCCCTCCACCCGACGCTCCGGCTGCCGCAGCCCCCAGGCCGCCAGCGGTCCGGCGCCCGGCTCGATGACGGTGCGGTGGAACTCGTGCCCCCGCATCCGCGTCCCGGCCGGCGCGAGGACGCTGTCGTTCACGGCGACGGCGTCCCGGTAGCCGAGCGTGAGCCGCTCCGACATCCGCGCGTCGGCGTCGAGCACCCCGCACATGGGCGTGCCGTCGAGCGACCGCGCCAGGTACAGCAGCCCGGCGCACTCGGCGGCGACGGGCGCGCCGGATGCCGCCAGCTCGGCGACGGCCTTCCTGAGCGGCTCGTTGGCGGACAGCTGTTCGCCGTACATCTCCGGGAAGCCGCCGCCTATGACGAGTCCGCGGGTCCCCTCGGGGAGCGCCTCGTCCCGGAGCGGGTCGAACGTGACGACCTCGGCCCCCGAGGCCCGCAGCAGCTCGGTGTGCTCGGCGTACGAGAACGTGAACGCCGCCCCGCCGGCGACGGCTATGACCGGCTTTCGGCCGGGCTCGGGTGCCGACCACGGCCCGTGGGCGTCCCACGGCTCGGCGTCCAGCGAAGGCGCCGACCGCGCCAGCGCCAGCAGCGCCTCCATGTCGCACCCGGCGAGAACCTGCTCCGCCTGCGCCGCGACCGCCTCCACGGCAGCGGCCTGCCGCTCGGCGACCGGCACGAGCCCGAGGTGCCGCGACGGCGTGGCGACGGCCGGCGCGCGCCGCAGCACGCCCAGCACCGGCACCCCGGACTCCCCGAGCGCCTCCCGCAGCAGGTGCTCGTGCCGGTCCGTCGCGACCTTGTTGAGGATCACGCCCCCGATCCGCACCTCCGGGTCCCAGGACGCGAACCCGTGCACGAGCGCCGCCACCGACCGCGACTGCGAGGACGCGTCGACGACGAGGACCACCGGCGCCTTGAGCAGCTTCGCGACCTGCGCGGTGGACGCCAGCTCGCCCTGGTCGGCGGCGCCGTCGTACAGGCCCATGACCCCCTCGACCACGGCCAGGTCGCAGCCGCGCGCCCCGTGCAGGAAGAGCGGCGCGATCAGCCCCGTACCGCACATGTACGCGTCGAGGTTGCGGCCCGGGCGGCCGGTCGCGAGCGCGTGGTAGCCCGGGTCGATGTAGTCGGGCCCGACCTTGTGCGGGGAGACGGCCAGACCACGGCCGGCGAACGCGGCCATCAGGCCGGTCGCCACCGTGGTCTTGCCCGCGCCGGACGACGGCGCGGCGATGACGAGACGTGCTACCACTCGATGCCCCGCTGGCCCTTCTGACCCGCGTCCATCGGGTGCTTCACCTTCGACATGTCGGTCACCAGGTCGGCGAAGTCCTGGAGCTCCTGCGGCGCGTTGCGGCCGGTGATGACGACGTGCTGCTGCCCGGGACGGTCGCGCAGCACCTCGACGACCTCCTCGACGTCGATCCAGCCCCAGTGCAGCAGGTACGCGAACTCGTCGAGGACGTAGAACTTGTACCTCTCCTCGGCGAGGTCCCGCTTGACCTGCTCCCAGCCCTCGCGGGCCTTCTCCTCGTGGGACTGCTCGCCCTCGGCGACCTCGCGCTGGATCCAGGACCAGCCCTCGCCCATCTTGTTCCAGGTGACCGTGCCGCCCTTGCCGGTCTCGCCGAGCGCCTTGAGGGCGTTCTCCTCGCCGACCTTCCACTTGGCGGACTTGACGAACTGGAACACCCCGATCGGCCAGCCCTGGTTCCAGGCGCGCAGCGCCATGCCGAACGCGGCGGTCGACTTCCCCTTGCCGACGCCGGTGTGCACCATCACCAGCGCGCGGTTGCGGCGCTGACGGGTGGTGAGGCCGTCGTCGGGCACGACGGTCGGCTGTCCCTGCGGCATTAAGCGGCCCTCCATGCTGACTGCGTTGTCTGTCCTGCTGCCTGTACGTCTCTGACGAGCCCGGCGATCGAGTCTGCGCGCAGCTCGTCCAAGGTCACGGCGGTGCCGCCGAGTTCCCGCGCCAGGGTCCCCGCGAGCCCGAGCCGCACCGGCCCGGTCTCGCAGTCCACGACCACCGACGCCGTGCCCTCGGCCGCGTGCAGCCGCGCCGCGCGGGCCGCGAGCGCCACCGGGTCGGCGCCGCCGCCGGTCGCCCGCCCGTCGGTCACGACGACGAGCAGCGGCCGGCGCGAGGGGTCCCGCAGCCGTTCGACCCGCAGCACGTCGTGGGCCTTGAGCAGCCCGGCGGAGAGCGGCGTACGGCCTCCGGTCGGGAGCTTCTCCAGGCGGGCGGCGGCCGCGTCCACGGACGAGGTCGGGGGCAGCGCGACCTCGGCGTCCCGCCCCCGGAAGGTGACGAGGCCGACCTTGTCGCGCCGCTGGTAGGCGTCGAGCAGCAGCGAGAGCACGGCGCCCTTGACGGCGCTCATCCGCTGCCGCGCGGCCATGGAGCCGGAGGCGTCCACGGCGAACAGCACCAGGTTCCCCTCGCGGCCCTCCCGGGTCGCCTGCCGCAGATCGTCCCGGCGGACGACGAGCCCGGGCCCGGACCGGCCGCGCGCCCGCTGGTGCGGGGCGGCGGCCCGGACGGTCGCGGCCAGGTGCAGCTTGGTGAGGGCGCCCCGGGGCCGGGTCGAGCCGGTGGTACGGCCGTGCTCGGTGCGGGCCCGGGAGCGGCGCCCGGCCGCGCCCTCGCCGAGACCGGGCACGCTCAGCGCCTTCGTGCGGAAGGGCTCGCCGGCCTTGACGGCGGCACGCTCGCCGGCGCCGGAGCCCTGCGGGGCGGGCGCGCTCTCCGGCGCCTCGGCGGACTCGGGCGCGGGACCGTCGGGCCCCTCGCCCTGCGGCGGAACGCCCCCGCCGCCGCCGGGACCACCGTCACCCGGACCGTCCGGCTCCGGGTCCTCGTCGTCCCCCTTGAACCGCTCCAGGGTCTCGTCGAGCTTGTCCTCGTCGAGGCCGGGCGCGTCGAAGGGCGAGCGCCGCCGCCGGTGGGGGAGGGCCAGGAGCGCGGCCTGCCGCACGTCCTCCGAGGTGACCTCGGTCCGTCCGGCCCAGGCGGCGAGCGCGGTCGCGGTGCGGGCCATCACGATGTCGGCGCGCATGCCGTCCACCTCGAACGCCGCGCAGGTGGCGGCGATCTGGAGCAGCACCGCGTCACCGAGCTTCACCCGGGGCAGCGACTCCCGGGCGGCGACGATCCGTTCGCGCAGGGCCGCCTCCTCGCCGGCCCAGCGGGCGGCGAAGGCGGCCGGGTCGTCCTCGAAGGCGAGCCGCCGCCGGACGACCTCGACCCGCTGCTCCGGATCGCGGGACGCGGCCACCTCGACGGTCAGCCCGAACCGGTCGAGCAGCTGCGGGCGCAGCTCGCCCTCCTCGGGGTTCATGGTCCCGACGAGCAGGAAACGCGCGGCGTGCCGCACGGAGACGCCCTCGCGCTCGACGTGCGAGGCGCCCATGGCGGCGGCGTCGAGCAGGTGGTCGATCAGGTGGTCGGAGAGGAGGTTGACCTCGTCGACGTAGAGGATGCCCCGGTGCGCGGCGGCGAGCAGCCCCGGCTCGAAGGCCTTCACGCCCTCGGCGAGCGCCTTCTCGATGTCGAGCGCGCCGACGAGCCGGTCCTCGGAGGCACCGACGGGCAGTTCGACCATCCGGGCGGGACGGGAGGTGCCGGGCGCGTTGCCGTGCGGCCCGTCCGGGCAGCCCGGATCGGGCGAGGCAGGGTCGCAGCTGAACCGGCAGCCCGCTACCACCGGGACCTCGGGCAGCAGCTCGGCGAGCGCGCGAACGGCGGTGGACTTCGCCGTCCCCTTCTCACCCCGCACCAGTACGCCGCCCACGGCCGGGCTGACGGCTGTCAGCAGCAGCGCGAGCCGCAGGTCGTCCATGCCGACGACGGCGGTGAACGGGTAGCGGGTCTTCATCGAATGCTCGCTCCTTCGGGTGACTTCTGTTCGACTCGGCCGTAGGCGCGTGAGCCTTGGGCGAGACTGTCGGCGTTCCCCGCGCTCAGGGGGATGACCCCGCCGTCAGCCCAACTGTGGGCGGAGTTCTCGTGTGCTCCCCGCCCACGCGGGGATCCGGTGCTCACGGCGCCCCCGGCGGTACGAACGGCAGCCCCGTCGGGGCGCCCTCCTCGATCAGCCGCAGCAGCGCGTCCGTGTCCGCGTGCTCCTCGATCAGGTCGCCGAGCCGGTCGAGCTGCTCCTCCCGCAGCGCGCCGAACGACGTGTCCGGCGCGGGCACGAACCGCCGCCCGGCCGCCGCCGCGACCTCCCGCAGGAACGCCCGCCGGAAGCCGTCGCTCTCCAGCGAGCCGTGCCAGTGGGTGCCCCACACGGTGCCGACCCGGCAGCCGTCCAGGAACGGTTCACCGCCCCGTACGTCCGCGACGCCGTGGTGGATCTCGTACCCCTCGACCCGCTCGCCGAGCGCCTCGCCGACCGGCCTGGCGAGGGTCTTCTCGACCCCGAACCGGACCCGCACGGGCAGCAGCCCGAGCCCGTCGACCACGCCGGCCTTCGACTCGACCTCGTCCTCGATGCGCTCGCCGAGGGCCTGGAAGCCGCCGCAGACGCCGAGCACCGGCCGGCCCTCGGCCGCGCGCCGCACGAGGGCGTCGGCGAGCCCCCGCTCGCGCAGCCACGCCAGCGCCCTGACCGTGCCCCGGGTGCCCGGGACGACGACGAGGTCCGCGTCGACGAGCTCCTCGGGCCGGTCCACGAACCGGACGACGACGCCCGGCTCGGCGGCCAGCGCGTCGACGTCCGTGAAGTTGGACATCAGCGGCACGGCGCACACGGCGACCCGCAGCACGTCCTCGCCGACCGGCGGCGCGACGACCGACTCGCGGACGGTGCCCCGCAGCGAGACCCGCAGGCCGTCCTCCTCGTCGATGCCGAGCCCGTGCGCGTACGGCAGGACGCCGAAGGTCCGGCGGCCGGTGAGCCCGTGCAGCATGTCGAGGCCGGGTTCGAGGAGGGTCACGTCGCCCCGGAACTTGTTCACGAGATAGCCCGCCACGAGCGACTGGTCCTCGGGGCCCAGCAGCGCCGTCGTCCCGAAGAACTGGGCGAAGACCCCGCCCCGGTCGATGTCCCCGACGACGACCACGGGCAGCTTCGCGGCCCGCGCGATGCCCATGTTCACGATGTCCGTGCGCCGCAGGTTGATCTCGGCCGGACTGCCCGCCCCCTCGCAGATCACGGCGTCATACGTGCCCCGCAGCTCCTCCAGGCACGCCAGGACCGGCTCGAAGAGTTCCTTCTGCCGCCCGCCGTGGTAGCCCCGGGCGCTCAGCTCGCCCACCGGCCTGCCCATGAGGACGACCTGGCTGGAGCGGTCGCTGCCGGGCTTGAGCAGCACCGGGTTCATGAGCGCGGTCGGCTCCACCCGCGCTGCCTGCGCCTGCATGGCCTGCGCCCGGCCGATCTCGGCGCCCTCCCGGGTGACGAAGGAGTTCAGGGACATGTTCTGTCCCTTGAACGGCGCGACCTTGACGCCCTGCCGGACCAGCCAGCGGCAGATGCCGGCCGTGACGACGCTCTTGCCCGCGTCGGACGTGGTCCCGGCGACGAGCAGCCCCCCACCCCTCATGCGTTCCTCCGCTTCAGCGCGCTCGCGATCATGCGGCCGCCCACGCAGGCGGCCAGGGTCAGTCCGGTGATCCGGCGGGAGAGCCGGACCGCGCGGTCGATGTCGGCGACCTCGACGGGCCGCCCCTCCCCGTTGAGGACGGGCCGGTGCTCGACCCGCCCGGCGTACGAGAGGGTCCCCCCGAGCCGTACGCCGAGGGCGCCCGCGAAGGAGGCCTCGACCGGTCCCGCGTTCGGGCTCGGGTGCTTCGCGGCGTCCGCCCGCCAGGCCCGTACGGCTCCGCGCGGGTCGCCGCCGGCGACGGCCGCGAGCGCGGCGGTCAGCCGGGCCCCGGGCCAGCCGGCCAGGTCGTCGAGGCGGGCCGAGGCCCAGCCGTACCTGCGGTACCGGGGCGACTTGTGGCCGACCATCGCGTCGAGGGTGTTCACCGCGCGGAAGCCGACCAGGCCCGGCACGCCCGCGACCGCTCCCCAGAAGAGGGCGCCCACGACCGCGTCGGAGGTGTTCTCGGCGACGGACTCGACGACCGCGCGGGCCATCGCGGGACCGTCGAGGGACTGCGGGTCGCGTCCGCAGAGGTGTGGCAGCCGCTCCCGGGCCACCTCCAGGTCCCCGGCGGCGAGGGCGCCGCCGATCGCGCGGGCCTCGCGTCCCAGGGTCGTGCCGCCGACGACGGCCCAGACGGCCGCCGCGGTGAGCGCGACGGATCCGGCGCGGCTGCCCCGTGCCGTACGGGCGGCGAGGGCGCCGGCCGTGACGGTGGCACCGGCGCAGACGGCGGTGTGCAGGACGCCCCAGCCGCGGTGGTCGCGCCACAGGGCCCGCTCGACGCGGGCCGCCGCCCGGCCGAAGGCGGCGACGGGGTGTCCGCGGCGGGGGTCGCCGACGAGCAGATCGACGGCGAGGCCCAGGGCCGCGCCGTACGCGAAGACACCGGTGGCTGGGGAGACGCTGCGGCCGCGGCCGGGCATGGCGCTCTGTCCTCACTCAGGGTCCGCGCCCTGGATCGACGTGACCGGCGGCGAGAGTTCCTGACTCCCGGACCCGTGGGATCCGGTCACAGTGGCGGGACCGCGCCGGATTCGCACCGGACTTCCTCTACTGCCGCCGTAATGGCCCCGGCAGTCCACCACGGGCCGAGAACAGCCGTCAACTCACCCTTGACCTGCACCGCGTCACTGTGCGAAGCACCACAAACACGACGGCCGGGGGGGGGGGCCCCCCGGGGGGGGGCCCCCCCGCCGGGGGGGGGGGGGCGGGCGGGGGCGGGGGGGGGGGGCGGGGGGCCGCCCCCCCCCCCGGCCCCGGGGGAAGCGGGGGTGGGGGCGGG